>JBARJF010000055.1:0-38499 GCA_049800135.1 Candidatus Sulfotelmatobacter sp.
CCGACACCACCGCCGGGAGTACCTTGCACTACTCCGGTGTTTACGCCGCGAACGCTGCCTCCGGCCTGGGTGCGCACTATGTCAGTATTTGCAATGGGCAGGTTGTAACGCGCGATGGCTAAATCCAGATTGTTCTCAAGCGCGAGGTCGATGGCATCTTTCAGCGACAAGTAAAGCTTACCGTTGCGAATCAGAGTGTCGAGGAGCGGCGAGTTTGCCAGCACGGGCTCGGGTACCTCGTCCGGCAAATATGCGCTGAACGGATTACGCGACCTGGGCATTTCGAAGGAAGCGGATGCGTTTGTCTGCGCCCATGCCGTTGCGGTAAGACCGAGGAAGAACCAAGCCAGAAACTGCCGGAAGGCTCCTGCGCACACGATCTTTCGGATTCGTACTCTTATCCTCATTGTCGTTCTCATTCTCATTGCTTCACCACCTCATAGGGCTGAAGTTCTGGGTTCGAGGTGTCGCTCACCAACCAGCCATCGCGCAGCTGAATCGTGCGCGAGCCGTATGCGGCGTTTGCTTCGGAGTGCGTGACTTGAGCAATCGTGGTTCCCTGCTGGTTTAGTTCGCGAAAGAGGTTCATGATTTCCCCGGCCTGCGAAGAGTGCAGGTTTCCCGTTGGCTCGTCGGCAAGCAAGAGCGCAGGTTTGTGAATCACAGCCCTGGCGATTCCTACGAGTTGCTGTTGTCCGCCGGAAAGCTGGTTGGGGAATAAGTCCTTCTTGGCAACCATCCGAAAATGGTCGAGAGTGTCGGCGACCATGCCCTGCCGCTGGCTGCGTGGAACATCCTTATAGGAGAGCGGCAAGTCGATGTTCTCGCGCACCGTGAGATCGTCAAGCAGGTGATAGCTCTGAAAGACCATGCCAATGTTGCGCTTGGCCAACTCCGCGCGCTCCTTACGCTTCATCTCATGGACCGCCCGCTCGCGAAACCAATATTCGCCTTGCCAACCGTCATCGAGCAAAGCGAGAACGTTTAATAAAGAAGACTTGCCCGCCCCGGACGGCCCCATGATGGTAACGAACTCTCCCTCCCGGATTTCCAGGTCAATCCGCCGAAGCACCCAGGTCTGCCCGGCGGGAGTTTTATAACTGCGTTCGAGATTCTTGAGTTGGATCATGCGTCTCCTGACTGTGGGTCATTCCACCCGTAAAGATTCGTTCGGGTTAACGTGAGCGGCGCGCCATGCCGGCCTTAGACCCGAGCCGACAGAAACCACCAAAAGCAGGAGAGCCGCTTCGACGACGGTCCAAGGGTCATACGGACTGAGGCCGAACAACAAACTTGTGAGAGCATGTCCGGCAAGAAACGTCAGCAGCAGTCCAGCGGCAACACCGGCGCCGATCACCACTAGAGTCTGACGCAATAAAAGCCAAAGCACTGTGGTGCGCGACGCGCCCAGGGCCAACCGAATTCCGAGCTCACTGGTTCGGCGCGCAACTGTGTAAGACATCACGCCGTAAAGCCCCAGGCAAGCGAGGCCCAGCGCGAGCCCCCCGAAAATCGCCGTCAGCCGTGCGATGAGCCGTTGCTGCGCCAGATTATCGCCCAACTGCTCGGCCACAGTTGTGATACCGCCGATCGGCAAGTTTGGATCAATACTGCGTACCGCTTGCCGGACCTTCGAAATGAGCTGCACGGGATCGCCGAAGGTACGCACATCCAGACTCTCGACATCGATCACATCCTGCGCGAGCGAGTGGTAGATCATTGGTGGGGCAGTTTCGCGAATATCGTTCACGCGCGCATCCCGGACCACTCCGACAATCTGAAAGCGGTGATCGTTCGTGGCGTCGTAGCCAAAATACTGGCCGATGGGGTTCTTATCGTGCAGGAACTCGCGAACAAACGTCTGATTCACGATGGTAACGGCAGGACTCTTTTCTGTGTCGGAGGTCGTGAAGTCCCTCCCCGCAATGAGAGGAATGCCTGTCGCGCTCAGAAAGTGTTGGCTGACGCGCCGTTCCTGAGTATCTGTCTCGCCGCTCGTGTGGGGCACACCGGGAAGGTAGATGTCACTTGAGTCTCCACAGCCGATGGCAAGCCCGCAACTTGCCAATGCCGCGGAACGCACCCCCGGTATGGCTTCGACGCGCTCGATAAGCTGCTGGTACAAAGGAGACAATTGCTCCTGTTTGTACCCAGCCATGTGCGTGTCGAGCCAGACCGTCAAGATGTGATCATGATCGAAGCCGGGATCAAGCTGAGTGAAATTGCGGAGAGTGCCAAGAAACAAGCCTGCCCCCACCAGTAGAACGAGGGAGAGCGCAACTTGGCATGCCACGAGTGTCTGCTTGAGCGACCACCCGCCGCCCACGCGGCCGCTGCCCGAGAATCCTCGCCCACTAGCCTTCAGAGCATGAACCGGGTCAACTCGCGTGCCCTGTATTGCCGGAGCCAAGCCGAAAAGAATTGCCGTCAGCAGCGCGACGGCCGTACTGAAAATGAGGACGCGCATATCCGGCGCAAGATTCAAAGGAACCGGCGTGGCTCCTCGGGACGCCCACTTTGGAAAAATTCCGCTGCACCAATAGGCGACCGTGATTCCAAGCACTCCCCCAAAAACAGAAAGCAGGGCGCACTCGGTTAATAGCTGACGGACTAACCTGGCACGGGTTGCTCCCAACGAAAGACGAACGGCAATTTCCCGTTCGCGCGCGGCGGCACGTGCCAGCAGGAGATTGGCAAGATTGGCGCAGGCAATTAGGAGGACGATTCCAACCGTGGCCATCAACACAAGTAGAGGCTGCGAAAAACTCCGCCGCAGTTGGGACAGGCCCCGGCTGCCGGGCTCGAGTTCCAGCCGGGCGTGAAGGAAAGCCTGGCGCTCCTGAGGATCCTTAATTCCCGCCGCGTCCCGTTCCAGATCCTGGCTAAAAACTTGATTCATTGCTGCAGCTATCCTGGGAAGAGCGGTGCGATCTCGCACGCGCACGATAAACTGCAGCCACCGAATATCCGGCTGAGGGATCCAGGATTTATCCACTACGGCCGCTTCGGATTCGCTATAGTGCTGGGCATAGCGGACGGCTGACTGCATGGTGACCGGGAGCCAGAAATCCGGCGCAGTCCCCGCTCTTGCTCCAAAGAAGCCTGGGGCCGCAACTCCGACAACTTCAACGGGCATTCCGTTCACAATCATCTTGCGTCCAACCACGCTTCGATCCCGCCCGAAGCGTCGTTCCCAGCAGCCATAACTGATCACCACCACTGGGCTGCCTGCCTCCACACGGTCGTCATCGGGATTCAGCAGCCTGCCCAAAGCCGCATAGGTTTCGAGAGTCTGAAAATAATTCCCGGAGACCATCTGCCCCTGCACCATTTCCGGTTGGCTATTCCCCATGCTCGCGTAAAAGTCCGCGGGCCATGTCATCGCCGCAACGCTGGCAGACTGCGGCATTGCGGCCCGTACGCTCTGAAACATGGGGTAGGAGAAGCGCGTGTTCTCCGCGAGGCGGCCGTTTTGCCTGACCAAGAAAAGCTGTCCGGGATCGGGTACCGGCAATGACTTCAAGAGAACGGCATTCACCAGAGTGAAAATGCCAGTGTTCGCACCAATACCCAGCGTCAAGGTAAGCACAGCAACCGCCGTGAAGCCGGGGTTCTTGCGCAATTGACGTAGAGCGTAGCGAACATCTTGGAGCAGTCCGGTCATCATGAAGCCAATCCTCCTCACTCGTAGCACAATGCCACCATGGGATCGACCCTCGCCGCTCTACAGGCCGGAACGTAGCTCGCGAGCATGGCAACCGTAATGAGCGCGATTGGAACGCACACGAAAGTCAGCGGATCGTCGGGTCCCACGCCATACAACAAGCTGGCGATAAGCCGCGCCAGTAGAAACGCCGCCGCCCAGCCAATAAGAACTCCTGCGCCAGCCAGCAGCATTCCATTCTTGACGACCAGCCCCAGGATCGCGTTGCGGTCAGCACCCAGCGCAAGCCGAATGCCCATCTCTCGCGTGCGCTGCGCAACCATGTACGAAATCACCCCATAAAGCCCAACCGTAGTGAGCAAAAACGCGAGTGCCCCGAAAGTCCCGATGAGGACAGCTTCAAAGCGGGTATCGACGATTGAATCGCTTACATATTCGTCGAGACTCTTAATGTGCAAAAGAGGCAGGGCATTGTCCAGGGATTGAACTTCCCTGGTGAGCGTGGGCACCATGGTCCCAGGAGAAACCACTGTGCGCACAAGAACAGACATTGGAGCGAACGGCAATTGAGCGTAAGGCACATACGACTCCGGAATGGAGGGAGAGCCCAGCCCTTCGGCCTTTACATCCCCGACTACGCCCACGATTACCCGCATGGGTGCATCATTCTCTCCACCCGAAATGTTCGGTTTGATCCGACGGCCGATTGGGTCTTCTCCGGGGAACGCTTGTTTCGCAAGCGTTTGGCTGACGATGACGACAGCGGTTGCTCCGACGGCTTCATCCTGGAGATCGAACTCGCGGCCTCTCGTAAGCGGAATCCCCAGGGTACGGAAATAATCGCGATCAATGATATGTAAGGTTGTAACCGGCCGCTCCGATGGCTTGATTGGCCGACCTTCAACATCGAAGCTGGTCTTCACGTCACCCGCCGAAAGGGGAAGAGGGAATGCAGCGCTGGCTGACCGCACGCCGGGAGTGGCCCGAACCTGTGCCAGCAGCCTGCGATAGAACTCCACTCTCTCAGCGTGTCCATAACGGCCGGGCAAGTCGAGTCCGAATGTGATCACGTGATGCTCGGCAAACCCTGGATCTACTCTTCCCAAACCCAGAAGGCTTCGCAGCAATAGACCGGCGCCCACCAGCAACACCATGGCAAGAGCGGTTTGCGTGACGATCAATGCGGATCGGAGGCGGATGCGCGTCAGAGTTTCGGTTCCGCTCCTGTCACCTGCATTGAGAGACGCAATTAATTCAGGCTTGGCCGCCTGCAGGGCCGGGACTAGCCCGAACAGGATGCTGGTCAGGACAGCGATCAAAGCGGTAAAGGCCAGCACTTGCAGGTTGATGCCGCTTTCCGTAATTCTTGGCAGGTCTCCGGGTGCCAATGCCGTGAGTACCTTGATCCCCCATGCAGCAAGCCCTAAGCCCACTGCGGCGCCTGCTCCTGCGAGCAACAAGCTTTCCGTAAGTAACTGCCGCAAAATTATCCAACGCGTAGCTCCCAACGCCGTGCGCACACTAATTTCTTTGCTTCGTGCTGTGGCCCTGGCCAGCAGTAGATTCGCCAAATTCGCGCAGGCGATGAGCAGGACCAATCCCACTGCCAAGAAAAGGATGAACAAGCCCCGCCGCATCTCCCCCACTACCGCATCGGCTTCTGGAACCAGGCTGATGCCTTTGGGCCGGTTCTCCGGATATTGCTTGTTCAGAGCGGCCTGAATTCCAGACATCTCAGTCTGTGCTGTCCCCAGAGTGACCTTAGGCTTAAGCCGGCCGATTACGTCGAGATATGACGCTCCTCGCTGGGACGTCATCGGGGCTGGACCCTGGGCATCGAGAGCAATCGTGGTCCAGAATTCAACCGGAGTTCGCTGCACCGGAAATTGAAACCCCGCCGGCATCACGCCAGCAACAGTGAACGGGTTACCGTCCAACGTGAGGTTCTGGCCCACAATCCTCGGATCGGACCCGAAGCGGCTCTGCCAGAGGCTATGGCTCAAGATGACAGGCAAGCCGGTACCGATTGGCTTGTCCTCCTCGGGAATAAAGTCTCTCCCCATCGCGGGGGGTACGCCCAGCACGGAAAACATATTCGCGGAAACAACGGCGCCCGTCAGGTGGGCCGGTTCGCCTCTGCCTGTAAGCGTGAAATCGTCTTCGCGGAAAGCGGAGAGGCCTTCAAAAACTTGGCCCCGCGACCTCCAATCCAGAAAGGCGGGATAGGATACTCCGATATCGTCGAGCCGGCCAGGTTCCGTTGTCTTTACCACTACCAATCGGCTTGGGTCATGAAAAGGCAGCGGGCGCAACATCACGGCGTCAATTACGCTGAAGACCGCGGTGTTGGCGCCGATGGCAAGCGCCAGGGTGAGCACGGCAACCGCCGTGAATCCCGGGCTCTTGTGCAGTTGCCGTAGGGCGTAACGCATGTCCTGGAGCAGTCCAGCCATGTTGATCTCCCACTCATGGCGCGGAGGAACGACTCACCGCGGAGCGAATCGCTGGTCGTGCGGACATTGCGCGGTAAGCGCTTATGCGTGCACGTCCGCCATCAGCTTTTTGAGTTCTTCTTCCGCTACCACCTTGCCATCGAACAAATGGACCTCGCGTTCGGCGTGCTTGGCGAAGCGCGGATCGTGCGTCACCATACAGATAGTCGCTCCCTCGCGATGCAGATTCCGCAGTAACTCCATCACGGCCTCGCCGTTGCGCGAGTCGAGATTTCCCGTAGGCTCATCGGCCAGCAGGATCGAAGGATGCCCGGCAAGAGAGCGAGCGACCGCCACGCGCTGCTGTTGTCCGCCGGAGAGTTGAGAAGGATAATGACGCACGCGATGCGCCATGCCGACGCGTTCGAGTGACTCCATCACCCGCTTTTTGCGCTCGGCCGCCGGCATCCTCTGGCGGTAAGTAAGGGGCAACTCGACATTCTCGTAAACCGTGAGATCGCCAATCAAATTGAAACTCTGGAAAATGAAGCCAATCTCCTGGTTGCGAATCCGCGAGCGCGCCGCGAAATCGAGGTTCTCGACGGGTTGGGCATTCAGCTGATACTTCCCTCCAGTAGGAGTATCGAGCAGCCCGATAATCGAGAGCAGCGTGGACTTGCCGCATCCCGAAGGTCCCGACATCGCGACGTACTCGCCCTTGCGAATTGCCAAATGAATTCCGGAAAGCGCGTGAGTTTCGATTTCATCGGTGTAGAAGATTTTCGTCAGGTCTTCAATCTGGATCAGCGGTTGCGCTGTGTCGCTCATGTTTCTGCCTCGATTGCTGCGTAATTAGTCAAGCCGGATACGGTCGGTGTTATCGGAGCGCGACATGTCAGACAGAATGACCGTGTCGCCTTCCTGCAATCCCTCAAGAATCTGGATCGAGTTCACGGAGGCGCGTCCAACTTTTACAGAAACCCGAACTGCACCCTTGCCATCGGGATCAAGTTTGAACAGGCTGATTGTGCTGTTCTCCTGACCGAACGCCGGACGGCCTACGTAAAGGACATCATCGAGACGCTCCAGGTCGATGGTTCCATCTACGCTCAAATCAGGCCGGGCTCCCTTGGGGAGTTCACCCGTGAGCTTCACGTCAACGGTGACGGTGCCGTTTTGCACGGCTGGGTCGACGCGCATCACCGTGCCGTTCACCGTCCCATTGTGCGTGTCAATCAAGGATGGCTGGCCGATCTGAACGTCGCGCGCCTGCGTCTCGGGCACTTTCAGCTCCGCGATCAGATGGTCGGGTTGAATGACCTTCGCCAGCATCGTGCCCGGCGACACATGCTGCCCCACCTGCAACGGCAGGTCGACTAGAACGCCTTCGATCCCGGCGCGAACCTTCAGCGCGTCCAACTGCTTTTGCTTGAGTTCCGCTAAAGCGCGCACCTCCTCGACCTTAGCCTGCTGTTCTGCAAGCTGCGTCGCGATCGCCTTCTGGTTGATATCCAGCCGTTCATCCTCAATGTGGTTTCGGGTGGTCAGTTCGTCCGCTTTGCTTTTCGAATTCTTGTAGGCAAGTCCGGAAATCACGCCGAGATCGTAGAGCGCTTTGTCGGTCTCGGCTTGAAGCTCGGCCTGGCTGTAATCCGCGTTCACCGTTGCAGCCCCCGCTTTTTGGTTCATCAGGTCGCTCTGCAGCTTCACGCGCAGACTCTGATATTCGGCTTCGGCAGCTTTCAACTGAAGGTTGGCATCGACCGCGGCTTGCTCCACCTGCGGATTACTCATCTCCACCAACACGGTGTCCGCCTTCACTTGCGAGCCGGGAAGCATGCGAATGCGAACTACGGTGGCGTCCGTCTCGGCGGGGATTTGACGGGTGAATTCCTGGCTTGGAATCAAGGAGCCGAGTCCGAGAACCTGGCGGAGCATGGAACCGCGCTTTACGGTGTCGGTCAATACGGTGCTGCGGTCGACCTCGGGCGCCGCCGGCTTTAGTCGCGACACGCCGATGGCCATACCTGCCAGGAGCACGATGCCGACAGCCAGCCAGGCGATTTGGCGTCGTCGTTTTTGGCGTTTAAATTCTGGTCGCGCGATGTCCATCGCTAAAGATGATGCACGTATCAGGCCGCAGATCAAGGAGAGCTATCCCGTTCAAAAGCCTGCGCCTAGAGTTCCACGGGAAGGTGTTGTCGAGCTCAAGGGTGTCCGCTAACAAAATCGAGTGTCCGTAACCGGACAGCACCAGAACGCCTACATCGTCTACTGCTCATTTGTAGAATAGGGATAAAGCCAGGATGAGAACCAAAAGTATTCCGATCATTGCGTTATAGGAATTAAGATACCCAGATTGCAGAGCGCTCACGGCCGTTGAAAGCCTGCGGACAAACCGCGTGAGCGGCGCGAATAAATAAGGACCGAACACTGGGGCAACTTCCTGGTTAAAGGTGAGCCTCTTCAGGAAATATGGGCTCTCCTGGTATTCCCGTTGGACGTTGTGGGTGGGGCCGTAGATGAAACTGTAGAAGGTGCGCAGGGCGTTCGAGAATGCGAGAGAAGTGGTTGCGATCCGGCGCGCATCTTCGCGACGCCCTCCCGACCAGATTGGAACGCGGCGGAGCGTGAATCTGCTGCGGTTGCCCCAGAACAGGGCGAGCGGGATGAGCGCCAGCAGTGGACCCGCAATGATCAGTTTGGTGGGAGAGATAAACGCAAACTTGCCGCTCAGGGGCACCAGGAGCCAGCCTTCGCGCATCGACGCGGTGGCGTCTACGCCGAACACCGACTGGTTGGACTGCGCCATGAAGTGCAGCCACCACGGCATCCCTACCGCTAGCGCCAGCACGCTCAAGCCAAGGATAAAGACGCAGGAACTGCGGAGCCGCGAAAGATGGCTCGGCCCGTCGTGACCGTTGCCGAGCAATCCAATGCCAAAGAGTTTGACAAACGTGGCGAGCGCGACGGCGGCGACCAACGCCAGACCTGCCGCTGCCAGAGCGATCGTAAACCTGGCGACCAGATTGTTGATCTGGGTCCCTTGGAACAAGGTTTGGAAGATATACCATTCGGTAGCGAAGCCAGCCTGCGGGGGCAGCGCGGCAAGACTCATTGCGGCGAGCAGCGCTCCGATGCCGTAGGCCAACGAACTGCGCCGCAGCAATCCGGTTTGCCAGATGCCATAATCCGCGTTTACCTGGTGGACGCCGTCGGCGGTAAGAAACAGCGTGCCTTTTGCCAGGCTATGCGCAGCCAAGTGCAGCAGAGCTACCGTCCAAGCCAGGGATGCGAACCCCAGGAGAGAACTCGAGGCAAATAAGCTCGATACGCCGAGCACGGCGATGGCGACGGTGGCATTTTCGGCTGACGAAAAACTCAGCAGGCGACGCCAATCCTCTTGCTGAAAGGCATAGAAAATCGCGAGGATTGCACTGAGAACACCGCCCACCACCATGATGATGGCAGTGCCGACGGCCCAGGTTCCATCATGAGGAAGCCACTGCAGCGTAGCGCGCCCCAACGCGTAGAAGGCCGCATTCAGGACGACGCCCGAAAAAATTACGCCCGTCGCTCCGCTGCCGGAAGCATACGCCGAAGGGAACCATTCGTAAAACGGCAGTATGCCAAGCTTGGCGCCGAACCCAAACAGGAAGAGCAGCCCAATCAGCAAGGTCCCGGCTGACGACGTCGTATACGAGGCGACAAAACTCGCGAACCTATGCGAGGAAGCATGATTCCCCAGCAACAACAGCCCCAGAAGAATTGCAACCGACCCCACTTCGAGCAGTGCCAGCATGAACAAGGTTGGCCCCTCGCGATCAGCGGAGAGCCGCTCGCCGAGAATCATCGCGGCCCCGCCCAGACTCATGACCTCCCATGCAATCAGAAAGGACATGCTGTCTTGCAGGCCAAACACTCCTAAGGCACCGAGCAGCGTGGCCGCCAGACCCGCCAGCCAGTAGCGTTTGCTGTCCGGGGACGCAGACGCCGTGCCCAGGCCGGCGGCGAAGAGCGCGGGCAAAAGTCCGAAGAAGAGCAGCCATAAGGCAGCGTTGTCGAGCTGGAACCGCACCGGCGTGTCGGCCAAGAAGATGTGAAGCGAGGCTGTCGACGGAGGATGAACCCACCCCCAAACGCTATACGCCAGGCCGACTGCGCAGCCTGCAACGTTTCCGACCCGCGCCAGCCAGTCGCGACGAAGCACAAGCGCGAGCACAAAAGAAACAGACCACAGCAATGCCATCGCCAATAGCAGGTCACCTTGCAAAGCGGCCTCCCTGGACGAGTTGCGTGGCCCGTTTTAGCAGCAGAAGCAGCGCCTGAACCATGGCCGCAGGATTGGGAGGACAGCCGGGCACATAAATGTCTATCGGCAGAATCCCCTCGACTCCTCGTCCGCAGGCATATCCGCCTCCCACCGCTCCACCCGAAACTGCGCAGGTTCCCATGGCCATGACCCAGCGTGGTTCTGGCATGGCGTTGTAGGTTTCAAGGAGGGCGTCCTTCATCGCGTAAGTTACCGTACCGGTCACTAAGAGCAAATCCGCAAACCGGGGCGAAGGCGTGAAGAAAATGCCAAGGCGGTGCAGGTTGTAATAAGGATTATTCAAGGCTTGCAATTCCGACTCGCAGCCGTTACAGGAGCCGGCATCCACGTGGCGAACATGGAGACTCCGGCCGAAGCAACTTTGGATTTTCTGCGCCAGCTCGCACGCCGCCTGCGAGGTTAACACTTCGTCCCAGACCAGGTCCGCGCGCTTGCTGACCGCGAAGGCCCAGTCTTCTGACTTCTCCATGGCATCGTGAGGACAAAACTCCGTACACATCTGGCAGGCGACGCATTTGCCGTAGTCAAGGCTGAGCCGCTCGCCGTTCTTGGTCTCGGCAATTTTGGTATCGGCGATGCGAATCGCCCCCGGCAAACACACATCTGCACAGATGCGGCAACCGTCTTTCTCTGTGCAGCGCTCCGGGTGAAAACGCGGCATGCCTTGCACTCCATCCTGAGTTGCCTCGCGTCCCTGCGGCCACGGATTGGTAGCCACTCCTCGCTTCAGTCCGTATAGCGTCCACACCGGCATAATTGCTCTCCAGCGCCTTTCCTCTCCAACCCTAGCGATCACACCCCGCCATCGTCAGCCCAAAGCTGGCTTCGTTGATGGCATAGTCCATCATGTTGCTGTCGTGCACAGTAAAGGGAAACACGCGCCAGTTTGAAAACGACGGCGACTTCACCTTCACTCGCGCCAGATGGCCTGTTTCATCCAGGTGCACGCAGTGATAAAGAGATCCGCGAGTCGACTCGCACCAGCCAATTGCCTCCGCTCCCGGTGCAGGGCGCACCTCCGCCGATACCGCCCCCCTCGGCATTTGCTCCACCACGGAATAAATTAGCTTGAGGCTGGCGCGAATTTCCTCCATCCGTATTTGCGAGCGAGCGTGTGCGTCCCCCTCCGTACGCACCGGCACGTCCACCGTGAACGAGCCGTAGGCAGCGTAGGGGTGACTCCAGCGAAGGTCGCGCTGGATTCCAGACGCCCGTTTAATCGGGCCACTCGCGCCTTGATCGAAGGCGAGTTGCCGCGGCAACGGGCCGGTGGTCAGCAGGCGGTCCAAATGGCTGTTGGTGGTTTCAAGCTCGTCCATGTAGGAGAAAATCTCAGATTCGATGCGGCGTAACCGGTGCGGCAAGCCTGTCAAATCGAGATCCCGCCTCACTCCGCCCGGCATCAGGAGTCCGCGCAAGAAACGCGAACCGGTGAAAGCGCCGTTGATCTGCTTGCACTGCTCTTCGAGGAGCCTGCCCTGGGCTTCGCCCACCTTGAGCGTCGTGGTATGACACAGATGCCCCAGATAATGGAGGTGATTGTAGAGTCGCTCCAGTTCGGCAAGAATTACGCGCAGGTACAGGGCTCGCTCGGGAACTGTGCAAGAACATGCCGACTCGATCGCCTGGCAGAACGCGAGCGCATGTGCAAAGCTGTCTACTCCGGAGATGCGCTCGGCCAACACCACTCCCATTAACGGCGAAAGACCCTCAAATTGCTTCTCGAGACCGCGATGCTTGAAGAACAGACGCGGGTGACAGTGCAGAATGCCTTCCCCAACGTAGTAAAAAACAATCTGCGCCGATTCGAGAACGTCCGCTCTCACTGGACCGAAGGGCAACTGCTGCACATCGTCTCCTTCAACCGGTGGCAACTTCCAGGGCTGGGGCGAGTAGGGCATCATCTGCTCAGGTTGATAGCGCGGATCCAGGGGCGGCATCGGCGGCTGCGCGCCTTCGTGCAGTACCAAAGGGCCAGGCTCGGGATGGCCAGTGAAACGGATTCCGCAGAGATCCTGCATTTCCCTTTCGTACCAGCCGAGCAGCGGAGTGATGGCTGCCAGCGAGGGCAATTCGCGGCGCCCATCGAGCAATCGGCAGCGTAACAGAGGAAATGGCTCAAGCCGCTTCTGGTCTGCTAAATAGATCACTTCCGGCGTGTCCCGCTGCGGGAACCACGCATAGGCCATCTGCAGGCGAGCGCCTTCCGCCATTAGCTTGCGACAAACTTCCGGCAGTTCATCGGGAGACAATTTGAGTTCTCTCGTGCCGTTCACGGGGTCCCTCCGGTAAGTCCAAAATAAATCTGCATGAACGCATTCCATAGTGCCCGTGGCCACCAAACGCCGAGCACCAGTAAAGGTACGAAAGCCAGCCACATGGGGATGGCACGCCACACCGCCCAAGGCATTGGGCGGAATTGCACTTCCTCCGGACCCGCTTGGAAATACATCGAGCGAAAATGCGCCAGGAAACTGATGAAGACCACAATCAGGAAGATGACAAACACAATCGCTGCCCAGCGGTAGCGTCCGGCGATTCCAGACCGAAGGATGGTGAATTCACTGAGAAACAGTGCGAATGGGGGAGCGCCGGCAATGCCTACTGCACCCAGCAGCCAAAGCGTTCCCGTGACCGGCGATACCTTCAACACGTTACGGATCTTCGATATCTGTTTCGTCCCATAAGCGCGCATCGCATTGCCGGCGCCAAAAAACATCAGCGACTTGTTCAGCGAATGGTTCAGCATGTGGTAGAGCGCGCCCGCGATGCCGAGCGGGCCGCCAAAGCCCAGACCCAAAGCCTGCACGCCAATGTGTTCGACGCTGGAGTAAGCCATCAGCCTCTTGATTCCGGTCTGGCGGACGATGAAAAGGGTGGCCAGCACAAAGGAAAAAATTCCAAACCCAACCACTGCGGAATGGGCGAACTTGCTGACGGAGGTTCCGTGCACAACCCCGAGAAACCGGGCAATGCCCAGCATGGATGCGTTGAGCAACGCTCCGGACAGCATGGCCGATACCGGCGCCGGAGATTCGCTATGCGCGTCCGGAAGCCAAGTGTGCATGGGCGCGAGGCCGGCTTTGGTTCCGTACCCAACCAGGACCAGAAGAAACGAAACGGTCAAGAGCGGGGGATAGACGTGGCTGGCGGATCCATGCAGGGCCGCCCATGTCATGGCATAGCTCGGGCCAAAAACGTACGATCCTCCCCAATAGAACAGTACAGTACCCAACAACGCGAGACTGATGCCGGCCGAAACCACGACGATGTATTTCCAGGCCGCTTCTGTGCTTTCCGCCTCCTGTTCAAAGCCGACCAGAAATGTGCTGATCAGGGTGGTGAGTTCAATGGCAATCCAGAACACACCGGCGTTATTCATCACACAGGCGCCAAGCATGGTAAACGCGAACCCCGAGAACAAAGCGTAGAACAGGGGCAGGCGCTCCTCCTCGTCAAGCAGCCGCATGTATCCCACCGCGTAAATCGATGCCAGTGCATACACAATAGAAATGCACAGAATTACCCAGGCGCCCAAGTTATCGAGAAGAATGTAGTTATGCCAGAAGGTAAGCCGGTGTTGCAGCGCTTCACGGAGCAGTAGGACGCTGGCCGCCAGATCGATCGTGGCTGCCACGACGGTGGCGTACTCCGAAACGCGCGACCGGCGCACCAGCAGAGACAATGCGCCCGCGGTCACAGGAGCTAAGAACAGAACGAGCATCAATCGCTGTGCCATGCTCAGCCTACCAACCGATTCAGTTGACGACTGCTGGTCGTCCCGGCATGCAGTACGAGATAACGGACCAACATGCCAAAGCACGCAACGACAATCAGAAGATCAAAGAGAATGACGATCTCGATAAGCATCGGCATTCCCGGAACCAGAATCTGGGATCCAAGGAATATCCCGTTTTCGAGCACCAGCAGGCCGAGGATTTGGCTGACCGCTTCGTCGCGCACCGCGAGCATGAGAAAGCCCAGCAACTTCATGGAAAGCATGATGGTCAGCGCAAGGACGACGACTTGCCCTGCCCTGGAAGTCTGGAAGTTCATGTGATTGGCGATCACGAATGCGAACATAACCAGCAGGGCTCCGACGACCAGGCTGGAAGCGGGTTGCAGAACCGCATGGATTTCGCGCCTGACATTAAGTTTCTGAACAATGCGCATCAAAAGATACGGCAGAACGAGACCGCGAAACAGCGCCGTGAGGATAGCGATCACGTACAGTTCGGTATAGCCGCCGAAATAGGCGACTGCGGCCGAGAGTGCCGCGATCAGCCACGACTCCACTGCAAAGGCGTAGACATAATTTCGCAACCAGTGCGATCCCAGCATGACGAAGGCGAGCAAGAGACTGAGAATGGCCAACAGGCTGAAGATTGACGCCTGCAGCGAACCTACGTGGGTCAGGAACATTTCTTCCTCAAATCAGTTGGCTCGACACAATCGCCAGAACCGCGAACAGGAAGCCGGCGGCAAGCGGTTCCTGATAGCGGTAAAAGCGAAGGCGCGATTGTATGGTCTCCACCATCACAATCGAGATCGCAACCACCAGGAACTTCAGCAACAAAGACAACACGGATCCTGCTTCGCCCAGAGCGGTGCCGCGTTGCGCCATCGCCCAGGGAAACAGAAAGACATTGCAAAAGATGGTGTACAGAATGAACTGCTTCATCATCGAGGCCCACTTTAGAATTGCAAATAACGGACCGGAATATTCGAGGATGCGCGCTTCGTCAATCATGTAGATTTCAATATGAGTGCTGGAATGAATGGGCAAACGGTCGGTCTCTACCAGCAGCAATGAAAAAAATGCCAGCACCAGGAAAACGTGGGTCGGACTCCAATAGACGGAAGGCCGATCGAGCAGCGTGTGGTTCACCACGAAGGGCAGCATGGCCTTAGCCAGGAGGCTGATGCCTACCAACACAAGAATGAGAATCGGTTCGGCGAGAATGCCCAGCATCGCAGATCGACTCGATCCAATCCCGCCGTATACGTTTCCGCTGTCTAATCCGGCCAGCATAATGGCGAAAGATCCCAGAGTGAGCACCATTCCTCCGCCCAACATGTCCGCCATGTCAGACATGGGCAACGGACGGTCTGTCAGCACCGGAATCAGAATGGGGACAATCAGCATTGCGGTGAAGGCGACGATAGGCGCCGCGAAATAGACCCAGGAGGCGGACTCGGGAACAATTACCTGTTTATGAAACAGTTTCCAAAGATCCCGGTAAGGTTGAAACAAGCTTGGTCCAGTGCTGCGCTGAACCCGCTCTTCCGCCTTCAAAATGAAGCCTTGAAGAAGCGGCGCTAACAGCAAGACAGCGAGAACCTGAAGGATTTGCAGAACGATGTCGTTCAGCATCAGGGCCGCCTCCCGTCGAGGATATGACAGGGACTGCCGTGGGTGAGAGTCAGGAAACTGTAACTCCGGCGATAACGTCTGTTGGATGCTGGTCTGGCTGTCGTCACACCACCCCCTGAGGGTAGTGGTCATTAGCCATGAGAGGCGGTTTAACGGTGGACCTCATCACCGTGCGGCGATTTAGACGAGATAAATAATAACCCAGGAGCATCCGGATTTCCAGTGTGTCAAACAGCCGGTAGTGGCTGAATTTGAATCTTGTGGGCAGATTCAGCCACTACCAAACAGCCGGGCAGTCCCGATCTCTTAGCAACTCCAGGATGCTCATAGCAACTGGTATTGACTGGTCTGGAGTCCGTTGACTTAGCGTCCTGATGTTTGATGTACTAAAAAACGTTAGCGACGGTGAAGGAGTTCACCGAAACTGCTGTCCCATCCTTTAGCCGGCACAGCTGATGACTCCTGACAAGCGGGGCTTGTCGCGGAGTTATTTTCCGGCGACGATTCCGCGAAACAGGCACCGAATCATTGCAAGTTGTGACATCGAGAAAGAGTTCGATTCGTGCCCCAGCACGCTGGGCCTGTGTCTTCAGCCCATGGAGCAAAGGAACAAGGCTTTGGCGGAGAGAAAAGGCCAGCAAACATTTCGTGATCTTCCTGACGGGGAAATTGAGGCGCTGGTTCAGAGCCTGAATTCCCTGCATGAGGGAGAACTGGGCATTGACATGCTCGTGGCCTGCGGAGAAAGGGCGATCGCACCGCTGCGCCGTTTTCTTCTGCACGGCAAACCCAGTGGCATCTTTTTGCCGAGGCAGCGCGCGGTCAAGGCGCTCGCCGAACTTGGGGCCAATCGAGTCTTGCTGGATTACCTGGCCGTCGACGAAGATTCATGATGCCCGCATTCGTTTTTGATCGCGAGGAAGAACGTCAGCGGATCGACCTGCACCTGGCGAAGGCACACCCTTTTCTTATTCATGGTCCATCGGGAGTAGGCAAAACCCTGCTTTTGCGCAGCGTGCTCGCGCAGTTTTCCACAGTGCTTTACTGCGAAGACTCGAGCTCGATCAATGTTGTATTCCGGAGTGTTGCTCGAAATCTGCTGCGGTTCGGCAGTCCGCGTGCACAATCCGCATTTCGCAACGAAGACGGAATCAAAGCCAAGTCTGCCGTCTCCCTGAAAGGAATTGTGATGGACTCATTGAACGAAGGGAAATACTCGATCATGCTGGATCACTTGAAACGCCCCTCGTACTCATTTGCGGCAGCCGTTCGCGAAATAATGGGATGGGGATCGACGCCGGTGAGTGCAGTCGCCCGGTCGTCGCACATGGAAGACACCGGTTTTCTCCAGCCCTTTTATGGTGACCGCTCCCAGAAATGTGAAATCCGCAATTTCCACGACTCAATTGCTGAGCAGTTCGCGGGTGAGATGATCAAGCGCGCCCGCCTGTCAGCAACGAACATGAGCGAATTCCTCGACAAGGTGCTGGAGTTCAGCGGCGGAAACCCTGGAGCGATTGTGGCCTTGATCGAGATGGCAACTTATCCGAAGTACCGCTCCGAGGAACATATCAAGATCACCCCGTTGTACATCGATTTCCGCATGAACGGGAATATAGCAGGATGAGACCGGACCGAGCAGGTGTCTCGTACTCGCCCCATCGAGGGTTTACGGCGTTCAAAATGACAATTTCAAAATCGTTTGACTTTGCTCGTGAGGGTTGCCGATAATCTGGTTGGGCGTTGGAGTTCGCCCTTAATCGCCCAGTGGGCAGATGACTCCTACGAAGAAGAGGAATTTCTTGGTAGGGGTTGCTGTGTTCCGAAGACCGTCGGCTCAACCCAGGAAGATCCTGCAAGCGCTCAGAAGAGGAGGGTTCCGGTGTGCCATTTTAATGGTGCCCGCGAACCACGGTTGATGCCCGAAGCCTCATCCAATTCGCTCAACTCGAATCATGAGCGGCGCCTCGGCGTGACCTGCCGCCACATCGACAAGCTGCTGGCGGACATGGAAAACGTCCTGAGTGTTTCCACTTCAAAGCTAGCGTTTCCCCAATATGCTCCGGATCTGAGTCCTGCCCAGCGGCGCGTGATTGAGGACTACATTGGCCGCATTCGCGCCCAACTGATTCGTGTGCTCGATGGACAAGGAATGGAGCGGCCGACAGCGGATATCCCCGTTTCGCGTTCACTTCACTCAACTCTCACGTTCGTGGACATTGCGGCGGAGGAGTTGAAGCCGGAATACATGCGTGGTTATGGGCAGGTTCCCCCTGCGGCCGCAGTTGAGCTCAACGGCATTGCTGGAGAGCTGCAGGGGTTGGTGAGACAACTCGATCAGTACCTGATGCGTGGTTCCAGGGAAAACTTACAAGAACGGTTGGAAAAGCTGGAGCAAAGTGGAGACGAGATTCCGCTTCTCAAGAAGCTGGAGTCGGTAATCGGCGAACACGGACTGGTCGAGTTTCGATCGACCTTGTCGATGATTCTCGATCGGCTGGAAGACAACAGCTTTGAAATCGCCGTTTTCGGCCGCGTGAGCTCCGGCAAATCGTCCCTGCTGAATGCAATGCTGGGGACTGATGTGCTCCCGGTTGGAGTCACGCCCATCACCGCGGTACCAACGCGCCTGGTGTACGGTGATTTTCCCACGGTTTATGTCTGGTTCGCCAATCGGACTCCCGAGCAATTCGACATTTCACAATTGTCACAGTTCGTCGCCGAGCAGATGAATCATGGAAATGAAAAGCATGTCACAAGAATCGTGGTTCAGATCCCTGCCATGCGCCTTAGGGAGGGCATCGCCTTTGTCGATACTCCCGGATTGGGTTCACTGGCGGCACGGGGAGCTGCCGAGACGCTTGCCTACCTGCCACGTTGCGACTTAGGCGTGGTGCTGATCGATGCGGGGTCGACCTTGACCCCGGACGACCTGCAAACCATTCAGATTCTTTACGACGCGGCAATTCCGGCCAATGTCTTGTTGAGCAAGGCAGACCTATTGACCCTCGAAGACCGCTTGCGGGTGATTGGCTATGTCAAGGATCATATTAAAGAAGAGCTGAACCTGGATCTTGCGGTCCATGCCGTAAGCGTCATGCCGGGGAGCGAAAATCTGTTAACACATTGGTTCGAGCAGGACATCGCTCCTCTATACAGCCAACGGCAGGATCTCAAACTTCGCTCTATACGGCGCAAACTGGGAGCTCTGCAGCAGTCGGTCGAGATGGCTTTACGTACGCGGCTTCGCCGTAAAGACCGGATCTCACCGAAGAATGTGGAACAATTGCGCGTTGTTGAATCTGAATTACGGCAAGCCAGTGGCCGGCTGGAGGAGATGAAGAAGACCGCCCGAGGGGCGGCAAACGAATTGGAGTATTCGACCACGCGGGTGCTGCGATTCGCGGCAGCTACCTTGGTTGAGTCCTGGTCGAAACAAAACACGACCCGGGAAGCAGCGCCGCTGATCGTGCGCAATGCCGTGACGTGGACGGTTCAGGAGCAAACCGAATCTCTCCGCCGACGGATGGATGCCATGGCGCACAAACTCCACGAAACCCTGGCCGCCACCGCCAGAGTTCTGGAAGTCGAGGACGTCCCCGGGGCGCAAGAGTTCTCTGGCATGGTGCGCGAGATGCCGGCATTCGACCTGGAACAACTGAACATTCAAGTGGGCCCGTCTTTCCTTCTTAGTCTGCTCGGAGGAAATATCTCGAGATCGATTGTGACGAAACGCCTGGCGGCAAGGATCGGGGACCAAATCACAAAGTCTCTCTCCGCCTACCATGCTTTGCTGTTTGACTGGTCGGACAGAACGCTCGGTCAGATCCAACGCAGGTTCGACGCTTATGCCAACAGCTATCGCGCTCAGGTGGAGCGGTTGGTGGGCGACCACGTGGCGCCGGCCGGACAGGAAGATACCGTTCGCCGTGATTTGGAGGGTTTGAAGACGGTTCGACCTGAGCCGACTGTAGCTTCACAAACCAGCTAGAATCTTGCGAAGCATTATGAATAGGAAAGGAACAGAGCGACTTGCTGAAATACGTGATGGTGGGCGTAGGAGGTTGTCTCGGTTCGATCTTGCGCTTCTGGCTGGGCAGTTATGTCGGCAGCAGGATGGGAACGCGGTTCCCCTACGGGACATTCGTGATCAACGTTACGGGTTCGTTCCTGATCGGCCTGATTCTTGCCTTGCTGACCGCTAAGACTCATTGGAGTCAGAATTGGCGATACCTGATCCCCATCGGCTTCCTCGGGGGCTACACGACTTTCTCCAGCTTTGAGTACGAGACGCTGCGGACGATTCAGGATGGTCAGATCGCGCTTGGATTGCTCTACGTGGGTGCGAGCGTTGCAGTCGGCTTCATTGGAGTCTGGGGAGGCGTCATCGCCGGGAGGGCTATCCCGTGAAAGCTGAGGTTTCAGCACCGGGAACCACTCTAGGCGGCCACGTTCGCGCAGTGGATGAAACCCCTGGGAACATCGTGTCTTGAGCACGGCCGAAAAGTGAAGGAATTTGTGCCGTTGCGTTTACGAACGCTGGTCGACGAAATCATAGAGCGCAATCGTGCGGAGGAGCTTGAAGCCTTCGGCGAACAGCTGAAACGTGGGTTCATGACGATGGCGGACTTTTGGGTCGTGCGGCTGAGTTTCTGGTTGGTCTAAGGGGACTTTGGCGTCGAGAGGATAATATGCTCACAGCGGGGCCGGGTAAGAAAGTAGGCGTTTATGTAGCGGAAGATCAGCACTACCATGGCGCTGCCGCCTACGCTGCCATTCTGGATTTTCTTTTCTTCCATGGGGTCTCGGGGGCGACGGTAACCCGCGGCATCGCCGGGTTTGGCGCCGACCACCACCTTCACACCACGCGACTGGTCGACTTGGCCGTCCGTCTTCCAGTAAAAGTCGAGTTCATCGAAACCGCTGCGAAGGTTGAAGAATTGTTACCTAAGCTGCACGAGATGGTCGGCACAGGGTTGATTGAGATGCACGACACGACCATCGTCAAACCTGCCGAGAAGAAACAGAAACGAAGCCCCGCCGAGGGTCCGCCCTTGAAGCGCGAAGGCAAGGCCAAGATGATGCGCATCTATATCGGCGAAAACGACAAATGGAACGACAAGCCGCTCTATCAAGCCATCGTCAACGGCCTGCGCGCCCACGATATCGCCGGGGTTACGGTCTACCGTGGCATTCTGGGATACGGCGCGAACCGGCGCATCCACAAAGATGCCAAGCTCAGCCTCTCGCACGACCGTCCCATCCTCTTGTCGGTAGTCGATACCGAAGAGAAGCTGCACGCGTTCATGCCGATTCTCGAGCAGATGGTGCAGCAGGGCTTGGTCGTGCTCTCGAGCGTGGACGTCATCAAGTACACCCACAACTATCAGAAGGCCGAGCGGCGACAGGAGACGCAGGTATGAGACTGGAAGGCAAGGCCAAGATGCTCCGCATCCATTTCGGCGAAGACGATAAGTGGCAAGGGAAGCCCCTCTACGAGGCGATTGTCACGCGCTGCAGGGAACTTGATGTTGCTGGCGCGACCGTATTTCGCGGCATCGAAGGCTATGGAGCGAGCACGCTCATCCACAAGCATCACCTGCTTCGTTCGTCGGACCGGCCGATCATGATCTCCGTCATTGACACCGAGGAAAAGATCAACGCTCTTATTCCCGCGCTGGATGAAATGGTAGACGAAGGGCTGATCGCGATGTCAGAGGTGGAAGTCATCCGCTACGTGCACCAGGAAGGTGTGCGGTCACAGGTTTAGAACATGGCCTCGAGTCGGGACCAACTCGCGACTGCAGACACGCCGGAAGGCCGCAACGTTGAGGATTCTTCGGGAGGCACGGGGGATGGGGCCACGCGGCTTTTGCGGCTGGCGGCGCTGGCGGAAGAATTAGGTGCGGAGCCTGTCGCTGATGAGGCGCGGGAATTAGCCGCCCGCATCTCGGAAGGCCGCTTCTATGTGGCGTGTGTCGGACAATTCAAGCGCGGCAAATCCACCCTCATCAATGCCTTGATCGGCGAGCCAGTTGTTCCCACCGGTTTCATTCCCGTCACTGCTGTACCCACCGTGGTTCGGTTCGGCGAGCGCCTAAGTGCGCGAGTCCGGTCGCACAACGGCCCCTGGAGTAATATCCCACTCGCCGAGTTGAAACAGTTCGTGACCGAGGAATTTAATCCTGAAAACAAAAAGGAGGTTCAAGGCGCAGAGGCGTTTGCTCCCAGCCCGCTGCTTTCTTCGGGTATGTGTATCGTCGATACGCCGGGCCTCGGATCAGTTTTCACGGGGAATAGCGCCGCAACCCAGGCCTTCATTCCTCATATTGACGCCGCATTGGTGGTCGTGGGGGCGGACCCTCCGCTGGCCGGCGAAGAACTGACCCTGGTGGAAGCGGTAGGTAAACAGGTTCACGACCTCATCCTGGTTCTGAACAAGGCGGACCGCACGACGGACGCCGAAAGAGACGCCGCAGCAAGCTTCACCCGCCAGCTACTGGAAAAGCGGTTACGACGCGAGATTGGGCCGGTGTTCGAGATCAGCGCGCAGGAACGAGCGGACAATCGCGGTCCCGAACGTGACTGGAACAAGCTGGTCGGCGCCTTGCAGCGCCTTGTCGAAGGTTCAGGGCGCCAACTGGTTCGAACCGCTTGTGACCGCGGATTGCAGCGTCTCAGTGAGCAATTGCTGGTCATCATCAGCGAGGGACGTGATGCGCTGCGCAGGCCGATTGAAGAATCAGAGCGCCGGATCGCCCTCATGAAGCAGACCATTTCGGAAGCCGAGCGTTCCATGCGGGAGCTGAGCTTCCTCTTTATGGCCGAGCAGCAGAGGCTCTCCGATATCTTCGTTGATCGGCACAAAGCATTTTTCGCCTCCGTATTACCTCAAGCTGACGGAGAGTTCCAAGAGGCTCTGCGGTTGATTCCCCGCGGCTTTGGCCCGTCCTACCGGCGACGGCTGATGCGTGAAGCACAGGAGATTTCTCGCCGGGATGTGTTGCCTTGGCTGCGCCCTGAGCAGGAAGAAGCCGAAACGGAATATCGGAAGGTTGCCCTTCGATTTGTTGCCATGGGCAACGATTTTCTAAAGAAACTCGCCGATGGCGGCATCCCGGAACTCGCCCGCATGCCGCACGTGCTCGATCCGGAAACAGGTTTTCGCATGCGCTCAAAATTTGTCTTCATGGATTGCATTGAAGTCGCGCAACCGGCCTCGCCGCTGCGCTGGCTGGCGGATGCGGTTCTGGGACTCGCGGGTGCGAACAGGGTGATCCAGAACGATGCGCAACAGTTTCTCGCGAGACTGCTCAAAACCAACAGCACCCGGGTGCAGAGTGACATCCTGGATCGTGTCCAGGAAAGCCGCAGCCGTCTGGAAGTAGAGATTCGCAAACTGCTTCACGAGGTCAGCCGGATTGCCGAGCAAGCCCTGGCGCGCGCACGGAAAGTGAAGCAAGATGGCGAGCCTGCGGTTCAGGCGGAGTTTCGCCGCCTGGATGGTTTGGAACATGAAGTGGCTGTTCTCCGCGAATCCGTGGTCGCTGAACGCACGGAGCCTGACATTGTGCGGCCGAGCGATGTGCACACCACCACTCATGCCATCCCTGGATCAATTGCTCATGGTTGATCGAGAGCCACGGCGTCATCCTCAGTCGCGAATACCTTCTCGATGAACAGGATTCTATTTTCGCCTTCGTAGATCGCCCCGAATGGAATCGCTTCCCCCTGCGACCTGAACGTAACGAGTAAGCGAAAGGTGATGTTGAGACAACAATTCAAGCCCGAGGCGGAGGCAGAGGAATGACTAACGGCATCTCGGCCGTTCGCCTGCCGCACTTCGTCATATCTCAACCGCCGGTTTCTTGATTCGGTTCTTGCTGGTGAGCCAATCGTGCAGAATGTTGAGGTCAACCGGCGGAATGCGTAAAAACTCACAACCGACCGCACCATACTCTCGCGTCCACTGCACACGTGCCTGAATGTAAATGGTTCTGTCCGTGCCCGGCAGCAGCAAGCGAAACGACAGCGTATCTCCGACGGTGAATTCCCGTTTGCTGCTGAGGCCTACTCCTCCATCGCCGATGTCAGTGATGGTAACTTCTACAGACCGTCCTCGGTCATCCGTGGCGTTGACCGCGCTCATCACGGCATACCTGGCGTGCCGGCGATGGTCATGAAGCATCCTGGAATAGGCAGCCTTCAAAGACATGGCGCAGGACTCGTCGGTTACGGGTTTGCCAAGCACCACGTCGGCGCCGGGCACCGGACGGTTCCTCGGCGATACCGCGACCACGGTCGGCTTCTGCCATCCACTAACCTTCCGAACTCTGTTCAAAAACTCCGCCGAGTCGTCTTCCCAATCCACAATGAGGAGATCAGTGCCGCCTCCCGCAAGCTGATCGAAGGCTTTGGAAGCGCTCAAACATATGTTTGTGGAGATAGAGAGGTTGTGGAGCAATTTGTTCATGACGCCAACGATGCCGGGGTCCCGGGAAACCAACAGGCATTCAAAAGCCATATCCGGCGTCACTCTTCACCTCTCGGGCCAACGGGCCAATCACCCCGTCGGCCGAATTTGCTTGCCCTCAACCTGGCAACTTGCGATTGCACCGCAAGCATGCCTGGCGACAGCCGGAAGTACGAACCGGTGACGTGCGGAGTCTCTCTCGGACACGCCACGTATGAATTACTAATCGTGAGTCCGGGAAGCCCGCTGCTCGCCGCACCTCCGGACTTCGCGCGGCTGTCGCTAAAACCTTAAATGCACTTTCATGACCAACGTCCTTTTGCATCAACTTGCGCTCACAAAGCAACTTAGGCCGGCTGCTCACGCAATCGGGTGTCTAAAATCCGGATTGTGTTCACATTCTGGGCGCGAAGATGGACCCGGAAAATCTGCCGGTCTCCCCGGACGGATTTGATGCTCGGGCCGGAACTGCGCCCGCGAAGCGGCCGCGGCAGGAAGCGCCAATGTCGGTAGATTTTCGGTTAACGACAGTGGGTGGCAGTCGAGGCTACGCGCTCTCGCCCCGTTTCTCAAGTTTCATTCTAGAAAGCAGTTGATAAATTGTAGCGCGTCCCACGCCAAGAATCTCCGCGGCTCGCGCTTTGTTACCTCCCACCCGCTCGAGCACGCGCACGACGTGACGCTTCTGCATCTCTTCCAGAGAAAAGAGAGCTTCGTCGGTAGGCGACTGGTCACTGGACTGGCTTCGGATTCTATCTGGGAGGTCGTTGATGTCAAGGAACCTGCCATCTGCCATCATGCATGCGTTTCCGATTACGCTCTCCAACTCCCTTACATTTCCCGGCCACGGATAAGTTGCCATTCGGCCCTGTGCTCTCCTGGTCAGGCCCGCAATGGGCTTCTCATACTCCGCTGCAAACTTCCGCACGAAGTGTTTCTCCAGCAGTGGCAGATCCTCACGCCGATTTGTAAGCGCCGGTAATGCGATCTCGACCACCGCCAGCCGGTAATAAAGGTCTTCGCGAAATTCACCCTTGCGCACCATGGTTCGCAGGTCGCGATTAGTGGCTGCGACCACCCGCAAATCCACCTCGCTCGATAGGGACGAGCCAACTCTTCGAACGCGATGATCTTGCAATACACGGAGCAATTTTGCCTGAGCGCCAGGCGAGAGTTCCCCGATCTCGTCGAGAAGGATGGTGCCTCCGTCTGCGCTCTCAAACAGGCCTGGCTTGTCTTGAGTCGCACCTGTGAAAGCGCCTCTTACAAATCCGAATAATTCACTCTCTACCAGGCTTTCGACCAAGGCTGAACAGTTACAGACCACAAACCTCTCGGCCGACGCTGGACTGAGATGGTGCAGTGCGCGCGCAACCAGTTCCTTGCCAGTTCCGGTCGCACCCGTAATGAGTGCGGTTCGGAAGTGCGGTGCAACGCGCCGAATCTTGGTGAAAACTTCGTGCATTAACGGACTGTGGCTGACGATACCCTCGAACTGGGAGACTTCGAGCAGTTCCTGGGCCAAGTTCAAGGTTTTCTTGCGCACCGCCGCTTCCGCCATGAGATCGGCAATTCGATCCCGAAGTCGTTGAGTGTCGAGCGGCTTCGTCAGATAGTCGCAGGCGCCTCTCTGGATCGCTTCAACCGCGGAGTCGGGAGAGTAGTGCGCCGAAATGAGGATCACACTTGCTCCCGGATCCGCCCGGAGCATCCGTTCGAGCAGGTCAATTCCACCAGCGGCAGGCATGGCCGGACCGAGCAGCACAATTCCGGGATGGGCCCGCAAGAATATTTCAAATCCCGGCTCGGCGTCTTCCGCAGTCAGTATCTCCAGACCTTCTTCGTTGAGCGCGGCGGCGATCAGTTTCAAATCCTCGGGATCGTCGTCAATCGCTAACAACCGGAAACTACCCCAACTACTCATTTGCGACTTCAATTTGCTCACTTGCGGCCCCCTCAATGGCGCAAATTTCAGCTTGGTGGAATGAACTGCTTATGGTGCGGCGAGCGCAGGTTGCTCGGGATGGTTTCCGGAGGGCTGATGACTAGGACGAGCCACTGTGGAACAGCAGACTGCGTGCCCGCTCCTTATTGTTGCACATCCGTAGCCACGACCGACCGATTTGCAGCTACATAGAGTGCAGCAAGGCGGGGACACAGCAAAACACCGCCACACCATCGCAGACACGACCGCCCCTTATCCCACGGAAGCTGAGCAACTTGTTGTTTGCCCTGCCTTCGCGTTATTACATCAGCGAGTGAAGTGATATGTGCCAGCAACTTCGGGGGAAGCGCCGAACACATAAGCAATTGTTAAAGGAGAACAAATACAGGTCAATAGTAAAACGTGGACAGTTGACGGTTCCGGCTGTTCCGTTACGAAAGGCGAACAGACCGAGATACACAAAGCAAAGCCGCATCGATGGTTGAGTGATGCCGTAGTGGTCTTGTTCACTCTGTTACGAAAACCGGACAACCCAAAAGGCGAGCCGGAGCCACGCCGAAGTGTACTCCCCTGAGACACCAGTCCACGACCCGTACTAATATCCTGTCAGCGAGAAGACGTCGAGTGCAGGCAAGTTGTGGGTTGCCAACACGTTACGTTTCCGGTGGCGTTTGGTCCTTGAAGTGCCAATTCCCTGATGGTGATTTATGAATGAACAGGTTCAACTCGATGGCCTTCTCCTAAGCGGTGATACGGAAGTTCTGAGTGTGATGAATCAGATTCTGGCGAACTTCGCGATCGAAGCCGAGGTTTGCAGCGAACTGGACCCCGCTCTGGACGCAGTCACGCATCGCAGGCTTGATGCCGTGATTGTGGACTGGGATGGCGGGTTCGACCCCGCTCTTATCGTGAGAGCCACGCGCAAGTCATCCCCCAACAGCAACTCGACGATCGTCGCTATGGTCAATGGGCAGTCGGAAACCCACGCCCTTGTGGTGGGAGCCAACTTCATGATTCACAAGCCCACGGACATCGATCATGCCGGTCGGTGCATGCGCGCGGCCTACGGAACCATGCTGCAAAATCGGCGCCGCGCAGCTCGCGTTCCCGTCAACATTGATGTGGTGGCGCGAGTCGCTGACGTGGGAGAGATTCAAGCCAAAATCAGCGATCTTAGCGTAGGTGGGGTGGCTTTACAGTGCCGGCAGCCGCTGCCCGTCAATCGGGAGGTGTTGGCACAATTCTCGCTTCCCGGCACCACCGGCGTGATTCATGTCGTCGGCAAAATCGTAAACGCCAATGCCACAGGGCGGGCTGGGGTGCGCTTTTCGTTTATGCCCGATGAAGACCGCAACTTGCTGGAAGGCTGGTTGGCAGTCGAGCTGGCCAAATTGGAGAAAGCCGAGATGCCCATTGGCCATGGCGGAAACGAAGGAAGCTGAATAGAGAGAGCGCGTCTCGGTCTTGCGACTCTCAATCTTTCTGCACTGTGGGGCATACGAAGGTAACCATTACCTTCCTCCCGTTCAACCAGAAGAGATCCTTCGCGCGAAACCGGACGAGTAGGACAAAAGCCCGCGAAAGCTGCGTGTCCGCATCTGGGACAAGATTCCGGAAAGCAGACGTAAAACCCGGTCTCAGGAACTGATTGGTTCTCGCGATTACGCATAAGTCAAATGAATACTATGAGTTACTAACATTTTGACGCTTCTCGCCGTTCGGCAGCCTCCGTGCATTGTTTCTAGTCGACAACTGTCCTGGCAATCCTGCCCTCCCCCAAACAACTTGATCTTTTGATTAGGCTCACGCTGCAGCTGGGACTACTAGACACCTGGTCAGCAGAGTTGAGTCGGTCCGGCTGAGGGTCGGAGAACCTGGGGGGAAACGCAAATGCGAACCAACATCTTGGTAAGAACGATTCTGGCGGCAATTATCCCGGCTATACCTTTGGCCGCACAACAGTCCGTTGCGGTACAGCCGACACAGAGTGCAAGAGTCAGCACAAAGTTCGGCATGCCGCCGTTGACCTTCGAAGCTAACCGGGGGCAGACCAGTTCTCAAGTTGACTTTCTCTCCCGCGGCAAAGGCTATACCGCCTATCTGACGGCGGGTGGGATGGTGCTCTCTTTGCGTCCAAACCAACCTGTGCCGGTCCGGCCGTCGGGCAATGTTGCTGCCGCGAATCAATCCCAAAAGACTGCAAAAACCACGCTGCAATTCAAGTTGGTGGGAGCGGCGCAGAATCCGGCTGCCATCGGTGAGGACCCGCTGCCAGGACGAGTGAATTACTTCATCGGGAGAGATCCGGCGAAGTGGCACACAAACGTACCAACCTACGCCAGGGTTCGCTACAAGAATGTGTACCCCGGCATTGATCTGCTCTATTACGGAAACCATCGGCAACTGGAGTACGACTTTGCCATCTCGCCGGGAGCCGACCCACGCCGGATCCAATTCGCAATCACGGGCGCCAATCAGATCGCGTTGGATGCGGACGGTAACCTCGTTCTACAGACTGGCATCGGGGAACTTCATTTCCAAAGTCCTGTCGTCTATCAGGAATCGAACGGGGTTCGCGTGCCTGTGGATGGCACCTATGTCGTCAACGACGCAGCGCATATCGCTTTCCAGGTTGCGCAATATGATGCCAGCAAGCCGCTGGTCATCGACCCCGTACTCGTTTACTCGACGTACCTCGGCGGAAGTGGCGATGACCAACCCACCGGTGTCGCCGTGGATAGCGCGGGCAATGTCTACGTCGCCGGGTACACCGACTCAACCGATTTCCCGCTGGCAAATCCAGGCTCACTCCCCGCTGGCGCGACCCACGTGTTCGTGGCGAAACTCGATTCCACCGGATCGAATCTGGTGTATGCGGACTACATTGGAGGAAACAGCGAGGATTACGGCTATGCGTTGGTGCTGGACGGCTCCAACGACGTGTATGTAACCGGCAGCACATCCTCGAGCGATTTTCCGGTGGTGAATCCCTACCAGGGGTCGTATCCGGGATCGTTCAACGCCTTTCTGTCGAAGATCTCGGCAGACGGTTCCTCTTTGTTGTACTCAACCTACCTCGGAGGCAATGGTTCGGACCTACCCTCCGGTATTACCATTGATGGTTCGAGCGACGTATTCGTCGCGGGGAATACCACCTCCAGCAATTTCCCGGTGGCCAATGCTTATCAAGCCACGGCGTCTCCCAACCAGGGCGGTGTGTCGGGAAACTACGGCTTCCTGACCAAATTCAGCCCGGATGGATCCTATCTGGTCTACTCGACTTACTTAAGTGGCGATTCCAATGTCGCCTTCAACTGTGGAGGCACTCCGTGCTGGCCTTCGCCCTACAGCGCAATCAACGGAATCGCGGTGGATGGTAACGGCAATGCCTATGCGGCGGGCGTCACCAACACCTACAATTTTCCAACCACGCCAGGTGCATACCTGACGACAGACTCGACCCAGCAACAGAATGCCCAGGTCGGATTTGTGAGTGAATTCAGCGCTGCGGGAGCTCTCGATTACTCCACGTACTTTTACGAATCAAGCGGCATTCTGACGAATGTGAATGCCATCGCGGTGGATGCCACAGGTTCCGCCTATATCACCGGCGCAGCTTTCAGCGATGGCACTTTCCCGGTTACCTCCAACACCATCTGCGACCCCGGGGTTTACGCGTCGGCGTGCAGCTACGCCTTCGTGACCAAGTTCGACCCGACAGGTTCGACGTTGCTCTATTCGACTTTTCTGGGCCCTAACAACTATGCCAATCCACAAGCGATTTTGCTTGATGCCAACAACGATGCTTACGTGGTAGCCGCAACCTCGAGCAATTCGTTTGGCATCGTCAACGGCATCGAGCCTTACTCGAGTGGGAACGACCTGCTGCTGGTGGAGCTTGATCCATCGGCAGGTGCGCAACTGTTTGCCACTTATCTGGGAGCGAGCGCAGATGAACTTCCCGCGGGTATCGCTCTCGATTCCAACGGCAATCTGTATCTTGCCGGCTCCACCGATTCCTCTGATTTCCCGGTAACGCAGGGGTCTTTCCAGAATGTGCTGGGCGGCGGCACCGACGCCTTCCTGCTCAAGATCGGGCCGGACTCGGCCCCAGCCGTGGCCTTGAGTCCCAGCCTGCTGCAGTACGCAGCGCAGACTGTGGGTTCGACCAGCGCTGCGCAGACCGTTCTGCTGCGCAACATGGGCAGCGCGGCGTTGACGATTTCGTCCATCACCACCAGTGGAGACTTTGCCCAGACCGACACATGCGGAAGCAGCGTGCCAGCCGCCAGCAGTTGCACGTTCTCCGTGACTTTTGCCCCCACCGCGATTGGTGTCCGCTCCGGATCAATCTCGATTAGCGATGACGCCGCGGGTTCGCCCCATGTCATCAGCCTGAGCGGCAGCGGCACCGGCGCTGTTGCCACCCTGACTCCCGCGAGCCTGGCTTTTTCCGCGCAGCAGGTTGGAACTTCCAGCGCGGCGCAAGCGGTAACCCTCACGAACAACGGTAACGAAGACTTAAGCATCAGCGACATTCAGGTCACAGGCGACTATTCGCAGACCAACAACTGTCCCGCTACGCTGGCGGCGGCCGCGAGTTGCACCTTGAACATTACGTTCACCCCGGCTGCGGCCGGCCCGCTCGATGGGGCGCTCAGCTTAACCGACAGCGAGCCCAACAGTCCGCAAACCGTGGCATTCACCGGAACTGGCTACTTCAACACGCTAACGCTGGCGCCGGCGAGCTTAACCTTTGGCAACCAAACGCTGAACACAGTCAGCGCGGCGCAGGTCGTGACCGTTACCAACAACAGCGCGACCGCTGTAACCATCTCCGGCGTGGCCGTGTCCGGAAACTTCGCGCAAAGCAACAACTGCGGCACGGTTGCGCCAAACGGCGGCACCTGCAACGTCAGCGTTACATTCACTCCCACGGCGGTCGGTGCCCGTAGCGGGACTCTGACGGTCACCGACAATGCCCAGAACAGCCCTCAAACTGCGACCCTGACCGGGACGGGTATGGCCGCCTCTACCCCCCTTGCTACGCTGAGCCCCACCAGCGTAGTGTTTGCCGCCCAGCAGGTGGGAACTTCGAGCGCAGCGCAGACCGTGAGCCTCACCAACGGCGGCAGCGCAACGTTGAACATCAACAGCATTCAGGTGACGGGGAACTTCGCGCAGACCAACAACTGTCCGGCTGCATTGGCTTCTGGTTCCAGTTGCGCGATCAGCGTCACATTCAGGCCTACGGCTGGCGGCACGCGCAATGGAACGCTGAGTGTCAGCGACAACGCAGCGGGCAGTCCGCAAACTGCGAGCCTTACCGGGAGCGGATCAGATTTCAGCCTGGCTAGCTCTCCGGTCAGCGACAGCATCACGGCCGGCTCCGCGGCAAACTACAATCTGACCGTCTCGCCAGTTGGTGGATCGTTCGCCTACGCCGTCAAACTGACCTGCAGCGGGCTGCCGGCGCAGACTTCTTGTGCCCTGTCACCCAATACTGTGACCCCGGGCGGGAGCGCCGCTACCTCTACGCTGTCGATCACTACGACGGCATCCGTGGCCCAGTTGCGTCCGGTTCGTCCGTTGCGCAGCGGCCCGATGTTTGCGGTTTGGATGCAGCTGCAGGGGTTTGGCTTGTTTGGATTGATGCTGGCCGCGCCCAAGCGCTCGACCAGAAAATTGCGGGTACTTGCACTGCTGGCTCTTTTGGCTTTGGCTCTGATCTCGATGACCGGGTGCGCCGGAGGAACGGGCATTGCTCCGCTGCCCCAGACCGGAACCACCCCTGGAACCTACACCATCACGGTCACAGGCACTTCGGGTGGTCTGCAGCACACGCTGCCTGTGACTCTCGTCGTTCAATAACAAATCGCTGCAAGGATTGGCTTATCTGCAGTGGTGCTGGCCGCGCCCAGGCCCGACGAGAAAGTTGGTGGTACTTGCACTGCTAGCTCCTTTGGCTTTGGCTCTGATCTCGATAACCAGGTGCGCCGGAGGAACGGGCATTACTCCTCAGCCCCAGACCGGAACCGGCACCATAGGGTCACAGGCACTTCAGGTATTCTGCGGCACACTGCCAGTGACTCCCATCGCTCGGTAAAATCATGGTCCCGTAAGTAAAGCCATCGTTCGGTAAAGTCATCCGGGAAGATTCAGGAAGGTGTGATTTACCGGGCCATCTCATCAACCGCTTGAGGAAGGCGAGGGGTCAGTTCTGGCCCGTTTCTCGATTGCTGCTTTGCTCCATTACTAGATGGCCGATGGCCTCTAGTTGCACGCGATCATGTTTTGCGTAACGCCTTCCAGGCTGACGGCCGAGTTGGCGAATAAAGGCAGCGCCCACAGCTTGCTGTGATGCTTGCGCAGGTAGTAAGCCGCGAGGATGGACCCGACGCTCTTTACGGAGGCAACCGCGTACGCGCGTCCAACGGTCGGGTGAGTTCCATACAAGTAGGGCGACTGAACTTCCACATTGCAGACGCCCGGTTTGCGGGCCAGCCAATTCTGCCGGGCAAACAGCGTGGTGTAAGAATCGGCGAAGGTACTGCCCGTGGAAATGAAAGCCAGGCTGAGGAATTTCCCATCGATGGGATTAGCTTCTGCAAGCCTCGGCGCCGGAACCGGTGCCGTGGTCTCCATCAGCGCAGCGTGGATGCGAATGAGGCTGCTGCTGGGAGCTTCCGGAAGCTCGGCTGCGAGCGAAGCCGAAGTCAGAGCCGACACCGCCAATGCGGTGACCAGGATCGACTTCAGCAGGGCTAATCCCTTGGGTGCCTGCGGTGCGGAGCGCCTGTACGTTGCCAGGTAGTTATATGTACGGTCGGCCATGTACCGAAGATTACGCTGGGACCATAAAACGCACAATCGCAAGTCAGTAATGGACCGTAATAGAAGCTGGTAACGCAAGGTAATCCCCCATTCGTGCCATAGGCGTTTGGTGGTCCAAATTCGTGGAGTTGGGAGGAAGAACTCCGGCGTGTGCGGTTGACTTGCCGCGGGTTGCAGCTTATGTTTTTGCTTCCAATGTACTCGCGCTTCCGGTTCGGCGAGGGCTCTCATGGCCCAAAAGATGGAACCAGCCTGGACGGTGATTGGGCGGATCGCAGCGGCGACACGCGAAACGGGTTCAGAGGCACGCAAAACAGCTACGAGGACTGACCGGCGTGGAACTGCACAAGCTGCAAGGGAAATCGCACCGTCGCTATAATCCGCTGACGCGGGACTGGATCCTGGTTTCGCCCAGTCGTACGGAACGGCCCTGGCAAGGGCAGACGGAGAAGCCTGCGGCTTCCGCCTCCGTCGCTTACGATCCCAACTGTTATTTGTGCCCGGGCAATGTGCGGGCGGGCGGCGGGCGCAATCCGAAGTATTCCACCACTTTTGTTTTTGACAACGACTTCGCCGCACTGCAACCGGACATGCCGAAACTTGAGATTGAGGATGGCAGCAAGGGTTTGCTCATGGCGAGAGCCGAAAGTGGCATTTGCCGCGTGGTCTGTTTCTCGCCACGTCACGATTTGACGCTGGCACAAATGGCAAGCAGCGAGATTGGCGGCGTGATCGATTTGTGGGCCGAGCAGTATCGAAGTCTTGGCGAACTTCCATATATCAACCACGTTCAGATTTTCGAGAACCGGGGAGCGATGATGGGATGCAGCAATCCACATCCGCACGGACAGATATGGGCAACGCAGACCATTCCAAACGAGCCGCAGAAGGAACAGGACTCGCTGGCCGGGTATTGGCGGGAACATCACAGCTGTCTTCTGTGTGATTATTCTGCGTTGGAGCAGGCCTCGGGTGAACGGATTGTCTGCGCGAACGAATCCTTTTTCGCCGTCGTGCCTTTTTGGGCGACCTGGCCGTTCGAAACTTTGCTGCTCAGCAAGCGGCACGTTCCCGATATCGAAGCGCTGGATGCGGGAGAGCGTGCGGATTTGGCGGACCTGATTAAACGCTTGACGACGCGCTATGACAATCTGTTTCAGACCTTATTTCCCTATTCGATGGGTTTTCACCAGCGGCCAACGGACGGCGAGGAACATGCGGAGTGGCATCTTCACGCGCACTATTTTCCCCCGCTGTTGCGCTCCGCTGCCATCAAGAAGTTCATGGTGGGCTATGAACTGCTGGCGTCGCCCCAGCGCGACATGATGCCAGAACTCGCAGCCGAGAGACTGCGAGAGATGCCGGAAGAGCACTACTTGCCAAAACCATGATTCATTCGAGAAAGCCGACGCGAACTCCAGCAAATTTGCTTTGCCAAAGAGCAAGGGCGCTGAAGGGCGTCCAGACGCCGAGCGGATCTGTTAGATGACAAACCGAGGACGGTCGAAAATTTCGGAGCTGTGGAAAAGTGCCGCCAAAATCTTGTCAAGAGGGGGAAGGGGTCGGTTTTTGCGGAAGTGATTGAAAACGTAGAGAAAATAAATTTCAAAAAATGTCCCATTTACCCTATGCGGTGTGATATAATGGTTTTATAGAGTTAAGAAAAAAGCAATAGTCAGTGAGGGCGCGCCGAAAAGCGCGCCCTCGGTGTTTTCGGGGTGGAAAATTTCGTTGCATCGCAGCTTCGCGCACTGGCGGCGCGGAATCTGCGGGCCAAGCCGCTGCTGCTTGTGAGTTCACCTTACGTGGCCAAAGCCGGGATTCGAGATGACGCCGACAGTTTTGGGGAGGGCAAGCCGTGAGCGTGAAGAAGGCGAAGAGGAAAGGCAAGGGAAGGGCCAAGAGATCCGCGAAAAAATCCGCAAGAAAGAAGCCCGAGAAGAGAAGTGCGCGGACTACGAAGAAGCGGGTAGACATGGTGCGGGTACGGGAAAACATCAACAACCTGGTGGGAAACTCGGCAAGAGATATCGCGAACGAGGTGATTAAAGTCGCGAAGACCGGGCAATTGGCATCGGCGAAGTATCTGTTCGAAGCGGTGGGGCTCTACCCGCCGACAGAGGAAACGGCGGCGAAACCAGATCATTCGCTGGCGCACACGTTGTTGCATCGGATGGGCCTGCCGACTGAACCGTTGATTTGCGATGAGGACACGCCGATTGCCGTGGTGAGGAGCGATGCAAAAACAGCGGCGGGGATTGCAGAGGAGGATCCGGAAAGCGAACCCGAGCCGAAGCCGGAACCTGGAGCGGAGAAGAGTGAAGAATAGGCACGGGGAGGACATGAGGGCTGAGAGGATACCGTAGAATGAAGCGGAGCTACCAGACAGGAGAGATCGTGCCGGGCCGCAGTACTGGTGGCTTCGCCGCGGGTGGAACGGTGCGGCAGAAAGCCGCTGGAAGCAATTCCGGCAGATGACATCCAGACTCTGGAGTATCTCTGGAGCATTGGGGCGGGCAAGAATGTCCGGCTCACACGACGCAGGATGGGGATGGATATCACGTGGTTGACCGACCGGATCGCGGTTGGGGGCGGAATCTGGAACGCGGAGAACATGGCGGCGGTAGCATGTGCGGGGGTTACGCACATCATCGACATGCAGATCGAGTTCGACGACACGGTGCTGGCGGAGCCGCACGACATTGAGGTTTGCTGGAATCCAGTGGACGATGACTTCGAACCGAAGCCTGCCGAAGTATTTGCGCGGGGGGTGGAGTTTGCGCTGGCAGCGCTGGAAGAGAACGAGGCGAAGCTGCTGATCCACTGTGCGGCGGGCGTACATCGGGCGCCGATGATGGCGCTGGCGTTGTTGGGCGTGATGGGCTGGCCGGTCTCGGATGCCATGGATTTGATCGAAGTGCGCCGGCCCGCCGCCGATTTTGCTGAAGTTTATGTGCGCAGCGTGGAGGACTTTTTAGACGGGCGCAGTTGAGGGCGGGTTTCGCCTTTCGGGCTCCGGCCCAGTGGACAAGAGGTTCCCTTCGGCTTCGCTTAGGATGAGATGTAGGATTTGAGGAGGAAGTATGTCTCAGGGACGCCGCCCGGCCGGGCGGCTTTTTTGCTTGGTGCTGGCGGTGGTGGTGGCATCGGGCATCCGGGTTTCGGCGGGCGCGGAAGCTTCCGGGGGGAAAGCGGAAAAACCAGCGAACTCCTCAGCGGCGAAGCCTGCTGTGTCGGAAGCCTTGCCGCACGCGGCTTCACCAGCTCCGCAGAGCGGACCGACGCTGACGACCGTGGCGGACACGGTGTATATGGCAGACGGCACGCCCGCCCAGGGAGTGCTGGTGATTACATGGCCGGCGTTTGTAGACGCGGACGGAACCGAAGTAGCGGCAGGGGCATTGGATGTGACGTTGGGAGCAAACGGCACCTTCAGTGTGGCACTGGCGCCGAACGCGGTTCATAAGCCGGGGTCCGATAAGAAGGACGCCGCGATGTCGTTCTTGCAAAATGCTCTCGCCATGACGGATGCCGTCGCCGCGCGGGAAATCATCGATCCTGACAAGTTCAAAGATGGCATTTCTAAAATAATCGACGGCACAGTGGAATGTTTGAATGCCTCGACCTGGTGTAAGCAACCGACTGCCACCGGCAACCAGCCTTCGGCTCGATGTCTTAGCCGACCTCTTCGCTCCAATCTTCCAGAGACTTTTTCACCAAGGCCATGAACTGATCGGCAACGGCGCCATCGATGAGACGGTGGTCGTAGCCAAGCGTGAGGTGGACGACCGAGCGGATAGCGATGGAATCGTTACCTTCCTTGTCGGTGACCACCAGCGGCTGCTTGGTGATGCCGCCCACGCCCAGGATAGCGGCGTTTGGCTGATTGATGATGGGCAAACCGAAGACGGCGCCGAACTGCCCGGGATTGGTGACCGTGAAAGTGGAGCCTTCCACATCTTCAGGCTTGAGTTTCTTGGTGCGAGCCCGCTCGCCGAGGTCAGTGATGCCGCGTTGCAGGCCAAGGAAGTTGAGGTCACCGGCATTCTTCAGAACCGGCACGATGAGTCCCCAGTCGAGAGCAACCGCGATGCCGAGGTTGATGTGACGGTGGTAGCGGATGTTCTCGCCTTCGAGCGAAGCGTTGACTATGGGCCACTGTTGTATCGCGATGATGGCGGCACGCACGAAGAACGGCATGAAGGTGAGGCGAACGCCGTTGCGTTGCTCGAACGCGTTCTTGTGCCTGGCGCGCAGGGTCACAATGCGGGTGAAATCCACCTCGTACATACAGTGGACATGGGCACTGGTTCGGCGCGACTCGATCATGCGCTGCGCGATGATCTTGCGCATGTTGGTCATGGGGACGAGATCGCCGGGATAGGGAGCTGGAGCGGGCGGCGCCGCTGGCCGCGAAGTAGCGGATGCGCCGGTCTGAGGAACGGCGACCGATTGAGCGAGCGGCGCTGAGGACTGGCGCTCGATGAATGCTGTAATGTCCTGCTTGGTGATGCGGCCACCGAGTCCAGTGCCGGAAATTTGCGAGAGACTGACGCCGTGCTCGCGCGCAATCTTCCGGACGAGAGGTGAGGAACGGGCTTCTTCCTCGGTTGACTGCTGCACTGGTGGAGTGCCAGCAACTGACGCGGCTACCGAAGCGGGCTTCCTGTCGTCTTTATTCTCTAATTTCTTTTCTGGAGCTGGCTTTTCCGAGGCTGCGGCCGGCGGCGCCGGTCTGGCGGGCGCGGCCGCGGATTCTCCGTCAACGGCTATGGTGCCTACGACCGTATTCACCCCAACGGTTGTGCCTTCCGTGACTTTAATCTCTTGCAAAACTCCCGAAGCGGGAGCGGGAATTTCGGCGTCAACCTTGTCGGTGGAGATTTCGAAGAGAGGTTCGTCGCGCTGCACCTTATCGCCAGGCTTCTTCAGCCACTTGGTAATAGTGCCTTCGACGATGGATTCGCCCATCTGCGGCATGATGATATCTGTCGGCATGAGTTCCTTCCAGGCGCCCACGGTTCAGGAGATGGGCTGTACGCAAACGAATATTATAGCGGGTGAGGGAGTTGAGGTGGAAAGGTAGGCGCTCCAGGTTAGTCCGACGTGAAAGTCCTTGTACGAACGGGAGGCCGGCCCGATACCTTTGGGTCCGGGGAAGTGTTAGAATTTACTAAAATTGCTTGGAGAAAGTGCGTCTTCTGGCTTATAAATACCGGGAGCATAGGCCCCATCCCGGAGTGGTGAAAACGCGGAGGCCAGGAACATGAAAGCGGAAAAGACTGTGCAACAGGCGACAAAAGCCAATCCCGAAATACAGCTAGTGTAGTGCGTCATAAGTAACAACCTTTATAGTTCAACGCCCGTCTAATAGGCAGGAGACCTCGTGGATGCGTATCGCCCCTGCCATTACCTTGCCTGCTGACCAGCGAGCCGCCTTGGAG
>JBARJF010000056.1:0-6719 GCA_049800135.1 Candidatus Sulfotelmatobacter sp.
ATACTCAATATGCCGTAGCCGACCACATGTCCGCTCTTGCGGATGTAGAAGTGCCAAACCTCGAAGCGCAGCCAGTCCACGCCGAAGAGGTAATGCAGCAGGGGATAGAGAATCCTGCCGGTGTTGCTGGCGGAGAGCAGCGCGGTGGATTCAATGGCAATGACGATAAGCCAGAGGATCGCGGCGATCCATGCCTTCAGAAGATTGTGCCGATTGGCGTTCAAGAGGCTGGGTTACTCGACGCCATAGTTGGGAGCCTCGCGAGTGATCATGACATCGTGCACGTGGCTTTCGCGCAGTCCAGCGCCACTGATGCGCACGAAGCGCGTCTTCTGCAAGAGGTCGGCGATGGTGGCGCAGCCGCAGTAGCCCATGCCTGATTTCAATCCACCGACCATCTGGTGCACGATCATGGCGACCGAACCGCGATAAGGAACGCGGCCCTCAATGCCTTCGGGAACGAGTTTGCCCATGCGATTGGATTCGCCATCCATGGAAGCGGAGGAGGAATCACCTTCCGCGCTCTGAAAATAGCGTTCGCTGGAACCTTGAGCCATGGCACCAATCGAACCCATGCCGCGATAGGACTTGTAGGAGCGGCCCTGGTAGAGAATGAGTTCGCCCGGACTTTCGTCGGTGCCGGCGAAGAGCGAGCCGATCATCACGGCGCTCGCGCCCGCAGCCAACGCCTTTGTGATGTCACCGGAGTACTTGATGCCGCCGTCGGCGATGATCGGAATGCCGGCATCTTTCGTGGCACGGAAGGCTTCGGCAATGGCTGTGATTTGTGGCACGCCGGCGCCTGTAACCACGCGGGTGGTGCAAATGGAACCGGGGCCGATGCCGACTTTAATGCCGTCGGCTCCGGCACGAGCCAGTTCGCATGCGCCGTCGAAGGTGGCCACGTTGCCTGCCAGCAACTGCATCTCAGGCAGCTTCGCTTTCACCAGCTTAACCGCCTCGAGCACCTTGGTGGAGTGGCCGTGGGCGCTGTCGATGGCAAGGACGTCCACTTTCGCTTCGGCCAATTCCTGTGCCCGCTCCAGAAAATCTCCGGTGGCGCCGATGGCCGCGCCGACGCGCAGGCGCCCGTGAGAATCTTTGGCAGCGTTTGGATACTTCAGTTTTTTCTGAATGTCTTTGACGGTGATCAGTCCCTTGAGATTGTATTTGTCGTCGACGACGAGCAGTTTTTCGACTCGATGCTCGTGGAGAATTTCCTCCGCGTCTTCGAGCGTTGTGCCTACAGGTACCGTGATGAGGTTCTTCTTGGTCATCACGCGATCGATGGGAATATCGAAGCGGCTCTCGAAACGCAGGTCGCGGTTGGTAAGAATGCCGACCAGCCGTCCGTGCTCGGTGACGGGGACGCCGGAGATTTTATACTTGCGCATGACTTCGAGCGCGTCGCTGACCTTGTCGGTAGGCGACATGGTGACTGGATCGACGATCATGCCGCTTTCCGAGCGTTTCACTTTGTCGACTTCGTTGGCCTGCTGCTCGATCGTGAGATTGCGATGGATAATGCCGAGGCCACCCTGCTGGGCGAGCGCAATCGCCATGTGCGATTCGGTGACCGTGTCCATGGCGGCGCTGACGATGGGAATGTTCAGGCTGATGTTGCGGGTGATCTGGGTCTGGGTGGTGGCCGTCGCCGGAATTACGTCGGAGCGCGCGGGTAGGAGAAGAACGTCGTCGAAGGTGAGAGCTTCGGGCACCGGAAAATGAATCATAGGTTTCTCGGAATTTCTCCCGGCCTGTGGGGATGAAGCTTTTATTCTAGAGAGGATGCGGGGATTCAGGCAAATCGGAGGCTCAGGCACTTCCGGCTTTGCTCCCCGGACAGTCGGGATCTTGATATCATCACTAGTCTTGAAGGAGCGACCATGCGCAGGCGGATAGTTTCGATTTGTCTCTTAGTGCTCTCAATTTTAGTATGCTCAGCGATCTTTGCAGCTGCGCAACAATACGACGTCGTGCTCGAAGGCGGACGCGCCATGGACCCGGAGACCGGGCTGGATGCGGTGCGCAACGTTGGCATTCGCGACGGGAAGATTGTTCGCATCTCGTCTGAAGCGTTGAGCGGACGCCGTGTCATTGATGCCAGAGGGCTGGTGGTCGCGCCCGGATTTATAGATTTGCACCAGCACGCCCAGGATCTGGCGAGCCAGCGTGTGAAGGCGCTTGATGGGGTTACTACCGCGCTGGAGCTGGAGATCGGGGTGCCCGACGTCGCTGAGTTTTTGAAATCCAAGCAAGGCCAATCGCTGATCAACTATGGCACGTCGGCCAGCCATGTGGCGGCGCGGGCTCTGGTGTTCGGCGCACCGCTGCCGGCGGGGACAATTCTGCCCAAGAGCGGACCGGCCACTGACCGGCCCGCCACGACGGAACAGATCGAAGCGATAGAACAAAGACTGCGTGCGGAGCTGGACGCAGGCGGTCTGGCCATCGGCATGGGCATCCAGTACACCCCCGGAGCAACCCGACTCGAAGTCATCGATATGTTCCGTTTGGCGGCCCAGCGAAGAGTGCCGGTGTATACGCACATACGCAGCGCGGGTCGGGTCGAGCCCGGCTCCTCGATTGAGGCGGTCAGCGAAGTGATTGGAGCGGCCGCCATCACGGGAGCTTCGCTGCACATCGTGCACATCAACAGCAGTTGCCTGCGCGATTCCCTGGAGTGTCTTTCGATGGTGGAAGGAGCGCGCGCCCGCGGCCTGGACGTAACCACGGAGGCGTATCCCTACGTCGCGGGCATGACCGCGCTGAACTCGGCGCTATTCAACCCGGGCTGGCGTGAGAAACTCGGCATTGATTACAACGACCTGGTGCTGCCGAACACGGGAGAGCACCTCACCAAGCAGCGCTTCGAGGAACTGCACAATTCGAGCAAGACGCAGTGGGTACTGGTTTATGCCAACACGCAGGAAGTGGTGGACGAGGTGATTCCTAATCCCCTGGTGATGATTGCCAGCGACGGCCTTGAAGGTCATCCTCGCAACGCCGGAACCTATTCGCGAGTGCTGGCGGAATACGTGCGCGAAAAGGGATCGATCACGCTGATGGATGCGATCCGCAAGATGAGCTTTATGCCGGCGGAGATGCTGGAACGGTCGACGCCCGAGGCGCGGCGAAAAGGCAGATTGCAGGAGGGCGCCGACGCCGACATTGTGGTATTCGATGCCAATACGATCCATGACCGCGCCACATTCCAGAAGCCCATGGAGCCGAGTGTGGGCGTGCGGTATTTGCTGGTTGGAGGGACTTTGCTGGTTGATGAAGGGAAGATTGTGCCGGATATGTTTCCGGGGCGGGCGATTGTGGGGCCGGGGAAGGTTGGAATCCAGCGCGGGACGGTGAGTGCCGAACCAACGAGGTAATCGTGCTTTTGCTGCAGGCGTGTTCTGGCTGACTGGCTCGGTTTGGCCGTTTGTCTTTTATCCCCAATCCGGCGTATATTAAGAAATTGAGAACTGTTGTGTAGTACCAGCATTTGGCGAAGCACACCAGTGGGCGCAAGCCCACTTTTTCGTTGCGGAGGAATCTGCCCGGTGTGCCGCGCTGTAAGTTATTGGATGCATGGCACTTGAGCTTGATCGAGTACGCGAGATTGCGGAGCGGGTAGCGGCCTCCAGCGGGCTGGAAGTGGTCGAAGTGGAGTTTCGCGGGAGCGGCAAAGCCCGCCTGCTGCGTGTGTTTCTGGATAAGCCCGGGGCGGCGAATGGCGATGTGCTGGCGGGAGTGACGCACGGTGATTGCGCCAACTTCAGCCGTGAGTTTGGCACCATTCTTGATGTTGAGGATGCGGTGCCGGGCAGCTACACGCTGGAAGTTTCGTCGCCGGGGTTGGACCGCAAGCTGACGAAGGCGGCTGAATTCGAGCGCTTTGTCGGTAGCCGGGTGAAGTTGACGACGAGGAATCCGGTGAACAATAACCGGTACTTCGAAGGGCGGCTGGAAAGTTTTCGGAATGGATTGCTGATGTTGGACTTGAGCGTGGCCAGCCACAAGTCGCGCAAGAAGATGGGCGCGGCGGGTCTGGATCAAGGGCAGAAGATCGGGATTGAATTCGCCAACGTGGAGAAGGCGAATCTGGTGCCGGAAATCTAATTGCCAGTGCCCGGTACCCAGTTGTCAGTCGGTCGGGAGCATGAAACTGAAAAACTGGGTGCCAGGTATCAGGTACTGAGAACTGAATTATGGCGAGTGAGCTTTACAACACGATCGACGCGTTGAGCCGGGAGAAGGGAATTGATCCGCAGATTGTGGTGAGCGCGGTGGAAGACGCCATTGTGATGGCGACGCGCAAGTACTACAAGACGCAGGAAAATCTGCGCGCGGAGCTGGATAAAGAGACGGGCAAGATCAACGCCTTCGCGGTGAAGACGGTGGTGGAGACGCCGGAGCAGGTGGAAGATCCGCTGCTGCAAATCACTCTGGAAGATGCGCGCAAGGTTGATCCCAGCCTGGAAGTCGGCGGAGAGTTGCGGACGCCGAAGGTTACGGAAGGCATTCTCGGACGCATTGCGGCGCAACTGGCGAAGCAGGTGATCTTCCAGAAGGTGCGCGAGGCGGAGCGCGACACGGTTTACAACGAGTACATCGGACGCGTGGGCGAAGTGGTGAATGCCACGGTGAAGCGGGTGGAAGGTCCGGATGTGATCTTCGACATCGGCAAGGCGGAAGCGCGCATGCCGCGCAAGGAGCAGTCACGGCTGGAGTCGTTTGCCATCGGCGAGCGGGTGCGGGTGGTAATTGCGCGCGTGGAGAAAGCTTCAAAGGGGCCCGGTGTGGTGGTGTCTCGCGCCGTGCCGGACCTGGTGCAGCATTTGTTCCAGACCGAAGTGCCGGAGATTTATGACGGGACGGTGGTGATCCGCGCCATTGCCCGCGAGGCCGGAGAGCGCACCAAGATTGCCGTCATGTCGAAAGACAAGGACGTGGACGCGGTCGGCGCCTGCGTGGGCATGAAGGGGATGCGAGTGCAGTCGATTATTCGCGAACTGCATGGGGAAAAGATCGACATCATCGAATATCACGACGACGCGGTGACGTTCGCCGAGAAGGCGCTGCAGCCGGCCAAGGTGAGCAAGGTTACGGTGGTCGATTCCGGGGGCAAGCATCTGGAAGTGGTAGTCGACGACAGCCAGCTTTCTCTTGCCATCGGCAAGAAGGGGCAGAATGTGCGGCTGGCGGCGAAGTTGCTGGGCTGGAAGATAGACATCAAGAGCGAGGAAGAGAAGCGGCAGGAAGTGGAGCAGCAGATGTCGGCGATGGTGCCGCAGACCTCCACGCCGCTGGAAAACGTGCCGGGCCTGGGCGAGGGACTGGTGGAGAAGTTGAACGCCGCGGGCGTGAGCACGGTGGAGGCTCTGGCGGACATGACGCCGGAGCAACTGGAGGCCATAGAGGGTATTGGGCCGAAGACGGTGGAAAAAATCAGTCTTGCGGTGAATAATTACTTTGCCAGCCTGGAGCAGGGAGCGGCGGTTGAGGGTGAAGTGGCCGCGGAAGGCGAGACGGTCGAGCCTGCGGCGGCGGGCAGTGAAGATGTGACTGCGGAGATTGCCGTGGCTGGGGACGAGCTGGTTGCCAGCGAGGAAGGTCCGGCTGAAGAAGGCGCTGGGGAAGCGCAGGGCGCTGTCCCGGCTGTGGATGAGAGTGAAGAGCGGGCCGCTCTGGAAGAAAGTCCCGCTTCCGAAACGACTGAATAATCATGGCACGCTCGTATAAGTTCGACGGCGTGGGACCAAAGAAACGAACTCCGTGAGGTCATGATGACCTAACTACAACGCGGAGAAACGAAAGGCCGGATGAGTAAGGTTCGAATCAACGATCTTGCCCGAGAGCTGGAAGTCAAGAGCAAAGCCATTCTCGACACGCTTCCGCTGGTCGGAGTGACCGAGAAGAAGACGCACTCCAGTTCTCTGGAAGAGCACGAAGCGGAGAAAGTACGAGCGTACCTCCGCTCCTCGGCGGAAGGTTCGTCCACGGCCGGGAAGTCGAGTTCGCGCGCGGGTCGCGGCGAAGAAGAAATCAAAACCAAAATTGATCTGTCGCACATTTCCCGTCCCGGGGATGTGCTGAAGGCGATTACGCAGCGCAAGGAATCTGTGTCGCCGGCGGCGCCGCGTCCGGCGGCAGCGACACATGCCCCAGCGGAAAGGTCTGCGCCCGCGGCTGGCGTGAACCGACCCTCGGCGGCCCCGTCGGCGATCAAGCCGGCAGCGACGACTCCGGCCTCGTCGGTAGCGGCGCAACCTCCACCTGTCGCTGCTCGTCCGGTCGTCGCGACTCCGGCAACCTCGTCGCCCGCCACACCGTCGTCGCTTGGTGCACCGCCTGTACGGCCGGTGATGCCGGCCTCGTCGGTTCTGGGTACTTCGGTGGGAACGCCGCCAATGGTGTCGGTGAGCGCTCCGACAACGTCTCCGGTTGCGGCGCGTCCTACCGCTCCACCGCCTCCGGCGCCACGCATGATCGTTCCGCAAACCGGGCCACGACCTGTGTACAAGGCTCCCGTGCAGGCGTCTCCGCCACCGGTACAGCCCGGTGTGCCAATCGGCGGCACGATGCGTCCGGTGCCCGGACGTCCGGTGCCCGGCCAGCCCATCTTTCAGCGCCGTCCGCCGGTTGCGGGCGGAGGGCCTCCGCGTCCGTTGTTACGCCCAGGCGAGCGCCGGCCGATGCATCCCACACGGCAATCGCCCGCGGGC
>JBARJF010000057.1:0-83714 GCA_049800135.1 Candidatus Sulfotelmatobacter sp.
CCTATAATCAGCATGTTCGGCTCCTTTCCTCCGAGCCCTTTGGTTGTTAGCGCTTCCAAAGTTTACTCGGACCTGGGAGCCGACATTGTTATGGAATCATTACGCTGATCGAGCGTTCCCCTTGGCAGAAAATTTGAGCCGTGAGTTATTGATTTCCCGTGCGGGATCTGGGTGGATCAGTGGATTCAAGGGGTTAGGCTGCGGAAGAACCGTCTACTGCGCTATGGACCAATACGAAAAGTGCTCTAGATACCGGTCTGTGAGTTGCCGGTCTTGAAGAATGCGGTCAGGAATAGAACACCAAACAAGACATCCACGCCGCCGAGCGCCAAATCCTGCGCGTGCAGACGGTTCTGCAGATAGAGCACGAGCAGAGTAGCGCCGTAGCCGAATTTCTCAAGCACAGAAGGAATCATCATTGGGCGGAGGCGTACGGGGTCTTTTGCGATGACGAAGAATGCCAACTGGAAGGCCAATCCCACAGTGACGAAGCCGTAATAGAACGCGGGATGGGTGATGGGCGGAGGATCCTTTTGACCGATGAGATCGAACATGAAATACAGCGGCGTAAGCACCAGCACGCCCCAGATGCCGGCAATCCAAAAAACGATCCTGGCGAATTTCATGGCGCTCGTGCCTATTCTCCTCCCACGGTGAGGCCGTCGATGCGCAGCGTTGGCGAGGCTACCGAGCCGCGGAACTCGAGATCGCTGGCGATCTCGGAGATGTTGAAGAACATTTCTTTCAGGTTTCCAGCTACCGTGATTTCTTCGACTGGGTAAGCGAATTCTCCGCCGGAAATCCACAGGCCCGAGGCTCCCCGGGAATAATCGCCGGTCACCAGGTTCGCGCCGTGGCCGAGGAATTCGGTGACGTAAAGGCCTTCCTTTATTTCAGAGATCAATTCTTTGGGCGTTCTGGCTCCGGGCTGCAGAAAGTAGTTGCCGGGGCCGATGCCCGGGGTGCCGGCAAGGCCGCGGGAAGCGTTGCCGGTGGTCGAGAGGCCGAGCTTTTTCGCGGTATAAGTATTCATCAGGTAGGAACTCAGCATCCCTCTTGCAATCACGACGGTGCGCCGCGTGGGCACTCCTTCACCATCGAAGGGGCTGGTGCCGAAGCCGCCGGGGATGGTGCCGTCATCGATGATGGTTACGTTGTCGCCGGCGATTTTTTGTCCCAGCTTGCCGGCGAGAAACGATGCACCACGGTAGACCGAGTCGCCGTTCACGCCTTCGAAAATATGTTCGAGGATTGACGTGGCGACCATGGGATCGAAGATGATCGGTACTTGCGCTGTTTTTGCTTTGCGCGCGCCGAGGCGGCGCAGCGTGCGTTGGGCTGCGACCTTGCCGACCTGTTCGGGAGATTCGAGTTTGCTGAGCGTGCGCGCGACCGAGTACCAATAATCGCGCTGCATCGCGCCGTCCTCAGTTTGCGCGATGGGAACGGCCGACACGGAGCAATAGGACCGGCGATATTCGCCGACGAAGCCATGCGAGTTGGCTAGAACTTTGTGACCGGTAGCGGCGTCGAACGATCCGCCTTCGGAATTCTTGATGCGCGGGTCGAAATCGAGCGCGGCCTTTTCGGCGCGGCGGGCGTAGTCGATGCGATCGGGGCCAGGGAGCGAATAGACGTCTTCGTGGTAGAGACCGAGATCACAGGTGAGTGAGCCTAGCTGCGACGGATCGGGGATGCCGCCGAAAGGGTCTTCTGACGTGATCTTCGAAAGCTCCAGCGCGGATTTCACCATGTGATCGAGGGCGGCCGTTGAGAAATCGCTGGAGTATGTGCTGGCTGCGCGCTGGCCGTTAAAGACACGGACGCCGATGGATCGCGACCCCGATTCTTTGAGGGTTTCGACCTGGCCTAGGCGGACTAGCGTGGAGAATTCGTCGCCCTCGCGCACGACGCACTCCGCCGCGGTGGCGCCGCCGTTCATGGCGCGGCGGACGATGTCCTGGGCGAGAGAGTGGAGATCGGTTTCTAGTTTTTGGTTTCCGGTTTCTAGTTGAGTGGAGGGCATAAGAGACTCTTTACCACAGAGTCACAGAGTCACGGAGAAAAGCAAGAACTAGAAAAACCAGACTTTAGAATTTCTCTATACCTCTGTGCCTCTGTGGTGAAAAACGCGGTTCACTGCATGAAGCCGCCGGGATCTTTCTTGGCGGTGCCGCCTACGGTTAGGCGATCGATCTTGATGGTCGGGATGCCTACGCCTACTGGGACGGCTTGTCCGTCTTTGCCGCAGGTGCCTACACCTTCGTCGAGTTTCAAATCGTTGCCCACCATCGAGACCCTTGTTAGAACGTCCGGGCCGTTGCCGATCAGCGTTGCGCCTTTGATGGGCGCCGTGATCTGGCCGTCTTCGATCATGTAGGCCTCGCTCGTTCCGAAGACGAACTTGCCGTTGGTGATGTCGACCTGGCCTCCGCCGAAATTGACCGCGTAGATGCCGCGCTTTACCGAACGAATAATGTCTTCGGGATTGTCCTGGCCCGCCAGCATGTAGGTGTTGGTCATGCGCGGCATGGGGATGTGCTCGTAACTCTCGCGGCGTCCGTTGCCGGTGTCGGCGATGCCCATCAGGCGCGCCGAGAGTTTGTCGCTCAGGTAGCCCTTTAGAATTCCTTTTTCAATCAGCACGGTTTCCTGCGTGGGCTCGCCTTCGTCATCTACGTTCAAGGAGCCGCGACGCCACGGCATGGTGCCGTTGTCGATTACGGTGCAGCCTTCGCTGGCCACGCGCTTGCCGATGAGGCCCGCGAAGGCGGAAGTTTTCTTGCGATTGAAGTCGGCTTCGAGGCCGTGGCCGACAGCTTCGTGCAGCAGGACGCCGGGCCATCCCGGACCGAGAACCACTTCCATTTCGCCGGCGGGAGCTTCACGGGCGTCGAGTTGCAGAATTGCCTGGCGGGCTGCTTCTTTCGCGAAGTATTCGGGATTCTTGTCACCGAAAAAGAAGTCGAGGGCGACGCGTCCGCCGCCGCCAGAACCGCCGCGCGCCGAATTGTTTTCGGTTTTAGCGATACAAGACACGTTCATGCGGGCCAGCGGCTGGGAGTCTTCGGCGAAGGTTCCATCGGAGCCGACGACCAGAATATTCCGCAACTCATCGGAGTAGCTGGCGCGGACTTCCTGGATGCGAGGATCGTAGGCACGCGCCGCTTTATCGGCGCGCATCACCAACTCAACCTTGGCAGTGATTTCGGCATCGACCGAGGGCAGAGTCACCGGATACAGGCTGCGCGCCGCGGTCTGCTGGAATCCAGCCACAGGTGTTTTCGCTGGAGCGCTGGCAATCAGGGCCGCAGTGCGGGCGGCGTGCAGAATGCGGCCGGCGGATAGATCGTCGGTATAGGCGTAGCCGGTGCGCTCGCCGGAAACCACGCGCACACCGCAGCCGGCGGAAATGCCCTGCGAGGCCGACTTCACCATGGATTCATCCACCGAAAGCGAGGTGGAGGAGAGATATTCAAAATAAAGGTCGGCATAGTCGCCGCCGGCGGAGAGAGCGGCTGAGAGGTAGCGTTCAAGGTCGTTTTCCGTGATCCCGTAGTGATCGAAGAAAAAACGCTGCTTATCGGCGAAAGGTGGTTTGTGCAAGGTTTTACCCACACCAATTAGATGCCGCCGGGCTGGAGAGAGACTCCGGTTAGCGGACCGTTTCATTATCCCACATGGGCCGGAGCATGATCGGCGAAACGTCCACAGCAGAAATGTGACGATGGTCACATGTCACAGACACCGGCCGTGATCGCGTTGTTCAATGGATGCTGGACAATCTGGAAATAAGGGAAATCTGAGATGGACAGTGTTCCATGGCGACGGTGACGCCGCAAGATCTAACTCGTACCGTTGAGGATTTTCTCAGCGAGGCCGCGGGTGCCGTGGTGCTGGAAAATGGCACAGTCGCTTTCGATTTGGCGCAATCGAAATATTCCATTTCAGGCGAGTGCAACCGCTGCCTGCTTCACCTGTGGTCGGCGGAGCGCAATGCCGTGCGGCGCGTGTTGGATGCGGAGGTCAAGAACGGCACGCTGCGGCTCGCCGTGCAGCGACTGGGACAAGCGCGGCCCTCGAAGCTGGAGATTTGCCGCGAGCGCGACCGGCGTTCCCCGACGGCCCGGCGCGTTTGCCGAACCGCGTACGAGCAGAAACTGCGCAGGACGCTGGAACGTCACTTTCCTGACTTCAAGATTGCGAAGCTGACGAGCAGTGTAAACCTGGAGAAATCCTTCGGGCCGATCTATGCGCGAGGTTTGTTGCGGCACGGGAGATCGGCCTTTGCGTTGCTGGGGGTGAACGCACAGGAAACGCAGTCTTCGATCGATGCAGCGCTCACCTTCGGCATTCTGTGGCTCGATGTTTGCCGGCAAGCGCAGGCCGCGAACGTGCTGGTGGAAGGACTGAAGATGTTTGTTCCCGCTGGAACTAGCGCGCTGGTGCGGGAGCGAATGGCAAACCTGAATCGCGATGCCGCGAAGTGGGCGTTATTTGAATTGGACGAAAGGCACGACGCACTGGCGGAAATCGACTGCGCGGATCGCGGCAATGTGGCGACGCGTCTGATTCACGCCCCTGACAATGCGGCGGCGCGCGAGCGCTTCAAAGATTCGATGGCAAGAGTTCAGGCGATCCTGCCGAATTGCGAAGTCGAGGTGTTGTCGGCGGCGGAGATTGTTTTCCGCTGGCGCGGGCTGGAGTTCGCACGCGCGCGGCTGCGAGGTACTGGAGGATCGTTTCGCAGTTCCGAGGAAATTGTGTTTGGCGTGGGTGCGCAGGAGCGGGTTCTCGAGACAAGTAATGACGCTGCGTTCACGGAGCTGGCACACTGTTTGCGGGATGCTCGTCATCCCTATGGGCCGCGTCAACATCCGCTATGGCGGCTGCGTCCGGAGCGGTGGCTGGAGTCGCTGGTGGTGGGCGATGTGAGCGTGGTGGATGACCGCCTCCAACCCTCGTGCCGGTATTCGCAGGTCCCGGCCTTTTCTGCTTCTGACCGGGCGATGATCGATGTGCTGGCGACGACTCATACGGGGCGGCTGGCGGTAGTGGAGCTGAAGGCCGATGAGGATATTCACCTGCCACTGCAGGGGCTGGACTACTGGTCGCGGGTGGAATGGCATCATGCCCGTGGCGAATTTCCCCGCTTCGGATATTTTGAAGGCCGCGAGTTGTCAGCCGAGAAGCCACTCCTGTTTCTGGTGGCACCGGCTTTGCATGTGCATCCGGCCACGGATATTCTGCTGCGCTATCTTTCACCGGAGATTGAATGGGAGTTTGTGGGGATTGACGAGCGCTGGCGCGAAGGAGTGAAAGTGGTATTCCGGAAACAGCCCGAAGCTAGAAATGTCCGCAGTGCACTGGCTCCTCAGTTCCCGATTGCCATCTAGTCGTGACCCTCATCATCCAAGAAAACCTTCCGCATCATGCCTTCCACACGCCCAGCAACCGCCGCAGGTCGACTAACTGGCCGAGGTGGTAGGCGTTGTGGTCGGCGAGGAGCAAGGCCTCGCGGAGGATGGTTTGGCCATCTCCCCAGGGGATGCGGGCGTAGAGATCGGTCTTGGGGTTTGCCACGAGATCCTGCATGGATTTCAAATCTTTGCGGAATTGCTGAACGCTTTTATTCCATGCGGCTGTGCTGAGCGGCGTTGCCGTCTTCGGCCAATAGCCCTCGGGCCATTTGGGCGATGCATATCTGGAGTTGCGGCTGAACTCGAGAATGTCCCACTGGGCCAGCCGAAGATGCTCGAGCAGCATCCAGGCGGAGTGCGGCAGTCCGTTTGGCTTCACGCCGCGCAATTTCTCGGGCAAATCTTTCACGACATCGTCAAACCGGACGTGGGCGCCGCCGCCGTTGAGCAGGTAGATGACGTGCTCGCGCAGCAGTTTGCCGTTTGCACCCTTGATCGCCATTTTCGTCCTTCCTTGAGTGTTTCAACTTGGAATTTCGGTGATCTCATTTCTGACAAGAGGCTGCGTGGGAGGAAAAACCTCCGGCGCCTCTCCCCTAAGCACGCGACCGATGCCACGCACGATGCGGCGCATCGGGAAAGCGCCTTCATCATCCGCAAGAAATATTTCTCCGACACGGCGACCGCGATAGTACCAGCGTTTCAGCAGCGCGAGGTGCTCCATGGTTTCGAGCGTGGGCCGGGTTTTCGCCGGTGGGAGCGAATCGAGAACTGCCTGCACCTTGGATTCCATCGATTGCGACTTCGCATGCTCAGCGGGTTGGATGCAAAACACAGTTGGGCCTGAGATCGCTCCGCTTTCTACCCGGAAAAGGGCGACCGAGTCCGCGAGATAGCATGGCTGAATGATCAGCGCCATAAAGCGATCGAGGCGGCGGACTATCTCAGGAAGCTGGCTCATTATCGGCTTCAGCTTTTCCACGCGCATGTGAATGGCGGCCGCGTCTTCGAACGCGAGGTTGGCCGATGCTGCTTCGCGCTGCGCGGAAAACTCGCGCACCAGAGATTCTCCACCGGAATCGAAGCAGGCTTGCACGCGCTTTACTTCGGTAGAGTACTCCTCGTCGGTGCAGCCTTTGAAGCAAGGTGCCAGGCACATCTTCATCTCGGAATAGATGCAGCCGGGAAACTTGGGATCGGGATGCAAATCGTCCACGCAGCGGCGCATCCTGAAGAAGTCGAGCGAGTCGTTCATGAACTTCTCTGCCGTCGTGCGGGACTGGAATGGTCCGTAGTAAAGCGTGCGGCCTTTCAGGCGTCCCGGGCGCGTGGTGATCGAGGCGCGCGGATATTGGTTTTCGAGATGCAGCTTCACCAGCGGGGCGAAGCGGAAGCGCATGCGGTTCCCGTAGGTCTGGGGAAATATTTCGCGCAGCACTCTGTAGAGCAAGAAGCCGGATTCGAAGTCGGAACCGGTCAGCCTATATTCGACCGCGCGGACGCGGTCGCGTAGGTTGAGTTTTTTTGTGCGTTCTTCGACCGGCCCCAGCAAGCGCTGCAGACGGCGGCGAAGATTTGCAGTCTTGCTGATGTAAGGCTCGGCTTGGGTGCCTTCACCGCGAAGCAGGAACACGGCCGGCGCGGCGGGGACGGCGGCGAAAATTTCGGCGTCGCGTTGAGCGACAAACTCCAGGCGCTCGGTCAGCACGAGACCATTCTAGTGCGGATTTACCGAGGCGGCGCGGTAGCTTTTTTCTCCCCTTGTCGGTAGTCAGATCCTGTCATTTTCAGGATTTGGCACATTTCATGTAGACGAGATCGCATAGTTTCGCCGATGCGATCACCGAGGGTCTCTTTTCTGGCCGCAGCCCTCGCCACCGCGGAAGATTCAGATCCCCTCGGTCCATCCGAATCCAAGGCTTCGGCGGCGGGCTTGTCAGCGAAGTTGGTAGTGATGATTGTGGTGAGGCTTTCGTTGTAACGCGTGTTCAGGATCAAGCGCACCGTATCCCATCGCCACTCAGTCGGTCTCACCGAGCCGAGATCGTCCAATACCAGCACTTCCGTCTTAAACACCGGCCGCAGCAAATCAAGTTCAGTGGTTTGTACTGAGGGATTGTATGAGTCTTGAATCTGCTTGAGCAGCTCCGCATAATCGTAGAATACGCACTCGATGCCTTTTTCTCGAATCAGAGCCTTGGCAATGCCGACCGCCAGGTGCGTTTTCCCCACGCCGGCATCGCCCACTAACAACAGGCCGGTCTTGTCGAGTGGATAGTCGTGTACAAATCGGGTTGCCGCCGTGTAAGCCGCGCGAGCTCGCATGAGCTGGTCCTCATGTTTAAAGTTCGACAGTTCGCAATGTTCGTAGCGCCGCGGAATGCGCGCCGCGGCCAGCAAAGTTCCGGCTCGCGCCCGCAACTGGCAATCGCAACGCGTGACCCGCCGGTCTTTAGGCGCGTTGGGGCTTGCGGGCAGCGTCTTCCAACCCGTGCCGTCGCACAGCGGACAAACCTCGGCCGCGGGCTTGACCAACTTCAACCTTACCTCTTCGATCCCTGTTTGTTCGATCTCTGTTTGTTCGATCTCTCTCAATTCGATCCTTCTCCAGCTGTCTTATCTGACTTTGCACCCGGACGCCAGCTCCCCGCAAGTGCGAAACCTGAGATGCCTGTGTACAACCTGTGAACCGGCCAACCGGGCTGTGGAGAACCGAGGAAAACCGCGCCCGCCCGGCATTTTGGCGAACTGTGCCGGTCGCAGTGCCGATTCTCCACCGACACGCCCGGCCCAGAACCCGCCCCACCAGCCCCAATCCGGGACCTGGGAGTGCAAAACAGGCTTCGGGCGCGGATTTTCACAGTTGACATTCTGCACAGAGAGAGGAAAATACTCGCCGTCAGGTTTCCCCACTCAGCCGCGAACTTTTGTCCTCCCGGTGACGGCTGGGTATGAAAGAGACCTGCGAGGAGAAACTATGAATAAAGCCGATCTGGTTGACAAGATCGCGGGCGCTTGCGAAATCAGCAAAGCGCAAGCTACAACTGCGATTGATACGGCCGTGAGCAGTATCACTGGCGCTTTGCGGAAAGGGGATCGGGTGGCTTTGATAGGTTTCGGCACTTTCTCGGTATCACAGAGAAAGGCCCGGAACGGGCGCAATCCGCAGACCGGCGCCACCATCAAGATCGCCGCCCGCAAGGTCGCGAAGTTTACCCCCGGGGCCGAGCTGAAGAAAACCGTCAACAAGAAGTAGCGAGAACGCAGAGTCTTTAGGATTCCACAAAAACGGCAGGGGGTCGGCCCTGCCGTTTTGGCTGCCGGCGTAACTGGATCGCGGCCGGCTGTCTGCGGCTACAATGGTCCAAGCATGATTGCCCATCTCCGTGGAAAACTGCTGGCCAAGCATCCTAATCAAATTGTGGTGGAGACCTGCGGTGTGGGCTACGAACTGACCATCAGCGTCCCGACTTTTTCCGAATTGCCCGCCAACGGCTCCGAGGTCGCGCTGTATGTTCACACCCACGTGCGCGAGGAGGTGCTGGCGCTTTACGGATTTCTCCGTCCCGCCGAGAAGCAGTTGTTCGAGAAGCTGATCACCGTAAGCGGCATCGGGCCGAAGCTGGCCATCACCATTCTGAGCGGGATGGCGGCGGATGAAATGGCCGGCGCCATCCGCGGCAATGACGTGGGGCGCCTGACCAGGATTCCGGGCATAGGCAAGAAGACCGCCGAGCGGATGGTGTTGGAGCTGCGCGATAAATTGCCGGCGGCGGAGGGGACCGCCGCGCCGGCCGTGCCGGCGATGAATGCGACGGAAGAAGACGTCCTCTCTGCCCTCGTCAACCTCGGCTACCAGCGCGCCGCAGCCGAGAAGGTGCTGACCGGCGTGATCAAGCGTGGGGTGGGCAAGAGCGAGACGAGCGGATCGTTCGACTCCATGTTTCGCGAAGCTCTGGCGGGGCTGTCGAAGTAAACCAGTTTTAGTCCGCAACCCACTGAAACTGCCCAGACCCGTCGAGCTACCCCTAGCCGGCAGCTATTTGCCTCATTTAGTCCCTACCAAAAACCATATTTTTATTCAACAAAGCGGAGCGCGAACGGGCAAAAGTTGGCGTAAGTCAAACAAACATAACAAGAAATCACAGCTTTTTGTTTGGAACGACAGTTGCATTGTGAAGCCGTTATCTTGCCGTAAGTGCCATGCTTTTCTATTTGTTCCGTGCTGTTCGGGGGCTGTGCACCACGTCAGGGCATGTCGGTAACAGATAACCTTCGAAATTTCTCGCAGGGGCGAGTTCCCAGTTACCTGTTTCCGCTGAAGTTGTTGACATTCAATCTCTCGCTTGGGAGGAAGCAATGGACGTCCGCATCGCGAAATTGACTCTGGTTCTCCTATTGGTGGTTTGTGTTGGTGCGGCCCTGCCCGCGTTGTCGCAGTCCACATCGACCGGTACGGTTGTCGGCTCGATTACTGACCAGTCGGGTGCAGCGGTGCCGGGCGCCACGTTTACCCTGACCGATGTCGCGACGAATGTTGTGCGCAAGACTACGACCAACCAGGATGGACGGTACATTATCGTCGACGTTAACCCTGGCCACTACAACGTTGCAGTCGCCAAGGCGGGTTTTGCCACCTCGAAGGTTGCGAATCAGGAGGTAAAGGTCGGCGCCTCTCTAACCCTCAATTTGTCTCTACAGGTGGGCGGCGCGAATGTGGTGGTGGAGGTGCAAGCCACGGGCACCGAGCTGCAGACGATGAATGCTACTGTGGGCAATACGCTCACCAGCATCGCCCTCGACAACCTGCCCAGTATCGGCCGCGATGTTAATACTTTCATCGAGTTGCAACCGGGTATCAGCACTGGTGGCGACGTGGCCGGCGCGGTCAACGACCAAAGCTATTTCTCGCTCGATGGCGGCAACAACACCAACGACATGGATGGCAGCGGAGGCGTATATACGTCGACGCAACAGAGCCTCGTTATCGGCGATTCGACCGGGGGTGTTGGCACTGAGATGACTTACAGCGCCCCGTCAGGCGTGGTGCCGACTCCGGCGGACAGCGTCGAAGAGTTCAAGGTCAATACTGCCGGCCAGACGGCCGACTTCAACAGTTCGGCCGGCGCCGAAGTCAAGATCGTTACGAAGCGCGGCACCAGCGCCTTCCACGGCACCGCTTACGAATACTACAAAGATAACAACTGGTCGAGTAATACCTGGCAAAATAATTGGCTGAACTACATCCCCGGACAGCACATCGGACTTCCCTCTTTCCATTACAGCCGATTTGGCGGCGCGATTGGCGGGCCGCTCATTCCGAAGGACGTTCTGGGCGGCAAGACCTTCTTCTTTTTCAACTACGAGGGCTTCAGGTATCCAAACTCCGAAACCGTCTTCCGAAACGTCCCCTCGCCGGCGCTGCAGTTAGGGTTGTTGACGGACAGCGTGACCGGTGCGATCGATTACAACCTGAACAATATTCCGGTGGCCTACAACGGCACGACTTACCCGGCTAATTTCGGTTGCAAAACAGGGCCCTGCGACCCGCAGATGCTGGGACTCAATCCTTTGGTTTCGAAGCTATGGAGCACGTACGAGCCCGCGTCAAACGCCGCCTGCAACTCGGGCAACAGCCTGTGCGACGGGGCCAACATTCTGGGCTTTGCCGGTAATCTGAGTCTTCCAACCACCAGCAAATTCGCCGTGGGGCGCATTGATCATGATTTCTCCTCGAAGCAGCACTTCATGGCGAGCTATCGTTATTACAACATTAAGCTTGCATCCGATGACCAGGTTGATATCGGTGGTTTCGTCCCCGGCGACGTGAAAGGTGTGCCGGCGTCCCAGTCCAGCGATCCGGTTCAGGACTGGTATTTCGTCGCGGGACTGACCACCAACATTACCAGCAACACCACCAACGATATCCATTACAGCTGGCTGCGAAACTGGTGGTCTTGGCAGCGGTACGGAGCTCCCCCGCAGTTACCCGGGCTGGGTGGCGCGCTCGAGCTTATGGCTGGCCAGTCGGAGGACGAGGACCTCACCCCGCTTAACTCGGACAATCAGAATATTCGCCGCCGCTTCTGGGATGGGCATGATCAGATGATTCGCGACGACCTTTCGCTGCTGAAAGGCAACCACCTGTTCCAGTTCGGCGGCACCTACCAGCACAATTTCGACTACCATCAACGCAACGACAGCGGCGGCACCATCAACGCCTTCCCGGTGTATTCCCTGGGTGACGGAACTCACGGATCGCTAACTTCGGCCACCGGTTTTATTCCCTGCGCAGCAACTGCGACGACCAACATTGCCAACTGCAGCTCCGATGCCGCAGCGGTTTTGGGTGTGGTCTCCATTGCGTCGCAGCTCTTCACTCGTTCTGGTTCGAATCTGGCCCTGAACCCTCCCCTGTCCAACGCTTTCGACAAGAGCGTCATTCCTTACTACAACGTCTACTTCAGCGATACCTGGCACATGAAGCCGACCTTTACCTTCACCTATGGCTTGGGCTGGGCCCTGGAGATGCCGCCCGTCGAGCAGGATGGAAAACAGGCAGTGGTGGTTGGAACATCGGATGAGCCGGTCACCACAGCGGGCTACCTGAAGGCTCGCGAGCGCGCCGCGCTGCAGGGATTGTCATACAATCCCGAGCTCGGTTTTGCTTTGGTGGGCAATACCGCCAATGGCCTTAAGTACCCCTACAACCCTTTCTACGGCGAATTTAGTCCTCGCATCGCGGTCGCATGGAATCCACAGTTCGACAGCGATTCGGCTGCCGGCAAAATCTTCGGCCATCAAGATACGGTGATTCGCGGCGGCTACGGCCGCAGCTATGGCCGCTTGAATGGCGTTACCCAGGTCTTGGTGCCGTTGCTGGGCTTGGGCCTCGAACAACCCGTGGCTTGCAACTCGAACGTCATCACGGCGGGTGCCTGGTCCTGTGCCGCATCGCCAGGCACTTGGCAAGCGGGTCCGACCGCGGCCTTTCGCGTGGGGCAGGCCGCTTCCGCTACCGGTGGTCCGACCGTCCCTCTGAGCAATTTGGCGAGTGCGACGCTGCCTCAACCCGTCTATCCTGGGTACAACAACGCCGTCTCCTCCGCTCCTGAGGCCTTGGATCCGAATTTCCGTCCCAACGTGATTGACTCGTTTAACCTGACCGTCCAGCGCCAGCTAAGCCGCAGGGTGACGCTCGAAGTGGGCTACATTGGACGCAGAATCACCGACGAATATGAACCCGTCCAGCTTAACTCGATTCCTTACATGTTCACGATGGGCGGACAGCAGTTTAAGCAGGCCTACGCCAATGTGGTGCAGCAATACTGCGGCGGCGTTGCCGGACTCGGCGGCGGCGGTTGCGGAGGCTCGGCCCTGCCCACCCCAGGTCCCGGGCCTCAGGCGGGCAACGTCACGCCCCAACCGTTCTTCGAGGCTGCTCTGAAAGGCACGGGCTATTGCACCGGGTTCACCAGCTGCACGGCGGCGGTGGTTGCCAACGAAGGTGCCGCCGGAACCGGTAACCTCACCAACGCTCAGGTATGGAGCCTGTGGAGTGATTTGGACAACGGCGGGTTCAACTTTCCGCACACCATGATGAACAGTCCCATTCCCTCCGAGTGCAACGCGACGACTTCGATCGGCTGCACCGGCCAGTACACGTCGGGGATATTCCTTAACGCGAGCCATGGCTACGGGAACTACAACGGCGGCTTCGCCACTGTGAAGATGGCCGATTGGCGTGGATTGACGATGCAGTCCAACTTCACCTGGTCGAAGGCTCTGGGCACTGGAGCGCAGGCGCAATCCTCCAGCGAGCTCAGCGCCCTCGATCCCTACAATCTGAGCACAATGTACGGTCGGCAGGCCTTTGATCGCAAGTTCATCTATAACGCGTTCCTCGTCTACCAGCCTCCCTTCTACAAAGGGCAGTCGGGAATGATGGGACGGGTTCTGGGCGGCTGGACGTTCGCAACGGTATTCACCTTGGGGACCGGCGTTCCGGACCAGGCGGTCACGACCTATGGCGATTACCAGGCCTTTGGTGCATGCGATGGCGTCACCTGTGCCGACTACGACTCCGAGAATGCCGTACCAATTGGCCCGCAGAACCTTCACACCAGCGCCCACTATTGCGTGAACGCTGCCGACGCTGCCACTGGAATCGCCGCCTGCCCCGGTCAAGCTCCTGGGAACGGGTATCCCGTCAATGCGTTCTCGAATGGGGCGAACGATTACGCGAACTGGCGTAACCCTATTTTAGGGCTGGATACCAAGGACGGCGGCTATGGAATTCTCACCGGGTTGTCTTACTGGAATATGGATTTCAGCGTCAAGAAGAATATCCGGGTGGCGGAGAGCGTCAGCCTGGAGTTCCAAGGCGTATTCGCAAACATCCTGAACCATGACCAGTGGTTTGATGGGTTTCCTGGTCTCTACAATGATAGCGGTTTTGGCGCTCTGGGAGGCCAGACTAGCGATCCGCGAAACATCGAATTGGGCCTTCGCGCTCGCTTCTAACTTAGTGTTATTCGGGTAGGGATTAACTTCCGGCCGCACCATTTTGGTGCGGTCGTTTATTTTAGGAGCACATCTCACTGAACCACTTGTCTCCCCCTGCCTTTTACTTTCCAATGCAGAACGTGCTGAAGATCAGGTTGAGGATGTCGTCGCTGGTGGTGGCGCCCGTGATGGCATCGAGCGGCCGCAGGGCGTTGTAGAGATCGAGCAAAAGCATCTCGTGAGGGACTTTAGCGGCCACTGCAGCGGTGGCGGCGGCGAGAGCGCCGAGTGAGTCTTGCACCAGACCTTGATGCCGGACGTTGGTCAAGAAGCCAGCTTCGGCCTGCGCTCCGGCTTCGCCGCCGAGGTGGCGCAGAATCTCGGCGCGCAGCCCGGCGATGCCTTCACCGGTCAGAGCGGAAGCACGGACGCATGCCGGCTGCCCACTGACCAGTGACCAGTGGGCGCTGAACCCCAAGTCACACTTGTTTCCGACAACGATGGTTGGACGGCTCTTGGCGAGCCGCAGCAACTCCTCGTCTTCCACAGCGGCTGGCTGCGAGGCGTCGAGCACGACCAGCACCAAGTCGGCGTCGGCCAGGGCTTCCATGGATTTGCGAATGCCGATGGATTCGGCTTCATCAAGGGCCTGCCGGATTCCGGCGGTGTCGACGAGCTGGACGGGGATGCCGCCGACGGCGACGGTTTCGCTGACCAGGTCTCGGGTCGTGCCGGGGGTCGCGGTGACAATGGCGCGCTCGCGCTCGACCAGGCGGTTGAACAGGCTTGATTTGCCGACGTTCGGGCGGCCGACGATAGCTAGCGTCAGCCCCCGATGGACGATCTTGCCGTAAGCGAAAGTGGCGGCGAGCTGCTGGAGCGGCTGCCGCACGGCGGCGATGCGTTCAACAATGGCAGGGTCTGACAGGATAGAGACGTCGTCCTCGGCGAAATCAATGCCGGCCTCGAGCCCGGCGATCAGTTCAACCAATTTCTGCTTGACCGGCTGCAGGCGCCGGGAGAGGGCGCCATCAAGCTGCTGGGCCGCGATCTTCGCCTGGTAGAGCGTCTGGGAGTCGATGAGATCGCGGACCGCTTCCGCCTGGGTGAGATCGATGCGTCCGTTGAGAAAGGCGCGCATGCTGAATTCTCCGGGTTCGGCGAGGCGCGCTCCGGCGGCTATGCACGACTCGACGATGTGACGGAGCACGACCGGAGAACCGTGCGCGGCGATCTCGACGATGTCGTCAGCGGTATAGGAATGCGGCTTGGCGAAGTAGGTAACCACCACTTCGTCGATACGAGAGGCAGGAGTCGAGCTTGGCTCGGCTGGACAGCCGAGGGCGGCAGTCCCCCCATGCCCCTGGGATGGTTCGATTAGTTCGGCGAAGGTGGCTCGTCCCGGCTCCAGATCATGTTTGAGCCGCAGCGTCGGCTGGACGATTTCCTGTGACCGCGGGCCCGCTATCCGCACCACGCCAATGCCGCCCCGCCCGGGCGGGGTGGCGATGGCGACGATCGTGTCGTCGAGGTTCACCGTGCGATTGTAGCGGGAGACGCCACCACTTTCTCAATCTCCGCCCGCAGTTGCTCGTAGGGCAGCGCCCCAGGGTGGTACATCGCGACTTTGCCGGTGCGGTCGAGCAACACCAGCGTGGGCGTAGTCGAGGCGCCGTACACATCGAAGTTGTGCGTGCTGATAGGGACAGGCATATCGAGCAGTCCCGCGTAGAAGCGATGGCGCACGGCATCGATGTAGGCGAGTTCATCGCCGGGCGCAGCATTCTCGATCTGAGCGGTGTATCCATACAGTCTGGTGGGACCGAGGACGGTCAATCCTTTGGGTGCAAACTCGGAGCGCAGTGCGGTAATGATCGGCGCTTCCGCTTTGCAGTCAGCGCACCAGTGCGCCCAGAAAAATAGCAGCACAGGCGAGCCTTTGAGTTGGGCCAAGGATGGTGGTTTTGATCCAAGAAACTGTTGTTCCCGCAACGGGGGTGCGGGTTTTCCCTCGAACGAAAGCAGGTTCAGGTTTTTCTGCAGGCGGGCGCGGATCGAAGTATTGCCGTAGACGCGCAGCGCGGTCCGCAGGACCGCAATGGCTTCGACGCGCCGGCCGCGAACCGCCAGCGTCTGCGCCTCCACTTCGATAGCTGCACCCAAGGCAATCGGAAGGTGCGGTTCGGCGTCGAGCGGACGCTGCCTGAGTTGCTCCAGCACGAGGGTCTTCGTTTGCTTCGCGTACGCAGCCGCCTGATCGTAGTTGCCCGCGTCGAGCGCGGCACGTCCCATCCATGAATAGGCGTCCAGATATTCGGCAGTAACGCCGTTTCTGGAGCGGTAGGAGTTAAGATAAAAGTCGGCCGCGCTGAAGCTACCCTGAGCCAGGGCCACGCGCACATCTTCAACGATCCCCGCCCAAGCCGGAGTCGCGAGTGCGATCAGAACCACCAGCATACGGAAATGCGTGTTCTTCATCATGTATTGTGATCATGTATCTTTTGCGGTCTGGCTGGCAAATCCGGCGACAGCGGCCGAAGCGCCAGCATCCTCGGAAGTTGCTGATACGGAGGCACTTAACTTGTCAACCCGTGAAATATCATGGCTTTTTGGAGACAGTTCGCATACAATTACAGCGCGTTTGATCTTTAGAGTTCCTTCGCAGTACCCAGTTTCTCCGCTAACCAGCGCGTGACCTGCCTGCGGAAGAAGCCTCCCAAAGTTTCAGCGCTACATCAACGAAAAAGGAACATTGCAACACATGGAAACAGGAACAGTGAAGTGGTTTAACGACGCCAAGGGCTACGGGTTCATCAGCCGCCAGAACGGTGAGGACGTATTTGTGCACTTCTCGGCCATTCAGGCAAGCGGCTTCCGCAGCCTACAGGAAGGTCAGCAGGTGCAGTTCGACGTGGTCAAAGGCCCCAAGGGCTGGCAGGCCGAGAACGTGAAGGGTGCATAAACCGCTTCGCAGCTAGACAATTCGCAGGAGGAAAAGGGCGGCCAGCGATGGTCGCCTTTACTCTGCGCCGGACTCAAGTAATCGCTGGCAAGAGGTTTAGGCAGCCGTAGCTTCTTCTGCTGTCCCTACAGTATCGAAGAAACGGAAGAACTGCTCCACCCGTGTGACCTTGAGGGCGCTGTGGATCCGGTCACTCACGCCGACTAACGCCAGGCTACGTCCGTTATTCTGCCGCGTGACGCAGGCCCCACCAGCGCACCGATGTCCGCCGAATCGACGTACGGGACGTTAGCGAAATCGACAATAAGGGAGCGCGACGTATCGGCACGTATCGTCGCCTGAAACTCAAACATCGTGGTCATTACCAGCGGACCAGTCAGGCGTAGAACCCGCTGTCCGGGCCGGGTTCCGGCCTGGTCTTCGATGCGAAGGGAGTCTTGCGGCATGCCCGAGATACTGAAGTCTGATTCAAGCTAGAATATTGGACATTCCAACATCAGGAGAGAACCATGAAAAACTTCAATTCACAATCCTGGGGGACAACACTGCTTCGGGTCATGGTTGGCGGCGTGTTTCTGATGCACGGACGTCAGAAGTTGTTTGTCTTTGGATTTCATGGGGTCGCCGGAATGTTTGGACACATTGGTATTCCTTTTCCCGCGTTCTTTGCGGTCGTGGTTACCCTGCTGGAATTCGTGGGAGGCGCGGCTCTGGTGCTCGGGCTATTTACCCGCTGGATTGCGCCTCTGCTGGCTTTCGACATGCTGGTGGCCGTGCTCGCAGTCAAGCTGAAGGGTGGATTCCTCGGCCCTGGTGGTTATGAGTTTGAGCTGCTGCTCCTGGTGGCCAGCCTGTCGCTTGCCCTGACGGGACCAGGCCGCGCATCGCTTGATGCGAGGCTTGGCGAGAAATCGAATCCGCACTAAATCTTCCCAACGTAGAACGTGCGCGTCAAGACAGCATGCATCTTCTAAACGATGGCGGCCTGTTCCCGCTGCCGCGCCTGAATTTCAATAAAGACGTTTACCAGAGATACGGCCGCCGGCGTTACTCCGGGGATGCGCGAGGCCTGAGCCAGCGTCTGTGGCTGAACGTGAGTGAGCTTTTCCTGCATCTCGCGCGAGAGCCCGCTGACTGCGCGGTAATCGAACCATCCGGGGATGGAACGCTGCTCCGATTTTTTCATCCGCTCTATGGCGCGCTGCTGTTGCAGAAGGTATCCCTCGTACTTGATCTCGGTTTCCACCGATTTGAGTTCGTTGCGGACTTCGGAAGAAAGCGGAGCCACGGATGCACCTGGATTCATGCGCATTTCTTGGCTGGCAAAGAAAGCAGGATCGAGTTCGCGTAGAAGCGGCGCCAGTTGCTCGATGTTGATCTCGGGCCGCTTGAGCAGTTGAGCACAAGTTTGGCCGAGGGCCGAGTTCAAGTCGTGAGTCGTTTCCGTTGCACTGCTGGCGACAACAGATTCCTGGTCGCTCCGCTCCTCGGGAACACGACGTGCAAAGCTGGCCAGCATCTCAGACGTCAGCTTCGTGCGCTCCAGCAGTCTCTTCAGATTTCCCAGCCGATCCTGCTTGGCTTGAAAATCATCCCAGGCTTCATCCGAGATCAAGCCGACGCGCCGGCCGTGCGGGGTGAGCCGGCGGTCGGCATTGTCGATGCGCAGGTGCAGACGGAATTCCGCCCGCGAAGTGAACATCCGGTACGGCTCGTTTGTGCCCTTGGAGATCAGGTCGTCGATAAGGATCGCGGTGTAGGCCTCGGTGCGGTCGAGAATCAGCGGCGGCTGCCGCTTCACCTGCAATGCCGCGTTGATGCCCGCCATCAGGCCTTGGCAGGCAGCTTCTTCATATCCCGATGTGCCGTTGATCTGGCCCGCCAGAAACAGGCGGCCAATCTGCTTCGTCTCCAACGTGCGCTGCAGTTCGGTAGGATCAATCGAATCGTACTCGATGGCATAGCCCGGGCGAAGCATCTCGGCGTTTTCGAGACCGGGAATCGATTTCAAGATTGCGGCCTGTACCTCCACCGGCAGCGAGGTGCTCATACCGTTGACGTAGATTTCGTGGGTGTTCAGGCCTTCCGGCTCGAGGTAGAGCTGGTGCATCTCCTTGTCGGGAAATTTGACGATCTTGTCTTCGATCGAAGGGCAATAACGCGGCCCGATCGACTGGATCTGCCCGCTGTACATTGGCGAGAGATGGACGTTCTCGCGAATAATGCGGTGCGTTTCGGCAGTGGTCCACGCGATGTAGCAGGGCACTTGCGAATCGTGATGGGCCACGCGCTTGGTGCGAAAGCTGAAGGGTGTGGGGTCGGCATCTCCCGGCTGCTCGGCAAAGCGCGACCAGTCGATGGTGCGTCCGTCAAGCCGCGGCGGAGTTCCGGTCTTGAGCCGGCACCCGCGCAAGCCGAGTTCCTTCAGCGCCTCCCCGAGAAGAACTGCGTTTGGCTCCCCGGAACGTCCCGCCGGATACTGCTGCTCGCCGCAATGAATGAGGCCGTTGAGGAAAGTGCCGGTCGTGATGATGACGGCCTGTGCGCCCACGCTACGGCCGTCGCGCAGCTTCACTCCGAGTACTTCTCGGGGAGCGGAAGATCCTTCGCTTCCCTCAGGATGGCCAGCCTGAGAGCCTTCAACGATCAGACTGGCCACTTCCGCCTGCTTGATCTTCAGGTTCGGCTCCGATTCCAACACCTCGCGCATTTTCAGCCGATAAGCCTGCTTGTCACACTGCGCGCGAGGCGACCACACGGCCGGCCCGCGCGAAGTATTCAACAGCCGGAACTGGATGCCGACCTCGTCGGTGATCTCGCCCATGATGCCGCCGAGCGCATCGACTTCGCGCACGAGGTGCCCCTTGGCGATGCCGCCAATTGCCGGATTGCATGACATTTGCGCGATCAAGTCGACGTTGAGCGTGAACAGGCCGGTCTTCAGCCCCATGCGCGCCGCAACCATCGCCGCCTCGCATCCGGCATGGCCGGCGCCGACGACGACGACATCAAATTGTTCCGTAAATCTCATCGCGACGAATGACATTCTCCGATGCCATTCATTCTAACAATTTGCCGGCATGGGTGATCGACATCACTTGCCCGCCTGCTGGCCCGACCGTATAGTAGTGGGTCATATCGGAACCTAGGAGGCCATCATGAATACTGCTCGGTTTTTCAAACAACTGGAGGCATCGATCGCCGGCTACGACCTGCTTTGCCATCCCTTCTATAAAGCATGGGCTGCGGGCGAGTTGACTCGAGACGATCTGCGCGAATACGCCTGCCAGTATTTCCATCATGTGAAAGCCTTTCCCTGTTACCTGGCCGAGTTCGCTCTTCGCCTGGACGAAAGCGAGTTGCGCCGCGCGGTGCTGGCCAACATGTGCGATGAGAAAGGCGCTGCGGGCGGATCTGGGAAGGATTCCGTGCCCCACTCCGAGCTTTGGCTCGATTTTGCCGAAGGTATGGGGGCGCGGCGCGATATGCGCTGGCACCTGCCCGTGACTGAGATCGGGGAACTGGTGCGGCACTTCCACGGAGTAGCCAGCGAAGGTACGCCGGAAGAAGCCTTGGCTGCATTTTACATTTACGAATCGCAGGTTCCGCGCGTGGCGAAGGAGAAAGAGCGCGGCCTGCGCGAAATGTATGGCGCCGGCGACAAAACCTGCGGCTATTTTTCGCTGCACGCCGCCGCCGACGTGTACCACTCCAATGTCTGGCGCAAACAGCTGGAGAATCGCATTTCGACGCATCCGGAAGCCGCGCAAGCCGGACTGGACGCGGCCGAGAACACAGCCAGAATGTTGTGGCGGGCTCTGGATGGGATCAATGAGGCGCGTACAGCACTCGCTGCATGACCAGGCTGTGCCGCTTGAAGACGCGAGCCAATAATTCCTGGAATTGATTTTTCTGGGATCATTGGCTCTTCGCTCTCTAAAGGGGAGCGGAAATAAAGAGCAAAGATCGATCATGGCAAAACCAATCCCGATGGGCGCACGCGGCGAAGCGCAAGAAGCTGTCGAGTTCAAGCACACTCTGACCGCGCATCACGGCGAACTGCCGCCGGTTTATTCCACACCTGACATGATCCGCCTGATGGAGACCGCAGCATTTCGTGCGCTCCAGCCTTATTGCGAAGGCGACGAGATCACCGTGGGAACCTCGATCAATATCCAGCACCGTGCGTCAAGCGGCATTGGCGCGCAGATCCGCGCCGAAGCCCGGCTCGAATCCTTCGACGGCCGCTTCTTCACACTGCGCGTGACCGCGCGCGACGACGTCCAGGAAATCGGTCGCGGCACTGTGGGCCGGGCTGTCGTGAGCATCAGCAAGTTTGCCGAGAAGATGAACCATAAATGACAAAGTAGAACCAAAGTTCAGCAGCACGCAGAAGGCCGCCACAACGGTTCGTCTCTCCGGCTGTGGATAAAACTATGAGCGATCAGATCGCGATCGAGGTTTGCGTCGATTCCGTCGCCTCCGCGCTCGCCGCCGAGCAAGGCGGAGCCAGACGCGTGGAATTGTGCAGCAATCTGCTCGAAGGTGGTGTCACTCCCAGCGCGGGATTGATTGAACTGGTGCGGGCCAGAACGTCCATCGGCCTGCAAGTGATGATTCGGCCGCGAGGCGGCGACTTCTTCTACACGCCGGAAGAATTCGAAACCATGCGCCGCGACATCACGGTCGCGCGAAAGCTGGGGGCGGATGGTGTTGTGCTGGGCATCCTCCACCCCAACGGCCGGGTGGATACCGAGCGCACCCGCCAATTGGTCGATCTGGCGCGACCTCTCAGTGTCACTTTCCACCGTGCCTTTGACATGTCCGCAGATCTTCTTTGCGCTTTGGAAGACGTTTGCACGACCGGTGCGGACCGGCTTCTGACCTCTGGCGGGGAGCAAACGGCGGGGCAGGCAGTAGAACCGATCGCCCAGTTGGTGAAGTCGGCACGCGGCCGGATGGCGATCATGGCCGGCGGCGGTATCGACCAACACAATGCAGCAAGCATCATCGAACAAACTGGAGTCAGAGAAATTCACGTGGGACTGAGAAGCCCTGCCACCAGCCCAATGGTCCATCGCCAACCCCGCATTTCGATGGGCACCGCTCCCGGGCGCGAATACCAGCGCTTTCAGGTGCTCGCGGAAAATGTTCTGAGCCTGCACCGCGCGGTCGCGCTGGCCCGAATTTGACCGGCAAACTGCGCTCGTACGATATGAAATCCAAAACCTGAGGCTCTTCCATCTTTATCGGCGTCATTTCCGACACGCACGGCCTGCTGCGTCCAGAGGCCGTCGAAGTCCTGCGGGGGGCCGATTGCATTATTCATGCCGGCGATGTGGGCTCGCCCGAAATTTTGGAAGCGCTTTCCGCGATTTCCCCCGTCATCGCCGTGCGTGGCAACATCGATAAGGGCGTATGGTCGCGTGGGCTGCCGGAAACCCAGGTGCTTGAGCTGAGCGGCGTTTCCATCTACGTGCTGCACGATCTGGCGCACCTGGACCTCAGTCCGCGAGCCGCCGGATTTGCGGTTGTGGTCAGCGGCCACAGTCACCTCCCCAAACAGGAGACGCGCGACGGAGTGCTTTATTTCAATCCCGGCAGCGCCGGGCCGCGACGGTTCAAACTTCCCTTGAGCGTGGGCAAGTTGATTCTGCAAAACAACCGCGTGCGGGGCGAATTGTTGCATTTGCCGGTGCGCGAGCCTGACCGCTGATCCCGCGCCATTGCTACAATCGCAGAGCCAACCGATGTCGATTGCATTCCAGGTCGAGGCTCACGCCGGCGCGGCTCGCGCCGGGCGACTGATCACGCCCCATGGGGAAGTCGAAACCCCTGTGTTCATGCCGGTGGGCACGCTGGCGTCTGTCAAAGCCGTGCCGCAGGACGTTCTCGAAGAACTCGGAGTTCAAATCCTGCTCGGCAATACCTATCACCTCTATCTGCGACCCGGAGTCGAAACTGTCCGTAATCTGGGCGGACTGCACGGTTTCATGGCGTGGCCGCGCGCCATCCTAACCGATTCCGGCGGCTTCCAGGTTTTTAGCCTGAACGAGCTGCGCAAAGTCACCGAGGAGGGCGTTACGTTTCGCTCGCATCTGGATGGCTCGCCGCACTTCTTCAGCCCGGAGAGCGCCATGGCGGCGCAGATCGGCTTGGGCGCCGATATCGTCATGGCGTTCGATGAATGCACCGAATATCCCGCCGATCGCGCCCGCACGCAGGCTTCGATGGAGCTAACCCTGCGCTGGGCCGCGCGCAGCAAGAAATATTTTGATGATCACAAACATGAAGTGCCCTGGGGAAAAATCTCCGGTTTCCAATTTCCAGCTTCCAGTACCGCAAACCGGAAGCTAGAAACTGGAAACTCGACGCAATCCCTCTTCGGCATTGTCCAAGGCGGCATGGATTTGTCTCTAAGAGAAGAATCGGCTGAGCGTACCGTCGAAATAGGTTTCCCCGGCTACGCTATCGGGGGGCTCAGCGTGGGTGAGCCGCGGGAGCGCACCCGCGAAGTGGTTGAAGCCACGCTCCAGCATCTTCCCGGCGACCAGCCCCGCTACCTGATGGGAGTAGGCACACCCGAGGAGATCGTCGAGTACGCCAGACTCGGCATCGACATGATGGATTGCGTCATGCCTACCCGCGCGGCGCGCCATGGCCTGCTGTTTACCTCGGAGGGAAAAGTCTCAATCAAGCAGTCGCGCTATACTAGTGACACAGGTCCGCTCGATCCCAATTGCGGCTGCCGGGTTTGCCAGCGTTATTCCCGGGCATATTTGCGACATCTGTATGCTTCGAATGAAGTGCTGGCTCTGGTCTTAAATACCCTGCATAACCTGAGTTTCTACCTTGACACTATGCGGCGGGTGCGTCATTCTATTCGACTTGGGGAAGAGTCCCGGTTTGTTTCTAATGTCAGGTCTCGGCCAAAAGCGTGACCTTGGCGGTGACGACTCTCCCCGGATTCAAGCCTGAGCGGCAGATGATCCGGCCGGAAGCGATCAGCACCCCGTCGTGAAATGACAGGCCCGCGGCGTTTTTTTTAGGCGTGGGCGGTTGTTCGCGGTTTTGAAGCCGGGAGTCTGGCTAAAAAGGTCTGGTGAACGTGGCTCGATGAACACAGTTCGACGAACATGCCTCGATGAACATGCAATTCTGGTTGGCAGTGCAAACATCCGGTGGCGGAATGGGATGGCTGAGCGTAGCCCCGCTTATTTTCATTTTTGCGATTTTTTATTTTCTGCTGATTCTTCCCCAGCAGCGCCGCCAGAAGAAATGGCATGCCATGCTGGACTCGTTGAAGACCGGCGACAAGGTGGTCACCAGCGGAGGCTTGCGGGGCATCATTGTTGCCCTGAAGGATGATTCCGTGCACTTGCGAGTGCCTCCGGACAATTTGCGGTTGGAAGTGACCAAAGCCTCCGTCACCCAGGTCACGACCCCGGAGGAAGAAACCAAAACCAAGTAGTCGAGGACAGCCCGATTTCTGGAATTCTATTTTCGTCATGAATAAAAATCTTCATTGGAAAGTGGCGGAAATCGTCGCAACCCTGCTGGTCTTTCTGTACGGGATCTTCGGTATTCCGCAGAGCTTTTCAGGTCATGGCCTGCTCGCGGCCATGACCCAGCGCATTCATCTCGGTCTGGATTTGAAGGGCGGGACCCACCTGATCCTGCAGGTTCAAGTCAACGACGCGGTGAACGTGGATGCGCAGAATGCCATCGAAATCCTTAAGGAGCAGCTCAATAAGCGCAAGATCGCCTTTGCCGACATCTCCCAGCCCGACCCGCAGAACAATCCCGATAGAATTGTGCTCAAGGGTGTTGCGCCGGAGGCCCGCAAAGACCTGCTGGATATTGTTTCCGATCGCCTGCCTGAGTACGATCTGGGGTCTGGAGCGGATAACACCTGGACTCTGAGCATGAAGCCGCAGATGCTCACCGATCTCAAGAAGAAGGCCGTAACGCAAGCCATCGAGACCATCCGCAATCGGATCGACGCGCTGGGCGTGAGCGAGCCGACCATTCAGGAGCACGGCCTCGGTCAATACCAGATTCTGGTGGAGTTGCCCGACGTGGATGACCCGGGGCGGGTGAAAGACATCATGCAGTCCACCGCCATGCTTGAGATCAAGCAAGTATTGGGCGGACCTTATGCGAGCGAAGAAGCCGCAATGCAGGATAAAGGCGGGGTTTTGCCGCCGGATGCGATGCTGTTGCCGGGCCATGCTGATCCTGGAGCCGCGGCCGGCGAGCAGGCCTGGTACCTAGTGTCGCGCATTTCGGCGGTCAGAGGAAAAGATTTGCGCGATGCGGAACCCAGCACCGACCAGAACGGCCAGCCCGACGTGACTTTCCAGTTGACCGGCGACGGTGGGCAACGCTTCTACAACTTCACCTCCGAGCACGTGGGCCAGAGTCTGGCGGTGGTGCTCGACGGCAAAGTGCAGGAAGTCGCGAATATCAAAGAGGCTATCCGCGATACCGGTTCCATCAGCGGCGGCAGCATGACCCTGCAGCAAGCCAAGGATCTCGCCATGATTCTGCGTTCGGGCGCGCTGCCGGCGGGCATCAAATATCTGAACGAAGACGTAGTGGGCGCTTCGTTAGGCGCCGATTCCATCCGCGCCGGCGTTCGCGCCGCCGCCGCCGGCATGCTCGCGGTGCTGATTTTCATGCTGATCTACTATCGCGGGGCTGGCATCAATGCCGACGTCGCGCTCATTCTGAACCTGATTATCCTGCTGGGCTTCATGGGCTACTTCGAGGCCGTCCTGACCTTGCCCGGGATTGCGGGCGTGATTCTTACCGTCGGCATGGGCGTGGACTCCAATGTGCTGATCTTCGAGCGCATCCGCGAAGAGTTGCGCAACGGCAAGACTCCGCCTTCCGCGGTAGATCAGGGTTTCAGCCACGCTTTGGTTACCATTGTGGACACGCACGTCACCACCATCGTCTCGGCCGGCATCCTGTTTATATTCGGGACGGGGCCGGTGAAGGGATTTGCGGTCACGCTCACCTTCGGTTTGCTGGCAAATCTGTTTACCGCGGTATTCGTTTCGCGGGTCATCTTCGATTGGATATTGAGCCGCAAACAGCGTGGCGAGGCATTGAGCATTTAGAAGAATTGAGTCATTTGGCGATTGTGTAATCGGGTAATTGAAAACTCGGCGGGCGCAAAGAGTTTCCAATCGCCCGATGGCGCAATCACCCAGTCGCTCAATTCCCACGAAATCGTAGATCGGACAAGGGGCCAGACAGGTGGAGTTTTTTGGCGTCACCAACATAGATTTTCTCGGCAAGAAGTGGTATTTTCTCGCCTTCTCGCTGGTGTTCAGCGTGGCGGGGGTATGTTCCATGTTGTTCTGGCACGGCATCCCGTATGGCGTGGACTTCCGCGGCGGCACTCTGGTTTACGTGAAGTTCTCACACCCGCCCAACGACAACCGGCTGCGCATTCAGATGGACCACGCCGGCTTGCACGACGCGAAGATCCAGCGCTTCGGGCTGGCTTCGGACAATGAGGTATTGATCGACCTTGACGTGCAGGAAACCAGCGAAAAGGCCCTCGACCAGGGCAAGACGCGAATCATCAATGCACTCGAGACCAACTCAGCGCCGGGCAAAGCCGATCTGAACAACTCCAGCTTTCTGGCGGTGAAGAACTATCTGATGGATAAAGACCCCATGCACCTGGGCTCCGATGCCGACCAAAAATACGGTCAGCAGGCGCAAGCTATCGTGGACACCCGCGACAAAGTGCAGGGTGGCGTGCTGAGTTCGCTCGACGAACTGAAGGGCGCCGTCGACCCGGAGGTGCTGGCTTCTCTGCCCGATGGTTTTTTCCTTTCGGATTTCGGAGTGCGCAACGTCGAGATCGTCGGACCGCAGGTGGGCGCGCAGTTGCGCAACCAGGCCATGTGGGCTACGGTTTATTCGCTGGCGGGAATGCTGGTTTACCTGGGACTCCGTTTTGAGTGGATTTACGGCGTCGCGGCCGTGGTCACGGTGTTCCACGACACGCTGATCACCGTGGGATTCTTTTCCCTGACCAAAACCGACATCTCCCTGACCGTGATTGCCGCCATCCTGACCCTGATTGGTTACTCTAATAACGACACGATCGTGGTATTTGACCGCATCCGGGAGAACATTAAACTGATGCGGCGCGAGAAACTGTCGGACATCGTCAACCGGAGCATCAATCAGACTCTAAGTCGAACCATCTTGACAGCCGGGCTAACCTTCCTTACCGTACTTGCACTCTATTTGTTCGGCGGCGAGGTACTTCGCGGTTTCAGTCTCGCGCTGGTAATTGGCATCTTGATTGGGACGTATTCGTCGATCGCAATCGCGGCGCCGATTCTGGTGGCTTACCAGGATTGGAGAATCGAGAAGGGCAAACGGCCGGTTGCGATGCCCGTCCGGACCAGGTGATGATCCCATGTCCGTGCCGGGCGATTCGTAGTTGCGCCTTTATTTGTAGATAGTTGGAAGCGAATCGGTGGGGAGCCAGACGGAGCTTCGATGGCCTCCGTCGGCTACAGGGTTCGATTCGGGAGCAAAGGGGACGCAATCGGTGTCTAACTTTACGTGGTCTGTGAAGTAGGGAGAAACTTCTATGTTCGAAGATAGCCTTCTGGAATCCGGCGGCAGGCTGAAGACGCGGCGGGGACGAACGACGACATTCGCCATCCTTCTTGAGGTAGCCTTGATCGGCGTGATGGTTCTGATCCCCCTCATCTTCACCGAGGCCCTGCCCAAGCAGCAGTTGATGACGTTCCTAGTGGCCCCCCCGCCGCCTCCACCACCACCGCCTCCCGCAGCTGCGCCGGTGCATGTGGTCCACCAAATTCAGACTGACATCGTGAACGGAGAACTTCGCACACCCACCAAGATTCCTAAGAAAATACAGATGATTAAGGAAGACGAAGCCCCGCCGCAGGCCATTGGCGGCGTGGTTGGCGGCGTTCCGGGTGGCATACCGGGTGGCCAGATGGGTGGCGTGATCGGTGGCATTATCAGTTCGACGCCGGTGGCCGTGCCCAAAATCGCCACGCCGCAGCGTATACGCGTTTCCCAGGGCGTTTCCCAGGGACTGCTGATAAGGCGTGTGCAGCCGGTTTATCCGCCTCTGGCTCGGCAGGCCCGCATCCAAGGAACGGTTGTATTGCGTGCGGTGATCGCCAAGGATGGTTCGATTGAAGATCTCACGCTCGTGAGCGGGCATCCTATGCTGGCGCCTGCAGCCATCGACGCCGTGAAGCAGTGGAGGTACAAACCCTATCTGCTGAACGGCGAACCGGTCGAGGTGGACACCGAGGTGTTGGTCAACTTCACCCTGTCCGGAGGTTAGATCCCCGGCCGGCGTGACGCGGCAGCGTTAGAAAGTTTAGGCGGAATGGCCCTCCCCTTCCCACCCAAACGGTGGCCGGGAGAGTCCCTTTTAACCGGCGCGGCCGCCGTACCTTTCATCGCAGGTACGCAAATGCGGGCGAGACGGGTATATATCTGCCGTCAAGCTTTGCAGAGAGTATAGATGTCGCATCAAAGTCTAAAGAGTTCCGAGGAGGGAAAAGCAACTCATGTTCGCAGCTAACTTGGCAGCAGCAGCAGTTCTCAATCATGTTCCCAGGGCAGCCGCCTGGATTGTGCAAGAAGGCGGCACGGTGGGGTGGGATCCGATTTCGCTTTGGCACCAGATGGGTATCGTTGCGAGGATCGTGTGCATCATCCTGTTCATTATGTCGGGCTGGTCGATCGGCGTCATGATTGACCGTGCCATGGCATACAACGCGGCCCGCAAGCAGTCTCGCGCCTTCGCTCCCGCTGTCGCAGGAGCCTTGCGCGACGGCCGCATCGACGAGGCCATCAAGGTCGCCGAGCGCAACAAGAAGAGCCATCTGGCCAAAGTCGTCACCGCCGGCCTGATGGAATTCAAGGCTCACCAGGATAGCCCCGGCGCTATCCCCGGCGAGACCATTGAAGCTTCCAAGCGCGCTCTGGAACGCACCGAAGCCATCGTCCATGCGGAATTGAAGCGCGGTTTGGGCGGCTTGGCCACCATCGGTTCGACGGCGCCGTTCGTGGGACTGTTCGGCACGGTGATGGGCATTCTCAATGCCTTCAAGGGCATTTCAGAGCAGAAGGCAACCGGTCTGGGCGCGGTTGCCGGCGGCATTTCGGAGGCTCTGGTGACCACGGCTTTCGGTCTCCTGGTGGCCATCCCCGCTGTCATGATGTTCAATTACCTCACCGGTCGCGTGGAACCGTTCGATGTGGAGATGGACAACTCGTCGAGTGAACTGATCGACTACTTCCTGAAGCGGCGGGACGTTCGCCGCTCCTAGGAGGATCGCCGGGCGCCCTGGTCCAGGAAGCCTAGCGGCCTGAAGTCCGCAATGAGTTGCTGTCCGGCACTGGGACCGTTCCCAGTGCCGGCCCGCCCTTTTTCGACGGAGCTGGGCTTTGCGGGCGGTTCGCTGCGGGCAAGACGGCCACTGTGGTAAGGAGAAATGAAATTATGGCACTAGCTAAACGGAACGAAGGGGCCAACGTCAATTCCGACATCAACGTCACCCCTATGGTGGACGTGATGTTGGTGCTTCTGGTCATCTTCATGGTCATCACGCCTATGTTGCAGAAAGGCCAAAGCGTGGACTTGGCCAAGGTCAACAACCCGACGCCGATGCAAGATGCGGATAAGGAAGACGCGCTGATGGTTACGATCGTACGGAACGGTGACGTCTTTTTCGGTAACGACAAAGTTACGGTGGACGCCTTGACCAATAGGCTCAAGGACCGCCTTATCAATCGCACCGACCGGCGGGTCTATGTGAAGGCGGATGCCCGGACTCACTTCGGCAATTTGGTCCTGGTGGTGGACGCCGTACGTGCCGCCGGAGTGGACGACCTGGGCTTGCTCACCGACCAGAGGAAAACCACAACAACCCCTCCACCAGTCGCTCCGGCGCCTGGGCAATAAAGCGAGTGAGATAAGAGGAGAATCGAGTATGAGTATGGCAGTTGGCCCGAGCGGAGGCCAAAGCGCAAACATTAACGTCACTCCGCTCATTGACGTGCTGCTGGTGCTGATCATCATCTTTATGGTGATTAACCCGCCAACATTTAAGGGGCTGGATGCGCTGGTTCCTCAGCCGCCTCCGCCCAACGCGCCCAAGAACAACACTCCCGACCGCACTATCGTGGTGCAGTTGATTGATCGTGGCGCCGGTCAGGACCCCGGCCTGAAGATCAATCAGGAAGACGCCACCTGGGATAATCTGCAGGGCCGTCTGGAAGATATCTATAAAACCCGCGCCGAGAAAGTCATGTTTGTGAAGGGTGATGACGCTATCCCCTTCGCGGATGTGGCCAACGTGCTTAGCATCGCCTACGGCGCCGGGGTTGAGAAGGTTGGTCTGATCACGGCGAAAATCGAAGCGGGCGGCTAAAAGCCCGCCCAAGATCAACAGCGAAGAAGCGCCCGGAAGGCGCCCATCGCATTCAGCCCGTGCACGGCAGCTGCGGCTTCCATGTTAGCCCGTGCCAGGGAATGCTCGGTCAGCGCTTGTCAACCTGCTGTGTCTGGGCCTAGGATGCTGTGGCAAGGGAGACCTATACCGCAATGAATAAACACCTTCGACCGCTAACACTGGCGGTCGCAATGCTCGGGCTTTTCTGTTCCGCAGGCTGCAGCAAGCTGCGGGCTCGCGACCAGCTCAACAAAGGCGTGACGGCTTACAAGAACGCCAAATATGAAGACGCCATCGATCACTTCCAACAGGCCGTTGCCTTGGACCCCAGCCTGATTAACGCCAAGATGTACCTGGCCACTGCTTTCGCTCAGCAGTACATCCCCGGCGCCGACACTCCGGATAACAACAAAATGGCCGACCAGGCCATTGAGCAATACCAGCGCGTTCTCGACATGAATGCGCCGCGCGATCAGAAGGTAAATGCCGCCAAGGGGATCGCATATCTGTACCTGAACATGAAGAAGTTCGACGACTCCAAGAAGTACTACCGCATTGCCTCGGACCTCGATCCCAACGATCCCGAGGCTTATTATTCGGTCGGCGTCATCGATTGGACGGCCTGCTACGCGCCGCGTATGGAAGAGCGCGCCAAACTCGGCATGAAGCCGGACGAGAGCTTGAATCCCAAGAACAAAGATCAAAACAAGGTCTGCGCCGAACTCAAGGTGAAAAATTGGCCATTGATCCAGGAGGGCATCGATAGTCTGGACAAAGCCATTCAGCTCCGTCCTGACTATGACGACGCCATGGCCTACTTGAACCTGATGTACCGCGAAAAGGCCGACGTGGAATGCGACGACCTCGCTGCCCGCCAGGAAGATCTGAAGACGGCCGACCATTGGGTGGATGAGACTCTGCTGACCAAGAAGGCCAAAGCCGAGAAGCAGCCCGGCCAGCAAGGCATCACGATGGATCAGCCGAAGTAATCCGAGCCGCAGGAGTTTTCCCGCCCGGCCTCTTCTGCCAACCGCAGAGCTTGGCGCTTTTTGGCGCAATTCATCTTCCCGCTGCCACGCGTCCGTCTGGCCCGTTAGGGCTTGCTGTAGAGCTCGACTTCCACCTGCGGGAATTGCATCCGCTCCACCCGCGGCAAGGATTGGGCGAGAGTCTGGTTGAGCATCAGCGTGGTAGCGTCGGGGTGGCCGTCAGCTTCATTACTCATCAACACCACCCACACCCTGGCATACTTGGCCACCGCCGAGCGCACGAACTCCCTCGTGGGATTGCCGGTGACGTCACGGTAGTCGAGCCGGTCGCCGTGGCGTGGAAAAATGACTACCGGACCGGCGGCGGCGTTTCGCAAATCTTTCGTCCCACTGGGCGGCCGCAACGACCCAGCAAACTCGTAAGGGATCCGCGCCTCGGCGATGTGAAAAAGGATGGCATCGCCTGGTTGCGAGTGATCGTAAATGAAGTTCGCGGCCGCTTGCGAACCGTCGCGCTCGAGATCGAAGTCGCGCGCATAATAGGAAAAAGTTCCCTGCAGTGAAAGCAACAGCATGGTCGCCAGGCAAATCGCGATCATCCACGGTCGCCGCAAGCTCGCCAGACCGTCCGCAGCCAGTATGACTAGCGCGGGCAGACAAAAGATAAAATAGCGGGCAAGAAACACCGGACGTGCCAGCGAAAGTAGCAGCGTGAGCGCCACGGGAAACAGCAGCCAGATCAGCAGGAACTGTCGCCGCCAGACGTCCCACTCGGCCCCCAGCCGAAGCAACCGCCCTCGCAGCGGCAGGATCGCGGCCAGGCAGGCGGCTGCGTAGAGCAGCGGAAGGGGCAGTCCATCATTGCCAGCCAGGTGTTCCCAGTAACCCAGCAGCTCATGAACGCCGGGCCGCGGGATCCAGCGAATTGGCCCCGCTCCCGTTTTGGCCACAAATGCCAGCAAAGGCAGCGCCGCAACTCCAATCCAGATCCATGCTCGCCGCATCGACGCTCGGCCGGATGGTTTCCTTCCCTTCCGGCCCCGCACCGCTAACCACTGCGCTGCCACCAGCAGCAGCGCATAGAGGTGAGTGTAGATGGCAAGCACGCTGGCCAGAATGTAATCTCGGCGGTTGCGTTGCGACGGTTTCCTCAAGCACGCGACAAAGAAGCCGCTCGACAGCGTAGCCAGCAGCACGAACAGCGAGTAGCTACGCGCTTCCTGCGCGTAACGAACGGAGTACGCGTTGCAACTCATCAGCGCAGCGGCGATCAGCCCCAACCGCCGGTCAAACAACTTACTCCCCAGCCAGAAAACGGCGGGTAACGTGGCCAGCGAAGCCAGCACGGAAAAACTGCGGATGAAAAATGGGCTTGAGCCAAAATGCAGCCATCCCCGCAGCAGCAGGTAATACAGCGACATATTGGCTTCGCGCCACCACAGCAGGCGCGCGAAGTCGTGCCAGCTCAGCCGCGCAATTTCCACGCTAAAGCACTCATCGAACCAGAAGGGCTTCCACGCCAGAAAAAAGAAGCGCAACACCGTGGCGGCCGCCAAAACCAAGGCCAGAGTAAGCGTCGAAGCCCGCGTCCAGGCTGGCCCTGCATATGAGTTATGGGGCATCTCGCCCGCGTCCTGGTTCACCGGCATTTTGGAAGGCGGCATGATGGTGGAGGGCAAGCACGCGAATTCCAGATGATACTATCTAAGAATACCCGGGAACTATAAGCGACCTGATAAATAGGTTTGGAAGGGCATGGAGGATTCGGAAAGATGAGCGGCTTCCATAGCTTGCGGAAAAACTCACGAATGCGTGGAGGCCCTTGGCAGAGCGGCTCTTCGGCAGCGTGCAAATCCCGAACTCAGGACGGATAACCCCTGTGGTCCTTACGCGCGTCCAGTCGCCGAGGATTTATCGGATGGCGACTAGCGGGCCTTCCGCACGGCGGGTTTTCGTATGACGACTGTGGCATCTTTGGAAACATCTCCAGGCAGCCGCGCAGCCGGGTTGCCGGTAAGCGCCAGGTGGGCGGGCTGTGTATCCATTATCGTCCCCGTGTATAACGAGCATGCGCACGTCGATGAGCTTCTGCAGGCCATCCACGCCTCGCCGGTCAAGAAAGAAATCATCATCGTTGACGATGGTTCGACCGACGGCACGCGCGAAAAACTCCAGACAATGCCGCTGGCCAATAACAACGACGTCACCGTTGTCTTCCACGAAAAAAACTGCGGGAAAGGCGCGGCCATCCGCACCGCGCTAGAATATGCCCGCGGCGAGTATGTCCTGATTCAGGATTCCGATCTGGAGTACGATCCGCAGGATTATCCAGCGCTGCTGCGGCCGCTGGTTCAGCGCCAGGCGAACGTAGTCTACGGCGTGCGCCCCGACCGGCCCGAGCGCGGTCTTCGATTTTTTCTGGGCGCCAAACTTCTGACCCATCTCACCAATCTGCTTTACAGTGCCGGCATCCACGACGAAGCCACCTGTTACAAAGTCTTCCGTCGATCGCTGCTTGCACAAATCGGCTTGGAATGTGATCGCTTCGAGTTTTGTCCCGAGGTGACCGCCAAACTCTGCCGCATGGGTGAGAAGATCGCAGAAGTGCCAATCGCCTACGCGCCGCGCTCGGCGTGGGAAGGCAAGAAGATTCGTCATTCGGACGGCTGGCTCGCCATCTGGACCCTGCTTCGCTATCGCTTCACCCGCCGGGCGACCTGGACGCGATCAGCCTCCGCCGCCGCTCCCTTTGCCGTCAGCTTTTCCCGCATTCCGCCAGAGTGAAAAAGATACTGAAGAACATAAGGAAGGCCTGATGCGATTCATCGACCGCGAGGAAGTCGCCCGCCGCCTGACCTACGATGTCTGCATTCCGATCGTGCGCAACGCGATGATCGCATTCTCGAGGGGCGAAACCAGGCAACTTCTGCGCTCGATCATCCCGCTGGCCGGCGACCACTTTTTCGGCGTCATGCCGGGGGCGATGGGGGCTCATGGGCCATTCGGCGCGAAACTAATCAGCATCTTCCCGGAAAACTTCGCTCGGGGAAGGCAATCGCACCAAGGCCTCGTCATTCTATTCGAGCCCGAAACCGGCGCACCGGTTTGCGTCGTGCATGCGGGCGAGATTACAGCCATTCGAACTGCGGCCGCCAGTGCGGTCGCCACGGATTGCTTAGCGCGCAAGGACGCCCACCGACTGGCAATCCTCGGCTATGGCGAACAGGCCGCGACCCATGCGCGGGCGATCGGCAAGGTGCGCAACCTCGACTCCATCTCGATATGGGGACGTTCGCCCGAACGAGCCCGTGCCTTGGCGGAGAGGCTGCAGGCGGAACTTGCCATGCCGGTTGCCGCTGCAGAAACCGCGGAAGCGGCAGTCGCTGAGGCCGACATTATCTGCACCGTCACCCCGGCGGCTGAGCCGATCTTGAAAGGCGCATGGGTGCGGCCGGGTACGCACTTGAATCTTGTGGGCTCAAGCCATGCGGGGCCGGCGGAGGTGGATAATGACCTGGTCGCTTGCTCGCGCTTCATCGCCGACAGCAGGGAGGGGGTTCTTGCACAAGGTGCGGAGTTTCTCCGGGCCAAGGCCGCAGGGCTAGTCGGTGACGGCCACATCGTCGCTGAGATCGGCCAGGTGTTGGCGGGCGAAATCGAAGGCCGCCGCTCCACAGAGGAAATCACAATTTATAAGTCGCTTGGCCATGTCGTCCAGGATCTAGCAAGCGCGTGGACGCTTTACTCACAGGCCGAAGATCCATCGTGAAGAAGCATGCCAGGAACCGGAAGACTTGTAGAATCCTGGGTTCGCCCGGCGCGGTTATACATGTTCAAAAAAATTCTCATCGCCAATCGCGGGGAAATCGCGGTGCGCATTCTCCGCGCATGCCACGAAATGGGCATTGCCGTGGTGGTGGTCTACTCCGACGTTGACCGGGCTTCGCTGCATGTGCGCAAAGCGGACGAAGCCTATCCCATCGGCGCGGCCACGGCCTCCGAGTCTTATCTCAACATTCGCAAGATTCTCGACGTCGCCGGGCGATCCGGCGCCGACGCCATCCATCCCGGTTACGGATTTCTCTCCGAGAATGCGAAGCTCGCGCAAGCTTGTGCCGACGCGGGAGTAAAATTCATCGGCCCAACCGCCGCCGCCATGGAAGCTATGGGATCGAAGACGCGCGCCCGGCAGGCCATGGAGAAAGCCGGCATTCCCTTTGTGCCCGGCACATCGCGCGGAGTGGAATCGTTCGAGCAGGCCCGGCAAGTAGCCGCGACGATCGGCTATCCGGTGATGTTGAAAGCGGCCGCGGGCGGTGGTGGAAAAGGCATGAGGCTGGTGCAGGCTCCCGAGCAATTGAGATCGTCACTGGAAGCGGCGGGCAGCGAGGCGGAACGCGCCTTCGGCGATGGCGAAGTTTACATCGAGAAGGTGGTCGTCAATCCACGGCACGTCGAGATGCAAGTGCTGGCCGACGAGCACGGCAGCACCGTCTACCTCGGCGAGCGCGAATGCTCGCTGCAGCGGCGTCATCAGAAGGTGCTGGAAGAAGCACCCTCGCCAATCGTTGATGACGACATGAGGCGCAGGATGGGCGAGGTTGCGGTTCGCGTCGCGCAGGCCGCCAACTACACCAACGCCGGCACGGTTGAGTTCCTGGTCGACGAACAGAAGACGTTTTATTTTCTGGAGATGAATACGCGCCTGCAAGTCGAGCATCCGGTGACGGAACTGATCACGGGCCTCGACCTGGTGCATTTGCAGATTCGCATTGCCGCGGGTGAAAAGCTGCCATTCCAACAAGACGACGTGCAACTGCGCGGCCATGCCATCGAATGCCGCATCTACGCGGAAGACCCCGACAACAATTATTTTCCCAGCCCCGGCAGGATCACTCTGCTGCAGGAAGCCTCAGGTCCGGGAATTCGGCTCGACAGCGGCATCGAGGAAGGCTGGAATGTGCCGGTTGATTACGATCCGCTCCTGGCCAAGCTGATCGGCTACGGCGAGGATCGCAATCAAGCCATTGCGCGGCTCACGCGCGCCCTCGGCGAATATTTTGTGGGCGGGATCAAGACGAACATTCCGCTATTCCGGCGCATCCTGCGCGATGCAGATTTCCGCGCCGCCAAGCTCGATACCGGATTTCTTGACCGCATGTTGAGGCGACAGGAAGCTGGGAGCATCGATTCCACTGCGGCGGAAGTGGCCGCGATCGCCGCGGGCATGTTCGCCGCGTTAGGCTCAAAAGTGCTGGGCGCGGGAGACGACGCAGCTGGCGGTGGGAACGGCACCGCGGAGTCCAACTGGAAGAGCACCGGCCGCCGCGAAGCTCTAAGTTGAAGACGACGACTCTCAGAGGCTAAAGCCGCGTCCTTCCCAAATCGATTTAAGGTTTAGTGCGAAGTAACCGGAAGCTGGTTTCATGCTCTACGACGTAACCATTGACGGCAGGAATTATCGGCTCGATCTCAACCGCGCCGACGGACGCTGGTCCTGCCGTCTCGACGGGCGAAACTTCGAGATCGACGCCGTTCTCGCTCGCCCCGGTGTACTCTCGCTTCGCATTGGGGATATGGCGTACGAGGTTAAGTTGGAGCGGGTGGCGAACGCTTTGCATTTGTGGGTTGGAAGCATGCGCTTCGCCGCGGAAATCCGCGATCCCCGCTCCCTGCGCGGCCGGGCCCACTCCGAGGACGATCACGGGCCCCGGAAGATCATCGCTGCCATGCCCGGTAAGGTCGTTCGCCTGCTGGTCCGCGAAGGGGACAAAGTGGAAGCCGGCGCAGGCGTGGCCGTGGTCGAGGCCATGAAGATGCAGAACGAAATCAAATCGCCAAAGCGGGGAACAATCCAGAAAGTTCTAATCAGTGAAGGCGCGGCCGCCAACGCGGGCGACCTCCTGGCGATTGTGGAGTGATGCCGCGCGGCACGCTTGAGAATGCGCCGACTTATTTCATCAACCCGTTACTGGCCAGCACCTGCTCGGCGTAGTAGTTCTGCACTTTGGCGGAGTCGCGCAGTACCTCATAATAAGCCGCCTTCAGCAACTGCTCGCGGCGATCGTGAATCTGCGAGCGGATGGCTTGCTGCACGCGCGGATCGGACAGATCCCGCTGTCCCGCGGGCTCCTTGGCTATCAGCTTCACGATGCGGAACGCCACTAGCTGTTTGGTCGCCGGGTTGGATACGGGAATGATCGAGCTATACTGCCCGGGCTTCAACTTGAACACTGCGTCACGCGTGCCCGGATCAGTGTTGCGCAGCGAGGACTCGGGGACCGTTCCCAGATCGCCGCCGTTGCCGGAAGTCTCGGGATCTTCCGAGTAATTCATTGCCAGAGTAGCGAAGTCGTCGCCGCTGTCCAGCCGGTTGTAAATCATCTGGATCTTCTTGCGGGCATCGGCTTCGTTCTGCGCCTTGTTGTTCTGGTTGTGCACCTGCGGGTTTGGCGTGGGAGTTACGAATATCTGCGCCAGGTGGTACTGCGGTTCGATGAGGTTGAATTCGGATTTGTGCGCGGCGAAATAGTCGTCGATGTCCTGATCGGTTACGTTAATTTTCGACGACACCTCCTTATTCATCACCTTATCAACGGTGATGGAGCGGCGGATGTCGCGCTTGAAGTCTTCGAGGGTAATCTTTTGTTCCTTCAGTCTCTCGTCGAACTCCTGCTGCGTGTAAGGGGACTTGATCTCGTTGAGTTTGCGGTCTACTTCCTCTTCCGTGGCCAGCAGGCCGAGCTTTTCGGCGCGGCGCATCACCATTTCGTCGTCGATCAGCTGGCGCAAAATGTTCAGGCGGAGAATGGTGGCTTGCTCCCCGGTAGGCGCTTGTTGGGCGCTGGCCACCTGATTGTCGTAATATTTGTCGACGTCCGAGCGGAAGATCTTGCGGCCGTCCACGGTAGCCATCACATCGCCGCTCACTTGTGACTTGCAGCCCACCAGCGCCGCGAGCACAAGGGCAGCGGCCAGCGGCGCTGCAAGCCGGGCAAACTCAGCATTTCTTTTCAAAGGCGTCTCTCCCAAACCGACGATCCGCGCAGTTCTTGCGGTATGCGACGGGACGCGGCCGGCCAACCTCTCGTCACGCGCTTCGCTACTATCACTTGGATGCCGGCACCGCCGCAGCGGTGGCCGTGGCGTGGTTAGGCACCGGCAGGTTGGCATCCTTCAAGGCCCGATCCAGCGCGGCGCGCAATTCGCTGATAGGCACGGCGCCATCGATCTTCTCCCCGTTGATGAACAACGTAGGCGTGGCTTCCACACCGATCGCGTCGCCTTCCTTCATCGATGCCTTCACGGCAGTCTCATCCTGCGCCTTGACGCAGGCCTGCAACTTCACGGCGTCAAGATTGTGCTTCTGGCCCTGCAACAGGGCGAGCTTGTCAATCGCCTCGAGCCGCGCCCCGGGTGTTTTTTCATCATTCACCTCACGTTGGTTGGAGTGAATGTAGTCCGCGAAGTCCCAATAGGCATCGCCGCTTTGCGCCGCCAGGCAATTCGCGTCGACGGCCGCGTGCGTCGCCCAGGGATGAATTTCCTCCAGCGGATAATCCTTGTAAATGAAAGTGACCCGGTCGCCGTATTCTTTGAGTATCTCCGGAAATAACGTCTGGTGCATGCGCGAGCAGAACGGGCACTCGAAATCGTCGAAGCTCACCACTACCACCTTGGATGCCTTGGCTCCCCGCGTGGGCCGCCCGCGGACATCGATCTTGCTCATCGTCTCCGCGAACGGGTCCTTGCTCAGGTCAAACTTGGTCAGCCGCATCATGGAAGAACGATCTTTGGAAACCAGAAATGTAAGATCCTGCTTTTTCCCACCGCTATCAATGGTTACCACCACCGAGTCGTAATTGGGAAAGCCAGCACTAGGTGAAGGCGCGCCCACCAATACGTTGACGTCGGCAGGCAGCTTGTAATAGGAACGGATCTCGTGCTCGACCTTCTTAGCTAAATCGGGGGAAGTAGACTGGGCAACACAACCCAGACAGATAACCAGCAGGAGCAGAAAAGAACGTCGAATTAGAGTCACCAAAAACCGCCTGAATATCACGAGTTGAATCTTGATTATCTCACAGCGCAGATCGGAGCGCCGGAATGTGATCTTAGAGCGTTGGGCGATAGTGGGAAAGTTTCGCGAAGCGCAAATGCCTTGTTCAACCCGTTTGCGGGAACAGATTCTCCGCAGGCAGCAATGCGTTCATCGAGCCGGAACGGAAGCCTTCGAGATCGAGAGTTACAAATTTGAAGCCCAACGCTTTGAAAATCCTGGTGAACTCAGCGGCCATGGTGGAATCGAGCGCCCGTTCCAGTTCTTCGCGCGCGATTTCAATGCGGACGATCTCCCCGTGGTGACGCACGCGGCATTGCCGGAAGCCCAGCACGCGCAGGGCTTCTTCGCCCTTCTCCACTACGGCGAGCGCCTCGCGCGAAACTGGCCGTCCGTATTCGATGCGGGAGGATAAGCAAGCGGAAGCGAGCTTGTCCCAGATGCGCAAACCAGCGCTCCGGGCAAGCGCGCGAATTTCCTCTTTGGCAAGTCGCGCATCGAGCAGTGGAGCCACAATATGGTGAGCAGCCGCTGCCTTCTGGCCGGGACGGAAATCGCCCTGGTCGTCGCGGTTGACGCCATAGGCGATGGCATCGAAGCCGAGCGCGCTGCGTAAATCTTCCATCAGGTTGAACAGTTCATCTTTGCAGAAAAAGCAGCGCTGGGCATCGTTGCGGACATATTCCGGGCGATCGAGTTCGGAGGTCGCGACTACCTCCAGCGGAATGGCTTGCTCTCTGGCAAAGGCAATCGCATCGGCAAGCTGGGCGCGCGCCAGGCTGGGAGAGTCGGCGATGACCGCCATCATCTTATTTCCCAGTGCTTGATGGGCAGCCCAAGCGAGGTAGGCGGAATCCACGCCGCCGGAATAGGCGACGAGAAGGCTTCCTAAGTCGCGCAGGCGGCCCTGCAGCAATGCGCCCTTCGTCTGGAGGTCTGATCCCGCGTTCGGCATGCACCCATGTTAGCAGGCGCAAGCGCTTGCCGCAGACCACCGCCATCCATACGAGCTGTCTGCTCAGTACAGCCGCTCCTGCGGGCGCAGGCTGCCGAAGCCGCCGATGTTGGCCAGCGTAAAGGTGAAGCTGAACAGGTTTTCGTTTCTTACGTTGGCGATGGCATAGCGGCGGTACTGTAAAGTGATGCCACAGCAGTCCCAATTGTAGGTGGTCTGGGCGCTGGCGAACTGCAACTGCTGGGTGTCCGCGTCAAAGCCAAAATTGCTGGCGGCACTGAAACCGCGCTTCGTGGGGCTCCCATAACCCAGGGCGGCGCGAAATTGATTGAAGCGGGCGGGCATGGCCAACCCTGAAGATGAGGTTACGGTTTGCCCGGGTATCTGCAAGAGAGCATCGCCACCACCAATCGTAACCTCACCGATGTGGTAGTTGGCCAGCAGGGTGCTGGCATCGACGCGGTTGTTTTGGAAGTCGTAATCCAGATCCCACTCCGCGTCGGTGCGCGAGCTGGTTTCCACGCGCAACCGCGAAACCAGGGGCGAAAGATGGCGCGGCTCGCTGAGAAACGCGATTCCGGTGAGGTCGGCGGTGGTGGTGAACACGTTGCGCTGACCCGGAATCAGCGCGCCACCGAAAGTCGGATCGAGGAAGTATTTCTGGGCCAGCTCCCAGGTCACGAGTTCGCGCACCGGCGGCCCGGTCTGGCACGGAGGGCTTGCCAGCGGGTTGGCATGTTGCCAGGGGATAGTCGACTCCGGCGCCGGTCCGCCTACGGTGAGGGCCGACATAATGGTGTCGCAACCCTCCGGTTTCCCCGAAGTGCGTTTGGCGTAGAGACGGGTCACGAACCCGTACTCGACTTCGTGGGTATCGGTGAGGATGTCGCGCTCGTCGAACTTCAGAACATTTGCGAAGTTGTTGACGCCGGTGACGAAGCGGTAAACCGCGCGCGGCTCAATGACATGCTTCCACTTGCGGCCCAAAAATTCCTTGCCGAAGACGCGCTCCAGCGGTGGCGGCCGCAATTCCACGGACGTCTCCAGGGCCTGGCGGTTAATCGGGTCGTTTACCGCCTGCCCGGGATTGCCTCCGTTTTCTCCAACCAGCCGTTCGGTGTAATAGGTTTCATGCAAGGTCAGCTCGGGGCGCAAAGACCATCCCCGGAACAACAGCGGCAAAGAGATCTCAGGGTTCAGGTCGAATCTGCCGAGAAGATTCCCAGTGCGAAAAGCCGGCGTGCAAGATTGAAGCAAGAGCGAGCTTGAACACTGCTCGGGCTCGCTGCGAGACAGGCCGGCATCCGAAGCGTCGAACGACCAGTAGAGCGGTGTGCGCCCGAACTGCCGGTCCACGCCGGAAGAATCAAAGCTGGGGGCGTGCGAAATCGTGACTACCTGCCCCGGCGTTGTGCTCAGGAAGTTCTGGTAGCGCTCTACAAATCCATTCACGTTGAAGCCGTCCGTGGACTTGGACATAAAGGCCTGCGATTTCACTTCCGAATACACGGCCTGGCTGAAAACCTCGTTGAATGCCAGACGAAAGAGAAACGAACTCAGGTAGTCAATGTTGGCGACGGCGCGGAAGCCGTCGATGTTTCCGACTGAGTTCAGGCGCGCATTCTCTCCGCCCTCTTTAAGCGGAGGCGAGCCGATGCCCCGGTCAATCACTCCGAAATAGCTCAGGTCCGCATAGGAAGTCTCGCTGGGCCGGACGCGAAACTCCCCGCGCTGCGACCAGCCGCGCAGGGAAAAATACTCGGCGCCCAAGGTCGCATCCATCATACGGTTGATGGCCCAGTAGTAGGCCTCGCCCAGGACGTTGCCCTTGCTGGAAGAGCGCGCCACCGACGGCATGAGAAAGCCGGACTGCCGGGACTCCCGCTCCACCGGATGGGTGGCGTAAGGGAAATAGAGAATGGGGATTCCGTGCAGCGCAAACGTGCTGCGATAGATTTTGGCGTTGCCGCCCACGTCCACACTCACTTTGCGCGCGTCGAATTGCCACTTGGGATGCGGCAACTCGCAAGTGGTAATGGTGCCGTCGTAAACCAGGTAATGATCGGGGCTGGTTTTCTCGACAAGTTTGCCGGTGAAGGCGAAGGGCGCGGTGGAAGTCAGGATCACCCGGTTGCCGCGAAAACGCAGCCCGGTTGTGCCGGTCACATCGTAGAAGCGTCCGGTTTCGAGCTCCAGATTATAGGTGCCGTGCGACGCGCGAATATGGTCGTCATTGGGACCGCCGTCGAGGGCGAAATGCCCGCTCGCGGTTGCTTCCTTGGTTTCGGAGTTGAAAGTTGCTTCGTCCGCGCGCAGCACGTAGGTTCCGTAGTAGATTTCCACCACCCCATGCAACTGGTAGACCGGGCCTTGCTCTTCCTGCCGAATTGAGCAGAATGTGGCAACGTCTTCCTTCTGTGCCGCAGCCTTTTGGCCACAATATGTTGCCTGGGCCGCCGACTTTTCCGCTGCCCCGCCAGCGCGCGAGGCAGTGGGGTCCAAAGGTGGCAACTGGCTGGTAACTAACGGCGGCACGAGAAGAAGGTGACAAAGCGCCGCCGCCGTGATAAGGAATCTCTTGCGAAGAGTCATCGGAACCAGATCGCCGGAACAAGATCATCCGAAGCGCAAGAAAGAAGCGCTCGGCCGCTTCTACCGGCAGCAGTCGTGGTGAACTTAGCACGGCCGCGCCTCGGGAGGCAAAGCCGGCACTGGTGCAGTCCGGCGCGCGCTCAAGCTGCACACTACGCAAAGCCGCCCGGAGTCTTGGATTCCGGGGCCGTCTTCGTGGTTATCCAGCGGCTCTGAGTTTCGGTACTTTCTAAGATGTGATTCATGCCTTGTCCGCTTTGTGGTGACATCTGCCGCTGTTCTTCTGAAGCGTATTCCGCCGCTTCGCCGCCTGCTGGGCCCAAAACGCCCGGAGCGCAGGCGTTGAGCCCGCCTCCGGCGACAGAGGTTGCTGCGCGCAACGACGGCAATGAAGTTGTGGCTGAGGACACTCCTGCCTGGCGGATGGAGGTTGCAGCCCGGCTGAATCGTTATCAGGCCCGGCGTAAGCCGCGTCCGCCCCGCTATCCGTCGTTGCGGTTGCGTTTTGAAGAAGAAGATGTTGCTCGCACCGCATGCGGCATTTCTGCCGAGCCCCCGTGTTTTGCCCAGAGCATCGTGACGGCTTCGCACCAGGCCGTGGCATTGCATGGCTTCGTCGGCCGCACTGCCGATGCGGTTGGTATTCCAGCGTCCGCGCCTGGGACGCCGTCTGACGGGGCGTCACAGGAGGCTACAGTATTGCTTCGTGCCGCCGAATCGCATCGGCCTGCGACTCCGGCAATGGCTCCAGTCTCACCCCCGCCTACCGCGAAGATTATTGAGTTCCCGCGTTCCTGGATGCCGCCGGCTGCTCCGCCGGATGAACTGGCGGAGCCGGTCTTGGATCGTGACCGGCCTCGCATCCTGGAAGCGCCGGATCTGGTCCCGCCGCCTCCTGCTCTGGGCGGAATCACAATCGAGCCCGCGCACCGGCCGGAAATGGAAAAACGGCCGGGCATTGACATCCCGTTGCAGGGTGCGCCTCTGGCGCGGCGCGTTCTCTCCGCCGCTATCGACGATGTCATGGTCGCTGCAGCCTGTGCGCTCTTCGGCTTCATTTTTTGCAAGATGACGGTGGTTCGTCCGCCGCGACTCCAGATGGTGGAGTTGGCTGCCGGCTTTTCCGGCCTGTTCTGGGCCGCATACCAATATCTGCTGTTGGTTCATTCCGGCACAACGCCCGGATTGCGCCTTGCGGGACTCGAGTTGGCCCGCTTCGATGGCAGTCGAGCGGGTCGCCGTCTCCGCCGCTGGCGCGTCCTGGCTTCGTTCCTCTCGGCTGCTTCTCTCGGCATGGGATACGCCTGGATTTTTCTCGACGAAGACGCCCTCTGCTGGCACGACCGCATTACCCACACCTACCTCGCACCCGCGTACCCCGCACCGAAGAAGCCCGAGCCGGGAGCCGAGAGCGATTTGGTCTAACCACCCAGATCACCGCGCCCGCGGCGTGAGCCCCCGGTGTCCCCGGCTCAGCGCGCCCTGTGCTATCTTCAGAAGGTTTATGTTTAGTGTGAGCGGTTCAGTGTGAGCAGTTCACGCAGTTCGTCTGAAGCATGGCTACCTCCGTGGGAAGTTCCAAACCCGCCATAAAGGTCTTCGTCGCCACCACGGTGATGTTGACGTTCATCTCCTTCTGGCGGGCCTCCGCCATCGTGCTCTCTGACCTCGCATCTTCCGCCTACTACGCCGGCGGCGACGCCGAGAAGGTAATCGGCAAGAGCGCCCCCTGGTTCATTCTCGCGGTCATGCTGTTCAGCTACTGCGTGCGGGCGCTCTATATCGAATCCAGCAGCATGTTCGTCCGCGGCGGCGTCTACCGCGTGGTCAAGGAAGCCATGGGCGGAGGCCTGGCCAAGTTTTCCGTCTCCGCCCTGCTTTTCGACTACGTACTGACCGGCCCCATCAGCGCCGTCTCCGCCGGTCAATATCTGGCGGGTTTTATCAAAGACATGGGCGTCTACCTGCACCGCCCCCTGAATTTCTCCGACGACCACTTCGCCGCCGGACTCGCCGTCATCGTCGTGTTCTATTTCTGGTGGAAGAATACCCAGGGCATGCACGAGTCTAGCCAGAAAGCGTTGCAGATCATGGCCGTCACCACGGTGATGGTGGTGATTCTGATTGTCTGGTGCACCATCACGATTCTGCGCGCTCCCGTGCAGTTGCCGCCCAGCCCGCTGCACGCAGGCGTGATTCCGCTAAACCGGGAGTCGCTGGGCTGGCTGAACGGAACTTTTTTCGGCCGCATCACCTGGATCATCCTTTTCGTTGGCTTCGGGCACTCGGTGCTCGCCATGAGCGGTGAAGAGACCCTGGCCCAGGTCAACCGCGAGATCGAACATCCCAAGCTGAAGAACCTGGAGAAGACCGGGCTGGTGATTTTCATTTACAGCCTGCTGTTCACCTCTCTGGTCTCGTTCTTCGCCGTGATGATCATTCCCGACAAGGTTCGGCCCGACTACTTCGCCAACCTCATCGGCGGCATCGCTATGTATTTGGCCGGACCGGAGAGCCTGCGGCTGCTTTTTCACGGCTTCGTGGTGCTGGTGGGTGTGCTCATCCTGGCGGGCGCGCAGAACACCTCCATTGTGGGCGCGAATGGGGTTCTGAATCGTGTGGCGGAAGATGGCGTTCTGACCAGCTGGTTTCTGAAGCCGCATAACCGCTACGGAACCAGCTATCGCATCATCAACCTGATCGTGGGCCTGCAGGTGCTCACCATCGTTCTGAGCCGCGGCAACGTCTATTTGCTGGCCGCGCTCTACGCTTTCGGCGTGATCTGGAGCTTCGCCATGAAGTCCCTGGCCGTGCTGGTGCTCCGCTTCACCGAGCCCGGGAACCGGGCGTGGAAAGTGCCGGGCAATTTGCACTTCGGCAAGACCGAGGTTCCGGTCGGACTGCTTGCGATTTCGGCGGTGCTTTTAATCACCGCGGTCGTGAACTTGTTTACCAAGTACCAGGCCACCATCGCCGGAGTGATCTTCAGCGTGATGTTTTTCACCATCTTCAGTTTGTCGGAGCGCCATGTAGCCAAAGAGCGCCACGGAAAGCCGGAGCAGCTCGATCAGTTCCGCGTCTATGGCAACCAGGAACTGGGCAGCGGGGCGATGGGAGTTCGTCCGGGAAACATTCTGGTTGCGGTGCGCGATCCCCGCAATCTTTACTACTTGCGCCAGACTTTGGCCCACACCAATACGGCCAAGCAAGACGTGGTGGTGATGAGCGCCCGCCTCTACCATCGCGAGCACAGCTTCAGCGGCAGCGCCATCATGGAGGCAAGCCAGGTTTTCGACCACTACGAACAGGAACTGTTCACCGCCGCCGTGGCTGTGGCCGAAAAAGAGGGAAAGCCGATCTCTCTGCTCGTAGTTCCGGCGAGCGACGTGTTCGAAGCGATCATGGTGACCGCGCAGCGGCTCGATTCCGTCCGCGTGATTTGCGGCCTCTCCAACAAACTCACCTCCGACGAGCAAGCCAAGCTTACCGGCGACGCCTGGGAACGCATGCCCGAGCCCCGCCCGCGGCTGTGCCTCGAAGTCTGCGCTCCTGATGGCACGGTCCGCGAGTACACCATTGGCCCGCATACTCCGCGCCTGCGCCCGCAAGACCTTGAACTCATGCACAAGCTCTGGCTCAACATCACTTCCGATCCCAAGTACGCCGGAGCCCATCATTACCACATTATTGCCCTGGCCCTCGAAGAACTACAGCGCGAGTTGAGCACCGAGCAGCGGGCCGAGCTTCTGCAGAAGCTGCAGGAGGAAATGAACCGCTCAATCGACCCGTCATGTCCTTCGAATTGAAAACGCTCAGGAATGGGAGTCGCTCCTTCGACAATCTGAGAGCAGGTTCTCGGCCATCCCTGCGGGCAATGGACCTCTGTTGACGCGTACAGATTGAACCCCGCCTCAACGCCCCAACAGCGCTTCCAGTGAACTCCTCAGTTCCCTGTACCGAAACGGATACCCACTCGAGATCAGCTTGCCCGGTTCAACTCTCTGGCTGCCCAGCAGCAATTCGTCGCCCATCTCCCCGAATACCAGCTTTGCCACCAAGGCCGGCAGGGGAAAAATCGCCGGACGCGATAGCACGCTCGCCAGCGTCCGGACGAACTCGGAGTTCCTGACCGGTTTGGGCGCAACCATGTTCACCGGCCCTTCCAGCAGGTCGTTTTTCAAAATGTGGTGAATCCCGCCCACCACGTCCCGCACATCGATCCAGCTCATCCACTGCCGCCCGGTTCCAGCGCGTCCTCCCAGTCCCAGCTTGAAGGGCATCAGCATGGCCCCAAGCGCACCGCCTTTCGCGCTGAGCACGATCCCCGTGCGAAGATGCGCGGTGCGAATGTCGGCTTGCACGACGGGCGTGGTTGCTTCCTCCCAGTCCTGGCAGACCTGCGCCAGAAATCCCGTGCCCGGCGCACTTTCCTCAGATAGCAACTCATCGCCGCGATTCCCGTAGTAGCCAATCGCAGACCCGCAAACGAAGACCTTGGGCTTGTCTTTCGCGCGCGCCACAGCCTGCGCCAGATGCAATGTGCCGGCCACGCGGCTGTCCCGAATCTTCCGCTTCCTGGTCGCACTCCAGCGCCCGAGAATGCTTTCCCCGGCAAAGTGAATCACGCCGTCAAATCCTGAGACCGATTCCGGCGCAACCGGTTTCGCCGGGTCCCAGGCGATTTGCCCATTGTCCGTGGCCGGGCCCCGCACCAGCCGCACTACGGAATATCCGCTGTTTTTGAGCGAGGGTAGAAGCGCGGCGCCAATCGGACCCGAGACCCCGCTGACCAGAATTCTGAAATTCATGCGTTAAAAATGCAACTCTACCAACCAACGGAGCGTCCCAACAAACTTGCGATGGATTTGAAACCTTCGTAACCGGCGAAATTTAAGCAGCCCCGATAAGCTATCTCCCAGAGCATTCCGTCGGCGGCAATCCGTGGACCGGTTAGTGTAATCTCTGTGCAGAGATTCTCCCAGCGCGTGGCGATTATCCTGCATCCAACCCAGGGAAGTTGGCAGGCATGCGTGCAAGACGGGAAACGACTTTATTGATGGCACTCCAATCCAGGTCTGGACTCATAGTTTTCGCCTTACTCGCTCTGGGTTGGGCTTCGCTCTGCCTGGGACAGACCCCTCAGCAAACGCCCGTGCCTGATCCCGAACAGCAGGGGACAGCCTCACCCGGTGGGCAACTGCCGGCTCAACAATCACCCGGAAGCGTCGGCGGCACGGTGGTTGATCAAAGTGGAGCGGTCGTCGGCGGTGCCCAGGTGACGCTTACCGCTGGAGGCCAATCCAGGCAGGAGGCAGTATCGGGCGACGATGGGCAATTCTCTTTTGTGAACGTCGCTCCCGGACCTTTCCAGCTCACAATCACGGCAGCGGGCTTCGCCTCGCAAACTTCGTCCGGAATTTTGCGTGCGGGAGAGATCCACACCGTCGCGCAGATCGTGCTCTCCGTTGCCACCAATGTCAACCAGGTGCAGGTCATTCTCTCACCCACCGACGTGGCGGAAGGGCAGGTCAAGGATGAAGAGAAACAGCGCGTGCTCGGCGTCATTCCAAATTTCTATGTCACCTACGATCCCCATCCCGTTGCGCTTACCCCGAAGCAGAAGTTCGAGCTGGCCTGGAAAACGACCGTGGATCCCGTGACTTTCGCAATCGTCGGAGGCATTGCGGGAGTGCAGCAGGCCGAAGATGCTTTCAGCGGATATGGGCAGGGCGCCCAGGGTTATGCGAAACGCTACGGCGCCGGCTACGCCGACCTGGCTGCCGGCACCTTCATCGGAAGCGCTCTCCTGCCCTCGCTCTTGAAACAGGATCCCCGCTACTTTTACAAGGGAACCGGCAGCAAGCGATCCCGGATTCTCTACGCCTTCGCCAATTCGGTGATTTGCAAGGGTGACAATGGGCACTGGCAAACGAACTACTCAAACATCGTCGGCAGCCTGGCCGCGGGCGCTATTTCAAATCTTTACTATCCCGCGCAGAATCGCGGCGCGGCATTGATCTTCGAGAACGCCGCCATCGGAGTGGGCGCGACCGCCGCCGCCAATCTCGTCGAAGAATTTCTCATGCGCAAGCTCACCCCAAACATCCCAAAAGGCGACTCAACCAAACCCTGAGTGGGGGTGGCATTAGATGCCCATGTAGAGACAGCCACCTCGGCTGTCCGCGGAGCGAGGCGACGCCCCAGTCGTCTCATGCCCGGGCGGAATGTCGGTGCGGCCTCACGCCGACGGCTCTTTGCTCTCGCTCGCCGCCGGCCCAAAGCCACAGCGCCCGCGCATCCCTTGCCGAAATTTTTCGCGCTCCTCAGGCGTCATGTGTCCCCACCGCTCTGCCATGCGCCCGCGAAAGTTGTAGCGCCGGAACCCGCGGCCACCAATGCGCCCAAAAAGAATCCGGCACAACAGCAGAATTCCAAGTGCCTGCCAGAAGGTGATCAGGCGCCAGCCAAACAGCGCCGGCAGCAGCCAGTTCCACAGATGCAGCACCAGCTCGCCGCCAATGAAGACAAATAGCACAATCCCCACAATCGCCGCCGGAGCCACGAAATACCATCTTTTTCTCATGTTCAGTTCCTCACGCTTTCATAAACTCGTCATAAACGCTTCGTAACTGTTCGCGCAGATGCAGCACCGCGTAGCGTTTGCGCGCCAGCAGCGTATTGACGCTCACGCCCGTTTCGGCCGCCATCTCCTTAAAGCTGCGCCCCTCGATCTCGTGCCCAACAAACACCTCGCGCTGCTCCTCGGGCAACTCGTCGAGCGCAGCCTCGAGTTCCTCAAGCAGCACGCTGCGCGCAAAAAGCGCATCCGGACCGGCATCGGGCGAAGGCAGCAAATCTTCCAAATGCAGCAGCTCTCCATCGTCACCGGCCACAGCAGCATCGCTAAAGCTCTCCGGCTTCTTCTTGCGGAAGAGATCGGTAATGCGGTTGCGCGCCACGCGAAACAGCCAGCCCGTAACGTGCTCAATCGGCATCAGCAGCCGGTTAGCCTCCACCAGTTCGTAGAACACGTCCTGCAGAATGTCCTCGGCATCCCGCGGGTCAGCCACACGCCGCCGAATAAAGTTGCCCAGCCGGGACCTCTCCCGCTGAACCACGTCGGAGATCCGCCGGTCCTGTTCGAGGCTCATCCGCTCCAGACTAGCCGCGTCCTTCATCCACAGATGTAGACGAATGAAGGGCAGAAATATTGTATGAGGGAGGGTGGTATGGAGCTGTGGAGCGGGAGCCCCCGCCCGCTGCCTTTGAGGTTGAACTTCGTTGGACTGTTGATGCAGTGACGTGACGAGACCCGCGAGGTGACAAACCGAACCGCTTCTCGTTAGGTCTGCTGTATGATGTTTCCGCTATGCCAATTGAAGGCGGTCCGTACTTAGCCGCAGCGTTTCTCTGCGAGAAAGCCCTCCGCGAAGTGGATGGGGTTAACACCTTCGTCCGGATGGTAGACCGATGGACTGTTACCGGGCCTTCAGAAGTAATGCCAGCTACAGCGATTCAGACGACCCTAGTGGTGGCATTCAAATCAGGGATTCACAGAGGGAACGGACAACTCGTTATTACGCCAACCTCCCCATCGGACGCACGGATGCCTTCGATTAATGTGCCGGTTCTCTTCGAAGGAGACGATGACCGCGGACTTGCGATCGTCATACCGATGGGATTCCCGGTCACTGAACCGGGGATCTATTGGTTCAATGTTTCCCTTGATGGTCAGACCTTCAGCGAAATTCCACTGCATGTGGTATACCACCAAGTTGTCCCGACGCAGATGCCGTCCAACCCAGACCTCGGCCCGCAACAACGGCGGTAGAACTCGACGTGCTGACGGAGGACGGCTCGCTTGAGGGCTGCCGCTTAGTCACAATTCCGGCCTTCGCCATTTGATCGAGCGGATCCCAGTCAGTTGGCTGGGCGCCTGTCTTGCTCCACCACTTCGGGCCAGTCGCAAGCCAACTATCCCGTAGATCGGCGATCGTGGCGTTCACATCGTGCAGCCCAAATTCTGTTCCACAAGACGGACAAATTTTGTAGTCTTTTGGTGGTGCCTCCATCTCATAACCGCACACGGGACACAGATTTTGGCTTATCATCTTTTGCACTCCGTCTTGAAATACACGAGGTTGTTTGCGCAGGGGTGACACCTGCCCGACCGTCTCACTGCGGCCCTAATCGAGCCTGGCACCGAAGAACAGGGGACCGGCTTGTAGTAGGTACGACAAACACCTCCGGCGTCAAGTACCCCGAAGGCTTCCGTATTTGGATCGTATCTCAATCTAGCTCCACTCTGGCGCACACACTCATGGACATGTTCCGGCTTCGCTCCACCAAGAAAGGCATCGGCCCATTTTTCGTATTCATTAGCGTTTGATGCTCCAAAGTCCGCCCCGTGCTCGGAGAAATGGTAGTTTAGCTGCGCTACACTCTCGAAGCCATTTCTAATCAGCGCCATCCAAGCGTGGGATCATACCATGGGAAAAGACGCTAGTTCCGTCAAAATTGCATGTATTACGAGATTATGACGACCCAGCGTCGCCTCGACGACGTATCGGCAGTTCAATGGCCGCATTACGGTAGTGACAGCTCCATCGCGCAAAACGCGATGGGCCACGTGCCCTTCTGTTAGCACTCACCACCCCCCGACTGCCAGCCCTCGAGCGCCACTTTTCGTCGCTTTCCCTTCGCCCCACGATTTCCCTGCCGATATATCGGCACCCGCCTAAACTCAACTGCCCCAATCACCTGCAGCCAGCCAACTATAGCTTTAAGGTGGTTTTCCGAGATTTCCGAATTTTCCACAGTGTTCCGGTAAAACTGCTCTTATGTTCCGACTGGAACATTCACGCGATGTTCCGGCAGGAACGCGCGAGCTATAATCGTACATGGCGAGCTTGCGCCAGCAGATCGCGACCACCGCCCTCACCCTCACCAAGTTCCGCGAGCTGATGAGGCGGATTCAGGAAAACCGTCCCCAGGACGATCTCTCGATTGTCAAAAAAGCCTACGACTATTCCCTGAAGCACCACGAAGGCCAGATGCGCGCCTCCGGCGAGCCCTACCTGGTGCATCCCCTGGAAGTGGCTCTGGTGCTGGCCGAAATGAAGATGGACCCAGTCGCCATCGCCGCCGGCCTGCTCCACGACTCAGTCGAAGACACCTCGGTCACCATCGTCGACATCCGCAAGGAATTTGGCGAGCAGGTCGCGCACATCGTCGAGGGCGTCACCAAGATCAGCAAAATAGATTTCGCTACGCGCGAGGAGGCGCAAGCGGAAAACCTGCGCAAGATGATGCTCGCCATGGTCGATGACATCCGCGTGGTGCTCATCAAACTGGCCGACCGCCTGCACAACATGCGCACGCTCGAACACCTCGACCCCGAGCGTCAGACCAAGATCGCGCAAGAGACGCTCGAGATCTACGCCCCCATCGCCCATCGCCTCGGCATGGGAAAAATTCGCGGCGAACTCGAGGACCTGGGGTTCCGCTTCCTCGACCCCGCCGGCTACGAGCAGGTGGAAAAAGCCGTCAACGCGCGCCGCAAACAAGGCGAAGCTTTTCTCGCCAAGATGCAAACCATCATCAGCGACAAGCTGAAAGAGGCGGGCATCCAGGCCAAGGTGGAGAGCCGCATCAAGCGCCTGTTCTCGATCCACAAGAAGCTGCAGCGCCAGCGCATTTCCGTCGACCAGGTCTACGACCTGTTTGCCATGCGCATCATTACGCGTTCGCTACAAGACTGCTACGCAGTGCTCGGAATCATTCACAACATCTGGCGGCCAGTGCCGGGGCGCATCAAGGATTTCATCGCCATGCCCCGGCCGAATTTTTATCAGTCGCTGCACACCTCAGTCATCACAGAAGATGGAACACCATTCGAAATCCAGATTCGCACTGAAGAGATGCACAAGATGGCGGAGGAAGGCATCGCCGCGCACTGGAAATACAAAGACGGCCCCGTCTCGGCGCAGGACGAGCAGCGCCTGGCGTGGCTGCGGCAGGTGGTCGAGTGGCAGCGCGACGTCAGCGATCCCAACGAATTTCTTTCCGCGCTGAAAGTCGATCTGTATCCCGAAGAGGTTTACACCTTCACACCCAAAGGCAAAGTCGTGGTACTGCCGCGCGATGCCACGCCGATCGACTTTGCCTACACCATCCACACAGAAGTTGGCCACACCTGCGTGGGCGCCAAGGTCAATGGACGCATGGTGCCGCTGCGTCACAAGCTGCACTCCGGCGATATTGTCGAGATCGTGACACAAACCGGCCATAAACCCAGCCGTGACTGGCTTGGATTGGTCAAGTCCTCGCGCTCGCGCAACAAGATTAAGCACTGGCTCAACGTGCACCAGCGGGAGCGCTCGATTGAAATTGGGCGCAAGGTGATTGAAAAAGAGGCGCGCAAGTACCGCATCGCGCTCAAGGAGATCAAAGATGAAGCGCTGCTGAAAGTTGCGTCGGGTTACGGACTGGGCAAGGTCGATGACCTTATGTCCGGCATCGGCTATGGAAAATATTCCGCGCGGCAGGTGCTGGCGCGTTTGTTGCCGGCGGGCGCCACGCCTTCGATGGCGGGCGATATTGAAGCCGAAGGGCTCTCCAACAAGCCCGGCGCCATCGCCAGCGTGGTGCGGCGCGTCTTCGGCGATCACAACGCCATCATGGTCAAGGGCCAGGGCGATATGCTGGTCTACCGCGCACGCTGTTGCAACCCTATCCGCGGAGAGAGCATTGTGGGCTACATCACGCGCGGCAAGGGAGTCGCGGTGCACGCGGTAAATTGCCCCAACGTCACCAACCTGATGTACGAAACGGAACGTCGCATCGACGTCGAGTGGGCCCGCGACGAAAGCACGCCCACCGCCTACCCGGTCAAACTCACCGTCTACTGCGACGACCGCTTCGGGATGCTGAAAAACATTACCAGTGTGATCGGCGACGCGCAAAGCAACATCCGCAACATCGGAGCGCACACCTCGAACAGCCAGGCCAGCGTGGAGATCGTCCTCGATATCTCCGACCTCAAACATCTCGAACAAATTATGGCCGGGCTAAGGAAGATTCCCGGGGTGCACGAAGTGCAGAGGCTGCAGAAGATCTGACGAGGCACTGCTGTTGGCCTGTGGGCGGCCGCCTGGAATTTCTGTCCATGTGACGTTATAGTTACTATCGAATCGCCATCCAACCAGACGGCGGAGACTCCATGCACGAAGTCATTTCTACCAAAGACGCTCCTCAGGCCATCGGCCCTTACTCGCAAGCCATCAAGGCCAACGGGTTCGTGTTTACGTCGGGGCAGATTGCGATTGATCCGGTTACGCAGCAAGTGGTTGCGGGAGATGTGGCCGCGCAGACCGACCGAGTGCTGCGCAATCTGTCGGAGATTCTGGAGGCGGCGGGCAGCGGGCTGGGGAAAGTGATCCGCTCCACCGTTTTTCTCAAGAACATGAACGACTTCGCGGCCATGAACTCCGTCTATGGGAAGTATTTCAGTTCTGCTCCGCCAGCTCGTTCCACGGTTGAAGTGGCGCGGCTGCCCAAGGATGTGCTGGTGGAAATTGATGTGGTCGCGCTGGCGTAAGGATAAGTCGTAGCCACCGGAAACTCTTCGGTTTCGCTCAGGGCCGGCTCCGGGATCACCGGGGGATCGGGAAACCTATATGCATCTCTCCGCTTCCTATGGTTAAGATGTTTTTATGTGAGGAGGAAGGCATGACGAAGTATTTTGCCGCGACCGGGATCATCCTGGCGCTGGCGACATCATTCGCTGTGGCGCAAAGCGCAACCCGCAAGTCCACCACTCCCAATACCAATGCTCCCACCAAAGTTACAGGCGAGGGCGTGAAAACGCCCTCCGGGCTGATTTATTGGGACATCCGCGTGGGCAACGGCGAGGTTGCCAAAGAGGGCAGCCACGTGCGCGTGCACTATACCGGCTGGCTCACGACGGGCAAGAAGTTTGACAGTTCCGTCGACGCGGGCAAGCCTTTCGATTTCACGATCGGCAACGGCGAAGTCATCAGGGGATGGGAAGAGGGCGTTACCGGAATGAGAGTAGGCGGCAAGCGCCAGTTGCGCATTCCGCCCGATCTGGCCTACGGCACCGCAGGCACGCCGGATGGCTCGATCCCGCCGAATGCGACTTTGATCTTCGACATAAAGCTGCTGGGCGTGGAGTAGGGTTCTTGGGGTTTCGATTGTTGACGATTCGCAGCTGCCCATGGGAAATGGATCCTCGGATCGTCGCGCGAACCGGCGGGCGGATTCTACGCCTTGATTACTTTGCCGCTGCGCAGGCAGGACGTGCACACGCGGATACGCTTGGTGGTGGCGCCTACCCGGGCATGCACGGGACGCAGATTGACGTTCCAGCGCCGCTTGGTGACGTTATGGGCGTGGCTGATGCGGTTTCCTGATTGCGGCTTCTTGCCACAGATATCACACTGTTGTGCCATGACTGCTACAGATCCTTTCAAAGGCCTTAACGGCAAACTTCTATTCTACTGGATTCGGCCCTTGCGGACAATTCGCTCCCGCCGAACCCGCCGAACCAGCCAAGGTAAAATGGTGGCGTGCCATTCGCGGCAAATTTGTCGCCAAGATAAGGGAGGGAAACTATGTCGCATGGTGGAAAAGCGACCCTGGTGGAAAGCGCGCTCGTGCTGGCCTTGATGGGAATTCTGGCGGGAGCGATTGGAGGTCTGGCGGTCGGCGCCGCTACGAGTCCTAAAACAGCTTCGACCGCGATTCACTAAGGCGACGCCTGCCAGCGGCTGGCACGCTTCCTCGCCATGCGATACTGAACCCATGCAGTCCCCGCTTCAGGCGCCCACCGCGGCTACAGACCCCAAATCGGTGAAGGTGAATCTCACCACCGGAACCGGGGTGGAGATCGAATGGGCCGACGGCCACGTTTCGCATTACAGTTTCATCTATCTGCGCGACGCCTGCCCCTGCGCCATGTGCAACGAAGAGCGCGACCAAGCCAGGCGCAAGCCGGGCGAACCAGCCAGGCTTGCTCCCGGCGCGCTGCCCATGTTCAAACCCGCCGCCAAGCCGCTCTCGGCCGAAGGCATTGGCAAGTACGCCATCAAATTCAAGTGGAACGACGATCACGACCTCGGCATTTATTCCTGGAAGTTCCTGCGCGAAGTCTGTCCCTGCGAAGAGTGCAAGGCGGCGCGTGCGGGAACTGAGCGATAGGGTATTGACGCGGCTCGACCGGTTTGCACATGCAAGAGGGTAAATTCAGCAGAACGGCACACCGGGTGGCGGTCCGACGGGCGGCGCATCAGCTTCTGGACCAGCCCAGGGTGCTCGACGATCCCTTGGCTCTGCGCATCCTTGGCTGCGAAGCGGCCGACGCACTTCGATCCGATCCCAAAGAGCACCACGCCTTTTCGCGGGCGTTCCGCGCCTTCATGGCGGCGCGCAGCCGCTATGCCGAGGACGAACTGGCACAGGCGGTCGAGCATGGCGTGGAGCAATATGTTGTCCTCGGCGCCGGACTCGATACCTTTGCTTACCGGAACCCTCACCCGCACCTGCGCGTTTTTGAAGTGGATCACCCCGCGACGCAGGCCTGGAAGCGTGAGCGACTGCAGGCTGCAGGTATTGCGGTTCCGCCGTCTTTAACCTTTGCACCGGTTGACTTTGAGCGCCAAACCCTGACCGAAGGGCTTGGCCGGTCAGGATTCAACGCGAACGGGGCGGCGTTTTTTTCCTGGCTGGGCGTGACGCCGTATCTCACGCGCGAAGCCTGCCTGACCACGTTGGGCTTTATCGCGAACATGCCGGCGGGCAGCGGCGTGGTGTTTGATTTCGCAATCGATCGCAAGCTTCTCAATCTTGGGCAGAGGATGGCGCTCGATGCGCTCTCCCGACGTGTAGCCGCGGCCGGAGAACCGTTTCAACTGTTCTTCGATCCCGCAAGACTGCGCGACGAGTTGAAGAGTCTGGGATTCCACCGCACCGAGCTTCTGCAGCGCGAGCAAATCAACCAGCGTTACTTCAAGGACCGCAAGGATGGCCTGCTGGTGCGCGGGGGGTTGGGGCATTTGATGGGCGCGTGGGTGTGAGGCGTTACTGCCTTCAAGACAATGGGCATCCCGAATCCTGAATCCCCTGTAAAATTGAATGATCAGCTCCGGAGCCGCTTCCGCATTGTCTTTTCTCGATCAACTGAACCCGCAGCAGCGCGAGGCCGTCGAAACTACAGAGGGGCCGGTGCTGATCCTCGCCGGCGCGGGGAGCGGGAAGACGCGCGTCATCACCTACCGCATCGCCTATTTGATCGAGCGCATGGGGGTGATGCCGGAATCCATTCTGGCTATGACTTTCACCAACAAAGCCGCCACCGAAATGGGCGAGCGCGTCGAGAAGCTGGTCGGCGGGCTCAGCATCGCGAAGCCGGTCATCTCGACATTCCATTCTTTCTGCGTGCGCGTTCTCCGCCGCGACATTGAGGCTTTGCAGATTCCCTCGGCCACGCCCGGTCAGCCGCCGATCGGGCACACCAAGAAGTTTGTGATCTACGACGAGAGCGATCAGCAATCGCTGGTCAAGTCGGTAATGAAGCGCCTGGGCCTCGACGACAAGCAGCTCACGCCGCGCACCGTGCTCTCGCGTATTTCTTGGGCGAAGAATCACATGCTTGATCCGCAGGAACTTTATTTGCAGTCGGCCGATCCAAAGACCGAAAAGATCGCGCATCTGTTTGAGGAATACCGCAAGGAGCTGCGCAAAGCCAATGCTCTCGATTTCGACGATCTGCTTCTGGAAGCGACGCGGCTGCTGAAAACCGCCGCGCCGGTGCGCGAGTATTACAACCGGCGGTTTCAATATCTGCTGATCGACGAATATCAGGACACCAACCGGCCGCAGTACGAACTGATGCGCATGCTGGCGGGCGAGCGGCACAACGTGTGCGCCGTCGGCGATGAAGATCAGTCGATTTATTCCTGGCGCGGAGCTGATATCCGCAACATTCTTGAGTTTGAAAAAGATTTTCCCGAGGCCAAGATCATCCGTCTGGAACAGAATTACCGTTCTACACAAAACATTTTGGAGGCAGCGTCGGCGGTGGTGGCCAACAACATCCGCCGCAAGGGAAAGAATCTTTGGACTTCGCGCCAGGGCGGCACGAAGATCGGTTACTACGAGGCTCCCGACGGAGAAAACGAGGCGCTTTTCGCCGCCGACCACATCGCAAAGTATCTGCGCGAGGCTGCGCAGCACGGAGAAGCTCCGCGCGCCGCCGTGCTCTACCGCACAAATTCGCAGTCCCGCCTGTTTGAAGAAGCCATGCGCCGCTATGGCCTCAAGTACAAAGTGGTCGGAGGATTCTCCTTCTACGAGCGCGCCGAGATCAAAGACATGATCTCGTATCTTAAGGTCATCCAAAATCCCGAGGACTCGATCTCGCTGCTGCGTGTGATTAACACGCCGACTCGCGGTATAGGCAAAGGAACCATCGATACTCTCGAAGGCCTCGCGCTCGAAACCGGGCTGTCATTGTGGGGCGCAGTGGGAGAAGCGATCCGCCGGGAACTGCTGCCGCAGCGCGCGCTGGCGGCCCTGAAGAATTTTCAACAGCTGATCGTCGAGGCGCAAGCGATTCTGGCGGGAACCTTTATTGAAGAACTGGAAGGCAGCGTGAGCAAGGAAAGTGGAGTGCAGACCCCGCAGACTCCGGGAGCCACTGCAGACGATTCGCTCGCGGAAGATGCCGCCGCCTTCGATTCCAACGAGTTCGAGAGCACGGCGTTCGATTTCGGGGGGGCTTATACCGGGTCCCCCGAAGAGCAACCCACTCGGCTTCCGGAGATGGAGGCGGCTGAATCCGCTACAGATTCGTTTCCGGTCCCCACAGCCAGCACCGCCGATCTTCTGAAATTTCTGATCGACCGCACCGGTTACATCAAGCTGCTCGAAGCCGAAGAAACGCCCGAGGCGTTCTCCCGCATCGAAAATCTGCGCGAGCTGGTGAACGCCGCGATGGACTCGCGCGACCGCGGAGAATCACTGGACCAGTTTCTCGATCATGCCGCGCTCATCAGCGATGCCGACGATTACGACGAGCGCTCGCAAATCACGCTGATGAGCCTGCACGCCGCCAAAGGTCTGGAATTTCCACTGGTGTTTCTCAGCGGGCTCGAAGAAGGCCTGTTCCCGCACTCACGCACTATGCTGCAGCCGGACGACGTCGAGGAGGAACGCCGTCTTTGCTATGTGGGAATGACTCGCGCCATGGACCAGCTCATCTTAACGCGGGCAGTCTATCGCCGGAGATACGGCACCGATCTGCCGGAAGCGAGCGTCCCGTCACGATTTCTCGAAGAAGTCCCTGCACCGCTGATCGAAGAGTTGGGCAGACGTCGCAGTACGGCTCGTGTGTCGACCGAGACCTTTGGACGTCCGGCGGGCCGCCCAGCCTACGACGCGGACGTCCACTACTCCTACGAAGACGAAGACCAGAGTTCAAGCTGGAAAAGCGGCCGCGACGTGCCCGCGAGCCGCCCGAAGCCGACGGCTCCGGCCAAGCCGTACAACTCCATCGAGAACATTGCCGAGTTCTTTGCTTCGCGCGGCAGGAAGTTCACCGTGCCTAAAACGCCGGTTGAAGCTCCCGCCGGCAAGCGTGGATTCCGGCCTGGGCAGAAGGTGCGGCATCCGAAATATGGCGAAGGGACAGTCTACCAGCGAGAAGGCGAAGGCGAAGAAGCCAAGATTACTGTACAATTTCCTCGCTTCGGCTTGAAGAAGCTGGTGGAAAAATATGCCCGGCTGGAGCGGGCTTGAGAAGAATTTGGCAATTGGGTAATTTCATGGTGGCCCTGCCCTAAATTACAAATTGAGATCCAAGAAAGCATTCATGGCAAATACAGAAAAGCTGACCAGAGAAGAACGCAAGAAGGCGAAACGCGCCGCGCGCAAGAAAACCAAGACCGAAAAGCCGAAGAAGCCCCGCGACTACGCCCGCGGATCGAAAAAACGCAAGGTGAAGAAGTTGGCTCGCGGCCAGTCGAAGCGGTAAAGGCAGCAATTGGCAGTAAGCACCTGGCATTTGGCCGGAACGTTTCCAATATCTGTACTGAGACTCCGACTGCTGAATGCCGGGCGCTAATGGCTAAACGCTTGTTTTTCAGGAGACAACTACTTCTTGTCCCAATCATCTCCGGAATCCACCGACACCGTGCGCACTTCCGAGAATCAGCTCTTCTGCTGCAAGTCGATCGACAAGCTGATTGCGGAATCCGAAGTCCCAGGACAACGGCTGCAGAAAACCCTCGGCCCCTGGTCGTTGACCGCGCTGGGCATCGGCGCGATCATCGGCTCCGGTATATTCGTTCTTACCGGAACAGCGGCTGCGGGAGAGTATTTCCAGGCGCCGTCAATTCTGCACGCGCAGGTTCTCGACATCATCGTGAACTTCCTGCGCGGGGGCACCGCGGCGCAGGTGTTGATGCACGGCCGTCCGGCGGCCGGCCCGTCCATCGCCCTCTCGTTTTTTCTGGTCGCCGTGGCGTGCAGTTTCGCGGGCCTTTGCTATGCCGAACTAGCCTCGATGATTCCCATCGCGGGCAGCGCCTACACTTATTCTTACGCCACGCTGGGCGAGATTTTTGCCTGGATCATCGGCTGGGACCTCATCCTCGAATACGTGGTCAGCAACGTGGCCGTAGCCATCAGCTTCGCGGCTTACTCCAAGGCGCAGCTGACTTCTTTTGGCCTTAACTTGCCTGACCGATGGTCGACACCTGTGTGGGAATCGGGGCATTGGACGGGATCCTTCTTTAATTTGCCTGCGTTCCTCATCATTTTCATTCTCACGGTGCTACTAGTACGCGGCATTCGCGAATCCGCCGACGCCAACAACATTATGGTGGCCATTAAGATCGGCGCGATCCTGATATTCCTGGTGGTCGGCGGCGCGCTGGTGCATCCCGGCAACTGGAAGCCTTTCGCTCCCAACGGATTTGGCGGAGTGGTCACCGGAGGCGCCATCGTTTTCTTCACGTATATCGGTTTCGATTCGGTTTCCACTGCGGCCGAAGAGGCCAAGAATCCCCAGAAGGACCTGCCATTCGGCATCATCGCCTCGCTGATTGTTTGCACGGTGCTCTATGTCGGCGTCTCCATCGTGCTGCTGGGCATGATGAAGTACACGACCTTCATGTCGGGCGAAGCGGCAGACGCACCCGTGGCCTACGCACTGAGGGTACTGGGCGCCAGCACCTGGTCGCGGTCAGTGATTGTGATCGGAGCGCTCACCGGAATGATCTCATCGCTACTGGTCTTTCAGTACGGCCAGGCGCGCATCTGGTACGCCATGTCCCGCGACCGCCTTTTCCCCGCGCTTTTTTCCAAGGTTCACCCCAAGTTCCGGACGCCCTATTACTCCACGTGGATTGCGGGCTTCGCCGTTGGCATTCCTGCAGGGCTCTTCGCGGTTAGCGATGTCGCCGACCTCTCAAACATCGGCACACTGTTTGCCTTCGTCTTAGTATCACTCGGGGTGATTATCCTGCGCCGCACGCAGCCTGACCGCCCCCGCATCTTCAAAGTACCCTTCGTTCCATGGTTCCCGCTGATCTCGATCATTCTCTGCGGTGGCCTCATGACGGGGCTTACCGTAATCACGTGGGTGCGCTTTGTGCTCTGGCTCTTCCTCGGCCTGCTGATCTATATCTTCTACAGCCGGCACCGCAGCGAGTTCGCGAAGAAATAGCTGTCAGCCCTCTGCGCGGTAAATTTCTCCTCCTCGCAAATCTTCCGCCAAGAATCTACAATCAAAAGCGATGTCTTCCGCACTCGATCGGCCGCCCAACAGCTTTCTGCGACTTCTGCCGAAGGCCGAACTCCATCTGCATCTCGAAGGCGCAATCGAGCCGGCCACGCTGCTCGAACTCCGCCAGCGCCACGGCGAACGAGCCACGCGGAATGACATCGACTCACTGTATCGCTACGAAGATTTTCAGGGCTTCCTGCTCGCCTTCAAGAACATCACCGAGCACCTGCGCACGCCCGACGACTACGAACTCATCACTTACCGCCTGATGCAGCGGCTGAAGGAAGAAAACGTCCTGCACGCCGAGGTCTACGTTTCAGCCGGCGTCTGCCTCTGGCGCAGTCAGGATTTCGCCTCCATCTTCGAAGGCCTCGATCGCGGCCGCGCCCGCGGCGCCCGCGATTTCGGCGTCTCGCTCGTCTGGATTTTCGACGCCGTGCGCCAGTTCGGCCCCGAAGCTGCGCAAAAAGTCTTCGAGCTTGCGCTTCGCTATCACGACCGCGAGGTCGTCGGCATCGGCATCGGAGGCGACGAACTGAAAGCGCCGCCCGAGCTTTTCCGCGACGCCTACGCCTGGGCCGCCGATCACGGCCTGCGCCTTACCGCACACGCGGGAGAGACCGGTCCGCCGGAATCCGTCTGGGGAGCGCTCAATCTGCGCGCCGAGCGCATCGGCCACGGGCTCACCGCCTTCCACGATCCTGACCTCGTGGAGGAGCTCGCGCAACGCCAAGTTCCCGTCGAAGTCTGCCTTACCAGCAACCTGCGCACCGGACTCTGCCCCAACCTTGCCGATCATCCCGCGAAAAACTATTTCGACCACGGCGTGATGATTACGCTCAACAGCGACGACCCCGCCCTGTTCGGTACAACCCTGGCCCGCGAATACCAGATCGCCCAGCAAACCTTCGGATTCACCGACGAGCACCTGCGCGAGCTGGCCCGCAACTCCTTCGAAGCATCATTCCTGCCGGCGGAAAAAAAGCTGGAGTTCCTGAACCTCTTCGACGCCGCGGCCGCAAGATAGCTCCTGCATGCCTCTCCACATCGGCATCGTCGCCTGCAGCACCGAAGGAGCCGCGCTGTGCTATCGCACCATCTCGCTCGAAGGCTCACAGTTGCTCGGCCCCCACCATCACCCTGAGGTCTCGCTGCACTCACACTCGCTGGCGCAATACATGCAGTGCATTCGCGCGAGCGATTGGGCCGGCGTGGCCGAACTTATGCTGTCCTCTGCGGAAAAACTTGCCCGGGCGGGCGCCGACTTCCTCATTTGTCCCGACAACACCATCCACCAGGCCTTCGATCTGGTCGAACACCGCTCGCCGCGTCCCTGGCTACATATCGCCAGAGAAGTCGCGAAAGAGGCCGAGCGCCGCCGGTTCAAGCGCCTTGCCGTTCTCGGCACGCGTTACCTCATGGAAGGGCCGGTCTACCCCGAGGCGCTGAAAGCCGCCGGCATCGAGTACCGCGTTCCGCTTGCCGCACAGCGCGAACGCCTCGACCAGATCATCATGGACGAACTGGTCAACGCTCAGTTTCTGCCGCGCTCGCTGGCCTACTACGTGGAACTGATCCGGGCTTGTCAGGATGAGGGTTGCGACGCGGTCGTGCTGGGTTGCACCGAAATCCCCCTGCTGGTCACGCCGGAATCCTCGCCGCTCCCCACCTTGGATTCCACGCGCCTGCTGGCCCGAGCCGCGGTGCGCAAGGCGGTCGAAGACTGACCTTCGGCAGCGCGACCAACATGGCGCAAACCGATTGCTCGAAGCGCTCAGCCCGCAGCGCCTTGGACGCAGTTCACCCCGCCAATTTCGCCGAACGCTGCTGCCAGGCCTGCGCCGGCCCCGCATTCATGCTGTAATAAGGTTTAGTCAATCCATGCCGTCTACGTTTACAACCCTGCGCCGTCGGGCCAAAGCCCTGCACCGCAACCTGCGCGGAGCGGCCATGGCCGCGCACGCCCTCGGCTCGACCGACCATCCTCTGCTGGCCCACATTATTCCGGTGCGCCGCTGCAATCTGAGCTGCACCTACTGCAACGAGTTCGACGATTTTTCAAAGCCGGTGCCGACCGAAGAAATGTTCCGCCGCATCGATAAGCTGGGCGCGCTGGGCACGGCCGTGGTCACCATCTCCGGCGGCGAGCCACTGCTGCATCCTGAGCTCGACGACGTGATTCGCCGCATTCGCGCCAATGGCATGATTGCGGGATTAATTACCAACGGATATTTTCTGGTTGCCGAGCGCATCAAGCGCCTGAACCGCGCCGGCCTGGAGTGGTTGCAAATCTCCATCGACAACGTCAATCCCGACGATGTTTCTAAAAAAAGCCTGAAGGTTCTCGACAAAAAGTTGCAACTGCTGGCCGAGCACGCCGAGTTTCATGTCAACATTAACTCCGTGGTGGGCGGCGGCATTTCCCATCCCCAGGACGCGCTGACCATCGGCCAGCGCGCCATCGAACTGGGTTTCAGCTCGACCATCGGCATTATTCACGACGGCAGCGGCCAGGTGCAGCCGCTGAATGACGAAGAACGCCGCATCTATCACGAAATGAAGGCAATGGAGAAGCGCAGCTTCACCCGCATCAATGCCTTTCAGGACAACATTGCGCAAGGTTTGCCGAACCAGTGGCGTTGCCGCGCCGGGGCACGCTATCTCTATATCTGCGAAGACGGATTAGTCCACTACTGCTCGCAACAGCGCGGCTATCCCGCGGTTCCGCTCGCCACCTACACCCGCGACGACATGCGCCGCGAATACCTTGCGGAAAAATCCTGCGCGCCGCATTGCACGGTTTCCTGCGTGCATCAGGTTTCCGTCTTCGATGGCTGGCGTGCGCCGCAGCATCCCGCGCCGTTGATTTCCGCGGCAGCAACCGCGGGCGAACTGGTGCAAATCAAGTAGGACGAATCAAGCAGAACTCCCCGCGATCGAATCCAGGAAAACGCCAGGCTGTCAGTACCAACCTATTTTTTCGGCTGCGCCGTCGGCGGCAAAATTCCATTCAGCCGCAGATACATGGCGGCCGCGCCGTAATGATCGGCCCAGCTGCTGGCCAGGCCCAGCGCCGCCATGGCGCGCGCACCCTCGCGTCCCCCAAAGAGTTCAATGCTGTCGCTGAGCTTGGCGTCGTCCATCTTGCCCAGCGCTTCACCGCAAAAGTCGAACGAGGCCGTGGCGGCGGCAAGCAGCTTCTCCTTGGAGTCGCTTTCCTTTAGTCCCTCGACTTTGGGTTGGGCAACATCGGCCGCCTTGGCGCAGAAGAAGTAGTTGGACTCGGTGATGTGAACCACCAGATGCGCAAAGCTCATCTGCGCCGGCGTAGGCCGGTAATTGAATTTATCGGCCGGCATCTCGCTGATGGCGCCGAGAATATTACTCCGCGAGTGCGGCAGCAGCGCGCGCAGCGAAGTTGTGACCGGATTCTTCACCGCTGCGGAAGCCTGTGGAGCTGCCGCCGCCGCAGCCGGGTTCATGCTCCGTGCGCTTCCGGAAGCGGCACAGATACAAGCACAGATACAAACGAAGAGAAATGTCACAAGAGCGCGTTTCATTCGATGCCTCCCGACCTGTCCGATTTCATTGTTCAACCACGATTTTCATCATGCCCGCTGTCAGCGGGCCGCGATGGCCGGGACACCAGGCTTCCAGAATAAACAGCATGCGCCGACGATCAGGATCGTCGCGGCGCGCTTCACCTTGCTCTTGCAGGAGAATCCCATGCAGCACCCACAACTTTCCCTCCCACAGGCGCCACCGAATTCTAGCCGGGAAGCAGCGGCGAGACAAGCCAGCCCCAGTGCGAATGCAGGTTAAGATGAATCCATGCAGAACGTGACGCCAGTCGCGATGGCGGCGCTTGGGCTGGAACTGGCTCCCGCGGTTGGGTTCGGCTTTGCCGCCAACCGGGTCGCCCGCGCCGTGGCGGGCTGGCCCGCAGCCGCGCGCCTGAGTCTGCCCGCGTTGCTGGCCGCGCCCTACTTGATGGTTTCGCTCTCCGCGCATATTTTCCGCTGGCAGTGGTTCGCGCTCTATGCCCTGCTGCCGGTGGTGATGGCGTGGTTGTTGCTGCGCGCCGCGGCGGCCGATCCCGAGCAGCGCGGCAACTGGCGCGATGCGTTCATCCTCCTGGTGGTGGGGCTGGCCGTGGATCTGCGCTGGTTCGACCGCGCGTGGCCGCCGGGGCTGCGAGCCTTGAACGAACTGTTTCTGGTGGATGCGGGCTTGTACGGCTTTCTCGCAATCCGGCAACTGAGCGGAACCGGGTTCGATTTTCACCTGCAGTGGAGTGACTGGAAAACTGGTTTGCGGGAGTTAATTTTTTTTACGCCTCTCGTGATCGTGCTGGGGCTGGCGCTGGGTTTCATCCATCCCCATCGCAACCTGCCGGGAATCGGCAGCGCGCTTCTGCGCTGGGTCGCGATATTTTTCTTTACCGCGGTGCCGGAAGAACTTTTCTTTCGCGCCTGGGTGCAGAATTTATTGGAGCGGCGCCTGGGACGGCGCGCCGCGTTGCTGGTCGCGTCGGCATTATTCGGCCTCTCGCACTTTAATAAACGCTCCGCACATTTCAACTGGCGCTATGTGTTGCTGGCCACCATCGCCGGCATTTTCTATGGACGCGCGTGGCGCGAGCAGCGGCGCGTGCCAGCTTCGACGATTACCCATGCCAGCGTGGATTGGTTGTGGGGGCTGTGGTTTTGAGCACTGAGTATATGATGGTAAAAATGACGTCCTCACTCTCGGAGTAACAAATGGTGTGGCGCCGCATCCTGTTCACGTTGCTGGTCCTCTCCGTGCTTTTTCCCCCAATGTTCGCCAGCGAAAAGGAGAAGGAAGCTGCTGCCACGCTAATCGAGCGAGCAAAGCAGCTCTCCGATATCCGCTCTCAACGGGCTCCACCTTTCCGGTTGAAGCTCAACTTCCGAATCCTCGAGGAAGATGGTTCCATCGGGAGGGCGTCTACACCGAGTTCTGGGCCTCCAGCGCGCAATGGCGCAGAGAAACCCTGACGAGGGATTTCAAGAGAACTGAAGTCGCCGTGGGCCGCAAGAGCTGGACCCTCGACAGCGCTGCGGTCGCGCCCAGGCATGTCGATGAAATCCCTCGGCTATCGGACTTTGTTGATTCGATACCCGAAGACTGGAATCCCTCTAAGCTCAAAGACCGCCGATTGAATGGACTGTCCTTAGGCTGCATTGAGGGCGGAACGTTCACCCTTTGCGTCGACAAGAGCAGTGGAACCGTCGCCGCTGAAGTCAGCCCTCTCAAGCTTGGGTCGTACAGAACTTGCTTCTATAGCAATTACCAAACGTTCGGCCACCGCTTGTTTGCGACTTCGTACGAGTGCAGCGACGACAAGCAGATCCGGCTTGAGGCAAAGCTGTCCGAACTGGTCTTTCATCCGGAACTGGATAACGCCTTGTTCACTCCACTTGAAGGTGCGAAGGAATCGGCACACTGTCCCGGTGCAACCCATCATCCCACGCTCATACGACGAACCGAAATTGTTGCTCCGAGCGGGAAGCATGGCTTGAATATCGTCCTGTTGGATATGCTTGTTGGGGTAGATGGCCGACCACATGATCTCAAGGTGATTGACTCCGCGGGCCCGGACCTGGACCGCACGGCTCTCGATGCGGTTCGACAATGGAAGTTTAAGCCAGGCACTTGCGACGGCGAGCCAATGGAACTCGAGATCGCCGTGGAAGTCGACTTCCACCTGTGAATGGAACCAAAACGCTATGTGATGCGAACGGTGCGTAGATCCCCATTAAGCGCCTATCGAACCGGCTGTGTCCCGTGGTAGCGCAAATAACCCAGCCCGACGCGTAGATGGTGATGCAGAGAGTCGGGAACGCAGATGGCAAAGCAGAGGCCGAGCAATCCTTGAGCCAGCCCGAGCGCCCACAGATTGCGGTAGCGCTGAAACAGCGCGCACGAAACCACTCCCCATACCAGCGTAACGGCGGCCAGCACTAGATTGGGCAGATGCGCCACGGCGAACAGCGTGCCCGCGAGACTCACGGCGGCGGATTTGCTCGAGACCAGGCGCAGCAGGCGATCCATGAAGTAGTCCTGCAAAAGAAATTGCTGGTAGATGGTCCACAGCACGTAGCCGGCAACGTGCCCGACATTGGCTTTGTAGAGCGGATGCAGCGTGCCGATTTTCGCGGCGACGAACATGCTCAGCGCAGTCAGCGCGATGGCCGCGGGCAGAATCCAGAGCGATGGGAGGAACCCGCGCCAGCCTACGCCAAGTTCGTCCCGATTGTATCCGCGCGCCAGCACCACCAGCAATGTCAGCAGCAGCGCGACGGGCGAAAGAAAGCGTTGCAGGTGCTCGGGAGTCCAGATGATGCCAACGATCAGACCGTAGCCGAGAATCAATTCGCTCAGATCGCGGGTGCGGCTGGAACGCGCGTTCGGCATTGAAAAAGTATGGCACAGAACAAAATGTTCCGGCCTCGCTCAGACGGCCACTTCCGGCGTGGCTTCGAGCAGACTGCGGGTATAGGGATGTTGCGGGCGGGCAGTGATCTGCTCCGTCGATCCTATTTCAACGATCTTGCCGCCATACATCACCGCGATGCGCGTCGAGAGATAACGCACGACCGGCATCGAGTGCGAGATAAACAAGTAGGTCAGGCCGAAGTCGCGCTGCAGTTGCGCGAGCAGGTTGACAATCTGCGCGCCTACGCTAACGTCGAGCGCGGAGACAGGTTCGTCGGCCACGATGAACCTGGGATGCAGCGCGAGAGCGCGGGCGATGCCGATGCGCTGGCGCTGGCCGCCGCTGAACTCGTGGGGGAAACGCTGCAGAATGGATTCGTCGAGGCCGACGGCGCGCATGAGTTCGACGACGCCGGCACGAATCCCATCTTTCGTGTTTCTGTTTCCGTGAATGATCAGCGGTTCGGCGATGATGTCTTCAACGCGGTAGCGGGGATCGAGCGAGGCAAAGGGATCCTGAAAGATGATTTGCATATCGCGGCGCAGGCGCCGCATATCGCCGGAGTCGGCGGCGAGCAGGTCGCGGCCGGCGAAGCGGATGCTGCCGGAAGTGGGCTCGACGAGGCGCAGAATCAACCGCCCGAGCGTGCTCTTGCCCGAGCCCGATTCGCCGACCAGGCCAAGGGTTTCACCGGCGTGAACGTCGAGCGAGACATCGTCGACGGCGCGGACTTCGCCTCCGTCTCGGGACCGGCCTCCGAACGGAGATTCGCCGTGCGGATAAATCTTGGTGAGATTGCGAACTTCGACAAGCGCCATTTTGTATTCTCGATCTATAGGAAACAGAGAACTGGATCTATTGAGCCGCGATCATGGGTACGGCGGCCAGCGCAGCCAGCAGACCGACAAACCTCCAGCGGGTGAAATGTTCTTTCAGGAACACGCGTGCCAGCAGCACAGTGACAGCGGGATAAAGCGAGGAGATGACGACCGCTTCGTCGAGGCGTCCGGTTTGGCTGGCGCGAACGAACAGTATGGTGCCGAGCGAGTCGATGCAGCCGGCGAGGACGGCCCAGCGCACGCCCGCCGAGGTGATATCGCGAAAATTCCCCAGCAGGAGAACGATCAAACCGGTGATGATCAGGCCGCCGGTCCGGGTGAGCGATGCGATCCACAGGACTGAGGCGTCGCCCGCTTGCCGGACGCAAAGGTAAAAACTCGCGAAACCCATGCCTGCGAGCACGGCGAGCCCGATGCCGCGGGGACTGTTGCCGTCTTCGGAGCGGGTGATGAGCCAGAGTCCGGCGGCGGCGAAGAGGAAGCCGAGCAGAGGAAGCCGGCCGGGCAGACCTTCGGTGAACATGGAAAAAACCGCGGGGATGGCGGCGCTGAGGACGGCGGCGACGGGAGCGGTCAGTCCCATTCTTCCCGAGGAAAGTGCGCGATAAAAGATGGCAAGCGAAGCTCCGCCGGAGATTCCGCCAGCCAGAACCCAGGCCACGCTGCGTCCCGAAGGGAAGGTTGCGTGGCTGGCGGTGGCGAGCGTGCCGACCAGCAGCAATCCGCCGAGGTTAACGACGGTGGTGAACAGAAAAGCGTTGGCGCGGCGAGTGGCGTAGCCTCCGAGAAAATCGCTGGTGCCCCAAGCCAGGACCGCGGCCATGCCGTAAGCGGCGGTGACGAATTGGGGCGCGGCGGGCATGCTCGACCGAGGGTAACATGGGCTGCCGCGGAGTCGGCCGCGCCGGACAACGAGCTGTGCATCCCTCAGGCAAAATAAATTCGGGAGGACTGGCCGGGACCGGCGTGGCTTTTGTGCGCGCCGGACCTTTCTTGTCGATACCCCCCTCCCCCCCGGTCTAATGGAATCTTCGAGTTAGCAAGAAAATCCCGGCAAAATCCGGAGCCTAAAGGACTTAGATACTAAAATCCGGAAAACAAAGGACTTAGTGGCGCTACCATCAAGGTTCACTTGACTGTCACGGCCTCGACCATGATTGCGCAATTTTATGTCGGGCACAAGGTCAGATGTCACACGGGGGCTGTGGAAATGTTTGGGAGCGGGTGAAGTTCGGAGTGGATGCGCCGAGCGCAGATTCCTCATTGTGCCTGCGTTCGTGGAGCCCCTCCGTCGAAAACCGCGACGGATGGGACGGCCTCGGTGGTGGTGGCGCAAACGTGGGCCGGCCCCATAGTCCAAATCAAAAGTCCGGGCGGTCACAATCGGGAAGACCCACGCTTTGCAACGGGCGCAGGGGATGGAGCACCCGCGCGTCGACGATGACTGTCCGAATCCGCTAGAATGCCCGCGATCTACCGTACTGTGCATCCCAGGCAGCGATGATTTCTAAGCTAGTCCGCAAAACCCGCACTCCAATTGACACCTTTCACGACTTCTACGGCGAACCTCTCGCTTCCTTTTCCGCGCTGGAGAAAGGCTTAGAGGATCGCCGCCAGCCCGTTTCACCGGAGTTGGTATCGCGGGTTCTTAATGCATATGAGGCTGCCAAGCGTGATCAGCAATCGGCGAGTGCGGAATATCAAGCCAACGGCGAGTGGATTACGCTCATCGAGGCGAGGCTACGGGCATTTCGCGACCGGGGATCGATGGGCGAAGTTCTGGGGTCGTTTTTCCGCCACCAAGACGCGTTCTTTGGCCTGTCCGACTATGCCACACTGCCTTATCTGAGGCGCCGAAACCTGATGATCCGCGTGGTTTTCGTGAACTCCATGCTGCATGACTACCGCGTTTGGACCGATTTGACCGGGGAAAAAATGGAATCCATTCGCACCCCGTGGGTGGGCAATCCCTTCGGATACTTCATTGACGGAACCTTAGCGGTTCCGGCCACCTTTCGCCATCACTACATGGCTGAGAAGGCCGTGGCGTTGATGGGCGGCAAGGGAGTTCTGACAGAAATCGGAGGCGGGTGGGGTGATGTTGGCTTTTTCGCCCTGAAATTTCCCGGGGTGGTTTACGTGGACGTCGATCTGCCTGAGGTCTTGCTGCTGGCGTCGTACTGGCTGTGTAGCACCCTACCAGATCGCAAGATCGTGCTCTACGGCGAACAGGACGCCAGGACGGTGCTCGCCAACATGGAAGAGTACGATGCCATCCTGTTCCCGAACTTTTGCCTGCCCCTGCTGCCAAAGGATTCCACCGATGTTTTCGTGAACGCCCGCAGCTTGTCGGAAATGCGACTGGAGACGATTCAAGAATATCTAGGTCAGATGGCCCGCATTTGCCGAGGGTATTTCCTGCATGAAAACAGCGACAGACCCCAAGCACAGCTCGGGCACACTGAAATTCCCGCCTCATCGTTCCCGATCGAATGCTTTCGGCTGCTGAGCAAGTGCATGTCCCCCTGGAAGGCAGGCGGAGGCCGTTATCGCGAGTTTTTGTACGAGCGAATCGCAACCTAATTTCGCAGAGTCCCAGTGCGGTCGCCGTGCTGGTTCGTCAAGGTGGGGCAGGAGGTAATTTGCCGTCCGTATACACCACCCCCTCCGTTTGACGCTGCTTCCTTCTGTCTTTACACTCAAGTTAACGCCGTATGAATTCGGGGTGGTTGGGTGTGCTCGGAGCTTCCGAATGCAGCGGGCGGGGGAAAGGCGGAACGTGAGCCCCACAGAGACTAGCGACGCGGCCAAGGTCGACGCGGCCAACACCGGAGCTAATAACGCTAACAAGGACGTCAAACGGGAAATCTCGGTTGAGATTCCGGCGGCAGAGGTCGCGCGGGAGACCGAGGTGCAGATTCAGCGCTACCAGAAGAGTGCGCGGCTGCCGGGGTTTCGGGCGGGGCATGTGCCGCCTTCGATCATCAAGCAGCGGTTTGGGGATGGGCTGAAGAACGACGTGATCGAGGCTTTGGTGCCGAAATACTTTCGCAAGGAAGCTGAGAAGCAGGGGTTGATTCCGGTATCACAGCCTCGGGTTACCGACCTGCACATGCATGACGGGGAGCCGCTCACCTTCAAGGCCAGCTTTGAAGTGTTGCCGGAGATTCAGGTGGAAGGCTACAAAGAGCTGCGCGCCGAGAAGCCGGAGATTGTGGTCAGCGACGAGGAAGTGGAGCAGGCGCTCGGCAACGTGCGCGAGCAGCATGCCACCTACGCCACGGTGGAAGGACGCGCACTCGCCGAAGGCGACTTTGCCCAGGCGTCGATGGACGGCAAGCCGAAAGAAGGCAACGATGCCGCGGAAGCCAAGGCCAATCCCGTACACGCCAATCCGGTACATATGGATGATGTGCTGATCGAGATGGGCGGGAAGAACACGGTGCCGGAGTTCACCCAGAACCTGGTGGGCGCGGCTACGGGTGAGGAGCGGACGTTCGATGTGAGCTACGCCGACGACGTTTCCGACAAGCGTTTGGCGGGCAAGACTTTTGTCTACACGGTGAAGGTGAACGGCATCAAGCAGAAAAGCTTGCCGGAGCTTAACGATGACTTCGCCAAGGAGCTGGGCGAGTTCAGCAGCCTGGACCAGGTGCGAAAGCAGATCCGGGAAAACATTGAAGCCGAGAAACGCCACACGGCTGAGCATGAGGCGAAAGACAAGCTGGTGGCGGAACTGGTGAAGCGCAATGATTTTGAGGTGCCGGAGTCTTTAGTCGACCGGCAGATTGATTTGCGGCTGGAGCGCGGTCTAAGGGCTCTGGCGGCGCAGGGCATGAAGATGGAGGACTTGAAGAAGATGGACTTGCCGCGGCTGCGGGCGGGGCAGCGGGAGCAGGCGGTGCAAGATGTGAAGTCTTCGTTGCTGCTGGAGCGCATCGCGGACCTGGAGAAAATCGAGGTCAGCGAGCAGGAAGTGCAGCGGGAGGTGGAAGCTTTGGCGCGACAGTCAAAACAGACGTCGGAAGCGGTGCAAGCGCGATTGACACAGGATGGGGGGCTCGATAGAATTCGGACTAGAATCCGCAGCGAGAAGACCCTCGAATTTCTTTATCACCAGTCCGCGTAACCGGAATAAGGACGCGGACCACTTTCAACCCTCCCCGAGAAGCGCAAAGCAAGCGTTATTCCGGGGCGGAGTGTGGCAGGTGACAGGTCAGGTTAAGAATGAAACCAAACGATCCGCAAATGATGCTGGTACCGATGGTCATCGAGCAGACGGGGCGGGGCGAACGCGCCTACGACATTTATTCCCGGCTGCTCCGCGATAACATTATCTTCATCGGCACGCCGATTGACGACAACATCGCCAACCTGGTGATTGCGCAGATGCTGTTTCTGGCGCAGGAAGACCCGGAGAAAGACATTCAGCTATACGTCAACTCTCCGGGAGGCTCGATCACGGCGGGGATGGCGATTTATGACACCATGCAGTATGTGAAGAACGACGTGATGACGCTGTGCGTGGGGCAGGCGGCGTCGATGGCGGCTTTGCTTCTGGCGGCGGGAGAACCCAAGAAGCGGCTGGCATTGCCCAATTCGCGCATCCTGATTCATCAGCCTTCGATGGGCGGGTTATCGGGGCAGGCAACCGATATTGACATTCATGCGCGGGAAATCCTGCGTATGCGGGAGATTACCAACCAGTTACTCTCCAAGCATAGCGGGCAAAAGCTCGATAAGGTGGAAAAGGACGTGGAGCGGGATTTCATCATGAACGCGCAGCAGGCGAAGGAGTACGGAATCATAGACGATATCATCTATAAGACCGTAAAAGCTGTAGGATAGGCCTTCGTGAAAAGCAGTACCCAGTCCCGAGTACCGAGTACCGTGCTTTGGCCCTCGAACTCGCGACTCGGTGCCTGGTAGTCGTTGCCAAGAAGAAGGAGTAGAGCCGAGTGAAAACCAAGTCGGGCTCCGATGAGATTCTGCGCTGTTCGTTCTGCCACAAGTCGCAGGACGCCGTGGCCAAGCTGATCTCGTCGCCCAGCGATTACCCGCGCGCTTACATTTGCGATGAGTGCGTGGCGGTATGTAATTCGATTCTGGAAGACGACCGCACGGCTACTCCCCAGGCGGCCGCGCCGAACCAGCTGCCCAAGCCGCAAGAGGTAAAAACCTTCCTTGACGAATACGTGATTGGGCAGGAGCAGACCAAGAAGAAGCTGGCGGTGGCGGTGTACAACCACTACAAGCGCATCTTCATGAACCGGCAGAAAACCAGCGACGGCATCGAACTGAGCAAGTCGAACATCATGCTGATCGGCCCCACGGGCACGGGCAAGACGCTGCTGGCGCAGACTTTGGCGCGCATGCTCGACGTGCCTTTCGCCATCGTCGACGCCACCACGCTCACCGAAGCCGGCTACGTGGGCGAGGATGTGGAGAACATCATTCTCAAACTGCTGCAGGCGGCGGAAGGCGATGTGAGCCGCGCCCAGACCGGGATCATCTACATCGATGAGATCGACAAGATTGGGCGCAAGGACGAGAATCCGTCGATCACGCGGGACGTTTCCGGCGAAGGGGTACAGCAGGCGCTGCTGAAAATTCTGGAGGGAACCATTGCCAACGTTCCGCCGCAGGGCGGACGCAAGCATCCGCACCAGGAATTTACTCCGGTGGACACCACGAACATTCTCTTTATTTGCGGAGGAGCGTTCGTGGGACTGGAAAAGATTATCGGAAGGCGCGTGGGCAGGAAGTCGCTGGGCTTCCGTAGCGGCGAAGAAGCGGAGAAGGAAGATCTCACAGTCTCGCGCAAGCGCAACTTCGAACTGCTGAGTGAAATTCAGCCGGAGGACTTGATCAAGTTTGGCCTGATTCCAGAATTCGTGGGACGGTTGCCGGTGATCGGGATGCTCGAAGATCTGGACGAATTCGCGCTGATCGAGATTCTGACCCGGCCGAAGAATGCCATCGTCAAGCAGTACCAGCGCCTGTTTGAGTTTGAGAATGTGCGTTTGAAGTTCAGCGATGAGGCGCTGCGGGCCATTGCCCGGCAAGCTATGGCGCGCAAGGTGGGGGCTCGCGGGCTGCGCATGATTCTGGAAGAACTCATGCTCGACCTCATGTTCCACCTGCCCAGCCAGAAGAAACTGAAGGAGTTCGAGGTTACGCGGGAGATGGTGGAGAAACGCAACGCAGCCGTGGCGCTGGAGAAGGCGGGGTAGGGGAAAGGTAGTAGACTGTAGGCAGGAGGCGGGAGCGGAGCCAGGCGATTGTGGTTGAGCAAGAATCATTTAGCGGGAGTCAATCGGCAAAGAACCAGGGAGATTGAGTGACCACATCCAAGGAAAAATTCGAGAGCAAGAAGCTGCCCATGATGCCCATCCGGGACGTGGTCATCTTTCCTTTCATGATGACGCCGTTCGTGGTGGGCCGCGAGTCCAGCGTGCGGGCGTTGGAAGAAGCTCTGGCCGCCGACAAGAAAATCTTTCTGGCCACCCAGCACGACGCCTCCATCGACGAACCCAAGGCCAATGACATCTACCAGGTTGGGACCATCGTCAACATCGTGCAGAGCCTGAAGCTGCCCGATGGCAACATCAAAGTTCTGGTCGAAGGCATTGAGCGCGGGCGGCTTTTGCAGGCCACCGACGCGGATGGCTACATGCAGGCGAACGTTCGCGTGGCCCGCTATCCGGCGGAGATGAACGCGCAGGTGGAAGCCAGCATGCAGCGCGTGACCACGCTGTTTGAGCAGTACGTGAAGCTGTGCCAGGCGCTGAACTACGAGACCATGATCTCGGCGGTGCGCATGGAAGATCCGGCCAAGCTTACCGACATCATTGCCGCCAACCTGCAGCTTTCGATCGAAGAGAAACAGGAGCTGCTGGAGATCTTCGATCCTTCGGAGCGGTTGACCCGCATCGCCGACGTGCTCGATGTGGAAATTGAAAAACTGAACGTGGACCGCACCATCCAGTCGCGGGTGAAGCGGCAGATGGAGAAGGCGCAAAAAGAGTATTACCTCAACGAAAAAATCAAAGCCATTCAAAAGGAACTGGGCCGCGGGGAGAAGAGCGAGTTCGACGAGCTGAAGAAGAAGGTCGAATCCGCAGGCATGCCCAAGGACGTCAAAGACAAGGCGCTGCAGGAACTGAAGAAGCTGGAAGCCATGCCACCCATGTCGGCCGAATCCACGGTTTCGCGCAATTATCTGGATTGGCTGCTGGCCGTGCCCTGGAAGAAGCGCTCCAAGGAAATTCGCAACATTTCGCGCGCCGAAAAGGTTCTGAACGAAGATCATTACGGCCTGGAGAAAATCAAGGAGCGCATTCTCGAATTCCTGGCGGTGCGCCAGTTGGTGAAAAATCCGAAAGGCTCGATCCTGTGCTTCGTCGGCCCTCCGGGCGTGGGCAAGACCTCGCTCGGCATGTCGATCGCCAAGGCCACGGGACGAAAGTTCGTTCGCATGTCTCTGGGCGGAGTGCGCGACGAGGCCGAAATTCGCGGCCACCGGCGCACCTACATTGGCGCGCTGCCGGGGCAGATCATTCAGATGATGAAAAAGGCGGGCACCAAGAACCCGGTTTTCATGCTCGACGAAGTCGACAAGATGTCGATGGACTTCCGCGGCGACCCTTCGGCGGCGCTGCTCGAGGTACTCGATCCCGAGCAGAACTACATGTTCGTCGACCATTACCTCGATGTGGAGTATGACCTCTCGCAGGTATTTTTCATCGCCACCGCCAACGTGATGCACACCATCCCCCCCGCCCTGCAGGACCGCATGGAAGTGCTGCGGCTGCACGGTTACACCGAGCAGGAAAAGCTGGAGATTGCCAAGCAGTTTCTGGTGAAGAAGCAGATGCTGCAGGCCGGACTGTCGGAGAAAAACGTAAAGTTCACCGACGAGGCCATCCTGGGGCTGACTCGTTCCTACACGCGTGAGGCGGGGGTTCGTAATCTGGAGCGCGAAATCGGCAACGTCTGCCGCAAAGTCGCGCGCAAGGTGGTGAAGGAAGGTGAAAACTATACGGTCGCGGTGACGGGAGAAAATGTCACTGACTTCCTGGGCGTGATCAAGTTCCGCGACACGCTGGCCCACGAAAAAAGCGAAGTGGGGTTGGTCACCGGCCTGGCCTGGACCGAAGTGGGCGGGTCGATCCTGAGCACGGAAGCCACCGTGGTCGATGGCAAAGGCAAGCTGACACTAACCGGCAAGCTGGGCGACGTGATGCAGGAATCGGCGCAGGCGGCGCTATCCTATATCCGCTCGCGGGCGCACCGCCTTGGCCTGACGCGCGATTTCTACCGCACCCTCGACCTGCACGTGCATGTGCCGGAAGGCGCGATTCCGAAAGACGGGCCGTCGGCCGGTATTACGATTGCAACGGCCATCGCCAGCGCCCTCAGCAAAATTCCGGTACGCCGCGATCTGGCCATGACCGGCGAAATCACGTTGCGCGGCAAAGTGTTGCCCATCGGCGGCCTCAAGGAAAAACTGCTGGCGGCGCACCGCGCCGGACTCTTCGAAGTGATCCTACCCCGCGACAACGAAAAGGATTTAGCCGAGGTTCCCGAAAACCTGCGCACCGCCATGAAACTGCACTTCGTCGATACCATGGACCAGGTGCTGCAGATCGCGCTGGAATCTCCGCTGCCCTCGGTGCGCGAGGAAGAAACGGCGCAGCCCATTGCGCCGCCCCTGACTTCCGGCACCGGGGATAGCCCGGCGGCGCGTCAGTAACAGCTTTGAAAGGGCACGGCTTCAGCGGCGCCGTTACTGAATCCGATTCAGAACCGGCTTTTAGCCGCCGACGAGCGTTCCTGGGGTAAAATCACCTTCCAAGATGTCCTTGTTCAACCAAAGCCAGATTGCATTCGAGAACGGGCCCGAACCCTCCGCCGAAGCCGGACAAACCCGGACCACCGGAATCCTGCCTTCGCAGGAAATCAGCAACCTGATTGCCCACGGAAGTATCAGCGCCACGCCTGCGATAAACCCTGACCACATCCAACCGGCGAGTCTCGACTTGCGGCTGGGCGACATGGCGCATCGCGTACGCGCCAGTTTTCTGCCGGGGCCGAATAGCACGGTCGAGGCCAAAATCAAAGAACTGCGGATGACGCGGGTTGATCTGACCGGTGCGCCGGTCTTCGAAAAAGATTGCGTGTACATCATCCCTCTCGTCGAAGAGTTGAACCTGCCGGAAAACATTTCCGGCAAGGCGAACCCAAAAAGTACGACCGGACGCCTCGACATTTTCACCCGCCTGATCACTGACTACGGCACCGAGTTCGACCGCGTGCCAGCGGGATATAAAGGCAAACTTTACGCCGAAGTTGTTTCCCGCACCTTTACGGTTTCGCTGCGCGCCGGTATGAGGCTCAGCCAATTGCGTTTTGTGCAAGGCAATCCCGTGGCCGGCGACCGCACCATCCGGGAGTTGGATCAGGAAGAGCACCTCGTTTACATGGACGAAGAAGAGATCCCGGGCAAGGCGCGGCTGCAGCGCGGCCTGAGAATTACGGTGAATCTAGAAGCCGCGGAAGCGGGCGAGATCATTGCCTACAAGGCGAAGCGTTATGCTCCGGCCGTCGAACTCGACAAAATCAATTTCTATTCGCCGGAGGAGTTCTGGGAAGTTCGCCATCAGAATGCCAGCAAGAGTCTGATTCTCGAGCCCGGCGATTTCTACATTCTTGCCTCCCGGGAACGAGTGCGCGTTCCTCCTGAATTCGCCGCAGAGATGGTTCCCTTCGATCCCTCCGACGGCGAGTTTCGCATTCACTACGCCGGCTTCTTCGATCCCGGATTCGGCTATGGTTCGAGCGACATCAAGGGAACCCGCGCCGTGCTTGAGGTTCGCGCTCACGAAGTTCCGTTCCTGATGGAGCACGGTCAGCTGGTGGGCCGGCTGAACTATATGCCTCTATTGTCACGGCCGGAAAAGATCTACGGCACGAATATCGGATCGTCTTACCAGCACCAGGCGCTCACGCTGAGCAAGCAGTTTCGCAAGAGCTGAGGTTACGGTCTCACCCCGCTTGCCAAGCCCTGCTGCCCCATAGCAAACTAACGCATGAGAGTCATCGCTCGTTTCCTGGCCGCAGCCACCGACGCCGCGCACTTCCCTGCTCCCAGCCTTCCCGAAGTCGCGTTCCTCGGCCGCTCGAACGTGGGCAAATCCAGCGTGATCAACACGCTGATCGGCGACAAGATCGCGCGCACCAGCTCCACGCCCGGACGCACCCGCAGCATCAACTTCTTCGAAGTACGCTGGCCCGGCAAGCCGCAGCCAGAAGTCATCTTCGCCGACCTGCCCGGCTACGGCTACGCCAAGCTCTCCCGTGAGATTTCCCAGGAGTGGCCCAAGTTCATCGAGCCCTACCTCAACCATCGCCCGACGCTCGCGTTATGTGTGGCGCTGGTCGACGCGAATGTTCCTCCCCAAGCCAGCGACCGGCAACTGCTGGATTTTCTCAACGCCTCGGGCCGCGACTTTCTCCTGATCGCAACCAAGAGCGACCGGCTCTCCAACAATCAACTGCGCAACGCGCTGAACAATCTCGCCGAAGCCTATCCGGCGGCGCCGGTGATTCCCTTCTCCGCGAAAACTGGAGCCGGGCGCGACGAGGTGTGGAAAAAGATCAGGCAGGCCGCGGCAGAATCTGCTGAGGCGGCGTTCCAATCCTGAACCTATCCCCTTACGGAAACTCCCGCGTCCTTTCGTAGTCATCCCTCCGCGCTTCCGCCAAGCCTTCCGCCGAGAAGCTTCGTACATTAGGAAAGAAACACATTCCGCAAAAGATGGGCCCCGGGAAGGCATCAAGGCCGGGGCGCACCGCGGATACCTGAACCGTTTGCCATGCCCGATGAAACCGATGCCGGCGCGGCTTATCTCGCCGCCTTGAAGCGGTCCGCCACGCCCCAGGGCGCCGCTGCCGCGCCCGCCCGTGCACCCGAAGCCGCGCGTCCTGACCAGACTGGTTCCGGCAGTGTTGCAGGGCCCGGCATCCCAGGCTCCAACGGCGCCGACAAGCGCAGAAGCCCCCGCTACCGCTGCCAAGGCAGCGCCCACCTGGGCGAAATCGACAGCGACGTGGCCACCTGGGCCACGTTCACCGATATCAGTCTCCATGGCTGCTATGTGGAGGCGACGGCTACTCATCGCGTGGGCGTGGCCCTCAGCTTGAAGCTCGAGGCCAACGGCTTCCGGCTTGATGCCAGGGGAGAAGTACGCGTGGCCTATCCGAACCTGGGCATGGGAATTTCTTTCACCAACCTATCGCCCGAAGACCGCGAGCGATTGCGCGAGCTAGTGCGCTCCATCTCGCGGCCTTCTGTGGTTCTGACATCGCGGGCTGCGCCCGATGCTACGCCGATTCCGCAATCAGGCGCTTCGCCCCGGGTCGCCAACCCGGCCGCTGCTCTGCAGGCGATGCTGAAATTCTTCGAGGACCGGCAGATGATGGGCCGGGAAGAGTTTCTCAGGATTCTGCGGAAGAGCCAGGGGCCGGAAACGTAAAGGTAAGGATCAGCAGTTCTCCGTTTCAGCCGCCCGGTTTGTGCGGCCGCCTTCTCCACCCAAAATATTCCCTTGATTGTTATGATGAAGCCCTATGGCGGTTTACTTCATCACGGGCATCGGCGGCTTCATCGGATCGTCACTGGCGCGAGAATTGTTGCAGCGGGGCGAGCAGGTACGCGGCGCAGACAATTTTTCCACGGGCAAGCGCGAGAACCTGGCGCAAATCCTGGGACAGATCGATTTTCGCGAAGCCGACATTCTCGATCTCGACGCCATGAAGCTGGCGTGCGCGGGAGCGGACTATGTTTTGCATCAGGCGGCGATTCCGTCGGTACCGAAATCTGTGCTGGATCCGATTGGCGGCAACCGCGCCAACGTGGATGGCACGGTGAACGTGCTGGTGGCGGCGCGCGATGCCAAGGTAAAGCGCGTCGTCTACGCGGCCTCGTCGTCAGCCTACGGCGACACTCCAACGTTACCCAAACAAGAGGGCATGACGCCGGACCCGATTTCGCCTTATGCCGTGGCCAAGCTGGCCAGCGAACGTTACATGATCTCGTTTTACCGTTGCTACGGATTGGAAACGGTCTCGCTGCGCTACTTCAATATTTTTGGTCCGCGACAGGATCCGTCGTCGCCCTACTCGGGCGTGCTGGCCAAGTTCATCACTCAGATGCTCGGCGGCGAGCAGCCCAAAATCTTTGGCGACGGCGAGCAGAGCCGCGATTTCACCTACATCGACAACGCGGTCGAAGCCAACCTGCTGGCCTGCCAAGCTTCCGCCGCGCAAGCGGCGGGTAGGGTCTTCAACGTGGCGACGGGACGGCGAGTCACGCTGAATGAGACCTTCAAGCTCCTGCAGTCGCTCACCTCGTACTCCGGTTCGCCCATCTACGCCGCGGAGCGCGGCGGCGACATCAAGCACTCGCTTGGCGACATTTCCCTCGCAGAAAAGCATCTTGGGTATAAACCCAGGGTGAATTTTGAAGACGGCCTGCGGCGCACGGTGGATTGGTATCGCAGTTCGCGCGCGTAGTGCCGGCTTCGGTTTGCGGGCCGCGGGTTCGGCAGAACTCTCCTGTACTGACCTTTATGAAAACAGCCGAAGCCCGCGTCAAAAGTCCACATTACGTTGGTGATCTACGTCGAGATTACGGCTGTGGGTAGAGTGAAGGCATGACACTTTCCTCGATGGTCGTTTCGCGCGATTGGCAGGAAGTCAGTGTTTTGGAATGTATTCTGGGCGGCCTGCACATGGATGTGGCCGTCGAGAAGGAACCGCAACGAGCTTTGTCCCGGCTCATCAAATCCAAAGTGGATGCCCTGATCGTTGACTGTGACCTGAATGGCACGGGGCAGCTCTTTCGTGAGCTGCAACGGGAAGCGCCGCGTGTGAGCACGGTGCCGCTGGTGATCATGGGTGGCCCGCAGAGTAGCCAGGACATCGAGTCAACCGGCGCGATGTTTGCCTTCGACAAGCCAATTTCGGTCGAGCAGGCGGTGCGCACGCTTTCCGCGGCACGCAATATGATTCTTGATGGACGCTTGCGTTATCACCGCGCTGGGCTCGAAGTGCCCGTGACTCTCGATGGCCGCCGCCAGAAACGGATTGGGGGGCATCTCATCAATCTGAGCCAGGGCGGGCTGCAGGTCCGCGTGCACGATCGATCTAGCGCGGCTGAGGCGTCGTGTGTGTCCTTCGCGCTGCCCGGAACCAAGTGTGCCGTGAAAGCCCAGGTGGAAGTGGTATGGTCCGATAATTGCGGAAATGTCGGAATCCGCTTCGTGAAGATGGCGTCCCAGACGAAAAACACTTTACGGCTCTGGCTGGCGCAACAGTATTTCGCGAACTAGAAACAAGTTTCTCCAGAGTCGAGGCGGCCTAGCGGAATCGGCTCACGCCCTTGCTCTCTTCCTGCTCTTCAGATCCGGAGGCCGCTTGCGCAACGCGAGCGCCCAGGCTTGCTCCTCCAAAGCACGCAAACACACTCCGGTAAGCGACGGCGATGAAAACCGCGGCCGCCGAGGCTGCTGCCAGCGCCAGGCGCCAGGGCGGAAGTTCGTGAGTGATGGAGAGAAAAATCAGGGCGAACAGGAGCAGGCCTGCGATGACCACCAGACAATCCACCAGCCACGCCAGCGTGCGCCCGGAGAGCGGCTGCGAGAGCCAGTTCGGTTGCGCCGGGGAGGAATTGTAAGCCCGCTCCGCGGCATCTTGCTCGCAATGCCAGCGCGGGATTTGTGCCTGGTCACGCTCGGTAAAGCCTGGTCCCAGCCGGATCGCCGCGCGCGGCGGGGGCGACAGAATCAGCCCGTCGTTTTGCTCCAGCGCATTCTCTCCGCAGACATCTTCCTCCCGGGCTATCGAGACCACAGGCGCCCCAAAGACAGAGCGGGGACGGGCAGCGTCGCGGGCAATACCCTCCAGCAGATTGGCAAATATCCACTCATCGATGCGGAGTTGCATGCGGCGGGGCATGTCTGCGAAGCGGATGACACACTGTCCCGAGGAACTGGCCCAACACACCTGTCCGCAGGCGTCCACCCGCAGGCGGGGAAACCTCAACTCAAAACGCAGGCGCACGCGTTGTTGCGGACGCAGCACAGCCACGGCCTGCACTGCGACGCCATCGTGCGTGAGGTCGCGGATAATTCCACCGTTGGCCTCGTCGAGGGTGACATAAGTCAACGTGCGCAGTTCATGCCGATAGTGGGCGCGTGCTTGGCGCGTGGGAAAGGATACTGCCTGCATACTCTCCGCCAGGAATGCTCGCCACGAGGCTTGCCTTATGGAATTCTAGTTTTTGGCGGACCCGGGTTGGCAGTACCTGGGTTGGTTCGCGGGCCGCCGAAGCCCACCGCTTACCAAAGACCATGGCCGAGAGGGCATGTCCGCATCATTGCAACTGAGGCAAAACCCGGTTAACTTACTATTAAACCCCGCAAAAACCGGAGCGGGCAGGTCCTCGATCCGGGCGCGCGGGCGAGTGCGAACCGCCGGCGAAGGTCAGTCAATTGACAGCGGCTCGGCGGGATAGCCACACTCGCAAGTAAGGAGATTGACCGGGCAAGAATGTAAATGGCAACCACTCCCACCAAGCCGACCA
>JBARJF010000058.1:0-93464 GCA_049800135.1 Candidatus Sulfotelmatobacter sp.
GTGTTGCCCCATCATGATCAGCAGGCCTCCGAGGATCGAAATCCAGTGGATCATGTCGAGGTTTTAACATGCTTTCGCTAAATCTCATCCACTCATCTCGGTGACTTTTTCAACACCCACTCCCGATAGCGGTCATTGACCCGGTCGATGATTGTAAACGCCTGTTCTCGAGAGTTATTCCCCTACAAGAACTGGTTGCGACCTGCCGGCCGCCACAACGCTTTCTTTCCGCCCCACGGAAGTCACATCCACATCACGCTCCGCTGCGGCGTTGGTCGCGCACTCGGCGTCGATCCCGCCGCATAGCCGTCCGACCGTTTGCAACCCCCGCTTCTACGCTTGAGATCTCCAGCTTCAGTCCGTTTAGGATTACAGCCATTTATATGGCATTCGACCAAAATAAGCGGGGTCGAAGCGAAGAAATTCGTCGACAACTTCGTTTGGCTTGTGCTATAGGTGTCGGGTCGTCTAGGCAAGTTGAAAGATAGCTGTCATGGTATTCGCAGCGCTCGACCAGGGTAGCGTTATTCCCCTCTATTATCAGATCCAGCAGCGGTTGCTGGATCAGATTCTCTCAGGGGCGCTGGAAGCCGGCGAACCCGTTCCCTCCGAACAAGAGATCGCAAACCATCTGGCCGTCAGCCGCATGACCGCACGCCAGGCGCTTAAGTCCTTGTGCGACCTCGGTTCGATGCCCATGGGAATGGAATCGGCCAAGCGAATCCGCTGTAGCTTGAAAACGGACTTCCCGGGTGCGATCTGTAGTGCGGTGGCGATTTCGCCATTGGCAGGCACCGTTTCGAAAGAGAGTGCCTTCGACCGCGGCTGCAGGTCCTGTGCGGCCATCTCTTCCGTAGACGAGAGCACTCGGCGGATGTTTTCTCCAGTTTGGAGGAGGAAACGAATGTGCCCTTGCGCTGGCTGTAGGTGATACCCGAACTTCATGCGTGCAGAGCGGCCAGCCAGTGGAGTATGTGAAGTCGACATATCGGGCTGATCGCTACAAGATCGCCCATCGGTTGAGGCGCCTTAACCGCGAGCTGTTGACCCTGGAAAAATGAGAGAGATTGTGGACACTGTTGTCGGCACGATGATGCACAAGTAAGTAAGTGAGCAAGTATAAGTGAGCAAGTAGATCTAGTGCAGGGCTGGGGAGGTGAAATGTCCGCGCAGCGGTATTTGGATCGCATCAGCGAAATCATCTCCAAAATCCGAAAGACCCAAGACGAAAAAATCCAGGCTGCCGCCGAACTGTTTGCCGTGTCCATCGCCAAGCATGGGCGGTATACCTGTTCGGCAGCGGCCATTCCGTGATCCCCGTCCTCGATATCTTTCCACGCTATGGAAGTTTCGTTGGGTTTTATCCCATTTACGACCCACGCCTCATGTGGTTCAACATCGTCGGCCCCGGCGGCGCCCGCGAACTGCTCTGGCTCGAACGCCAGGAAGGGTACGCGCGCATCATCTTGGCCAGCTATGATATGCAACCGCGCGACTGCGTCCTGATTTTTTCACACGGAGGCCTGAATGCCGCCCCAATGGAGATGGCGATAGCAGCACGTGAGAAGGGCGCCCACATCGTTTCTGTTTCCTCGCACCAAAATTACCGCGAGGCCAAGCCTACTCATTCTACAAAGAAAAAGCTCGCCGACGTTTCCGACATCGCCATTGATAACTGTGTTCCACCCGAGGATGCTCTGGTGTCTGCCGATGGTGTGCCGCAAAAGTTCGCTGCGGGCTCAACGGTGGCAGCGGTTTCCATTGCCATGGCTCTGGTGGCTGAAGTCGGCCTGCGGCTGGTGCAAAGCGGGAAACGGCCATATACCTTCGTTTCGCCCAACGTGGGCTTGTCACCGGACCACAACGAACAGGTTTTCCAGGAATACGCGCGCAGCCTGTCGCGAAGAAACCGATCAAGAGAATAGAGGGTATGTGTCTCGCAAAATCTCAAGTCGTAAGCCAAGGGTCGTGGTTCAGTCGAACTAACTAAGGTCGGAAAGCTTCTCCCATATCTAATCTTATGCCTAGTTTTCGTTCAGCCTGCCTTCCCTCAAGCTGGCTGCGGCGGGATCCCCAAGGCCGCCGGGGTTACACCCGAGGTGAAAGTCTCCGGCACTGGTACTTCCGAAGTCGAAGTGCGACGACTGATCAGCGACGATCAACAAACGATCCTGGTGTTCAACCACGCTAACGTTCCCGCCGATGCCTCAATTGCCGCTCACCTGCCCTGGTCAGTCCGACAAGCTCGCGAGCTGGAGACGGACCAGCCCCTCACTTTTCAGGAGAACGGGGGCCAGACCATTTTCCATAAGCGTTTGGCGGGGGGGTGAAATCTGGGTCTTCAGTGCGCGCGGTTCCTGAGCGTTCCAGTTCGAGTGCAAATCGATGGCGTACCGCTGGTTGTTCTGCCCGTCAGGAGCAGCATGTCCGACGCCGGCAACTCCACCGCGCTGCCCGGCAAGTCGGTATTTCTCTTTGCTGACTGCCTACAGGGAGCGCGCGTGCCGGATGAGTTGCTCAGGCGGCGACATGAGTGCCACGGCATTTTTGAAACCGCCCACGCATCCCCGGCAAACAGAGAGACTTCGATAGTAATCCTCGTAGCGAAATCCGGTTTCACCGCGCCACATGGGAAAAACAGCGCAAGCCTCTGCCCAACGGTCGAACACCGGCGTGATGTCAAGATAAGTGTCGGGAACGAATCCAGTGGCATCTTCCCAGTTGTCCGCGAAGAATGTCTTTCCTACTGCATGCGCGGGCTGTTTGCGCAGCATGGCCGGGAGCGCTGCATAGAAAACGGCATCATTCACGATCTCATAGCAAGCCTGGTGATCTTTGTGCCAACTTCCTCGCCAGTGGGTAAGGATGACATGAGGTTTATACTCCCGGATCAAGTCGCAGACGGAAACCTTTGCTTCATCGTTGACGGGGATTTCACCATCCGGATAATTCAGGAACACGGCCTGCGCATCGAGCATCTGCGCAGCTCGGTCCGATGCCTGACGTTGAAGAATGCCATATTGCGCGGGAGGTATCGTGGCTGATCCTTTCTCACCCAGAGACAAGCTCAAAAAGAAACCTTTGCCTCCTAGATGGGTCGCAAGGGCAACCGGATTCCCCATCGCAAAGAACCCATCCCCCGGGTGTGCGGAAATGGCCATGATGTTGAATGGTTCCGAAATTTCCTCCTCCCCGCCACCCGCAGAGGGCCGACCCGGCATCTGGCTCGCCCTCTTGTCAGCTACCACCGAAAGGGCTGCTGTTCCGATCCCAAACTCTTTCAAGAAATCTCGTCGTGTTGAATGATCCATTTTGGGCACCGAAACTCAGGCCTTAAGGTAACGTCGAACGTTAGAAATCTGCAACAACGAAATCGTCATCCAGCTATGTCAAGTTAGTCGTCGGGGCGTATTGTGCCACACAAACGAACTGGGGGAGACCCGGCATTAGAAGGTGCGGTGATGGGAATTGGCGGCGATCTGTTATGCTGGCGGCGGTTTTTGCCAGAGAAACAAGAAGTCAGCGCGAGCTGATTGCATGGGATTGACAATCAAGAGACGTATGAGGCGTTTTGCGCTGGTGGCGGATCTGGGTGGGACCAAGATCGCTGTTGCGCGCATCGATGACTCGGGAAGAATCACACATCAGCTCGCTATCCCCACGCCGCGAGTGGGAGGACCTTCCGTTGTCCAAGCCATTATCACCGCGCTTCTTCAGTTGCCGCAGCAAGGTGCCTGCGTGGTAGGGGTTGATGTACCTGGCTTGGCCTATCGCAATGGCGTGGTCTGGACGCCAAACATCCTCGGCTGGGAGAAAATGCCGCTTGCCAGCATGCTGGCGCGGAGGTTCAAATTGCCGGTCCTGATCGAAAGCGATCGCAATGCCTTTGTCATCGGGGAGACCTGGAAAGGTTCCGCAAAAGCGTGCTCCGATGTAGTTTTCCTGGTGATTGGTACGGGTATCGGCGCGGGAATCATAAGCGGTGGGCGCTTGCTTCGCGGTCACGCTGAGTTAGCTGGCTGCCTTGGTTGGATGGCGGTGCGTGACCGTTTCTTGTCCCCGTACAGGTTCCACGGCTGTCTGGAGTCGCACGTCGCGGGGCCTGCGATTGCCCGCATAGCCGGGCAGACATTGAAGCGGGCAATCAGTACACGCGAGGTGATGAGCCTGGCCCGCCGTGGCAATCGGAACGCGAGAAAAGTCCTCCACGAAGCGGGCCATTTTCTCGGCCTTGCCCTTGCCAACCTTGTCGACACGCTGAATCCGGAAATGATTGTTATAGGCGGCGGCGTCGCGGCGGCGGGAAACCTGCTGCTCGCTCCGGCTGAGCAGACCATGAAGAAATGGGCGCAACCCATCGCCGCGAGCCAGGTTAGGATTACCCGCAGTCGCTTAGGCGGGAAGGCAGGGCTGCTGGGCGCGGCCCGTTTGGCCTTTGACTACATCGATGACCTCAAGCATTCTTAGTTTCTTCAGAAGATGGAGAAGGTCCCGGAAACGAGCGGAAGGCGAGCCCTCGAAAACATATGCAACGATTTTTGGAGATTTGCGCCATGCCCCGGACTGCTTGAAACTTCCTGGAGGCATGCAGCACCTTGCAAGCATTCGTTCACGGCCTTAGGCCAAGTTATGAACACAGAACGCGGCAACGGCGAACAGATCCAGCACATCGGACTTATTTTGACCATTAACGCCTGCATGTTTGTCTTCGGCATCGTCTTGCTGCTTATGGGATCACTGCTCCCTAGCTTAAACCTGACAAGCACACGCGCGGGCAGTCTTGGATCCTTTCCGCTGATTGGAATTCTGATCGCTACAGTGCTGATCGGGCCGATTCTGGATAAGGTCGGAGGCAAACCGGTATTGCTGGTGGCGCTTCTGCTCATTGCGTCGGCACTTGCGGTCCTGCCGTCGCTTTCGAGTTATAGCACGTTGGCCGCTGTCGCTCTGGCTTACGGCCTTGGCGCGGGAATCCTCAACACGGCCACGAACGCCTTGATTTCTGACTTGAGTGCCACCGGACGCGGCGCTGCCCTAAACCTGCTTGGGTTCTCATTCAGCCTTGGGGCAATTACGGCGCCGTTGTTGATGTCTCTGGCGCGAAAACGATTTTCGGTTTCCGCGGTTCTTTATCTTCTCGCACTCGCTCCAGCAGCCGTTCTTGTCCTAGTTTTGGCGCTGAGGTTTCCCCCTCCTGCTCAGCCGGGAACATCGCTCAAGGAGTTGTTGAGGGTGCTTCGGCAACCGTTGGTCTGGCTTTTCGGGACGTTGCTCTTTTTCGAATCGGGGAATGAGAATTGCATGTTCGTGTGGGCGGGAGCAATGGTCAGGGACTTGCTGCATCTTGAGGCTTATAGGGCGACGGTGGCACTGCTCGTGGTCAGCATTGCGCTGGGAGGTGGGCGCCTGCTGGCGGTTCTGTCGTTGAAATGGTTCGGAAGCCGCGTCCTGTTACTTGCTTCGGCATTCACTACCATCGCGGGCGCCGTGGTGGCTCTGAACAATCACACCTTCGGCCGGATCGTGGCCGGATTTGCCGTAATCGGTTTGGGAATGTCCGCCATCTTTCCTACAGCACTTGGGTTAGCCGGAGATCAGTTCCCCCAGGAGACCGGAACGGTATTCGGCGTGATCATGACGCTGGCGCTGGCTGGCGGTGCAGTCGGCCCCCTGGTCGGAGGGTGGGCCGTCAGCTCGAGCCCAGTGAGGGTCCTGGCCGTCCCGATAACCGCTGGCGCAGCCGTTGCCGTTCTTACTCTGGTTATTTCGAAATTGAAACCGCGCAGGCGAAGCCAGCTCTAGTACCACTTACGTTGCGTGCCCCGTGATTCCATCTTCTCCAGGCCCGCTGCAAGAGGCGACGACTATTTCAAGAACATGACGCGGGCGTTGATTGGATTGTTCTGCCCTTCGAGGAAGTTGAACCTGACGGCATCCAAAACTCGGAGACATTTGTCTCAGGCGTGTTTCCCGGGCTCCTCGAACACTCGGAGTCGTTCTCGCCTATCGAATGCATCGCGGTGGGTGTGGATCGAATGCAGCCAAACTTTGAGCCGATGCGAAAGGCGTGGACCGCGCCGCGGGTGGCTTTGGCCAGCCGTCACCACGCCGCCGTTGACGCGAAACGAACCCGCCTTTTGTTTGGGATGGGATGCGGGATGGGAATCAAGTGGTGCTCTGGGCGGTCCAAAAAACAGTGGGAGTAATACAAACTCATCTTTCCTCCCTGAGTACCAAGAGCACAATGTAACCGGGAGCGAGAGGACTTGCGGCTTCGATAAGTCCCCCAAGCAACGTGGTGAGTCCATTCCGGGGCCAAGGCAATCGAGAATGCCAGTTACCGCCGAGCTGGTTGGCAACGGCGAGAGTCAACAGAATGCAGCAAATCGAGAATTTGATCCAAAAGTGATTGATCGGAGAAAGTGCTCGATAACAAAAGTAATGGCGGAGAGAGAGGGATTCGAACCCCCGATACCCGTAAAGGTATACACGCTTTCGAGGCGCGCGCCTTCAGCCACTCGGCCATCTCTCCGCGCCCACCCGTTTCATTTCTAGTTTATCAGGGAAGGTGTTGACTTCGAATTTCCCCATTTATCTGCTCAGACTTGAACAGTGAGGTCATGGCGTTACGGAAAGTACGCGCCAGTCAAGCTTTGCGCAGGGGTTGCGCCTGCAGACCCATTCCAAGAAGAGCGCCGAAACCTCACGCAAGCTCGGCGCCTTCCTGGACTGAAGGTGACTCTCCCACCAGCATTTCCGAACATAGCCACTGCATTTCGAACCAGTGCTACTGCCCCTGATTCATCGTGGCTCGATACATTGCATCCAGCAGGTCTTGGGAGTGGCCGTCGTAGTCGGCATCGAGCGACCACATGAAAGTGCCGCCGAGCCCAAGCATCCAATCGGAATACGCCACCCGGAGATAAGTAGAAACAGGATCGTCGTAGGTGATGAAGCCGTTTTCCCCACTTCTCAGCATGTAGGGAACAAGTGCGATTGGATCGTAATACGTCTGCCATCCCCCTTTGTTGACGCGATCCTTGATGTAGGGCGCGTAGTTCTCGGTCAACACATAGTCGTTGCAGTCTTGCTCTAAGTTATATAACGAGTTCGGACATAATCCAAATAGCTTGTTGATGTTGGTGTAGAAATAGCCGTAAAAGGGCGTTCCCATGTTTAACTGGAGAGGCGGAACCTTCTTGAGAAATATTTCCGCTGCCCCTTGGGCGCTGCCGCCCGGTTGGCACTCATAGGGTGCGGGATCGTGCCAATCCCAAAAAATCGGCGAGTTGAGCTGGCCGTGCGCCGTCCACGGCCCGGCGCAGTCGTACATCATGATATTGAGATAGTCAACCCATTTTGGCAGATCGATCAGATCGTAACCATAACCGCCCCAGGGCGCCACGTCGACGGAGAGAACATAGTTGGGGTTGGCATAGCGAAGCCGCGACATGAGATCCACCAGGAGGCGGCGATCCGCCGTGGTTGCCGGATACTCCCAGTCGATGTCGAAACCGTCGTAGTCGTGGTTCTTGGCAAAGTTCTTAAGGTTCTCTACCAGGGTTTGAATGGTCCCATTCGCCTCCACGCCAGGAAAGTCGCCGCCGATCAGCAGCAGAACCTTAACCCCTTTGGCATGCGCCAGGTTGGTGAGCTCGGGCTCAATGAAACCGTCGGGAACGGACAACGTGCCATCCGCATTAAAAGATACCCCGTCATGATTTATGTGGGTCAACCTCTCAAATGGAATCTGCGCCGCACTGTAGGATGGGTTCGCAAACTTACTCCAATAGCCGTAGTCGCCCACCAACCGTTTGGGAAGCTGGGTTGTAGTTGTGGAGTCCTGCGCATAGGAGGGTTGAGGGTGAACCGCGACGGCCAAAACCGCCAGCAAAAGTAGGCGAACCGGGAACAGCGAAAGGAATTTCATGATTTGTCCTCTGGGAGAAAAAGCTCTTGGAACATGGCCGAACCGACCCGGCCCAGTCGCACCAAGGCTGCGAATCGGAGCATTCTACTACCGATCCACGGCGGCGGCGCGCTAAATTTATTGACCAAACAGGACCCCAAGTCACCCAAAACCCGTGTATGCTAAGGGGTTTCGCTCGCAAGCCAGTCCCAGGGATGGACTGCTGGGCGCGGGTTACGCCAGGATGTTCAGCGTATACACATTCGATGGCGTCTGCTGCGGATTGTTGAGCAGATGTGAATTGTTTGCCGCGGCCGCGTAATACTCGATTGCGCCGTCGTCCGCCTGAAAAGGTCCGAGCTGCGCAGCGTATACGCTGCGTCCCGCATGAGCGGCAGGAAACACTTGCCATCCCTGTGCGTTCTGACGGCGAGTGCGCAGGTGGACTTCGCCCGCTGCCTCCAACCCCGGAGCAACGATGAAGATGCGGAGCGACTCCCCGGCTTTGAGGAGCGATGGCCGGGTGGGGATAAAGACGCGCGGAGAATTTGCCGATTCGGGTGAGACTGCCGCTGCATACGCTTGATCCATCTCAGGCGGCAGTTCCTGCAGAAACTCTTTGATCGACAGTCGCAGCCGCTCCAGCGCAATGCGAACGAACTTGTTTTGCATGGAAGCAAGCTGGCCCAGATTGTCACGCGTGGCAATGACCGCCTGGTATTCCAGCATGGCATTGCGCACCATCGGAACCATTGCGCACCAAAGTGGAACGCCGCGCTGCATGACTTCTGCGCGGGCGGAATCCGGCTTGCCCACCGACCTGAGTTCCACGGCATGCTTCAGCACCGCGTCGAGCTTGTGGGCCGTTTCGTAAGCGTCGCAATAGGGCACCATGAAGCCGACAAAGCCCGCGAAATAACCGATACGGTCGCGCTCAAGGGGCGATGCCGCCTGCGATGCGAGTTGGCGGAAGCGTCCGGCGGTAACGCGCTGCCGGGCCATTGCGGCGAGATCCGGTTGCGTCGTTGCGTAATCGAAGGCTTCCCCGTAATCGCCCGTGATTTCGACGCGATTGGCGAATCCTGATTTATCGTAGCTGCCCAGAAACGTCGACGAGATTGCGCGACTGCGGTCGCAATCGTCGAACAGAGTTGCCAACTCCGCGGCACGCGCGCCCGAGGCCTGTGCGGCGCAGAAACTGCGGTAGTGGGCCGACGCGGCGAGCTGCCTGTCCCAACTGGCGCGGGCCAGGTAAGTTGCGGTGGGATCAATGATGCGCTGCCGCCAGTGAATGCCCAACACGCCCTGGCAGCCGAAATCCTGCGCTCGCTTCATATCAGCCTGAAAGCGGCTGGCTCGAAATTGCGGGAACCACATGGAAGGATCGTCTTCGATCCAGGGAATGGGCCACCGCTCACGGCTCCCCAGGCCGGCGAACGCTTCGTTGACAGGATCCCATCCCAGCGAGTCGTTCAACGCGGCGAAAACTATGTCTTCCGGCAAACGCCGGTGTAAGGACTCAAAATGGCGGGTCACGCCTCCCCACCCGGCGAGCACCAATCGCTTTTTGGGTGCGTGCCGTCTTAGAAAGTCATGAGCCCGAGCAAATGGGGTAATCGAAAGCGGCACGTTCTTCGAGCGGCTTTCCCAGTTTGCGTTTTCATCCTGCCAGAGCCACACATAGTCCACCGAGGGGTAGTGTTCCAGCAGGTCGCCGAGCCGGCGATCGAGAAGATCATGCGCGGTACGCGACTCGATAAAACCGCCCGGATGCGAAAGGGCTTCCGGGGGAAGCGCGCGAACGATTTCCGCCGGGTTCTGATAGGGCTCAAAGCCAATGCCGGTGCGAATGCCCAGCTCGCCGGCAAAATCGAAGGCCGAGCGCAACATTGTCGTCGTGCGGCTGACAATGTCCCAGGTATCGGCGCCCAGGCGCGTGGCATCGGAGCCAAAGGTTTCGCCATCGAAAAATTGTGGCGCACCCATTTTGAAGGTCGAGGTGCGCTGCGGCAGATATCCCCAGCTCGTCATCGTCGTATCTTCGAGAGCTGATTTGTGGCCGCTGCCGGCAAAGTCAAATGAAAGATAGGATTCCGCCAAAGGACCAGGATCGTTTTGCGTGTAAACGTGCATGCCGAAGGTGTTGAAACGCATGCGCAGCATCGCCGCGAAGTATGCCTTGAAATCCTCTTCGTTGTAGACGCTGATGCAATTGAGGAAATCCGGCCACGGCAGCAGTCCGCGCACGGCAAAGCGGGGCGAGGCAGTCCAGGGCTGGCCTTGCGCCGGCAAATGCAATCCATTGGAACGATCAACGGGTACGGTCGTGCCATCCACACCGAAGACCAGGCCTTGGCGCTCCAGGAAGTCGAATACCGCGTAGAGAAGCGCCTGCTCGCTGGAGGCGCGGAGAACGGCGCCGTTGCCTGAGGCGGAGATTTCATAGGCTTCGCTTCCCTTGAAGCGCGAGGGTTCGAGGGCAAGCGTCAGCAGAGCTGCGTTTGCAGCGCTGTCGCCACTGGTTGGGTTCACTTCGGTGGCGGAGTTGAGCATTCGCAGTCCGCTCAACAACTCCCGGGTGGCGAGGCGAGTCTTCGAACTATCGGGAGCGCGCGTGCGAATGGCGATTTGTTTCGGTTGGACTTGTACGGAGGCGTAGCTCGGGACGAGCAGCGCCCCGGTTGAGGCCAGCGCGCTTACTTTCAGAAAATCTCGGCGGTCGATCATGCACGCTTAATCCTTCATGGCAAACACGGACACGGAGAAGGGCAGCAGACGAACCTTGACATCTTCAACATTCTGCGTCACTACATCCGGTGACGCGCCTCCGATGGCCTGGAGGGTAGCCCCGAGAAATTCTTTCGGCAGCTCCACGGTGATTTCGCGATTTCGCTGGTTAACCAGCAGCAACTTCCGGTGGCCGTCCCTTATGAAGGCTTGCGCGTCGATAGCGTCGGACTCGGCTAACTGGCCGTTGCTTTGTATTTCGGTGTCGGGGAGTTCGTCACCGGGACCAAAATTGTTTTTAAGCAACTCGAGAACGGTAAAGCGCGCGTTGGGTTTGCCATTTCTCCAATCGACCATGCTGACGCTGGGAAATTGCGAGGGGAAGCCGACCAGTTGCGATTCGCCCACAACGTCAACGCCAAGATTCGCCAGCTCCATATAAAGATAGGCATAGAGGGCTCCACTCAGATTCCAGTAGGCAGGGGGGATTGGCTTCTCAACGTGACCCGGCTCACCCTGAACCATGTCACCGGCAAGGATGGAGCCAACCTCGTTGACCATGACTTTAGTCGACGGCGACAGGCGGTCTCGAATCTGGAGGATGTAGCGCGTCACCGCAAGAAACTCGTTGGCCTGGTCAAAAAAAGTGTACTGCCAGTTGTCCAACGTTTGATCTCCCGATGGCGTGGCATAGAAATGGAAAGAAATGTAGTCCAGCGGCACTCCGGGCTGATGATTTTTTGGATCCAGAAAATAGGCGAAGGTTCGTGGAGCATCGGACGGGGAAGACAGAGCGAGAGCGACAAATTTCATCGCGGGGGCGACCTTGAGCACCGCCTGGGTCACGGCGTCATAGCGTTCGACGTATTGTTGGGGCTTGGTGTCGTGTTCGCCATCGATCTCGTTAAAGACCTCCCAGTAGCGGATATCGTAGTGATGCCCGGAGGTGTGGAACTTACCCAACTCGTCCGTGAAGCCACCCTGCGTGTACCAGGCCGCCAGCCGCCCATAGTAGCCGGCAAGCGCCGAGAGATCGTGGAGCTCGGTGCCTTGCGAATAGTCCCAGGATACTTGATTGGGATCGTCGGGATAGACGACTGGCTGGGGAGTAGTGAAAAGCCACTGGGGAATGGTGCTGAAGCTGAAGACGCTGCTGTGCCCCTCCGAGGCATGCAGGAAATCCTCGACCAGCGGGTCCATGTATTGGAAATCCCAATAAGTCTGGTTTGCGTCGGGAGGGCGCAACTCCGCAACCGCCAGCTTGGGATAAGGAAACCAGAACGCATAACGAACATAGTCGGCCCCGAGACTGCGGAGAGCCGCGAAGGAAGCGTCGTGAATTGGCGATCCCCGGCGAAGCATCGGATTGATTACCGCTTGCAGGGTGGGAACGGTGTGGTTGAATGTTTTCTTCTCCCACTTCACAACCACCGAGGGTGTTTTTTGCGCAAGCAGAGGGCTGTTCGCGCCGATCAGGAAGAGCGCCAGGACGAAGACGAGAGCGATGCGGAAATTTTCTGTTTTGTGGCGCATTCGGTTTGGCTGCATCCTTTTGAGCATTGGCTTTTACGTAAGATTAAGTTCCAGCTTGGTGACGGAAGCGGGCGGGATTTGGATCGTGAGCGCCTTTCCCGCCGAGGGCAAGTCTTTGACTTGCGGGGTCACTTGCAATGGTTGATCGAAGGTATTGCGGGCGTGAAGATCGGAGTTGGTCAGCACGGTCATGGTCCCGGACTTTATGGAGGCGTCACGAATTGTGATTTCCGTCTCCCGGATTTCGTTCACGCTGGGGTTTACCACGGTGAGTGTTAAATCCTTGCCGCGCAAGGATGCGGAGCCTTGCAATCCCCAAAAGGGCGTGGGCTTGCCGTCGCGCATATAGTGGAGATCCGGGGCGGAAATGATGGTGCGCACCGCCTGACCTGCCTGGTGGGCGCTGTACATTGCGAACACATGGCCCACCGGAGTGACGCAGAACTTATCTTCATGAGCGAGGTAAAGACTGTTCAGACAATTAATGAGCTGCGCGGGACTTGCCAGGGCAACTTTTTCCGGATGGCGGTTAAAGATATCGAGGGTCATGGCGCTGAACACAGCGTCCCGGAGCGTGGGAGTTTGTTCGAGGAAGTCATCGGGCGTGAGTTGACTGCCGGGGCGATACCACGGACCCCATTCGTCGACCACCAGCTTTACCCGATGCGCGGAATCAAACTCACCCATGATTTGCCAGTGACCTTCGATGAGAGAATCCAGCCGGTAGCCTTCGTGCAATACTTCGTACCAGTCCTGAACGTCGAAGTGGAGCGCATCACCCTTGCCCGCATCCCAGTCCTCGGTGCGCCCGCGGCTGAGGTTCCAGGAATAGTAGTGGAGCGCCCAGCCAAAGATCGAGCTAAATAGATCTTTGTCTTTTCGAGCGATCTGCTCGAAGAATCCCCGCGTCCATTGCCAGTCCTCCGAATCTGGACCGGAGGCAATCAAGGACAACGGGAATCCATACTGCGGCAACCACGCGGTATACCGCCGAAATTCCGTGGCATATTCCTGAGCGGTAAAATTGCCTCCGCATCCCCAGGCTTCATTTCCTACTCCCCAGTAGCGGACGTTATAAGGCTCGGCGGAACCGGAAGCGGCCCGCGCGTCCGCCAGCGTCGTGCTGCCGGCGGGAGAATTGCAGTATTCCACCCAGCGATAGAAGACTTCAGCCGACAAGCTGCGAACATTGGCCGCCAGATAGGGTTGGCAGCCGATCAGTTTGCAGAAACTCATGAACTCATCCGTGCCGAACCGGTTGGATTCATAGCGGTGATTCGCGGGAGCCGAGCTGCTGTCTGCCTCGATCCAAAAATTCGTTCTTCGCGGACGCTTATCGGCTGGACCAACTCCGTCGCGCCAGTCGTAACTATCGGCAAAGCAGCCGCCCGGATAGCGAACCACGGGAGCTTTGATCTTCCGCATTTCTTCAACCAGAGCTTTGCGAATGCCGCCGATATTCTGGACCCTCGAGTTCTCGCCAACCCAAACGCCGTCGTAGATCACGCCGCCGATGTGCTCGATAAAGTGTCCATAAATATTCGGAGAGATCGTGCCCGAAATCTCTTCAAGCGAAACCTCAATACGCGTGTCGGGTGCGCTCGACGCGACGGCGCTCGCCAACCTCGCAGACCGGGCAAGCAGGAGCGCCGCCGTGCCTAAGGCGCTGCCGCGCATGAACTCCCGGCGTCCGATCATGATTGTGCCTAACCCCGAGGTGTGTGGCGCTTATGGAAAACGTTTCGCATCGCAGTTGACCTGCCGACTTCCAGGCGTTGAGCGGGTGTCATTGAGAACTTGAAGTGCGAAAAGAGTATACCCCAAGGAACGTGCTTGTCTTCGGTGTTGGAAATGTGGCTTCTCCAAGCGGGCTTCCGGGTTGCGGCTTCGGTGGCGGCTGGGCGGCTGCGTTCCTCGATCATTTCAGTCTCCAGTTCTGGCGACATTGCGGGCGGATAGTAGTGCGATGCGACCTTGAAGGCTTTCAAAGCCTCGCCCAATAGGTCTATACTCCGTTGTTAATTCGCGAATGTCTTTTTATCATGCACTATTTTCCCTGCCCCTTTCGGCGAAGACGGCTCTGTCTGACAAGAATAGCTCTGCGTTGTAGTCTGCTGCTTCCTCTTCTGTGCTCGGTCGCGTTTGCCGATCAGCCCGGGCAATCTCTGGAACTTTCGCGGCCCATTCGATCGTGGGAGTTTCTTTCGGCAGTGGGTACTCGTGCCGGAATATTCGGCAACGAACAAGGAAACTTGGAAGCCTGGGTCTACCCGTTGAAAATCCTGCGCGATTTTCATTTGCGGTTCCACATCGATGGCGCCACGGTGCCGGCGGAGGCTCTGGCGCGAACTTTGATTGTTCATCCCGAGTCGACCACGATCGTTTACACCGGCGATGTTTTCTCAGTCCGCGAAACCTTGTTTGTGCCGGTGCACGAATCCGGCGCGATTATCGCTCTTGACGTGGATACCGCAGCGCCGCTGGAGATCGAGGCGGTATTTGACCGCGATTTTCAACTGGAGTGGCCGGCAGCCATCGGAGGCGTTGGTGAAGAGTGGGACCCGGCGTCGCGCGCCTTTTATTTTGGGGAAGAGTCGGGAAGGTTCGACGCCATGGTCGGTTCTCCATCGGCGCAAGGGTTCTCGGAAGAATATTCCAGCAACTACTCCTCGTCGCGTCAGGACTCTATTCTTCTCGGTGCCACAAAAAAAGGGAGTGACACGAAGCTCATTGTCATTGCGGCGGGGTTCCAGGGACGCGTGCCGCTGCTCAAGCTTTACGATCACTTGGCAAAAGACTACCTGGAATTGCTGAGGGGCTCTGCCCAGTACTATAACGACTACCTGGGTCGCACCATCACCCTTAGGCTTCCCGACGCACAAATCCAAACCGCGTACGACTGGGCGAGAGTGAGTATGCTGCAAGGCCTGGTGCAGAACACCTTTCTGGGAGAAGGCCTGGTTGCCGGCTTCAATACGTCAGGCAACAGCGAACGCCCCGGTTTCGCCTGGTTCTTTGGTCGAGACGCGGAGTGGACTTCTCTGGCGCTGGACGCCGAGGGCGACTTCTCAACTACCCGCACGGCTTTGGAATTCTTGAGCCATTACCAGCGCGCGGATGGCAAGATTCCTCATGAAATCTCTCAAAGCACCAGTTTTATCGACTGGTTCAAAACCCCGTATGCCTACGCCTCCGCCGACGCCACGCCCCTGTTCATCATTGCTGTGAACGACTACGTGACGCACAGCGGCGACCTCGCATTCGCCCAACAGAAGTGGGACAACTTGTGGAGAGCGTACGAGTTTCTACGCTCCACCTACGACACACAGGAACTGGCGCAGAACACCGGCGTGGGAACCGGCTGGATCGAAGGCGGACCGCTCTATCCGGCGCGAACCGAGATTTACCAGGCATCTCTCGGAGTCGAGGCCGCACGGGCGCTTTCTCACCTGGCTCATCTTCTGGGCAAAGAAGATCTTGCCAAACAGCTGGAGCAAGCCTTCCAGCGGCAGGAACCGATTTTGGATAAGACCTTCTGGTCGCCTGAAAATAAAATCTACGCTTACGCCCTCGATGCCCATAACAGCCGGATCGACGTGGCCAGCGTGCTGGCAACGGTTCCCATGTGGTTTAAGCAGCTCAATGGAGACCAGGCGCGAAGCATGATTGAGCAGCTCGCCCGCCCCGACCAGCAGGCCGACTGGGGCATGCGGATTCTTTCCTCGCGCGACCTGAAATACAATCCCGGCGGGTATCATTTCGGAACCGTGTGGCCGCTGTTCACCGGTTGGGCATCCATCGGGGAGTACCGTTACCATCGGCCCTTGCCTGCCTATTCGAATTTGCGGGCCAACGCGTTGCTGACTTTGAATGGGTCGCTGGGCCACGTCGCCGAAGTCCTTTCGGGTGATTATTTTCAGACGCTGGCGACAGGATCGCCGCATCAGATTTGGTCGGCAGCCATGGTGGTCAATCCTCTGCTGAGCGGATTGCTCGGCCTGCAAGCGGACGCAACCACTTGTCAGTTGACTTTCGCTCCTCACATTCCAGCCGACTGGCGTTCGTTCTCCATAGACGATGTGCGCGTCGGCGACCTCGTGTTGAATCTGAATTACCAGCGCGCGCCCGACAGTATCCAGTTAGAACTGCAATCTACGAGCGCGGGAAAGTGTTCGCTGCAGTTCTCGCCGGCAGTAAGTTTGCGCGCCAAGATTAAAGCAGCTCGGCTCAATGGGCGCGCGCTGCCATTTCATATTGAAGCGAATTCGTCGGATCAGCATGTCACCGTGAATTTTCCGATCGCCGGCGACCGAAATACTCTCGAGATTCAGATGAAGGACAACTTTGAACTTAGTGTGCCGTCGACTCTTCCGGCATTGGGCAGCGCGAGCCAGGGTTTGCGAGTGCTTTCCCAATCGTGGTCGCCGGCGCGGGATGCTCTGACCCTCCTGATCTCGGGCGAAGCGGGAGAAAGTTATGAACTCTCGGCATGGAACCCGGACCAGATCTCTTCCATCGAAGGGGCTCAACTGGAAAAGGAAAGCGGGCCGGAGGCAAAAGTCCGGGTACAACTTCCCGCCAGCGTGCCCGGAGTCGATCCGCAGGCCACCATCATCTTTCATTTCGCTGCGCGATAGGGACCCAGCTCTTTGGGCTTTGGCTTTGAATGTTACGGAGAACGAGACGAGACGAATGGAGATCGATACGAAAATGCTTCAAAACTTGAGATTCGTAGCTCTGTTGTTTGTGGGCGTGTGCCTTGCAATTTCTTTTTCCCAGGCGCAGAAAAGCCGGGCGAATGCCGAAGGCCACCAGTGGTGGCAGGACGCCGTTTTTTATGAAATCTATCCCCGCAGTTTTGCCGACGGTAACGGCGACGGCATCGGCGACCTCAAAGGGATCGAGTCCAAGCTGGATTACTTGCAGCAACTGGGCGTAAACGCCATCTGGATCACCCCGTGCTATCCCTCGCCTCAAGTCGATTTCGGCTACGACGTTTCCGATTACGAGAACATCGATCCCATGTATGGAACCTTGGCCGATTTCGACAACCTAGTGCGGGCCGCGAAGAAACGCCACATCCGCATCATCATGGATTTCGTCATCAACCATACTTCTGACCAGAATCCGTGGTTTCTGGATTCGAAATCATCGCGCACCTCCGCCCATCGCGATTGGTACATCTGGCGCGACGGCAAGGCCAACGGACAACCTCCCAATAATTGGATCTCTAGTTTTGGAGGTTCGGCGTGGAAGTTCGACCCCACAACCGGCCAGTATTACTACCACTACTTCGCCGCCGCGCAACCGGATCTCAACTGGCGTAACCCGGCCGTAGAAAAAGCCATGTTCGATGTCACTCGATTCTGGTACAAGCACGCGGTCGCGGGATTTCGCCTGGACGCGGTCGATCTTTTGTTCGAGGATCCGGGTCTGCACGACAATCCAGTTCTGCCAGGAAAAGACGACCTGGGCGACCCCAACATGGTGAACCAATACAACGACAAACTGCCGGAGAATCACGATGTTCTCCGCCGCCTGAGGACCGTTGCCGACGAAAGCGATGCGGTTCTGGTGGGCGAGACCTACACCGACAACGCCGCTCAGTTAAAGGAATACTATGGCGCGCACAACGATGAAATCCAGTTGCCCATGGATTTCATGTTCTGCACCGTGGACAAGCTTTCCGCGCCCGAATTCCGCAAGCAGATTGCGCTCGCTGAATCCACGGGTGGCTGGCCAACCTACGTCATCGGTAATCACGACATGGACCGATCCTACGTGCGCTACGGCGATGGCAAGCACAACGACCAGATCGCCGAGCTGATGGCCGGAATGTATCTGACGCTGCGGGGCACGCCGGTCATGTATTACGGCGAAGAGATCGGCATGGAGAACAACGACCCCAAGCGCAAGGAAGATGTGAAGGATCCGTTGGGAATCACGGGCTGGCCGAAATACAAGGGCCGCGACGGGGAGCGTACTCCCATGCAATGGAACAGCTCTCCCAAGGCGGGTTTTACAACCGGTACACCGTGGCTGCCCATCCCCGCGAGCTCGGTGACGCACAATGTCGCCACTGAATCGAAGGCCCCGGATTCCATCCTGGAGTTTTACCGGCAGTTGCTGGCCTTGCGCCATCGGAATCACGCGCTGCTGGACGGAGACTATGTGGCGCTGGACCAGGACGATCCCAACGTGCTTGCCTACCTGCGCCGCTATAACAATGAAGCCGTGCTGGTGGTTCTGAACATGTCAGGCACAGCCCAGAATGTCAGCTTTAATCTTTCCCAAGACGGCTTCCCTTCCGCGAAAGCCACCACTCTGCTCACGACTTCGTCTCCCACGCCCAGCGGCCGCCTGGATCACGTTGCTCTGGAGCCATTCGCCGTGTACATTGCGCAAGTCTCCCGATGAACGGATTCGCATGAGGGAAATGAACCATGAACCAGCAGCAGCTTTCGCGCAGGAAGATTTGGAGTAAGCGGCGCACGGCCGCTCCCGCCCACCTGCACCCGCAATTCGTGGGCTGTTGGGTGCAATGGTTGCGAATGATTCTGATTGGCATTCTGCTGGCTGGCGCTTCTGTCTGGGCGCAATCGGACGGCGGCCAGAGTACGCTGCTCTCTGGTCTTATCTCTCCTCATGACTATGTTCAGAAGCGGGCTTCCAGCTATGACCGCACTGGCGGCAACGACGACTTTTATAAGATTGCCCCCGGCGGCACGATCACTTTGCTCGATGCCCCTGGTCCCGGAATCGTTACCCACATCTGGATCACCATCGCTTCGCCGGAACAGTATCACCTGAAGAAGCTGGTTCTACGCATGTATTGGGATGGCGAAGCCACACCCAGCGTGGAGGCTCCCATCGGCGACTTCTTCGGCCTGGGGCTTGGAGACTACTTCCAATTCGACTCGATTCCTCTGTCCGTGGCCTCGGATAAAGCTCTCAATTCGTTTTTCCCAATGCCCTTCCGCAAGCGGGCGCGAATCACGGTTACCAATCAAGGAAGCGAGGGCGTGGATGCGTTTTATTTCAACATCGACTACCGGGCTCTGCCTCACGACCTTCCCGCCGACACCATGTATTTCCATGCGCAGTACCGTCAAGCCAGCCCAGCCAAGGGTTGGACCAACCAGTGGGAATCGAACGACGCGCCAGCCATAACCGCGAAGAAAAATCTGGATGGAGAAAACAATTATGTGTGGCTGGAAGCCACTGGCGCGGGGCACTTCGTGGGCGTGACCATGTCAGTTCTTCAGAATCAAGATGGCTGGTGGGGTGAAGGCGACGATATGTTTTTTGTCGACGGAGAAAAACTTCCCTCCATCAACGGCACCGGATCAGAAGACTATTTTCTCGGAGCCTGGGATTTTGGCGGCCATCCGTTCTCCTATGGCCTGTACGGAGCGCCCGTGGTGGGCGCCGAACTTGCCGGCAGCCGCTCTTCGGTGTATCGCTTTCACCTGGATTCGCCGATCCCGTTCACCAAATCTTTCCGGGCGACCATCGAACACGGCCACGCCAATCATCGCTCCGATAATTATTACTCGGTCGCTTATTGGTATCAGAAGGAACCGCATGCCGCCTTTCCCCCTCTGCCGCCGGTGGAGCAGCGCCTTCCCCGCATTTATCCCGTGGGAGGTCCCGGAAATGCGGCCCGGTAGCCATTTTCTGCGATTCAAAAATCACGATGCGGCACGCCAACATCCCGGATCGAAGGAGTCACTGCGTGAATAAAATGGTTGCGCTTTTCGGATGCTCTTTTCTATTCATGTTTCCGGTGACGCGGTCTGTGGCGCAGACCATCCGGGTCGATATAACTCCCGCCCACGCTACCAATCACTTTCGCCCCGATGCGACCCTGGGCGCCGGCATCGACCGCATTCCCGCCGAAGCCATCGACAGCGGCTTGACCCAGCCAAATTTGGGGCGAGCCATGGCTTCCGGTTGGCAGCGCGTCAGCTATCGCAATAACACCGAGCTCTCGATCGAGGCATGGCATTGGAATCCTCGCGGCACCTGGAGCGAACCCGGCGGCAAAGGATACTTTACCGGCTCGGCAACTCCCGCCGAACCCATCCGCTACTCCTATGGATATGCCTTGCCGCATCGCGGCTTTACCCGAAATGACGGCACCCCCAATGCCGGCTTTTCCCGCATCACCGATGGCGATGACAATACTTATTGGAAGAGTAATCCATATCTCACCGAGCATTTTACCGGCGAAAGCGACGCCTTGCATCCGCAGTGGGTGATCATCGATCTGGCGCAGATACAGCAGGTCGACACCATTCAGATCAAATGGGGCGAACCCTACGCCACGAAATTTGTGGTGCAGCGCTGGACCGGAGAAGATCCCATGCACGCGCCCACTCGGGGAGTGTGGCAGACCTTTCCGCTGGGCGTCGTCGAGCACGGCCACGGCGGATCGGGAATCCTTCGTCTGAATGCCACTCCTGTCCCCGTCCACTTCCTGCGCATTCTGATGACCGAGTCTTCCAATACCTGTGGATCGCATGCATCGGCTGACCCGCGGGATTGCGTCGGCTACGCGATTCGCGAAATCTATCTCGGAACCTCCTCGGCCGACGGAGAGTTCCACGACATCCTGCGGCATACCCCCGACCAGGAACAGACCACGACTTATTGCTCTTCGGTCGACCCCTGGCACGAAGCCTCCGACTTGGGCACAACTCATCAGGCCCAGGTAGGCTTCGATCTCTTTTTTACCAGCGGCGTTACCCGCGGCCTTCCCGCCATGATACCGGTGGCTCTGGTATACGACACTCCGGAAAACGCCGTCGCCGAGATCGCTTATCTCGAGAAGCGGAACTATCCCATCTCCTACGTCGAGATGGGGGAAGAGTCAGACGGCCAATACCTGGCTCCCGAGGACTACGGAGCGCTTTATCTTCAGTGGGCCACGGCGCTTCACCGCCTTGACCCCACTCTCAAATTAGGCGGCCCATCGTTCCAGGGCGTGAACCAGGATATCGAAACCTGGCCTGACGCAAACGGCAACGTATCCTGGACCGGGCGTTTCATCAACTATCTGAAACGCCACGGCCGCCTGCGCGATCTGGCGTTCTTCTCCTTCGAACATTATCCTTACGATCCCTGCAGAATTCCCTGGGGCAGCCTTTATGAGGAGCCTCAGCTCGTAAGCCACATTATGCAAGTCTGGCACGATGACGGCGTCCCGGCGGACATGCCCATGTTCATCACGGAATCGAATCTCTCCTCGGGCGCGAGCGAAACTTACATGGACATTTTCTCCGGGCTCTGGCTGGCCGATTACATTGGCTCATTTCTCACCGCCGGCGGCAACGGAGTTTATTACTTCCATTACCTGCCGCTGCTGATGGAGCATGGCTGCAGCGATTCGCCGGGGACTTTCGGGATGCTCACCGTCGACGCCCACTATAAAATTCAGCAGCCTCTCGCCCAGTTCTTCGCGGCTCAGATGATCAATCTCGAGTGGGTTCTTCCGGGCGACAAACTGCACGATGTCTTTCCCGCCAAGAGCGACGTCAACGATGGCGCGGGACATGCCATGGTAACGGCGTATGCCCTGAAGCGTCCCGATGGCCAGTGGTCGCTGCTGGTGGTGAATCGCGACCAGTGGAACGCTCACCGCGTGAAAATCGAGTTCGAGAACCAGAGCAACAACCACAGCGATGCCTTCGACGGGACCGTTGCCATCTCCGTATTCGGAAAAGGCCAGTATCAATGGCATCCGGGAATTACCCGTTCCGTGGGCCATGCCGAATATCCGGCTGAGCCCTCGGTCACGGTGGAAACCAACGGCATGGCCGATCCCGATGGGCCGATTCTGCACCTTAAGCGGGAGGTCAGTGCGGGCATGGTTTATGAATTACCCGCCGCATCCGTAGTTGTAATTCGGGGCGACATTCGCGCCCAGTAGCTCCGGCCGTCAAATCCAAAAAGAACGCCACAGGATCGCACCCATGAAACTCGATTTAAAGCGGTTTGTGATTGCCACGCTGCTGGGTTTTTCCAGCCTGCTTTGCGCCCAGGATACGCATTTTGAACCCGACCATCAGCAGATTCCCACGCCCGATTGTCTGTTGCTGAAAGCAGCGTGGGAAGGTGCATCGAAACCCTGCACTCAGCAAGACCACGATGCCTGGCTCGCCGACATCACCCATTGGCGCAGTGAGCGCCTCATTCGCGTCGGCTACGACGGATCGCGCTACGAACTGCCCCAGCTCAAGTGGACGCAATCCAGTTTTTTCCAGCCCCAGATGATGGTGCAGGACCGTTATTTCTATGACCCGGTCGCGCACCGCTACACCGTCGACCGTTATCTCGACGATCTGGAAAAGCGCTACGGGGGTATCGACGCGGTGCTGATCTGGCCGACTTATCCCAATATGGGCATCGACAATCGCAATCAGCAAGACCTGATCCGCAGCATGCCGGGAGGGGTTGCGGGAGTGCGGCGCATGATCGCAGATTTTCATAAGCGTGGTGTGCGCGTGCTGTTTCCGATGATGATGTGGGACCAGGGCACCCGCGATCCCGGCAAACCTTGGCCGCAGGCGATTGCCGAACTGATGGCAGAAGTGGGAGCCGATGGCATCAACGGCGATACCCAGGATGGAGTCCCGCTGGCTTTTTCAGCGGCTGCCGACAAAGTTGGGCATCCGCTGGCCTTCGAGCCCGAGGATGGGCCTTCCGATGAGGCCCTGGCCTGGAACGTCATGACTTGGGGACAATATAGCTTTCCCTTCGTTCCCATGGTTGACAAATACAAGTGGCTGGAACCGCGCCACATGGTGAATATTTCCGATCGGTGGAATCGCGATAAAACGGATGATCTGCAGTTTGCCTTTTTCAATGGCGTCGGTTGGGAGAGTTGGGAAAACATCTGGGGAATCTGGAACGGGATCACGCCGCGCGACGCCGAAGCGACTCGCCGGGTCGCTACCATCGAGCGTGCCGTTGCCCCATTTCTGATCAGCCCCGAATGGGAGCCTTTAGCGCCCATGTTGCGCTACGGAGTTTTCGCCAGCCGCTGGCCCTTGCATGGCCAGACCGTCTGGACCATCGTGAATCGCAACGAGTATGACGTGGCCGGTCGCCAGATGGAACTTCAACCAGCGGATGGAATGCGGTATTTCGATCTTTATCACGGCACCGAACTCAGGCCTGAACGCGATCCGGAAGGCAAGCTCGTGATTAGTTTCGCGATCTCCGCGCACGGCTACGGAGCGTTGCTGGCTATGAAGACCGCTGCCGATGCCGGCATGCAGGCGCTCATGTCAAAGATGAAAGAAATGACCGCCCAACCCTTGTCCAGTTATTCCCATCAGTGGACCGTATTGCCGCAACAGATCGTGCCCATCCCCGGCGTCAAGCACTCCTCGGCAGCCCCGGCCGGCATGATAAAGATTCCTGCCGGAGACTTTCTCTTCAAGGTGCAGGGCATTGAGATTGAGGGATCCAACGATATCGGCGTGGACGTGCAATATCCCTGGGAGGATTCTCCGCGTCGCTTTCACGAACATCCCATGCACGTGAAGTCATTCTGGATCGATACCTATCCCGTTACCAACGCGCAATTCAAGAAATTCCTCGACAGTTCGCACTATCACCCGCAGGATGATTTGAATTTTTTGCGCGATTGGAAAGACGGGAGCTTTCCCACCGGTTGGGATAACAAGCCCGTCACTTGGGTTTCGTTGGAAGATGCACGGGCGTATGCGGCGTGGGCCGGCAAGCGCCTACCCCATGAATGGGAGTGGCAGTACGCCGCGCAAGGCACTGACGGCCGCACCTATCCCTGGGGAAATGATTGGAATGCGAGCGCGGTGCCTCTGCCCGATAAAGGCCGCACCATGCGCGGCCCGGACGCGGTCGATGCGCATCCCCAAGGCCAGAGTCCTTTCGGCGTGATGGATCTCGTCGGCAATGTGTGGCAGTGGACCGAAGAGTTCACCGACGATCACACCCGCGCCGCCATTCTGCGCGGCGGCGAATACTATCAGCCGCAGGGTTCGATATGGTATTTTCCCGTGACCTACAAGCTCAGCGAACATGGCAAACTCCTGCTCACCGCGCCGGGTCTGGACCGTTCTGGTGGCGTTGGTTTCCGTTGCGTTCAGGATGCGCAGTAGCCGCGCATTCGCCTATGCTGCAAATGATGGCTCCGCCGGCCTCCCGTTTTTTCTCGGATGAGTGGTAAGCTGCGCAAGGATCGCTTTCCTTTTTACATAGGATTCCCGATGCAACGCTTGACCGGCAAGAGGATCTCGCGCCTGCAGTTGCTCGTCGGTTGTGTCTTTCTGCTGGCCCCCGTCTCGTGGGCGGTGGGGGCCGGGGCCAACTCAAACCCGCCCAAATTTGACAGCGTCCACGTTGATGCCCTTGATCCCGATGCCTGGAACGGCGTGGTGTTTGCGGCGCGCGCCTTCCTTCAACCCTCCGACTTTGCCTTCCGATTCGGATCGTTCAGCCAAAGTTTCATCGATGGACCGGCAATCTTCGATGCCGTGCGGGAAGTCGGGCCCCATGCTCCGGATGCCTCCTACTGCCGCGTGGCGTGGGCCGTTCCGCCGCGCAATGCGCGGATCACGCTCGAATGGTCGCGGATTGATGCCACTACCGTGGTCGGAACCATCACCGCTGATTCTGATTTCCAGATTCTTCTCGAAACCTATATTCCACTGGCGGGGAACTCATGGGGCTTGCCGGGCGTGTATTCGGTGGAGCCGACCAAACAGGCGATTGTGGGCGAGCGCTATTTCGATGGCGTTTTCGGCCTCTCCAGCCAATTCGTGGTAATGATCGACCGGCCGACGATGGGAAGCGGTACCTTCCCTTCTCTCGATCAATTACGCGACACCATGAAGAATGCGGGAGTTCTGGTCAACTCGATCGACAGCGATCCCTCGCGGAACGCGGCCGGGCTCCAGTTTGTGACGGGACAGTCGCACACCGCGCATTTTGTCGCCACTCTGGGATGGAACAAACAGGAACTTCTTGGGCGCGCCCAGGCGCTGCTCGCGCCCGGTAAGATCGACGCCCTGCTCCAGGAAAAGTCCGAAGCCTACGCGCGTCGGCGGCCCGTGGCGGAAGGCCTGTTTGCCGGCGCCCCGGAAGCGATCGGCAATAACATGTTCTGGAACACTCTGTACGCGCCCCAGCCCGATCTCGTGTTTCCCAGCATCAGCCGGAAGGCCGCTCATGACGCGGGATGGGTGTTGGGAGAGTGGGACGGCTTTTTCGGATCGCTGCTGACCAGTGTGGAGGATAAAGACCAAACCCTGGCCACAATCCGTGCCCTCTTGCTGGCTCAAACCGAGAGCGGATTAATTCCCAATGGGGTTACCGGAGCAGGCGTCACGCCGGATCGTTCGCAGCCCCCGGTGGGTGCGTACTGCGTTTGGAAAGTGCTGCAGCGCTATCCCGACGACGAAATGCTGAGGTGGGCTTATCCCCGGCTCAAGAAGTGGCACGAGTGGTGGTTTAAGGACCGCGGTGACGGCCAGCCGTGGCGCGATGGCAACCGCGACGGACTGCTCGAGTGGGGCAGCGACCGGGGATCGGGCGGATGGGGCGGCGGGCGCGGCTTCCTGATGCAAGCCCAATGGGAATCGGGCATGGACGACAGCCCGATGTGGGATGGCGTCCACTACGACCCGCATACCTACACGATGGACCTGGATGATGTGGGATTGAATTCGTTGTATGCGCTGGACGCGGAAAGCCTGGCAGCGCTCGCCGCGCAACTCGGCAAAGAGGACGACCGCAAAATCTTCCTGGCCGATTACGAGAGGATGAAACGTTTGGTGCGGGAGAAGTTGTGGAACGAAAACGACGGCATCTACGAGAGCCGATTTTGGAATGGCGAGTTCTCCAAGAAGCTTTCCCCCACCAACTTCTATCCCATGCTGGCCGGCATCGCTACCCCGGAACAAGCGGAAAGGATGGTTCGCCAGCACCTGCTCAATCCCAAGGAATTCTGGGGCAACTATGTGGTCCCAACCACTCCGCGCAGCGATCCCGCGTTCGCTGACCAGTATTACTGGCGTGGCAGCATCTGGGGGCCCACGAACTATCTCCTCTACCACGCCATTGACCGTTATGGCTTCGACCAGGTTGCCCTGGAGTTCGCCCAGAAAAGTTACGCTCTCTTCATGGACGATTGGAAAACCAACCAGCACGACGACGAGCTTTACCACGCCTGGGGCGGAAGCGGCGGCGGTGATATCCACTATACCTGGGGTGCTTTATTGTGTTTGGTTGGGCTTGAGCAATTCATGGACGCGAATCCCTGGGACGGGCTCCGATTCGGGGCGCTGAATCCCGGCACCGAAGGCCATTTGTATCGTGCCGCCTGGCAGAATCACACCTACGACGTATCCGTGGGACCCAACAGCACCGAGGTTGTGCGCGACGGGAAACTGCGTCTGCACGCAGACGCGGGAATCGTGATACGAAACTACGATCCATCTGCAACTCGCGTGTCGATGAGGTTAAAGAGTGAACGCGATTTCCACATTGCGGTCAGCGAGTTCGCCACCGGGCCAGTGAAGGTCGTGATTGACGGCAAGAGTGTCCCTCCGGTCAAGGTGATCGAGGGAGCCGCTAGCTTTGGAGTTGCGCGGGGAGAGCACGAAGTGGAACTGACCCGCTGATCGTAAGTCAGGTGATCTCACTTGACTCATCGGAATCAGCTTACGGTCAGCCTCACTGCGGTTCGCGGGCCAGTTCAGGATTTGGCAATGAGCTTTGTTCCAGTGCCCGCCTTCCCTTCTCGCGGGCAGCGGCGAACAGGCGGGTGTAAGTCTGCATCTCAGCTTTGGCTTCCGGCTTACGATCCATGTGCAGCAGAATCTGTCCGCGCACGAAATGAATTCTGTAGCCGGTTGGGTCGAGCTTGGCAGCGGCGTCGATCTCATCCAGCGCAGCGGCGTATTTCTTCTGGCGGTCGTAGACCTGAGCCAGCTCCACATGGGAGTCGGTCAGCCGCGGATCCAGCCGCACCGCATGGAGCAGGGCCGCTTCCGCCTTTCGATCCTCGCGCTGCTCGTAGTACACGAACCCGAGCTGCTCGTAGTTATAGGCGACCGCGGGTTCGATGGCGATGTCTTTGAGAAACTCCGCTTGCGCCCGCTGCCAGTCCTGCTTCCTCAAATAGGCGAATCCCAGATTGAAGTGAACGAACGGCAAGTTCGGGTTCTCGCGTGCCGCGAGATTCAATTCGGCCAGGGCTTCATCGTACTTTTCGTGGTTGATGTAGGCCTTCCCCATGAAGAGGTGGACTTCGGCTGAGTTCTTGCCCACTTCCAGCAACCGGCCCAGCGCCCGCTGTTCCAGTTCCAGGTTTTCCGCCCCGCCGGCTGCAATTCCCAGAGCGTACAAGTAGGTCAGCTGATCCGATTCCTGCGGCCACAGCGGTTCCAGCTCGGCTGCGGCGTCGGCGTAATGCGCGACAAACAGGTCGCACAACCCCAGCAGGTAACGTGCCTGCAGCGAACCGGGCACATCGCGGACCACGCTTTTGAAGGGCGCGATCGCAGCACCATAATCGCTTTGCCGGTAATAGGCGAGCCCAATGTTCAAGCGGATGCCGGCTACGGCGGGCGCCAAAACTTCTGCCCGGCGCAGCATTTCGAGCGCCGGCTGCCATTGCTTGCGCCGCATCTCGATCACTCCCAGATTGGCATAAGCCCCGGCAGCTTCCGGATTCAGCGTGAGCACTGAGCGAAATGAGCTTTCCGCTCCCGCCAGGTCTCCGTTCCGCAGAGCCGTTTCTCCCGATTGAAACAGCTCTTGTTGCTGCGGATCCAAACCACGATCGCGTCGCTCTGCCTCCGGCACATTGGAGTGAAACTGAAAGGATGGTGTGGGCAGGGCTTGCCCGGAAAGCGGGGCAGACAGCAGGAACACCAGCGGAACCAGAAATCTGCGGACCATGGTTGCAACGCTTGCCGGGCGCTGTGGCAGCACCGAGCGCCTTACGCTTTCCCAGCTTGATTCTCGCACTATACTCCGCGCCGCTGCGGCGATTCAAAGGCAGTAACCCGACTGCGAGAGATTCAAAGCGACGTCCGCCCACTTCACTCCAAAGTTTCGCCGGCTGCGCAACCCAATCAGTTCGCTGGCAGGCACGCAGCCGTCCAGCACGTGCGAGCGCAATGGCTCGGCCGGGCATTTTTGAATCCGTTTGTTCTTGACAGAAGGTGTTCTGCAGGTATATTGAAACGATTCACTGCTGGGGCCGACACTTGTTGTTCCTCCAGCGGTGCTTGCCTGCCGCGCTGTTCAAGGCTCTTCGAATTGGCGCGCTTGTCAGGTGGTCTCTGCGAACGACCTTGGGGGGCTCATGAAATCGGGACGCGCATTGTGGTTCGTCCAACTGTGTTTTCTGATGAGTGTGATTCCGGCGTTTGCGCAGGTAAACGGGGTCATCACCGGTACGGTGCGCGACAATACCGGCGCCGTAATTGCCGGGGCCGCGGTCAGCGTGAGCAATGCCGATAAAGGCATCCAGCGCACCACCACCACCAACACCGACGGCGCGTACCTGGTTGCCGGTCTGGGCGCAGGCAACTACGACGTCACCATTACCGCCGCCGGTTTTGAAAAATACCAAGCCAAGGCGGTAGTGCTGCGCGTCGGCGAAAAAATTCGTGTGGACGCCGCCCTGGTCGTGGGCAAGGTAAGCAGCGAAGTGGTGGTCGAAGGCAGCGCCGCCGGCCAGGTCGAAACCCAATCCTCCGAGCTCGCCGGCACCATCACCGGCAAACAGATCAGCCAGCTCGAACTTAATGGCCGCAACTTCACCCAGTTAATCACGCTGATTCCGGGCGTAAGCAACCAGAGCGGACAGGACGAAGGCACCGTGGGTGTTGCCGGCAACGTCCTTTACGCCATCAACGGCGGCCGCACCGAATACAACAACTGGGAGGTCGACGGCGGCGATAACATGGATAACGGCAGCAATGGCTCGCTCAACGTTTATCCCAACATTGACGCCTTGGCCGAAGTCCGCGTGCTCACCTCAACCTATGGCGCCCAATACGGCCGCAACGGATCGGGCACCATCGAGGCCGTCACCAAGTCGGGAACCAACGAGTTTCACGGCGAGGCTTTCGAATTCCTGCGCAATGAACTGTTCAACGCGCACAATTACTTCGATCCCCCGGACACCGACAAGCCCGCCTACAAGAAACACGACTTTGGCTACATCTTTGGGGGCCCGCTCCGCAAGAACAAGACCTTCTTCTTCTGGTCAGAGGAGTTCCGCCGCGAAGATGTCCCGTTTGCCGTGTACAACACTCGCCTGCCCTCGCAGGCCGAGCGCGGAGGTGATTTCAGCGATGTCTGTCCTGCCGCCGGCACACCATTTTTCCGCCCCTCCAGTGCTCCCGCCGGCGTCACCGCTTATCCCGACTGTCCCGCCTACTCCCTTTATTCCAACCAGACCGCTGATCCTGGCGCTTATGTCGGCTTCCCCAACAACAGCATCAAGAGCTTGATCGACACGGTGAACTCCGGCCCTCTGATCAATCTCGTCCCGCCCACCAACGAGCCCGGAGACCTTTTCCAGGAGAGCTGGCCCCAGATCACGCACTGGCATGAGGAGTTGTTCAAGATCGACCAGAACTTCACCCCGAAAATTCACGGAGACTTCCGCTTCATTCACGACTCCTGGCAGCAGTGGTATCCCATATCGCCCTGGTCTGGATCCACCGTACCGGCCATCGGTGGCACCATCATTGGTCCCGGCGTCAGCATTGTCGCCAATCTGACGGCAACCGCCTCACCCACTCTGTTGAATGAGTTTGTCTTCAGCTACACCACCGATCACCTCAGCCTCTTGCAGAACAGTAATGAATGGCAGCGTCCTTCCAGCATGACCATGACTGGAATTTTCGACAATGGCTTCGGCGGCTCACTGCCCGCATTCAACATCAGCAACGGCAACGCCTACGACGGTGGCTTCGTCGTCGACACTTCCTCCGCACCCTGGTACAACTCCAACCCCACTTACACCTACAAAGACAATGTCACCAAGATTATCGGGAAGCATAATCTGAGCTTTGGCGGCTATTTCGTGGCTGCCCAGAAAAACGAGGATGCCTCCGTGGAACCCCAGGGCTATCTGACTTTCTACGGGGACCCCAGTTCGAGCTTCACCGGAGCCGGACAGAATGCCTACGCCAGCACCGGAAATGCCTTTGCCGACATGTTGATCGGCCAGATCGATCAATTCAGTCAGGCCAGCCGCAAACTCAAGTATTACTTCCGCTATAAGATCTTTGAGCCCTACTTGCAGGACGACTGGCACGCCACCAAGAAACTCACCCTGAATCTGGGTTTGCGCATCAGCCTGTATGGAACCTATCGCGAACGTTACGGGAACGCCTACAACTTCGATCCTGCGCTATACAACTCCGCCAACGCACCTACGATTTCTCCCGTGGATGGCTCGCTCGTCTTCCCTCCCGGCCAGTCGATCCAAACCCTGAGTGGCATGGTCCAGTGCGGTTCTCCCGGAGTTCCCATCGGCTGCTTGAAAGGCCATCTTTTCAACCCCGCGCCCCGCCTGGGATTCGCCTTCGATCCAAGGGGAGACGGCAAGACTGCGGTGCGCGGCGGCTACGGCATTTTCTTCGAGCATATGAACGGAGACGAAGCCAACGTCGAGTCGCTCGAAGGCCAGCCGCCCCTGGTCGTGAATTCCTACCAATCCAGTATCCCGGGGACAGCCAGCGGGTCCGGCTACACCCACATTGGAGGCGTGGCCGGGACCGGCACTGAGTACTTCCCCATCCAGGTTTATTCGATTCCTGACAAAGCGGTCTGGCCCTACGTGCAGCAGTGGCATCTGGACGTGCAGCGCGAAGTGGCGCGCAGCACTCTAGTGACCGTCGCTTACGTGGGCAGCGAAGGCACCCACCTGTCGCTTCAGCGCGATATCAACCAACTCCAGCCGGTGCCCGCAAACCTCAATCCTTTCCACTCGGGACAGCCGATCACCACCAACGACTGTAACAATCTTTCCAACGGCTACAACTACCTCGATACTGGAGCTCCGGTCACCGGGCAGGCTATCACCAACCTCAACGTGGCTTGCGGAAATATCAGTCCCGATAGCGTCCGCACCAGCTATCCGGGCTATGATCAGGTTCAGCGCATCGATTTATTCGCCAGCTCTAACTATAACGCGCTCCAGGTCAGCGGACGGCGCGCCGTCGGCGGACTCGAATTCACCCTGGCCTATACTTACAGCCACTCCATTGACGACTCCTCCGATCGCTACGACAGCAGCTTCGTCAACTCCTATGACATCCCCGCCAGCCGGGCCAGCTCCACCTTTGACCAGCGTCACATCCTCACCGTCAGCTACATTTACAACCTGCCGGTTTTCCAGCATTCCCACGGCAAGGTCAAAACATTTCTGGGCGGCTGGCAGTTTTCCGGCATCACTACCATGCAGACCGGGGAGCCGTTCAGCATAATCAATGGCGCTTATTACGACAATGCCGGAGTCGCCAATGGCGCCGGTTCTGGATCCTACGCCGATCTGGTGGGCAATCCCCACGGCCATATATCGGCCTCGGACCGCTTTGCCGAAGGCGTAATAGGGCCCCTTCTGTTTAACCCGGCGGCCTACCAGCAGCCCACCGGCCTCACTTTTGGGGATTCCGGGCGCGACTCGCTCTACATGCCTCGCCGCACCAACTTCGATATGGGGTTGTTCAAGCGCTTCGCTATCGGCGAGTCCAAGGCTTTTGAGTTCCGCGCCGAGGCCTTCAACGTCTTCAATCACCCCCAGTGGAACGGAATCAACAGCAGTTCCTGCGCCTCAACCCTCAATTCCGGAACCTTGGACTGCTTGGAGGGTAACGCCGCTAATGGCGACCAGCCTTCCAACTTCCTGCACCCTGCGGCCGCGCATAATCCCCGCATCGGACAGTTCGGCATGAAGTTCATCTTCTGACCGGTGCGTGATTTTTAGGTAGCAATGTTAAGGAGTAATGCTAAGCAGTAACGAGAAATCCATCTCGAAGAAAGCGTCGCTCAAGTTAGTGGAAGTTGCTTCCCTGCCTGGCCGCGTGAGTGCCACCGGATTTCTTCGACGATCCCGCAGATAAGCCTCTGCCCATGCTCCTCAGTGCCGCGCCCGCCGCGTCGGCGGTTCTGTGTGGCGCGGTTAGATCGCAACGGCACAGGACGCAGCGCATGGCTACCGTATAAACAAAGTGCGCGTATGCCGGACACTTGCTGTTCGTGCAAACCTTTGTCGTCATCCCTAATCGCTCTGCCGATCCAGCCCGCAAACCCGCGCTGGCCCGGACAGCCGTGAAAGTAGCACAATGCGCCGCCCGCGCACCCGCGCATTTTTCGCGCCGGCTCATTGGATTTTCTTCTGCGTTTGCCCACCCCGCGCGAACCCACGTCCAGGTTGATGCGCTTCGGAGTTTGCCATCGTTTTGAGAGGGATTCACTTCCCGGCTCGGATCCGCTCCATCTGCTGGAGATGATTCAAGTCGTGCCCCGCGATCATGCGGACAATGTGCTCTATGGTTTCCTGTCCGCGCTCGGAGTGCATGCCACAGTGCTTCCACTGCTCGGGCGTGAGCGATTTGAGCAGCGCCAGGTTGGCCTCGCGCAGCACGCGGAACTGCTCGACCGATTTGCGCGGATCGCGCTTCTCATAATGTCCGCTGATCACCCACGCATCCTGATCGAAAGCCGCGACGGGGGTTCCCGGCGCTCCCAGAATCAGCCGCATGCGGAATCCAACCACCATCTCGACGTCGGCAAGGTGCGCCACGATCTCGTTCACCGACCACTTGCCGGGAGCCGGGCGCTTGCGCAATTTCGCCGCCGGCACGCCCTTGATCAGCCGCTCGAGTTTCTTCGCCGTTGCGGCCTGCACCGCTAAAGGCCGCTTCCCTTCTGCGTAGCCGGTGATCCTTTGAATGTACTGTTGCGCCGTTTCGTTCACTTCGTTTCTCCTGCGTGAAAGACCGTCCACGGCCCCGCGATCATGTCGTGCAGCAGCGGCTTCTGCCACGAGTATTCCGGATGCTGCTCCAGAAAATCCGCCGCCAGAAAATTCTCTCCGCAAGGATGCCCCGCCCGCGCCACGAAGCTCATCTTCGCGGTCATCTGGCTGTCGCTGGCCTTCCCCTGCACCGCCCCTCCGGGGTTGTACGCATTCCAGCCCCATTCCTTCACCCCGCGTGGCGAGCTATCCACGTGCCCGCACAGCGTGCGCTCGTCCGCCTGCTTTTTTTCTGTGCTCGAAGCCGCCGTCTCGAAGCTGTCCACGTGATCCGCCAGAAACTGTTCCGCCATTCCCACGTCGATCTTCCCTTTTTCCTGCTTCATCAACTCTTCCCAGCGCACATGCCGCGCATTCATCGATGACGACCTGTCATTGGGATCGAACCCGCTGGTCTCCTCGCGAATCAGCTTCGGATCGCGCGGAAAGTTCGAACTGACGAAGTATCCATCTTTCGTTCTCCACAGCGGCGTGTTCTTCAGTCCCAGCTCCAGATACGCGATTTCCCCGGTCTTGCGGTCCCCAATCAGCCAGTCGTTGGCGTATCCCCCGTTGTTCCCTTCCTTGATGATGCGCACGTAATCGTCGATGCTGCGGGCATATTGCAGTGCCTTGCGCGAGCGCATGAACTCCGGCTTGCCATTCGGATTCCAACCCTCGAATTGCGAGATCGTGGTCTCGGTGATCATGATGCCGGCTGCGTTGATGCCGAAATCGTCGTCGCTGGTAATCACTCCTGGGAAGCCGTCCATCAGAATGCGCTCGCCATGCTGCGGCACGATATCGAAGATGATCACCCACCGCTCCCCATCCAGGTAGCTCGACCAGTTGTTGTGCGCAATCACGATCTGGTGATCCTTCGTGTATGCTCCCGTCGCGATAAACGCGCTGCAATTGCCTTGAGCCCTCAGCTTCGGCGCCTTGGCCACCTTCTCCCGCTTATTCAGCCACGGCACGTAGTAGTCCGGCACTTCCTCGAACGCATTGAGCGCCACTATGTCGTACACATCCACGTCCACCCCGCGCGCCTTCGCGCCGTCGGCAATACCCTGCAGTTCCTGCTGATATTCCCTGTCGATGTGCGGCCACAGCATTTCCTGCGCCGTCTTGCGGAAAAACTCCCAATCGCGATGCGTTTCGTGCTCGTCCAGCAGCTTCACCACCGCCAGCGCGTCGGCAATCTCGGGAGCCAGTAGATAACCATGCTGAAAGCCAATGTCAGAAGGCGAGCCTTCCAGATGAACGTACGTCCAACCGCCTTTCTGGAAGCGGTAGCTCTTCTCCAGACGCGGGTCGGAATCCGACGCCGATGCGGAAGCCGATAAAGCCGAAGACCTCGCCGCCGCCGCCTTGGCCGAAGCAAGTCTCGGAGCCGCGCCAGCGAGAGCGACCACCATCACTGCCAGATACAGCGACGAAGAAAAGACCAGCCTGTTAGACATCGGCGTCCCCTGTGGTTTGAAGGTGCACGCCATTGTAGCCGAATCTGGACAAAAAAATGCGGAGCACATTTCGTGCCCCGCATCATCCTAACCCTGTCGCATCATCAACTCAGCGGCCCATTCCACCGCGGAAGCCCCCACCGCGGGCAACTCCGCCGCCGTGAAAGCCGCCATCACTGAACCCGCCGCGCATGCCTCCGCGCTCCACCGCTGGTCCAGCGTGAAATCCGCCACGCCCCGCTCTGTCTCCGTTGTAGATGCCGTGCGCATACGCCCCGCTGGTGGCATAATGCGGACCCGGTCCCCACGCGCGCACGTTGGTCGCGCTAAACGTGTGATAGTAGTGTCCGCCGTAGAACGGCGCCCGGTAAACCAGAACCGGGGAATAGAATCCCCACCCGAATGGACTGTAGAAGATTCCTCCGCCCGGCACAAAAGTAAATGCCGAGAACCACGGATCCCAATACCATCCACCCCAACCTGGACCCCACCATCCCGGACCCCAGAAGCCGGCGCCCCACCATCCTGCACCCCAGCCATCGTTCAGCACAATGTGCGCCGCATCCACGTTGGCTTCCGCCAGATAGTCTGAGCGCAAACTGCTCCAGCTATAAAGGTCGCCGTCTTCGTATTCCTTCTTGTTGAACTTCACCGCCCTCATGGACGCGTTCGACCCCAGCATCAGGTCGCGGCCCGCCTTCAGCTTGATCTGCCGGTCGCCATCCTGCACCGTGGCTTCGCCATCGAACACCCGCATCGTATTTTGCCGCAGGTTGAAGTCATACAATCCCGGCTTCAGCATGGTCGCGGTCGCTTCGCCTTCCGCGATGCGAAGGTTATTCTGCGGATAGATCTGGTCCACTTCCACGATCACGTGGCCCTGCGTCAGTCTCAACTCGGTGTTGGTGAGACCGCCGGCAACCATGGTCACTGAGGTGTCATCGCCGGCGCGTAAAAACACCCCCGGCGTCAACAGAATTTCCGCTTTCCCCTTCCCCGTGTTGAGCGACTCCCCAACCGCCAGAGTCGTATTCCCAACCGAGGTGTGGTCAAGCTGCTGATCCCCAACAGAGACTTGGCCTTCGACGTAATTCACAGTTCCCGGCACAGCTGAATTTGGGCTCGCGCTACTTCCCCATGCGGGCACAGATAAAACCGCTGCCAGGAACAAGCTCGCTAACCCTTGCGCCTGTAACAGCCTCATAATTCCTCCTGAACCAATTCCTTTCGTTGCTACTTCATTAGATGGTCCAGGGCTCAGGCGCGATGCTTGCGCATCCTATTGACAATAAACCTGTTGGCGAAACTTTACACTTCGACGGACGGCGATCGGCCAGCGACGTGCCGGACCGCCCATCGCCTCATTTCGTCGCACTCTGGCCTCCCGGCCGTCCTCATCAGATATCGGTGCGTTGCTCGGTATGCCCCTGCAAATACCAGCACGGTTCGTATCCTTCGCGTGGAAACAGTGCGTGGACGCAGGTTTCCACCTCCGGCGGATCGAAGATGAATTGCGTCTTGCCGCTCTTCTGCTGCACCGCGTAGTAGCGCGTCACCGTGATTTTTCCGAAGGGCTTCCGGTTTTCCGCGACCCGCGAGCGGAATTGAATATAGTCCACAGCGTATGCCAGCCCAGTCACCCCTGCGGCGAGGCAAACCCCTCCGACCAGCACCCGCTTCAGAAACCGTTTGATTCTGGCTCGCAACACTGCACTCACGGCCTGCCATTATACCCCGCGGTCATAACCCTACACGCCGACGGAGATTTCGATTGCGGTTTCCCTGCCCAACCCATTACCCTCGTTGACAACTCCCCGCTCCGACAGGCAAACTACGCATTCGCCGATTACCGGCTGCGGCGAGCGCCTAAGGGCGATCCAAAGGACAGGGCGGGTTTAGCGCGGATTCATCGGCCATGGAGCAAACCGTCTGTTACACCCTCGATTCCACCTTGGAAACCGTCGACCATGCGGAAGAGAAGGCCACCCGCATCGCCACCGAGCTCGGCTTCGCCGAAGAAGAGGTGATGCAGATCTCCATGGCGGTGCGCGAGGGTGCCGTCAACGCCGTGCTTCACGGCAACGCCTATGCCCCCGACAAGAAAGTGACTTTGGCTTTCGAGCGCACCCCGGAAGATCTCGTCATCACCATTCGCGATCAGGGCCGTGGCATCGACTTGAGCGGAATTCCCAACCCTCTGGCCCCGGAAAACCTGCTCAAGACTTCGGGACGCGGCATCTTTCTCATGCGTTCCTTCATGGACGTGGTGGAAATCCGCCCGTCTCAGACAGGCACAGAAATTAAATTGATTAAGCACGTCCGCGGCTCATCCGCGGCCGGCAAGGAGGGGTCTCAGTGAGCATGAAACTTAGCACTCGGCAGGTGGACGGCGTCACCATTGTGGATGCCAGCGGCCGCATCACTCTCGGCGAAGGCAGTGTCATGATGCGCGACACCGTTCGCGACCTGCTCGCCAAAGGCAACAAGAAGATCATCTTAAACCTCGGCGAAGTCAACTACATCGATAGCTCCGGCATCGGCGAACTGGTCAGCGCCTTTACCACCACCAAAAACCAGGGCGGCGAACTCAAGCTGCTCCATCTCACCAAGAAGGTGCACGACCTGCTCCAGATTACCAAGCTCTACACCGTCTTCGACGTAAAAGACGACGAAGCCGCCGCCGTCAAGGCCTTCAAGTAAGCTTCGTGCCGCCGCAGCTTTGAAAGGGCGCGGCTTCAAGCCGCGCCGCAAAGCCTTCGAGCATGGCACGGCTTTAGGCGTGCCACGCCGCTGCTTCCCACGCTCATGCCCTTCTCATGCTGACAAAACGGAGTCCTCGGCAAAGCCCAGGACTCCGAGGAAGCATCCCAGCACCGGCGGACCCATGGGAATCATCCGAAGGGATATATAGCGGTTTTTTCTCTGTGTCTCTGTGGTGAACGATTTTGAAGAATCGCCACTCAGAAATTTCCACAGCCCATCCCTGTGACATCTAACCTTGCCCAGCCCCCCGCGACTCCGTGATAATTGTCCCGGCAAAGGAACTTAGATTCGGTGAAATAACCAGGACGCTCCCGGCCGAAATTCGGCCCGTAAGTCCTTTGTTTTCCGGATTTTGACCTCTAAGTCCTTTGTTATGCCGATTTTGCGAGGAAAATCTTGCTAACCTGATGATTCTAAGAGAAGCCGGGGGGAGGGGGGTACTGTACTAAGAGGTAAACAGTTATCAAACCCTAAACCCTCTGCGGTCGCAAACCTCACCCCCTCAGGACCATAATTCCTATGTCCAAAACAAATAATTTCGTGATGTTCACGGTCCTGTTATCCGCCGTCTCGGCCGGCGCGTCGGACTGCCTTCCCATCCGCGACGCTAAACAGCACGTCGGAGAAAACCAATGCATAACCGGAAAAGTCGTGCGTGTAAAGGCTGGCGCCCGGGGCACCCATTTCGTTGACTTCTGCGCCGAGCAAGCAGCCTGCCCTTTCACCGTCGTGGTCTTCCGTTCCGACCTCAAAGATGTGGGCGACGTTCGCCGCCTCGCCGGACAAGTCATCGAAATTCACGGCCCCGTCAAACTCTACGACGGACGCGCCGAAATCATCCTCAGCCGCATCAGCCAGTTGACTGGCGGCTCAACTTTGATTCCCCCCTTGCCCAAGGAGTACGATGTCGAGCAGCGCGGCCACTTCAGCCCCGGCAGAATGCGCCCCTCCAAAAGGCCGGCCAAAACCTACTCCAACCCCGCCAATACCGCAACCTACGGCAACGAGTCCGATACCGACCAGGGACCGCCGCAGTGAACTCCTCACACCATCCCCTTCCTCAACTCCTCCAGCGGATACCTCGTCCCACGCCAGATGATGCCGTCGTTCCACAGCGCATGAAACATCGAACGCAGCAGCGTGTAGATAAACAAAACCGTGCTGACCGGATGCAGCACAAAATAATATGCCGGAACCCCCGAGCGCCACGACATGCCCAGATAAATCAGAAACATCGACCCCAGCGCCACGGCATACGGCAGGCGCTCCCAGCCATGCGCCAGCCACACCCCGAAGAAGGGCATCAGATTCAGAAACGCCAGTCCGCAAGCGGAGATCAGAGTGCGCCACCACTGGAACGACAACACCGCGAAGAAATTTTTCGTCAGATTGTTGACCACCCCCCGCGCCCCGTGTGCCCAGCGAATCGAAATCAAATCGGCTCCAAACACGTTGCGCTGCGCGAACCCCCCATTTTTCACCACCTTGCCCAGCTTCATGTCGTCCAGCACTTCCATGCGCAGAGCGCCGTAGGTTCCCACCGCTTCATACACGTTGCGGCGAATCAGGTTGAAAGCGCCCACGCCCATGTGGTCCCTCGTCTTCGGATCGGCCACCTTCCACGGCCGGTGTCCGAACATGAACATGGTCTGAAAAAAAGCAATCATCATGTACTCGCCCCATCGCTTCATGATCATCTGGGGAAACACCACCACATGATCCGCCCGCTCCGCTTCCGCATAAGCCAGCGCACGCCGCAACGCCTCCGGCTTGAACAGCACATCGGCGTCGGTAAACAACAGCCAGTCGCCCTTTGCCTCATTCGTCGCTGTCCACATGGCGTGAGTCTTTCCCAACCAGCCTGCCGGCAATTCGCGATGATGGATCACCCGCAGCCGGCCACGCGCGGCGGCATCGCCGGCTACCGATTCCATAATTTCGCCAGTACGATCGGTCGAGCGGTCGTTCACCGCGATCACTTCGTAATTGTCGTAATCGAGTGCCAGCAAGCGGCGCAGCGAAACTTCAATGTCCTGTTCTTCATTGCGCGCCGGCACGATGATCGAAACCCGCGGATTGCCGGCCGGTTTGCGGTTCCACTCCGGTTTCGAAACGTCCGCCACGCTGGGCATGCCGATCGCGGCATCCACGATGCGGGAAAACCAGGCCAGCGCGAGAATCGTCCCTGCAATCCAGTAAAAGTAATTCATCCTGCCTGTGTCTTCCCGGCCCCGAGCGTCGCGCCCTCGATCTTCACCGCGGGAGCAAATTGCATCCCATAAAACAGTATGGCAGCCGAAACCACCATGGCAATCACCGGCAGAATAAAGGCAGTCTGCAGCGACCGCCGGTCCGCGACCCAGCCCATCATCGTGGGCGAAGGCACGTCACCCAGCAGGTGGATGAGGAAGATGTTCACCGCCAGCGCCGTGGCCCGGATGTGCGCGTCCACCGAATTAATCACGGCCGCATTCAGCGGCGCCGTGTTGAACAATAAAAAGAATGCCGCTACGGCGATGGCGGGAATCATGACGCGGCCCCGAACGAACAACGCCACAATCATCACCGGAACGCCCAGAGCCATGCTGACCGCCGAAACCAGGTAATACGAACTCTTCATGCGAGGCAGAAGATAATCGCCCAACCATCCTCCCGCCAAAGCGGCGAGAATGCCGTCCGCGACAATGATCAGGCCGAAGATAAGGTTCGCGGCCTCCAGCGAATAATGGCGCTCGCTGTAAAGAAATTGCGGCATCCATACCTGAATGCCGCCGAGAGAGAATGTCATCGCGGCCATGCCCAGCGTGGAAGTCAGGAACGCCCGATTGCGGAACAGGCCGAGAACTGTTGTCCGCTCCGGAGTGCCTTGCAGCGAGTCGAACTGCCCGCGTTCCGGCTCTTTGAGAAACATCACCGCAACCGCCAGCACGAATCCAGGAGCGGCGGCAAAACAAAATGGATAGCGCCAGCCGTGTTGCGGCGCCAAGTAGCCGCCCAGCAGGTAACCCGCGGCCGATCCTACCGGGATCGCCATATAGAACACGCCCAGAATGCGGCCGCGTTTTTCTTCGGCAAAGAGATCTGCGACAAAGGTAGGTGCGATGGTCACGAACGTGGCTTCGCCGATACCAACCAGCGTGTGGCGAATCAACAACTCGGTGTAGGTGTGCGTCACCGCGGTCAGCAGCGTGAGCCCGCTCCAGAAGATTGCGCCCAGCACGATGATGAGCTTGCGCGAGTAGCGGTCGGCCAGCGGACCAACAAACGGCGCTGCCACCATGTAGAAGCCGAGAAACGCGCTGGTCAGGTAGCCGATCTGCTCCTTGGTCAAGTGGAACTCGACCTGCACCAGCGGCTGCACCGCGAACAGCACATTGCGGTCCACGTAATTCAGCAGGTTCAGCGCCGTGAGCACAATCAGCGCGGTGCGCGGTTGGAGTTTCGCGGAGGTCACGGTCGAGCGAATATAGCACGAGTCGAGTTGCGCTCCGACCGACAGCCGAGGCCGGCTGTCCCCACACGGGATGGGCGATTGACACAAGCGACAATTGTCGCTACAATTGACGACAAATGGTAAACGAACTGCGTGCGGTGATGAAGGAACTGGGCGGCCGAAATGTTCTGGGACGCAACCTCGCCAGCCCCCGCGATCTGTGCGAAGCCATCCGCGAAGGCTTTCCTCCCGCCGTGGTCGAAGAACTGATGCACGCTTCCGGCCTGACCCTCAAGGAGCTGGCCGAGGCTCTCGATCTCTCGCCGCGCAGCCTGCAACGCCGCCGGCGCAGCGGTCGGCTGGCGCGCTTCGAATCCGATCGCCTGTACCGCCTGGCCCGCATCGTCGCCCTGGCCCAGCAGAGTCTGGGCGACCGCAAAAGCGCGGCGCGTTGGCTGAAGCGCTCCAATCGTGCGCTCGGCGGAGCCGCTCCCATCAGCGCTATGGACACGGAATTGGGAGCGCGCCAGGTGGAAAACGTGCTGGGACGCATCGCCTACGGCGGAATCAGTTGAGGCGGATCTGTTGAGGCACGTCTATCGCGTGTTGCGCAAGGCGTACGCGCGCTCTCCACTGGATGGTGAAGGCGCTTATCTTTACGGTGGGCGCTGGTCGAGCGTGGGAACTCGTCTCGCTTACACCTCCGAGCATCAATCGCTGGCGATGCTGGAATATTTTGTTCACCTCGATCCGGGCGACGCGCCGCCGGATCTGGTCCTGGTCACTGCTGAACTTCCCGATGATCTGCCGACCAAGGTTATCGCAGCCGATGATCTTCCATCTTTGTGGCGGCGCTCTCCGGCGCCCGCAGAACTGGCCCGCATCGGCGACGAATTTGTAGCCGCGGCCAAACATTGCGTCCTGATTGTGCCCTCAGCTTTGGCTCCGCACGAAAACAACTTGCTGCTGAATCCGCGGCATCACGACTTCCACAGAGTGGTTCTACATGGAGTCGAACCGTTAAGCTATGACCCGCGCATGTTTTCTCCCCAACGCCGCAGACCGCGCAAGGGCTGATGGTTTCCTTTCTTTCCTGCTTACTTCCCTGTCTACTTCTTTGCTCGCGGCCAGCGCGCCAGCACCGTGGTCGAGATTCCTCCCCGCGGACGGAACTCGCCCTTTACCTCGGCCCACACCGGCTTGGCCCAGCGCACCACATCTTCGAGCACGCGGTTCACGACATTTTCCTGGAATATTCCGAGGTTGCGGTAGCAGTGCAGATATTCTTTGTACGATTTCAGTTCCAGGCAAACTTTATCGGGCTGGTAACGCAGCGTGATCACGCCAAAATCGGGCAGACCAGTCTTGGGACACACCGAAGTGAATTCCGGATCGTCGATGACGATCTCATAACCGGGAAACTGGTTCGGCCAGGTTTCGATCTCTGGAAACCTGGCGTCCAACCCAGCAGCAGCGTGCTCGGGCGTGTAGCGGCGCGGTTTTGGCATGGACTTATTGTAGCGTTTCACCCTGCTCGTCGGAACGCGCCCGACTTAACGGGTCAGCGGTGTTACCCGCTTGTAACAGATCAGAGCGTCGTAGGAGTCGGCCCAATAGATGAGGTTATTCTGAAGAGCAGAACGTTTCTCCGGCGGGATCTGATGCAGCAGCGCCCGAATCGGCCGAAGATCAAAGAGCGTGGCGGGATACTTTGCCTTTTCCGCGAGCAGGGCAAAAGCCAGTTCGTCCTGTCGCTCGTCAGCGTTCCAAGTTTCTCCCAGCAATGTTGCTTCGCCGCCGGCGCCGAATGCCCCTACATTGAAGGCTTTGCTGCCTTGCGTGATGGCAAACTCTGCGATGAAATTGCCGAGTGTCGAGATTCCCCGGGCATCATAACCTCGATGCAGATGATTGCGCCCGAAGCGAAGCAGAACCTTCGTCTGAATTTCGGGCGTTGAGTGACGCCGGAAGTGTTCGAGGAACTGCTGTTTCATCAGATGTTCGCGCTCCTCCTGCGCAATCATCTTTGCGTCTGGGCCGAGGCGATCGCTTTCGACCTCCAGGGTTGCCACGAGGTTTTCCCGGAGGGACACGTCGTTGAGAACTTCGTCCTTGCTTCCTTTGCTCTCTTTCACCAGAGCAAGCAGGCGGGGCGACACTTTTCTGTGGTATCCATCGTTGGTAAGCTCCACCATTTGCCTCAGATTCCGTTCCCCTGGATTAAGGGCGGCCAGTTGCCGAATGAGAAACTGTGGTTGTTCTTCCTCCATATCGCAGCCCCAGAGGATGTTCGCATCGGTTGGGCCGGCAGCCGCGTGGGCGTCGGTAGCCTCTTGTTTGGTCCAAAGGCCGAGAACCACGGGACCTTTTCCTGCAGGCACTGATTCGAGCTGGTGAGCGGCCCATGGGCTAACCTCGGCTGCTATGTGGTGATACCCTTCTTTCCACAGCCCCGGCCAAAGCACGCGGAGGAGCGCGGGAATTTCCTTATCTCCGTGCAGTTCTCCCAGCAGGAAGAATTGACTGTTCCGGGCCTCTTTGAGAAGAAAGATTCGCCCATCGTTTGACATGTCGTACTGATGGTTTGCGAGAGCGAACGCGATTTGGCCATCGTCGCGGCCGGTTCCTCCACGGAGGGCGGGACACGACATGGCTAAAACAAAGCTCAATCCGAAGAGCACTCCAAAGAGACGGCTTCGCACACTCCTGCATACGCATGCCTGGGCCTCGCGGTTCCAAGGTTCATGGGTCCGTCTCGCTGGGAAGCGGCAAACCTCGCACTCAGTCTGGCGAGTCCACGGCGGCAATGTTGCACGCTTCCCTTAACGCATCCGCCCCCCCGTACCAGCATCTAATGATGCAACGGCAGTTGGGGGACTTCCATTCTTTCGCAGGCGTCTGAGTGGTAAATTAAGGCTTGCAATTGTCCCCGCCGAAGATTGAAAGATAACCGGGTTGCCAGCAAACAACCACAATTCGAATGGACGGCCGGGGCGCAAGCGCAGCGCCTGGTGGGCAGCGCTTGGAGTGCTGGCGGCGCTCGCCGTGATCCCCATTTTTACGCGGCCTGGCCCTCTGAAGATTCGTACCACGACGGTGGAAAGAGGCCGCATCCGCAGCCTGATTTCCACCAACGGCATTGTTGAGCCGATTCAAAATTTCCAGGCGCACGCCCCGGTCGCGACCACGGTGAAGCGCCTGTTCGTGCGCGAAGGGGAGCATGTTCACAAGGGGCAACTGCTGCTGCAACTTGACGATTCGGGCCTGCGCAGCCAGGCGGCCCAAGCCGAGGCGCAAATAAAAACGGCGCAGGCGGACGAGGCCGCGGTCAATCGCGGGGGCACGCACGAAGAAGTGCTTACCGTGGATGCCCAGCTGGCGACGGCGCGCACCGCACTCGGCGCCGCTCGCCGTAATCTGGACGCTCTGCGCCGCCTGCAGCAACAGGGTGCAGCCTCGGCCAGCGAGGTGAGACAGGCGCAAGACGCTTTGGAGCGCGCCCAGGTGAATGCCACGCTGCTGGAACAGAAACAGAAAGACCGTTACTCGCAGCCCGAAGTGGTAAAGGTTCAAGCGCTGACCACGGAGGCGCAGGCGGCCTACGACGCCGCCGAGGATGCGCTGCGCAAATCCAGCGTGCGCGCTCCCTTCGATGGCATCGTCTACGCGCTTCCCGTCAAGCAGGGCGCTTACGTGCAAACCGGAGACTTGCTGCTGCAGGAAGGCGATCTTTCAAAGATGCTGGTGCGGACCTTCGTCGATGAACCCGACATCGGCCGACTCGCCCCGGGACAGAAAGTCGAAGTCACCTGGGACGCACTGCCCTCCCGCATCTGGAACAGCACGGTGGGTGCGGTTCCCTCGACGATCAGACTTCACGGCGCGCGCAATGTGGGCGTAGTCACGTGTACGGTCGACAACCAGGATCTGCGGCTGCTGCCCAACGTCAATGTTACGGTGACAATCGTGACCGCCGAAGACAACAATGTTCTCACGCTGCAACGCGAGGCGGTGCGCATGGATGACAGCAAGCCATACGTTTATCAGGTGGTCGACGGAAGGCTGAAGCGACGCGACGTGGAGGTCTCGCTCCAAAACCTCACGCGCTTAGAAATCACGGATGGGCTTCGCGAAGGCGCCCTCGTCGCCCTGTCCTCCGCCAACCCCAACAAGCCCCTGGCCGATGGCGCGCGGGTAGAGGTGGAACAGTAGTCATGAGGGGGATTAAAACCGTCGTCATCGCGGCGCTTTTCATGCTTTCGATCCTGTCATTTTCCGGGGTGGCTGCGGCCGAGACTCCGCAAGACCTTCTGGCTGCCGGGCGAGTAGACCTGGCAATGCAAAACCTCGAGCAGCAGATTCAAACCTCGCCCACGGCGGAGGCGTACAACCTGCTCTGCCGCGCCGATTTCGAGCTCGACAATTGGGACGCGGGCATCCCCGCGTGCGAAAAAGCCGTCTCCATGGCGCCCGACAACGGCCTTTATCATCTTTGGCTGGGGCGCATCTACGGCGAGAAGGCGGATCGTGTGAGCTTTTTCCGGGCGGCAATGCTGGCGGGAAAAGTTCGCACTGAATTCGAACGCGCGGTGCGGTTCTCGCCCAACAGTTGGGAAGCCCACAGCGATCTTGCCGAGTTCTATCTGGAAGCTCCCAGCATCTTCGGGGGCGGCGAGGATAAGGCGCTTGCCCAGGCAGAGCTTCTGATGCCGCTGAATCCAGCCATGGCGCATTGGGTGAAGGGGCGAGTGGCGGAAAAAGTTGGAGACGCCGTTACTGCGGAGCAGGAATATCGTGCCGCCATCACGGCCAGCCAGGGCAGCGCCCTAGCCTGGTTGAACCTTGCCTTGTACTACCGTCACTGCCGCCGCTTCGACCAGATGGAGCAGGCCTTGCGCATCATGGAGACCCGGCCCCTGGACCGTCAAGGCGAGCTGATGGAGGGCGCGGGAATGTTGCTGCGCACGGGCCGCGACTATCCCATGGCGATCCGGCTGTTGCGCCGCTATGTGGCGTCGTCTACGACGGTGGAGGAAGCTCCGGCCTTTAAGGCCCACTACTTACTCGGCGAGTTGCTCGAGAAAGAAGGCAATTCGCCCGCGGCCGCCGACGAATACCGTACCGCGCTGGCCATGGCTCACAACTTCGGCAGCGCTCAGGATGGCCTAAGGCGCGTCACGCGCTAGCCGGCGCCGATCCCGCCAATCAGGTGGAGAACGGTTGCGTGCGCGGGGCGTGCGACCGGGAAGGAATTCTGAACCAAGCTGACCCCGACCGGCGCTGACTCATCCTTAGCATTTCTCTCGCATCAGATTGTCCGTAGAATCTTCCCAGATGCATCGAAGGTGGAGAATGATGACAACTAGACCCTGGCGTGGCAAATGCGTTTATAAAATCCTATTGGCGGTGCTGGTTGTGCCGCCGGCTGCCCTGATGGCGGAGCCGGTGACGCTGCAGCACGCGGTGGAGCTGGCGTTGAAACATGCCACCGGCGCCGGCATCGCGGCGGCCGACGAACGGCACGCCGCCGCCGACTACCGCGAGTTGCGCAACAACTACATTCCCCAACTGACAGCGGGAGCCGGAATTGGCTGGTCGGACGGTTTTCCGCTCAGCCTCGAAGGGGCCGCTCCTTCGCTGTTCAACGTAAATGCGCAATCGGCGCTGCTGAATCCGGCGTTGAAGGATTTCATTCGCGCCGCCCAATCCGACATCGCGGTCAGCACCTTGAACGCCAGGGACCAGCGCAACCAGATCATCCAGGACACGGTGTTGAGCTATGCCGAGCTGGCGAAATGGGAGCGGCGCTTGAGCCGCATGCGCGAATCGGAGACCACCGAAGAAGAAATGGAAGCAGCGGTGGCGGAGCGCATCAAAGCGGGCGTTGACAGCGCAATCGATGGGACCAAAGCCCGCCTGTCGGTGGCGCGGGTGCATTTGCGCCTGACCGAGGCGGCGGGCGCGGCGGCCGTTCTTCGTCAGCATCTCTCAGCGCTAACGGGGCTGGCGGTGGGCTCGATTGAAATCGATCCCGACTCGGTGCCCGCTCTGCCTGCAGTAAAGCCAGAGGAGGATTTCCCGGATAAAACCACGGATGCAAATCCCGTGGTGCAGGCTGCCGTGGAGCATGCCCGCGCCCAATACCTGCGGGCCAAGGGGGAACACAGGGCATTATGGCCGAGCGTAGACTTCGCCGCCCAGTACGCATTGCTGGCCGACTTCAACAACTACGAGGAGGTCTATCTTCACACCCAGCCCAACAACGCCACCATCGGCGTGTCCATCCACCTCCCTTTCTTAAACCTTGCCCAGCACGCCCGGGTTCAAGAGGCGGAGTCGGATGCTTTCAAAGCGCAGAAGCAGGCGGAGGCGGCGCGCAACCAGGCTTCGGAGGAAACCTTGCGCCTGCAGCGGGCCGTGACCCAGATGGAGGACGCCCGCGATGTGGCGGAGCTGGAGTATGAAATCGCTCAGAACGCGGTTGAAGTGGTTCGCACTCGCATGGCCTCCTCGGGCGGCAATTTGCACGATCTGGACGATGCCCGCAGCAACGCCAGCGAACGCTTCATGACACTGCAGGATGTCAGCTTCGAGCTCGAACGCGATCAGGTCGAACTGCTGCGCTCCACCGGCGAGTTGGAAAGCTGGGCGCTGGGCAAGAAATAGTGCGCGATGCCTGTTTTCACCCGTTCACTGCGTCAAACCCGGCATTCGACGATGAACCTGCGTAAACACTGGTTTTTGAGCCATGTTTCGGCATGCAGATGCTAAAATAGTGTCTTGCCCAATATGCCTCTTAAAACACTGTTTTTGAATCCGCCTTCTTTCGAGAATTTCGACGGCGGCGCCGGCTCCCGTTGGCCCGCCACCCGCGAGATAGAGAGTTACTGGTATCCGGTGTGGCTGGCTTATCCCGCGGGGATGCTGGAGGGAGCGCGGCTGCTGGATGCGCCACCGCACTACATTTCCGCGGAGCAGACCATTGAGATCGCCAAGGACTACGAGTTCCTGGTGCTGTTCACCTCGACTCCCGGCTTCCCTGGCGACATTGGGCTCTCGAAGGCGATCAAGGCGGCGAACCCGAACATCAGGATCGCTTTTGTGGGACCGCACGTGAGCGTGCTGCCGGAAAAATCATTGCGCGAGTGTCCGGCGATCGACTTTGTTGCCCGCAAAGAATTTGATTATGCGGTGGTCGATTACGCCAAGGGCAAGGCGCTGGAAGAGATTCCCGGCATTTCGTTTTTGAAAGACGGGAAAGTGGTTCACAATCCTGACGCGCCGCAGATTCAGGATCTCGACGCGCTGCCGCACGTCACCGACGTTTACAGGCGCGATCTCGACGTTACCCGCTACAACGTGCCGTTCTTGTTGAATCCCTATGTATCGCTTTACACCACGCGCGGGTGCCCGGCGCAGTGCACTTTCTGCCTGTGGCCGCAGACGTTGAGCGGACATCCGTGGCGCAAGCGCTCTACCGACGACGTTGCGGCGGAAATGTCGAAGGTTAAGCAATACTGGCCGGAAGTGAAGGAATTCTTTTTCGACGACGACACCTTCAACATCCAGAAGGCGCGAACCATCGAGCTGTGCGCGAAGCTGAAGCCGCTCGGATTAACCTGGTCCTGCACTTCGCGGGTTACCACCGATTACGAAACTTTGAAGGCAATGAAAGAAGCGGGATGCCGGCTGCTGATCGTGGGCTACGAATCCGGCGACCAGCAGATTCTGAAGAACATCAAGAAGGGCGCAACCATCGAGCGGGCGCGGCAGTTCACCAAGGACTGTCACAAGCTCGGCCTGGTGATCCACGGCGACTTCATCATGGGCTTGCCCGGCGAGACCCGCGAGAGCATCAACAACACCATCAAGTTCGCGAAGGAGCTGGACGTGGAGACCATTCAGGTTTCAGTGGCCCACGCCTATCCCGGCACCGAACTGTATGACTATGCGGTGAAGAATGGATTTATTGTCGGCGACAACAAGATGGTAGATGAAGGCGGACACCAACTGGCGCACATCGAGTATCCCGGACTGCCAGCCGACGAGATTCTTTCGGCGGTGCATCGTTTCTACGATGAATATTACTTCCGGCCCAAGGCGGTGTTCCGGATTCTGAGGAAGGCCGCGTTTGACAGCAACGACCGCAAGCGGCTTTACAAAGAAGCGAAGACCTTCCTGAAGCTGCGCGCGCAGCGCAACAAACTGGTGAAGCAGCACGGCGACGAGGCGGCCGCGCTCGCCAAGGCTTGACCATAAGGGCTTTTCACCACTCCGTGGCTCCGTGGTAAACGAGCTTGAGCGCACCCCCGGGCAAATTTCCCGTGGAAGCAAGGAATAAAATGCTTTTCACCACACAGACACCGAGAAAGCATTTTTAATTGTTTTTTCTTTTGCTTCTCGGTGGCTCTGCGGTGAAGGCTTTAGAAAAGCGCACCACCGCGTAAACTTCCAGTGAACTTTCGCAAGTATCTTGTGCTGGCCGGAGTCACGGTTTTCGCCGCGGCTGGAGACTCCATGCTTTCGCATGGGATGAAGCAAACCGGCAGCATCTCACTCCATCGCATGCAAGGGGTTATTTTCGCCGTGCTCAATCCCTGGGTCGCGGTGGGCATTCTTCTGCTGCTGGCTTTTTTTGCGACTTACATGACCGCGCTCTCCTGGGCTGATCTCACTTACGTACTGCCGGCGACGTCGCTCGGTTATGTGCTGCTTGCGCTGGTTGCAAGATTCGTGCTGCACGAACACGTCAGTCCACTACGCTGGCTGGGAATCGCACTGATCACTGGAGGGGTGGGATTTGTGGCCGGTGGACCGAGTCTTACAACTCATCCCCACACCGAAGCCACCGCGAATGAGGGTGGAAAATGCCCTATTGAGGCAGCGCCAAAAGCCCCCCTTCTGGCAAAGAGCGCGAGAAATGGAACACCCGGGGTTGAACTATGAAAGCCCTCTACACCTGGAGCGCGATCCTTGTGATTGTATTCGCCTCGGTGGTCGGCGATGTGCTGCTGGCGCGCGCCATGAGGCAGGTGGGGGACGTTGGGGCGCTGCGCCGTAGTGCTGGCCTGGGCAGTGTGATCGGACGCACACTGAGCCGTCCGAGCTTTCTCCTCGGGGTCGCGGCCATGGCCGTAGCCTTCTTCAGCCTGCTGTTCGCACTCTCCTGGGGAGACGTGAGCCTGGTGGCTCCGGCGGCCGCTTCCCTGACCTTCATTGGCAACGCGGTCGCGGCGAAAATCTTCCTGCATGAGCGGGTGGACCGGCGGCGGTGGATTGCCGCGGGGCTGGTGGCGGCGGGAGTGGCGCTGCTGGCGGGGTAGGAGGACAGCGCGCTATCGGAAGAGGCGCATCAGGCCGGTAGAGAGCAGGTCGGGAGCGAGAAAGCGGGAATGCTTTATTCCGGCGGTCCGGGTCAGGGCTCCGGCGGCAAGATATCCGCTGCGGACCGCGCCTTCCATGGTGGCGGGCCAGCCGGTGGCGGTCCAATCGCCGGCGAGGAAGACGCGGGGCCAACTCGTCGACTGCGGCGGGCGGTGAGCGTCAATGCCGGGGCGCGGCGAATAGGTGGCGTGAACTTCTTTGATGACGGCGGACTTGACGAGATTTGCGGCACGCGCGGCGGGGAAAAATTCGCGGACTTCTTTGAGGGCGAGGTCGACGATTTCGGAGCGCGATTTATCGATGAGGCTCTTCGAGGCACTGACCACGAGTTCGATGTAGCTGCCCTCAGGGGCTAGAGCCCCAATTCTGGATGAAGCGTTTGCGGCACCCTTCGGCGCGCCTCGCTTGCTCAGGGCAGGCTTCGGACTGAAGTCGGGCCCTTCTCGAGCTTCCGCGGTTGCGTCCTGGCTTGCGTCCGCTCGGGAATTGGGAGGGTCTGCGAGGGGCCGAAGAAGCCGCGACTTGTGGAAGAGCCATTGAATGGTCCGGTCGAGCAGGACGGCGTGGTCGAGATCGGTGATCTGGCGGTCAAACCAGAGGTGAATGCCGGTGATAGGAGACGACTGGAAGTGGCTGAGCTGCTCGCGCAAGGGTGCGGCTACAGGGGTTTCGGGCAGGACGCGGGCGAGGGCTTCGAACGGCAGGGCAAGAACGAGGTAGTCAAAACTTTCCTCCGCGGCGGCGGCGCGAACTCTTACCTGCGACGGCTCGGGAGAAAAAGATTCGAGGGAAGTGCGGAAGCGAATTTGGCCGCCGCGGGCGCGGATATAATCCCCGGCGGCGTTGTAGAGCTCCGTCAAGGGGACGCTGGGTACGCCCATGTGGCGGGCGGCTGGGGATTTCATGGATTCGCGCACGACCTGGGCGGCGGAGGAAATCGAGATGAGGTCGAGATCTTCGCTGAGAGCGCTAACCAGGATCGGCTTCCAGAAACGCTGGATGGCGTTTTCCGTTTGGCCGTGGCGATGTAGCCACTGCTGAAACGATTGCCCGGTGTCAGACTGGCGGACGAGCGTGAGGGCGGCAAGGGCGCGAGCAATCGCGAGCTTGTCTTTCGCACTGAGGAACGGGAAACGCAGAAAAGAAGGTGCGGTGTGCAGGGGCGCGGGTAGCGGAGAAGCGCGCATCACGGTGGCGCGGCCGCCGGGTTCGAGGAAGGTCATCTCGTCGAACCAACGGATCTTGTCTTCGACGCCGATGCGCCGGTAAAACTCGACCAGGTTGGTGCAGACGCGGAAAAGTACGTGCTGGCAGTTGTCGATGACTTCGCCGGTGCCGGGATGCTCGTAGGAGGAAGCGCGTCCGCCGAGATAAGGGCGGCGCTCGAAAAGAGTGACGCGAAAGCCGCAGTCGGCGAGAGCGCAGGCGGCGGCGAGGCCGGCGAGACCGCCTCCGGTGATGGCTACGGTGGGTTGGGTGGAACTCTGGCTCATGCAGGATTCTAGCTGGCAGGCTAACCCCGTCGATTTTTATTGGCCGGCTGCCCCATTTCCAAAGATTCGTTTGTAGGTGGCCTTGTTAACTCTCTCAGGATTCTCATTCAGATCCCAGATCCTTTCCGGCGCATGCCCCGCGCGCAGTAGGTCGATGAAGGCCTCATGGCTGATAAACCCGCTGTTCATTCGAAATGTCAGCGGCTTTCCACCCAGGTCAATCGCAGCCTCACCATCTTTTTCAGTGTAGCCAGTAGACGACTCGCGCCCGACCTCCCCGCCTACCTTGCGCTTGGACCAGCCGGCGATGTTGTCGTAGGCGGGGCCGGGGGGAATCGTTCGGGCGCCCTCCCGTAATTCCTTTTCCTCCGCTGGTGTCATCGGCTCGAAGTGAGTCCCAGACCATTTCGTTGGAGTTGCATCGAGATAATTTCCAGCGGCGATGGTTTTTCCAACGGGAAACACCCCCCCGTACTGGAAATTATTAAAGGTATAACGCTGCACCGTTTCTGGAGTGATACGGAGCACTACCGTGTAATAGTGCTTCTTTTCAGGCTCCGATGCCCCGAAGGGAAAGATCTCTCTGACCATTTCTCCCAGATATCCCAAGTAGCTAAAGGTGTAGCCGCTTTCAAAGACGCCAATGAACACGTACGCATCGGATGAATTCCATACGAGGTCGCCGCTGGTCCGGTCAATCACGTAGTACACAGGCAACCAAGCGAGCGCCGAAACAGCCAGTACCAACACGATTACAGCGACGCTTATTTTTCTCCTAGCCAACACTGCCTCGATTACAGGATGACGCCTTCGCCGAACCGCATCAGGTGAGGCGCTGCAGAAAGCCTTTCCCGAGAACGCGCAGCTTTTCGGTAATGGTGAGGCTCACCTTGCCGTTGAATACGTCATAGTCGCGCTCGGCGATTTTTGCCAGCAGCTTGCGGTAGATGTTGACCAGCACCCAGAGCGCGGGCTGGCTGTCTTCCGAAATATAGGGAATGAGTCGATCGCCGGCCTGGTAGAGTTCGCGGGCGCGATCGGCTTCTAGAGCCAGCAACGGGCGGAAGCGGGCTGGGTCCGGTGTGGCGAGCAGTTCGGCGGGCGAAAGACCGAACCTCGCCAGGTCTTCCGCCGGCAAATAGACGCGGCCCATGGCGGCGTCCTCCTTCACATCGCGAATAATGTTGGTGAGTTGAAAAGCGAGGCCGCATTGCTCGGCGAGGGGCTCGGCCGCGGGATCGCGATATCCGAAGACATGGATGCAAACCAGGCCCACGACTGAGGCCACGCGGTAGCAGTAGACGTTCAAATCGTCGAAGGTGCGGTACTGGACGGTCAGCTCCGGAAGCGCGATATTCGCGGCAGATTGGGCTTCACTCTCAGCCTGGGGATTAACTACGTCCATCGCGGTTCCCAGGGCAAGCTCGTCGAGCAGGCCGGCGGGAATGGTATAGCGGCGTTGGGCGTCGGTAAGCGCCAGCAGAATGGGATCATCGCTGGGCTGGCCTTGCTGGGCGCGGTGCAGGGCGTCGAGCCAGGCGTCGAGCCTGAACCGGCGCTCCTCGAGGCTGAGGCTTGAGTCGTCGGTAATGTCATCGCAGCGACGCATGAAGGCGTAGACGGCGCACAGAGCTTCGCGCTTGCGCGCGGGCAGCACCAAGAAGGCGTAGTAGAAATTCTTCGCGTTGCTGCGCGTGATGCCGCGGCAAACCGAATACGCCATGGTGAGCTGCGCCGGAGCCGGACTCCACGGCATCGAGACCGGCTGCGCGCCCGCGCTCATAGCAACTTCCCCAGCGCAGCCTGGGCCAGCAGCGCGAGCTTGCGCGTTCTGGAGATCACAGGACGGCGGCCGAGCATGGCAAAGCCCTGGTGCTCGATCGCGTTCAGAATCTGCTGGCCGCCGCGGCTGAACAGTTCAATGTCGACCGCCAATTCTCTGTCTACTTGGCTTACCAGCGGCAGCCCGCGCGCAAACCATTGGCGGGCGCGCTCGACTTCAAACTTCATCATGGCGCAAAATGCGGGCGTATTGCGCTTCGCGGCCAGGTCCTGCTCACTCACGGAATAACTGCGCAAATCTTCCAGCGGCAAATAGATCCGGCCCTTGGCGTAGTCCACGCTTACATCCTGCCAGAAGTTCGCCAATTGCAGCGCGGTGCAGGTGCAGTCGGAAAGCTGCTGGCGCTCGGCATCGTGATAGCCACACAGGTAGAGGACAAGATGACCCACGGGATTGGCAGAGTAGCGGCAGTAGGCCAGCACATCGTCGAAGGTTTCGAACCGGGTGACGGTCTGATCCTGGCGGAAGGCGATGAGGAGGTCGGAAAACTCGTGCTTGGGAATTGCGAACTTGCGCACGGTTTCGGCTAATGCGACGAAAACCGGATGGCGGGGAGCGCCGATGTAGCAGGCATCGAGTTCGGACTGCCACTCATCGAGCAAGGCCAGGGCGACTGCCGGGTCGCCGACTTCGTCGCCGAGATCGTCGGAGATGCGGCAGTAGGCGTAGACGTTAAAGAAATCCTGGCGAAGTTTTTTCGGAAGGAACCAGGTGGCGACGGAAAAATTCTCGTAATGGGTGCGGGCGAGACGTCGGCAATATTCTTGCGATTCTTCAAGCGAGGGCGCAGAGTGGGGGATTGCGTAGGCGGCCGGCAGGCGCGCCCAACCCGCAGAAGTTGTGGAAACCGACTGGGATTCGCTGGCGATCGGACTCATTTAAGAGCATCCTTGCTGTCGAGCCAAACCCTGAGCGTGGCGAGGACTCCCTGCTTCGCCGCAGGTACGCAAGCACGGGGTCCTTCGCTCGTTCAGGATGACAGGCCAGTATTATGACAGGCCAAGCTACCTAACCATCGCTCACTGGACAATCAGTGGCCGGGAATGATGGCCGTTTTGATGTCGCCGCCGCGATTGAGCATGTGGCGGAGCACCTTCTGCAGGCTGGAGAGAGGCGCTTCGCCGGTGATGTAATCGGTGGGGCGGATTTTTTTGGCTGCAATCAGGCCGAAGGCCCGGCGCACCGTTTCCGGGGTGTGATGGAACGTGGCTTTCAGCGTGATCTCCGAATAATGCAGACGGTTGGTATCGAGTTCCACCTTCGATCCGCTGGCGCATCCACCGAAGAAGTTTACGGTGCCGCCTTTGCGAACCATCTCGACGGTCCACTCCCAGGCTTCAGGACGGCCGACGGCTTCGATAACCACGTCGCAGCCCCGCCTTTGCGGAGTCAGCGCACGCACCGCTTCCACCACGTTTGGCACCTTGGTGGTTTGCACAATTTCATGCGCACCCATGTGCTTGGCGGCCAGGACTTGCTCGTCGCGCTTCACCACCGAGACCACGTTGCAACCGATGGCGCGCGCCACTTGCACAAACATCAATCCGATGGGGCCGCCGCCGATGATCGTAACCGTATCGCCAATCTCCACGCCGGTCTCGTGCAGGCCGCGCAGCACGCAGGCCAGCGGCTCGGTCATGGCGGCATCCTCAAAACTCACGCCGGCGGGGATCACCAGCATATTGGCTTCGACGATGCGTCGCGGCACCCGAATGTATTCCGCATAGGCTCCGTTGTTGAAGAGCAAATCTTCGCAGAGATTTTCCTGGTGCTTGGAGCAATAGAAACACATCTGGCAAGGCGCGGAATTCAGGGCCACGACACGCATGCCCTTCTTGAAGCTGTGCACACCCTCGCCGACTTCCTCGATCACACCGGCCAGTTCGTGGCCAAACAGCGCCGGGGGCACAATCATGCGGGCATGGTAACCCCGCTGATAAACCTTGAGATCGGTGCCGCAGGTGAGAGCCACCTGCACCTTGACCAACACCTCTCCCTTTTCCACGCGAGGGATAGGCACTCTTTCAATCTTGAGATCTTCTTTGCCGTACAGGACGGCAGCCGTCATTTTTCCATTCACTGATTACGTCCTTGACCGGGGACTAAAGCCCCGATTGCTTGAGGCCACTTACGGCGCGGCTAAAACCGCGCCTTTTCAAACCGACTTATGCGCTCTCCATTTTTCATATTCAGGCCAGTCTTCATGGCCAGACCGTCCCGGGCTGAATCACGACTTTCATGGAGGCAGGCTGGGGATGCGCCGCGAGTTCGAGAGCGCGCGCACCCTCCTGCAACGGAAAGCGGTGGCTGATCAGCCGTTCCAGATCCATTTCCCGGTTCATCACAAAAGCGACCGACTCCTGTTGCAAATCAACCGATGCGCTGTAAGAACCGACCAGCGTCTTTTCGTCCACGCAAATCGCGGCCGGGTCCACAACCACATCTCCGCGCTGTGTTTGCGCAAAAAGCAGCACACGACCGCCAGCCCGAACCGCTTCCATGGCGGGACGAATCAGGGCATTGCTGCCCACCGCCAAAACGACGGCGTCCGCGCCGCGACCTTCGGTCTGCTCCCGCACAACTCGCACCGCATCGTTCCGCGACGCGTCTATCATAAGCTCGAATCCAAGGCTTTTAGCTATTCTAAGCCTCTCGGGATACAAATCGGAAGTAATAACCGTGGCCCCCGCCCGCCGGGCCAGGACACTTAATATGATGCCGATGGGGCCCTGGCCGATCACAAGCACGGTTTCGCCCCGATCCAGGCGAAGTGCATTTATCCCCTTCATGCAGGTATTTACCGGTTCGACGAAACAGGCCTGCTCGAACGAGACGCCATCTGTAATCCGAACCGTTCCCTGCTGGACGATCCAATCCATCACCCGAACGTATTCGGCGAATCCGCCGCCGGAGGGTTCGAAGCCCGCGGTGCATCCGACCTTCTTGTAGGTGGAGCACTGGGCGAACGTTTTGTGGCGGCAGTAGTAACACTGGCGGCAGGGGATGTGATGAAAAACTACGACCCGGTCGCCAGGCTCGAAGTTGCGCACTCCGGCGCCGACGGCGGCGACCACGCCGGAGGTTTCGTGGCCGAAGATGCGCGGGGCGGAATGAGAGCCGGAGGCGATTTTCTTTAGATCGGTGCCGCAAACCCCACAGGTGTGGACGCGCAGGAGCAATTCTCCGGCGCCGATGGCGGGGACAGGAACGGTTTCGAGGCGGATGTCGTTCACGCCGCGGTAGACGGCGGCCAGCATGGTCGGGGGAATCGACGGAGTGCGGTCCGCAGTGGCGACTTGTCCGGCAATGCGCATCACGACTTAGATGAAATCTGGTTCGTTTTCGCTTCAACCACATCGGCGGACGGCCGGGGCAAACTCTTCAGGCGCTCACCCAGCGCTCTCGACGCGCGGCTGCTGTTGCGGGCCAGCGTGGCTACGCGGCGCCAGAGCCAGGGACGGCATGCCGCAAATAGCACAAAAGGCAGCGCTCGAAAGCGGCCTTGCGCATCAATGAAGCCGGCCATCCGCGGCATTTCAAAATTGAACTCATCGGAAATCACTTTGGTCGCGCCGAAGGCAATGCCGTGGGCGCGCGCGCCGGCCGCCACGGCGGCCGCTTCCATATCGACCGCCTGGGCGCCGTGGGATTGCGCCAACTTCGCTTTCTGCTGCGCTCCCGCCACCGCCATGAAAGTCACGAGCGTCCCTTCTCCGCCTGCGATTTCGGTGCGGCTGCCGTCGCGCGCATCCACCACCACGCGGGGCGCGAAAATATCGCCAACCCGCAAATCTTCCGTCAGAGAGCCCGCAAAGCCCACCGACTGCACCAGCGCGGGATGATACAGCGCAATCACCGCTTCAGCGGCCCGGCGAGCCGGCTCTACGCCGATTCCGCCACATACGGCAACCGTCTCACCCTGCTCAAAGAAAACAAACCGGCGGCCGGCGTATTCCTTTTCGAAGCGACTCCAATTCCCGGTCAGGCCGCGGACCTCGCTTTCCAGCGCCGCCACGATGGCGATTTTAGGCATAGCCGTTGGCCCGGAACCATTCCACCGCCCGGCGCAGCGCATTCTCCACGGGGACGATCTTCCATCCCAAATCGCGCTCGGCCTTGCCGGAACTGGCCCACATCTTCTTCTTTCCCATGCGGACGGTTTCTATTGTGGCGCGAGGCTCGCGGCCGAGCAAGCGGCCGGACACCGTTTCATCCACCGCGCCCGCCACGTAGGCCACGAAATAAGGCAGCTTGATTTTGGGCGAGGGCAAACCTGCAATCGCGCCCAGTTGATCGAGGATCTGCTTCAAGGTCCGGTTCTCGCCGCCCAGAATGTAGCGCTCGCCGCTTCTGCCTCTTTCCAGCGCCGCGACGTGCCCGCGAGCGCATTCTTGAACATCGACGAGATTCAGCCCCGTCTCCACGTATGCGGGAAACTTTCGCTGCAGAAAGTCGACGACAATTCGTCCCGTGGGAGTGGGCTTAATGTCTCGCTCCCCCACAGGAGTTGTCGGATTCACGGTGACTACGCGCAGCCCACTGCGGCCAGCCTCCATCGCGAATTGTTCGGCCATGAACTTCGAGCGCTTGTAGTGGCCGATCATGTCGGCGAGGGACACCGGGGAATCTTCGTCGGCGGGCCAGCCGTTTCTGCTGAAACCCATCGTCGCCACGCTTGACGTGTAGACGACGCAACGCACACCGTTCTTGCGCGCCGCCTCTAGTATTGTCCGCGTCCCCTCGACATTCGAGCCGTACATTTCGGCCGGATTCCGCACCCAGAGCCGATAGTCGGCAGCCACGTGAAAGACGACCTCGCAGCCTGCCATCGCTTTTTGCAGCGCGGCGGAGTCGCGCAGGTCGCCCGTTTCCGTCTCGCCCTTCAATCCCTCCAGATTCTTCAGATTGCTGGTAGGGCGCACCAGCAGGCGCAGATCGGCGCCCTGCTGGTTGAGGGCGTGGGCCACGTGGGAGCCCAGGAATCCGGTGGCGCCTGTGACGAAAGCTTTCAAGACAGTTCTCAGCTGGCAATTGGCAATAAGCTCTTGCAGGGCTGCCGCTCTGTTACGAAATTGTAAACCGGCTGGGGCTGGCTGAATGCCAAGAGCCAATTGCTAATTGCTGCCTTTCTCCATCACCTTGGCGTACGTGGTCAGCGCGAGCAGCGGGAAATATTGGCGGTAAAGATGATATTGCAAATAGAACACCCGCGGAAAACCCGTACCCGTACAATACGGCTCATCCCAGCTTCCATCTTCTTCCTGGGTACGGAGCAGGTGGACAATACCGCGAGCCACGGAATCGCTGCGCGTATCGCCCACCGCCAGCAGTCCCAGAATCGCCCACGCGGTCTGCGAAGGCGTGCTTGGCCCCACCCCGTGCAGGTTGGGATCGTCGTAAGAACCGCAACTCTCGCCCCAGCCGCCATCCGCGTTCTGCACCATGCGCAGCCACTCCGCCGCCTGCTGAATGCAGGGCTCGTGATTGTCCATGCCAACCGCTTCCAGCCCACGCAGCACCAGCGCCGTGCCGTAGATATAGTTCACGCCCCAGCGCCCGAACCAGCTTCCATCCGGCTCTTGCTCTTTGCGAAGAAACTGAATTGCCCGCTGCACCGCGGGATGGCTCTTATCGTAGCCATAAGCTGCCAGCATCTCGAGGATGCGGCCGGTGATATCAACGGTCGCGGGATCGAGCATGGCATTATGATCCGCGAAGGGCACGTGCTGAAACACCATGCGGTCGTTATCCTTGTCGAATGAGGCCCAGCCACCATTTTTGCACTGCATCGACATCACCCAATCGATGGCCCTCTGGACGGACTCGCGCTGGTAGCGTCCGTTGGGATGCTCAACCCGGCTCAGCGCAAGGCAAACCATGGCGGTATCATCCACGTCGGGATAGAACTCGTTGTTGAATTCGAAGTACCACCCGCCCGGCCTTCCCTTTTTATTCTTGATCTGCCAATCGCCTGGATTCCGCACCTGCTTCTGCAGAATCCAATCCGCGCTCTTAACCATTCGCGGATCGTTCGCCGGAACTCCAGCCTCGCCGAGAGCGAACAGGGCATACGCCGTATCCCACACTGGAGACATGCAGGGCTGCATAGAGAACGTGTCGCCTTCTTCGATGCCCAGCTTCTCAAACTCATCCAGCGCCCGGATCACCTGCGGATCGTCGACCGAGTAGCCCAGACAACGCATGGCGATAATCGAGTTCATGATTGAAGGATAGATGCCGCCGAGCCCATCGCTCATTTCGAAGCGCTGAAGCATCCACTTCTCCGCGCTCTTCAACGCGATCGAGCGCAGGGGCCGAATGTGCACGCGCTCGAACCAGTGCGTCATGCGATCCAGACAAAGAAAGAAATTGCGCCAGGAAACCCTTTCCTTCGACCAGCGCAGATGCATCCGCGACTTCAACATACCGCCGACGAATAATTCCTCGACACCCATCTCGCGCGGAATCTTCTTGAAGGGTTTCTTGGCGTAGCAGATGGAAAGCGGCACCAGCATGGCTCGCGACCACGAAGAAATTTCGTAGATGTTGAACCAGAACCAATTCGGAAACAGCACGATCTCCGGCGGGATCGCGGGAACAGCGTCATAATCGTACTGGCCAAAGAAGCAAAGATAGATTTTGGTGAAGGTATTGACCTCGGTGACTCCGCCAAGTTCGAGAATCTTCTTGCGGGCCCGCTGCAGCGCGGGGTGATCGGCCTTGTATCCCGCCAACTTGAGCCCGAAATAAGCCTTCACCGAAGCGCCGACGTTCGACGGACCCGAGGGATAAGTGCTCCAGCCGCCATCTTCCTCCTGATGCTGAATAATCCAGTTGGCGGCCTTCTGGAAGCGCTCAGGATTTCCGGTGCCAAGTAGCGTGTGCAGCAGGATGTAATCCGACTCCAGGGTGGTATCGGCTTCCAGTTCGCCGCACCAATAGCCACTTTCATGCTGCGAGGAGAAAAGGAGCTTGCGGGCGGCGTCCATCGCAGCGCCCACACGCGCGGCCAACCCGTCGATCTTGCCAAATCGTAGCTGCGGTGCGGAAGCTATATCAGAGTCAGGGGAGTTTATATCCATGCAATCTGTGGCTCCGTCAGTCCGCGGTAGCACTGGCCGGAGCAGCGGCGATGGCCTCGACAATCTCCGGCGGCAGCCCGAAGCGGACGTTTTCCGGCATCACTTCAAGTTCCTGCACGTTGTCGAAACCTTTGGTGGCCAGAAACTTCATGGTCTCCTCCACCAGGCACTCTGGCGCCGAAGCGCCGGCCGTCAGCGCGATCGTCTTCACGTCCGCTAACCACTGGGCCTCGATATCTTTGTAGCTGTCGATAAGATGCGCGTTTGTGCCCAGGTTGCGCGCCACCTCGACCAGACGATTCGAATTTGAACTATTCTCCGACCCCACGACCAGCAGCAGATCAGATTCGGAAGCCACTTCCTTCACCGCGACCTGCCGGTTTTCCGTGGCGTAGCAAATATCCTGCGCGGCCGGCCCCTTGATATTGGGAAACTTCTGCTTGAGCGCCGCGATGATGTCCTTGGTCTCATCCAGGCTCAACGTGGTCTGCGTAAGATACGCCACGCGATTTGGGTCGGGCACATTGAGCGACTTCACCTGTTCGGGAGTTCCCACCACCTGGGTCACCCGCGGAGCCTCGCCCAGCGTCCCAATCACCTCGTCATGATCGTGGTGGCCAATCAGGATCAGCGAATAACCCTCTTTAGCAAACTTGACCGCTTCCACGTGGACTTTGGTGACCAGCGGGCAGGTTGCGTCGATCACGCGCAATCCGCGCCGGGCGCTGTGCTCGCGCACATCGGGGGAAACTCCGTGAGCGCTGTAGATCACGCGCTCGCCGTTGGGCACTTCATCCTCGCTGTCGACGAAAATCGCACCCTTACCGCGCAATTCGTCCACCACAAAACTGTTGTGGACGATCTCCTTGCGCACGTAAATCGGCGGACCGAAGGCCTCGAGCGCGATGCGGACCACGTCAATCGCGCGCACCACCCCGGCGCAGAAACCCCGCGGCTTCAGCAAAAGCAAAGTCTTTCCCTGGCTGTTTGGCACCATCCGGCTCCCGTTCCTGTGGTCGTCTTATGTGATCGGCCCCAGACTCGTTAAGATGCAAAATCAGGGCATGAGATCTGTACGGTCAGGGTACACGAACGCCAATGTGGCGATACAGATAAGTTACCGGAAAGTACCCTTGTGGTCAACGTAAGCCACAGAAACGGCGTGGATTAGCAGTGGGTGGGGAGAATCTGGGGGTGGATGGTATCGGTCTCGGCGCCGTGCTGGACATGCCGAGCCGCAATGGTCGCAGCCAGGCCGATTGTGACAGAGCAGCCTTACCCGTTCGCCTTGATCATCTGCTCGGCATGCTTGCGCGAAGTATCGGTCAGCTTGGCGCCGCTCAGCATGCGCGCCACTTCTTCGGTGCGCTCTTGGCCGACGACGCGGCGGATACTGGTCCGCGTGCGTCCTCCCCACGCCTTTTTTTCGATTACGTAGTGATGATCGGCAAAGGTTGCGATCTGCGGCAGGTGGGTCACACATAACACCTGGTTCGATCGTGCCAGCGACTTCAGCTTCTTGCCGACGGCTTCGGCGGCGCGGCCGCCGATGCCGGCATCGATTTCATCGAACACCATCGTGCGTTGAACGGCACGGTGATCGGCGGTGCGCGGGGCACCAGCCTTCGCGGGTAGAGCCTGCCCTGCGATTGGCGAAGGCAATGCCCGCGCCACACGGTCCGATCCTGCCTCCACGCTGACTTTCAGAGCCAGCATCACCCGCGACAATTCTCCCCCCGAAGCGATGTCCTCCAGCGGCCGCATGGGCTCACCCGGATTCGTGGCGATCAAGTAGACCACCTGATTTATTCCCGTCGCCGCCCAGTTCTGTTCGTCTTCGCTGGTCGTGATCTCGATCCGGAATGTCGACTTCATGGCGAGATCGTAGATCTCGGCTTCCACCAGCTTTTCCAGCCTCCGGGCCGCATCCGCCCGTTTTTTCGCGAGCGCCCGCGCCGCTCGCAAATATTCCGCGCCGGCCTGGGCCAGTTCCGCCCGATGCTGGCGCAGAATCTCGTCTTTATTCTCGACTTCGGAAAGCTTGCGCGCCACATCCGCCCCGAAGCCAATCACATCCTCCAGCTTCGGACCATACTTCCGCTTCAACCGGTCCAGCAATGCGAGCCGGTCTTCCACTTCCGCCAGATGTTCCGGAGAGGCGTGGATTCCGCCCGCGTAATCTCTTACCGTGGCTCCCACGTCTTCCACGCTGATGCGCGCAGCCTCCAGCACGGCCAGCGCCTCCCGAAATTTCGGCTCATAGCGCGCCAGCTCTTCAATCTGCTTTTGCGCCGCCCGCATGGATGCCGCGGTGGAAGCATCGCCCTCATAGAGCAGATCGAAAGCCTGCATTGCGGCGTTATAAATCTTCTCCGCGTTGGCCAGGACGCGCTTTTCCGTCTCAAGGCTCTCGTCTTCGCCGGCTTGCAGCCTGGCCCCGTCAATCTCCAGCCTCTGAAAGATCCATAGATCGACCAAACGCAAACGGTCCAGCTCGCTACGTTCCAGTTCCTCGATGCGCCGGCGAATCGCCTTCCAGGCCTCGTAGGCCGCCGCCACCGGGTCGGGATCGCTGGCCGCAAATCCATCGAGCAATCCCAGCCGCGCGGACGCGTCGAACGACAGAATGGATTCATTCTGCGCATGGATGGTCGCCAGATGCGGCGCAAGCTGCCGCAACACGGCGACCGTTGCCGCTTGATTGTTTACGAAGATGCGGCCTTTACCGGCGGACGCAATCTCCCGGCGCAAAATCAGCGTGCCGTCTTCCGACTCGTCCAGGCCATTGCTCTCCAGCACCTTCTCGGTCGCCGCCTCAGCGCCGCCTTCAGCTTCGAACACCGCCGAAACGACCGCCCGCTCCGAGCCCGTCCGAATCACGTTGCTCGACGCTTTCTCGCCCAGCAGAAGCGCCAGAGCGTCAATTAATATGGATTTGCCCGCGCCGGTCTCTCCCGTCAGCAGGTTTAGTCCCGAGCCGAACTCCACCGCCGCGTTGTCGATGACCGCGTAGTTCTCCAGCCGCAATTCCACTAGCACAGAGGTCCTCGGTTGCCGATGTCGAAGTTTTGCGCAGCATAGCACGAAAGCGATTCACCGGATGGCTTGATCAATTCAAGAACCGCTGGAGTGCGCCGAGCAAGGTTTACGAATGGGATACGTGCCTCCCAGAGCCGGCGCCGTGGTCATCTATAATCCCTTTAAGGTATTCTCAAAACTACGATGCAACTTCTTCCCTACTTTGCACTCTTCGTCGGCGGCGAAATTCTCGATCTGGTTTCCAGCAGCGGTTCCGTCGCCAAGTTCGTCCTCCTGACTTTGCTTGCCTTCAGCATCCTTTCGTGGGCAATTATTCTCACCAAATGGAGCTTGCTTCGCCGAGCCAGGCTCCAGAGCGGACGATTCTTGCGCGCGTTTCGCCGGGCGCAACGCCTGCAGGATATCGCCACGGTCGCGGATCAGTTCCGTCCCAGCCCGCTGGTCGGTGTCTTCGAAGGCGGATACCACGAATACCGGCGGCAGCTCGCTGCACCCTCGGCCTCGCTTCGCAGTTTGACCGCGGTGCAGCGCGGCATGCAGATCGGGGCTTCCGAGGAAATTACACGCCTCGAGCGCAACATGCCCTGGCTCGCCATCACCGCCGCGGTCACGCCTTTCATCGGATTGTTCGGCACGGTCTGGGGCATCATTGACGCTTTTCACGGTCTCGGCACCGCGGGCGGCGCCACGTTGCGCGCGGTCGCGCCCGGCATCTCCGAAGCGCTCATCACCACCGCCGCCGGACTTGTCACCGCCATCCCCGCCGTCATCGCCTACAATATTATCGGGAGTTCGATTCGCACCTTGGCTGCACGCGGCGACGATTTCGCTCTTGAAGTTCTGAATGCCGTCGAGAGCCTTCAGCCGCAACCCGCGCCAGAAGCGAGGCGTTGATGGCCTTCACTACCTCCAACGGCCGGACCCAAACCGGCCTCGCCGATATCAACATCACTCCTCTGGTCGACGTCGTGCTCGTCCTGCTGATCATCTTCATGGTCACCGCTCCCGTACTTGAGTCGGGCATTGAAGTCAACGTGCCAAAGACCCGTACCGTCAAGGAAATTACGCAGGAGCGCCTGGTCATCAGCATTAACAAAGACCAGCGTGTCTTTCTGGGCAACGACGCCATCAACATCAATGAGATCGCCGACAAGCTGCGGCAGAAGATCCGTGACCCACACAACCAGTTCATCTTCGTCCGTGCCGATCAGGACGTGCCGTTCGGCGCTTTCGCCACCGTGATGGATGCGGTGAAGCAGGCCGGCATCACCAACATCAGCATCGTGACTCAGCCTTTGGAGCAAAATGGCGGCAAACGCTGAGATATTTTTCGAGCACGATAACTGGGGACGCGCCCTCGGATGGTCCGCTGGCTTCCATGTCGCGGTCGCGGGAGTGATTCTGCTCCTCTCCGCCATCCTCGGCCCCAGTGGAGCAGTCTGGAGCGGCGGTGGTGGCGGCAGCGCCATTGGCGTCACTTTGGTCAGCACAGTTCCCTTACCCGCGAGCCCCAGACAAACCGAGAACGTTCTGGCCAACGAATCCAAGGGCATTACCGAATCGAAACCCAAGGTGGAAGAGAAAGCACCCGACGCCATCGAAATTCAAGGCAAGACTTCGAGGGTCAAACCCAAGCAGCCTCCCACCCCAACCAAAGCCAAGCCCCAGCCCCAACCTCCGCCGGAGCAGACAAACCAGGTTGCGTTCGGCGAAGGCGGCCCGGTCAGCGGTCCTTACGGCACCTTTGCCGCCGGTGGCGCCAAGGGCGGGTTCGGCGTGACCGGCGGCGGCGGCGATTTCGGCAGTCTCTATGCTTATTACGTGCACATCATTCAGGAGAAGATTTCGGAAAATTGGCTCAAGTACGAGGTCGATCCCGGGATCACTTCGGCGCAGCGGGTTTACGTCACCTTCGATATCGCGCGCGATGGCCATCCCTACAACGTAGAGTTGGAGCAGTCCAGTGGAGTACCATCGCTCGACCAATCCGCCATCCGCGCGGTGCAGCGAATCGATACTTTTGGACCGTTACCCCAGGATTACTCAGGTAACAAAGTTTCCGTGGAATTCTGGTTCGACTACAGCAAAAAATAAAGTTATGTACTTACAAGAGCGCCGCGGCATCCATACAGTGATGCGGGGCCGAATACGAAGTCGCGCCCACCTGATGACGCTTGAGGTTCCAGTCGAGCGCGCGGGATGAATCACAGCTTGCCAACGAGTAACATATCGGAGTACGATATTGTCTTATTCGGTATCCTTTTGCCCGGATTCTCGTAATAGCTCCGAACGGATGGACGACAGACACAGACAAGGCCCGAACTTAACCCGAGCCGGCGCGCCCCTTCTGAAGGCCCTGAGTTCGCTGATATTGTTCGCCTCGCTCCTCGGTTCTACCGCACTGGCCCAGGATTGGGTGCGCACCGGCACCGCTCTGGGCGTGGAGAAAGTCCGCCTCGCCGTTCCTGACTTCAAATCCTCCACCGCCGATCCGCAGAATGTCGCCCTGCTCAAGACTTTCAACGACACTTTCTGGAACGACCTGGATAACTCCGGCGTGGTCGAACTGGTTTCCAAAAGCTTCTATCCCTTGCAGGTTCCCGGCCAGCCCGCCGACGTCACCTTCGATCTGTGGAACGTGCCTCCGCCCAACGCCGCCATGCTGGCCTTCGGCAATCTGGGCGTCGCCGCCGGCAAAGTCACGGTTCAAGGCTGGCTCTATGACGTCAAGAACACAAAGGCTCCGCAGGTGCTCGGCAAGCAATACTCAGACGTCGCCACCGACGATGCCACCCGCCTGATCGCCCACAAATTCGCCGACGAGATCATTCTTCGCCTGGGCGGTGGCATTCCCGGCATCGCCGAAAGCACTATTTATTACGTCAGCAATCGCTCGGGCCACAAGGAAATTTGGGGGATGGATTACGACGGTTCTAATCAGCACCAAATTACTCACCGGGGATCCATCTCGCTTTCACCCCGCATCTCGCCCGACGGTTCCCGACTCGCTTTCAGTTCTTTGGACAAGTCTGGCTGGGACATCTTCATGTTCTCCATGGATCTCAGCCGCCTGTTGAGATTTCCCCATTTCGGCGGCACAAATCTCTCACCCGCCTGGTCGCCTGACGGCAGCCAGTTGGCGTTGGCGTCCTCTCGAGGCGGCGATTCGGAAATCTATATCTGCAATGCCGACGGCTCCAACCTTCGTCGCATGACCACCAACAAGGGCCCCGACGTTTCTCCCGCGTGGAACCGCAAGACTGGGGCTCAGATCGCCTTCGTAGCCGGGGTCGACGGCTTGCCCCAGATATATACCATGGGTTCCGACGGCACCAACTTGCAGCGCATGACCGACCAGGGCTACGCGGTTTCGCCCAACTGGTCGCCCAATGGCCAGTTCCTCACCTTCGCTTGGGTTCGCCGGTACGGCCCGGGTGATCCCGGAGCTTCCGATATTTACCTGATGGATATCGCCAGCAAAAAATGGGTCCAGCTCACCCACGATGGCGGGCGCAACGATTTTCCTTCGTGGGCGCCCGACGGCCGCCACATCGTTTTTCAGTCCAGCCGTTCCGGCAGGGAACAAATCTGGATGATGCTGGCTGATGGCACCAAGCTCCATCAGTTAACCTTTACGGGACGCAACACGCAGCCCAATTGGAGTTGGAAATAAAGCAAAAGCAAAGACTGAGCACTTCGTCGTAACTCGAAATAGATTTTCCGGTCCGCAGGAGGATCAAACGTGAACGTGAAGAGGAAGAACATGAAACATCCAACTTTGAAGGTACTCGCAACCGTCATCGCTCTGGCCGCTATTCTCATGCTCGGTGCATGCAAGAAGAAAGCAGCTCCGCCGCCACCGCCGCCACCCCCACCACCACCATCGCCCACGGCTTCCATCTCGGTCAGCCCAGACACCATCGAAAAAGGGCAGTCCGCGACTCTAACCTGGCAGACTTCCAATGCCACTGATGTTTCCATCGACGGCATTGGCGCGGTTCAGCCCAGCGGATCACAATCGGTTAGCCCGGCTGATTCCACCACTTACCACCTCACGGCCAAAGGAGCGGGTGGAACCCAGGAGGCCAGCACGCGCCTCACCGTCACCCAGCCGCCACCGCCGCCAGCCGCTACTCCCTCGCCCACGGACGAGGACTTGTTCGGAGAAAACATCAAGGATGTTTATTTTGACTTTAACAAGTCTGACATCCGGGCCGACCAGCAGGCTGCTGTGCAGTCCGACGCACAATTCCTCACTCAGCACTCCAATATTAGCTTTACGATTGAGGGACACTGCGACGACCGCGGCTCCACCGAATACAACCTGGCTCTGGGCGACCAGCGCGCCAGTTCCGTGAAGAACGCCTTGACTGCGGCGGGAGTTGACGCCAGCCACATCAAGACCATCAGCTACGGCAAAGAGAAGCCGTTCTGCCTGGAAGACAACGAAGCATGTTGGCAGCAGAACCGCCGCGACCACTTCGTTTATCAGAAGTAGTGCGGTATTTGCGGTCAGGGGCGGAGCTGGTCTCCGCCCCTGACTTTCTATGTTCCTCACCAATCTTCGCCACCCACAACGCGCGGAATCCGTCTAAAATGAGTTAGGAAATTTCCGCCTATGACACTGCGACGCGGCTCCATTCTTTTTACCCTGCTCTCCACCATTTGCCTCGCCGTTACCCCGGCCTGGGGCGTGAGCAAAGAAATCGTTCAACTGCAAACCCAGGTCCAACAACTGCAGGAGCAGATGACCGCCATGCAGCGCAGCTTCGACGAGCGCATGGGCGTGATGAACAACTTGGTCGAGCAGGATACCGACGCGGTGAATAAAGTTGCCGCCGCCCTCACCACCCTGCAAACCACGTTGCAGAAACAGCAGGCAAACTCAGCCGCGAACACCGACCAGCTTTCCGGCCAGCTGCAATCGCTCAACGACACGCTCGACGAACTCAGGGCTCGCCTCGACAAGGTCACCAAACAACTCGAGGACATGCAGTCCGCGCAACAAACCCTGGCCGCGCAGCAGGCCCAGCAACAGGCGCAAGCGCAGGCTCTGGCGCAGGCGCCTCCGCCCGCTGTGCTCTATAACAACGCGCTGCGCGATTACAACGGCGGCAACAACGACCTCGCCACTCAGGAGTTTTCCCAGTACATCAAGTTTTATCCCAACACCGATCTTGCCGGAAACTGCTACTTCTATCTCGGCGAAATTCAGTTCCGTCAGGGCAACTACCAGCAGGCCGCCCAGAGCTACGATCAGGTGGTGCAGAACTTTCCCAGCGGAAGCAAAGCCGCTTCCGCTCAGCTGAAAGAAGGTTTTGCGCTAATCGAACTCGGCAAACAAGATGACGGTGTAGCCGAACTCCGCCACGTCATCCAGCGCTATCCCCGCTCCAACGAAGCCCTGCAGGCTCGCGAACGCCTCCGCAAGCTCGGAGTCTCCGCTCGTCCCGGCGAATAGTTTCGCCGTTCAGGAGGTTCGTCATGACGAAGATTTCTGAGAACGATCCCGACCGCGACAAGGGAGCGGTCGAAATCGAAGAACACCACCACGACGGCAATCTCGCCCTTTCCGAGCCGCTCGGCCACCGCGACCAGGACCCACTGATCAAAGGCTCCGACACCGACTTCCCCGAACCCGGAGGAGTCCCGGAACACTCTTGAGAAAGTGGCTAGTCGAAGGCAGTTGTAAAGAAAGCGAAGAGAAGATAATTAGTCAGCAAACCCTTCTGTGACTGGTCACTGCTTCTAAATTGTCATCGCGCCGACTTCTTTTTCCACTTCGGCGATGTCTATCATGACGATGGCATCCCACGGGCAGCTATCCAGGAAGCAGCCGTCGGGACCTTGCTGAGGCATTTCTTGCAGCCGACGCAGAGGATGGGATCCGCTGCGATGCGGCCGAACGGCGTGCTGTCTTCGTCCGCCACCCAAAACATGCAGTCTTCCACCGGACAATATTCCACGCAGGCGGGCGAGCCGGCGCACCCCGTACAACATTCGGTGATCACCGCGAGTTCTTTCGGCTTCTTTTTTCGAGGCGTGCTCAGGCCTTTGGATCGGGGCTCGGACTTCATATCGTCGGGAACCATGCCGACAGCTTTGGTGGCGCCGGGTGCAGGAGGCATAGCGGGGATAACGTGAATACAGTGGATTGCGAACTTACTTCCGCGTGAGGGTCTCCGTCGATTCTGGCTTGAAAATCTTCTTGTCTCCGGCGAACTTGCGGCAGAAGTTCTTCAGGTCTTTGGACAAGGCGGTCAGCGTCGTGGGACGTTCGGGTATGAGCAGTTTGGAGTCCTCGGGGAGGATATTCAAGTGTACGGTTCCTGCTCGAAGCAACTCATCCAGTCCATCAGAATCAATCGGAGTGAGCGAAAGTGTGTCCTTGTCGAATCGCGCCAACGCGATCCAGTGCAAGGCGAGGCATGTGTCACACACGTCCTCCTCCCTCGGCGAGACATCGAGAAAATAGTAGCTGTCGAGTTTCACCAGTCGCGCCTGCATTTGGGCTTCCTGCCCGGCGTCGCTGCACCCTTCGCCCTGCTTTACTGATCGGAAGTCGTAGATCTCGGCCTTGGCAGTGACGGTCACGATATTTGTGCATTCTCCGTCCGTCACGCTCCATGAGCCAGCCAGATCTTTATCAAGAACAATATCTGGATCTTTGGGCGAGATGTTTTCGTACAGTGGATGTATCGACATCACATCGCAGCCCGGCAACACCAGCAGGCCTATGATGGCAAGGCCGATCCCAATGCCTTTAACGTGGGCCCGAGTGCGGATGACACTGTGGCAAGACATGATCGCCTCCACGGACGGAGTCTTCGGCCTGCCCAAAATGATACTCCGCGCCGCCACTCGTGACATTCCGCACAATTTCCACGCGTCCAATTCTGCTATAGTGAACCCCTGCAAAGGAGCACCCCATGGCTGGAAAAAGTCTGAACCGGGTTCAACTGATCGGTAATCTTGGCAAAGATCCAGAGATCAAGTACACGCCGCAGGGTACGCCTGTAGCCAAGCTGACCATCGCCACCAACGAACGCTTCAAAGACAAGGCCGGCGAGTGGCAGGACCGCACCGAGTGGCACAACGTCGTGCTCTGGCAGCGCCTGGCCGAGATTGCCGGCGAGTATCTGAAGAAGGGTGGCAAAGTCTACATCGAAGGCCGCCTGCAAACCCGCTCCTGGGACGACAAGACCAGCGGACAGAAGAAATACATGACCGAAGTAGTGGCCAGCGACCTGATCCTGCTCGGCGGACGTGGCGAAGGCGGCGGAGACTTCAAAGAAGGCTCGCGCGGCGCATCATCGAGCAGCGGCAGCAACAACTTCGACCAGCGCATGCCCGAACCCGAGCACGCAGCCGCCGGGTCCGGGCCGATCACGGATGAGGATATTCCGTTCTAAGATCGGGCAGAGATCCCCATGAACGAACAGCTAGCCGATAAGAAATGCGTCCCCTGCCGCGGCGGCGTGCCGCCGCTCAAGGGCAAGGACCTCGACGCCCTACACAGGATCGTCCCGAAGTGGAGCGTTGTCGACGAGCATCACATTACTCGCGCCTTCACCTTTCCTGATTTCAAGCAGGCGCTCGATTTCGTGAACCGCGTGGGCGCCCTCGCCGAAGAGCAAGGGCACCATCCCGACATTCTGCTAGCCTGGGGCAAAGCCGAGATCACGCTCTGGACGCACAAAATCGACGGCCTCACCGAGAGCGACTTCATCATGGCCGCAAAGATCGACCGGCTAACAGCGTGACTGTCATCCTGAGCGAGTGTTCTTTGCCCAGCGAAGCGCACGTCCCGAGCTTGCAGCCGCTGCATGCACGGAGCCTGCCCTGAGAGAGCGCAGTGACCGAAGGGCGCGCCTGGCCCGCCTCCCTTTTCGGTCTATCGGCCTATCGGTCTGATGGGACCAAAACCCCCGTATCCCCGTCACCTTTTCTTTGCGCATCGTCCACGCCCACAGCGCTGCAGGCACAAGCATAATCACTCCGGTAAAAGTAGCAACCGTACGCGCGCTTATGCCCCAGTCCATGACGCGGCCGCAGAGCCATGCTCCGATGGCGATGCTAAGCATGGAGAAACCGAGATCGGCGGCGAAGACGCGTCCGCGGAATCGGTCCTCGGTGTTGAGTTGCAGCAGGGTTGTCGAAAACACCCAGACGCATGAGCCTCCCGCATGCGCCACCAGGGCGCAAGAACTGGCCATCCAAACGTTGGGACTGAATCCCAGAATGACGTAGCCGACACCGATCAGCAGATAGCCGAATAGAATCCCTACACGAAGCCTCGAATCGCTGCGGCCCGCCCAGCGCGCGGCAATGACGGGGCCAAACAGCGCGCCCACGCCGCGCCCGCCGAGAAGAATGCTCATGCCCAGCATGGCCCCGCGCGCGGGATCGATGTGCCACCAGTGTGGGGCAAACTCGCGCTCGCCCATCACCGTGAAGGTTACCCAGCTTGGACCAATCATCAATTCGCCGGCCTTGGCGAACACCGTCGGCAGAATCGCGCGATGCTCGCGGATGTAGCGGATGCCTTCCACGACGGGCGAATAATCGAGCAGGTCGCGCGGGCGCAGCGGCGAGCCAGATTCGGCGTGCGGCTCCGCAAACCGCATCCCGGCGATCAGAATCGCCGAAGCCAGGAACGACAGCGCGTTCAGAATGAAGACCGCGTCGCGTCCGTAGAAAGCCGCGACCACTCCGCCCACGGAGGCGCCAATCAGCAGGTTCACCGACCACGTCGCCGAAGACAGCGTGTTGGCGATGAGCACTTCCGCCTTAGAGGCGATGCTGGGGATCACCGAATTGCGGGCCGGTTCGAAGAACGCGGCCATGATGGTTTCCGCCAGCAGCAGCGGATAGATAAGCCACACCGTCGAGCGCGAACGCACCAGCAGCATGGCCAGCACCACCACCACACGGATCAGGTCGGCGGCAATCATCACGTGTTTGCGCCGCAAACGGTCGTTCACCACGCCCGCCGTCGGACCCACGAACGTCTGCGGCAGAACCTGCAGCACCAGCGCCAGCGCCACCGAACTGGCATGTCCGGTAAGCTGCAGCAGCAGCGTGTAGATGGAGAGTGTGTAGAACCAATCGCCAATCTCGCTGACGATCTGCGCCATCCAGAGCCGCCGGAAGTTGCGATTCCCACGCACCAACCGCCAATACGACGCCAGCGAGATGGAGGGCAGCGCTTGCTCTGGTCGAGGTTCCATGCAGATGGTCAGGGCAACTGGTGGAGCTGAGTCTGGGAACGAGACACCGGAAAAACTAAAGCGCCGCGTCTCTACGCTTCTGTCAAGAAGCCAGACGCAGCTTGTGCTTCAGATCGTCGGCGATCTGCTTGCCATGGAAGCGCCCGTTCTCAATGAAGATTTCATTGGTGCTGGAGCCGGCAACGATCACACCCGCCACGTAGATTCCGGGAACGTTGCTTTCCAGCGAGACCGGATCGCAGACCGGACGGCATTGCTCTTCGGAGAGTTCGATCCCCATGCTGCGCAGGAAATCGTAGTCGGGATGGTAGCCAATCAGCGCCAGCACGAAGTCATTCTTCAGGCGGATGGGACCGCGCGGCGTGACGATGACAACGTGGTCCACTTCGATTTCCTGCACCCGGCTGTCGAAGTAAGCTTCAATCTCTCCGTTCTTGATGCGATTCTCCAGATCGGGTTTGATCCAATACTTAACGTGGTGGTGGAGGCGCGATTCGCGGTGGACGAGGGTCACGCGGGCGCCATGTCGCCACAGGTCGAGGGCGGCAATGGCCGCCGAGTTCTTGCCGCCAATCACCAGCACGTCGCTGTCATAGTAAGGATGAGGCTCGCCGTAGTAGTGCGAGACTTTGGGCAGATCTTCGCCGGGAAGTCCGAGTTGGTTGGCCAGATCGTAATATCCGGTGGAGACAATCACTTTACGTGCGCGGTAGTCGTGCGGACGGCCGGCGCGGTCGGTAGCCGTAATGCTGAACTTTCCATCCTCACCCATCACCGTCTTGACCCATTCGTACTGGCGGATATCGAGATGGTAGTACTCGGCTACCTTGCGGTAATACTCCAGAGCCTCCTCACGCGTAGGCTTCTGCTGGGCCGTGGTGAAAGGGATGTCGCCGATTTCGAGCAGTTCGGGCGTGGTGAAGAAAACCATGTTCGCGGGATAGTGAAACAGTGAATTCACCAGACACCCCTTATCGAGGACAACGACGCGCAGCCCGATTTTCTGCGCTTCGATGGCGCAGGCCAAGCCAGTGGGCCCGGCCCCGATGACCACCACATCCGTGCGCACTTCGGGATGCGGACGAGCCTTAGCTCTGGGTAGAGTTTCAACTTCTTCGGCAGTGAGGAAGTCGGGCATGGTTAGAAACCGATGATTTTAGCATGCGGTGGACGCAGACTATCTTGCTCACACGTTAATCTGCGCCCGCGCGGGCAGTGCGCTCGGTCCGCGCTATAATTCCGGGTTACTTCATCCATCGCTCTCTAATCAGGACGTCCTATGCCGATCTCCTCTGAATCCGCGACGCGTACCCGCACTGAATCCGACAGCATGGGACAGATCGAAGTCCCGGCAAACGTCTATTGGGGAGCGCAGACGCAGCGCTCGTTGCTGCACTTCAACATAGGACGCGACACTATGCCGCCGGAGCTGATTCATGCCTTTGGCACGCTCAAGAAGGCATGCGCGCTGGTGAATCAAGATCTGGGCAAACTTCCGGCGGACAAAGCAAAGCTGATCGTGCAGGCTGCCGACGAAGTTATTTCGGGTAAGCTGGACGATCAGTTCCCACTTCGCATTTGGCAGACGGGCAGTGGCACGCAGACCAACATGAACGTCAACGAAGTCATCTCAAACCGCGCGATTGAGATTGCGGGCGGAGAAGGACCGGGAAAACCGGGACGAGAAATGATGGGATCGAAGAAACCGATTCATCCCAATGACGACGTGAATATGTCGCAGTCGTCGAACGACACGTTTCCGGCGGCGATGCACATTGCGGCGGCGACGCGGGTTAAAAATGCGCTGATTCCCGCGATCAGGAGCGTGCACGATGCGATTGCGGCCAAGGCGAAAGAATTCCACGACGTCGTAAAGATCGGCCGGACTCATTTGCAAGACGCCGTGCCTTTGACGTTTGGGCAGGAGTTTGGCGGATGGGCGAACCTGCTGGAACGCGACATCAAGCGCCTCGAGCAAGTGCTGGATGGGCTCTACGATCTTGCCATCGGGGGAACCGCCGTGGGCACGGGTTTGAACACGCATCCCGAATTCGCGGAACGCGCGGCGAAAAAGATTGCCGAACTCACAGGATTTCCTTTCCGCTCTCATGGCAATAAGTTCGCGGCTCTCTCGGCGCATGATGAGATTGTGTATGCGCAGGGCGCTATGGAAACGCTGGCCGCTTCACTCATGAAGATTTCGAACGACATCCGCTGGCTGGCTTCGGGTCCGCGCTGCGGGTTGGGCGAACTTTCCATCCCCGAGAACGAGCCCGGGTCTTCCATCATGCCAGGCAAGGTGAATCCCACGCAGGCTGAAGCGATGACCATGGTCTGCGTGCAGGTTCACGGCGCTACCGCGGCAGTGGGTTTTGCCGGGTCGCAGGGCAACTTCGAACTCAACGTGTACAAGCCCGTGATCATCTATAACTTTCTGCACTCCGTTACGCTCATCACCGACGCCTGCCATGGCTATGTTGAGTACATGATCAAGGGCATCAAGGTAGACCGCGCCAAGGTGGACTGGTACGTGAAGAATTCCTTGATGCTGGTGACGGCGCTGGCACCGAAGCTGGGATACGACAAGGCTGCCCAGATCGCCCACACCGCGCACGTGGAGCACAGCAGCCTGCGCGAAGCGGCGCTGAAGTTGGGCTATCTTACCGGCGAGGAGTTTGATCAACTGGTGCGACCGGAGAAAATGACGCGGCCGTAGCCGGGCTGCGGCGATCAGGCTTCGGGGTGACACCTGTGAATAGCTCGGTTGCGGTTGCTAGAAGGCCCAGCGCAGGAGTGCAGCGCCTACGGTGAATCCGGCGCCCACCGAGGCCATCAGCACCAGACTTCCCTTCTTCAGCTTGCCCTGTTCGATGGCTGTATTCATGGCCAGCGGGATGGTGCCGGCGGTGGTGTTGCCGAAGCGGTCGATGTTGACGATCACGCTTTCGGGGCGCAGGCCGAGGCGCTCGGCGGTGGCGTTGATGATGCGCAAATTGGCCTGATGGGGAATGAAGGCGTCAATATCGGAGGCTTTCAGTCCATTGCGCTCGAGCAACTTCAGGCAGGCTTCGGTCTGCTTGCGCACGGCGAATTTGAAGACCTGCTGGCCGTCCTGGTGAACGTAGTGCATTCGCCGGTCGACGGTTTCACGGGTGGAGGGATTGAGACTGCCCCCGCCGGGCATATAGAGCGAGCCGCCGCCGGAGCCATCGATTTCGTGAATGAAGTCGATCAGTCCGACGGAATCATCTTCCGCGGGCTCGAGAATCACGGCGCCCGCGCCATCGCCAAAAATCACGCAGGTGGCTCGGTCGGCATAGTCGATGATGGAGGACATGACGTCGGCGCCGATCACGAGCACCCGTTTATGGGTCCCGGTGGCAATGAATTGCGCTCCCGTCTGCACGGCGTAGACAAAGGCAGAGCAGGCAGCCGAGAGGTCGAATCCCCAAACTCCCTCGGCACCCAACTTGTGCTGAACCAGGCAGGCGGTCGAGGGGAAAAACATGTCGGGAGTAACTGTGCCGACGATGATGGCATCGAGGTCGCTGGGCGCCAGGCCTCGCTGGGCGAGGGCTTTCCGGGCGGCCTCGACCGCGAGATCGCTGGTGGCCACGCCTTTTTCCACAATGTGGCGCTCGCGGATGCCGACGCGGGAAAGAATCCAGTCATCGGTGGTGTCGACCATTTTTTCGAGGTCGGCGTTGGTAAGAAGTCGGGGCGGCACGCAGGTGCCGAGAGCGCTGATTTTTACTCTTGTATTTGCTGCGGCGCGCAGGGGCTGTCTCAATTCGCTCAATTATGACTCCTCGTGAAATGGAACCAGTATTTTGAACGATTGAGGGCGGAATGTCTAACTCGGGTTTATGAAGGTCACCGTTTCGATTGTGTCCCGGCGGTCCTTGAGTGGAAAAACATATTGGCCGGCGAAGGGATGGTCAGGCGGCGCAACGCTCCCTTTCATGTTGCATCCACTCGCGAATAAACTTCGGACAGTTGACGATGCCGAAATCGCGGCCTTCTCCTTCGATTAGATACATTAGAGCGGCTCGGTCCAACTCTTCGAGATGAGTCAAGTCGAGCAGAGGCCATAGGACGCAGTCGATTGCCGAGGCGGCAAGTTGGTCAAGGTAAGCGAGATGACCTTCAGAGAGGCTGCCCGCGACGCGAATGATGACGGTTGGGGAAACTGACCTGGGGAGAAGATTTCGCATATTTCTTCGTCAACACCTTTCGGGATTTTTCGTGCGTGAAGCCTTACCAGTGGTGACGGAATATCGAGGCGATTCTTGCGTGAAAACTTGTAAAGAGATTGTAAAAGTTAGTGTTCGCGGAAACACGCCCGCCAAATCGAACCCGCAGGTTTCCATTGCGGGGAGCCGAGGAATCTGGTCGCGGTCCGACGGGATTGTTGGGCGGCAACTGCAAAAAATAAGCCAGGCACCGGGAACCCACTGCACACGCAAGAGCCCGTTACCGTTGCTTCCTTCCGGACCTGGCGGGGTTGGCGAGAGTACGTTGCGTGAGACCGATGCCTGACCTGAATCATTCTAACAAACGGTGCCGCGGGTCCCGTTTGGCGCGAGCGTGGCTACGGCGCTGGCAAAGCGTGGTGACTTTTGGTGCAAGAAATTCGCATGAAGGCCTTCCCTTCTCCATGGAAGTTGGCGAACAATAGAAGTTGGACCGAGAAGCCGAACCATAAAAGTCCGAAGACGGATGGGCTTCTGATCCATCCGCGACATTCGATGCCGCAGCTCACCCAAAGCGCCGACGTGATCCCTTTGCATCGCGCCATCAATAAATACTTTGAGCTTTCCATCTATCTGCTTGTTCTGATGGGGTTTGGAACGTTAGCCAGCACTGGCAATCTGGATCTGGCCACGCTCCTGCTGGTGGGAGCAGCGCTAGCCTTGCGGGGCTATCTGTTGGCTGAACGGCGGCAAGTGGTGATCTCAGAGCGCTGGACTACGCCCCTGACCGTCACCTATTTCGTTTTCTACGCTGGCGATTACTTTTTGCTCTCCCGCAGTTTCCTGGCGGCGACGGTACACCTGGTGCTTTTCGCCGTGGTGGTGCGAAGCTTTTCACTGCGGCGCGACCGGGACTATGCCACGCTGGCTATCCTGGCATTCCTGATGGTGCTGGCCTCCGCCGTGCTCACCGTGGACAGCGTTTTCTTGTTTTTCTTTGCCGGATTCATGTTGACGGCGGTGGCCACGTTCATTTTGATGGAGATGCGGCGGTCCACTCAGGCCGCGAGATTTCAGGCGGGCCACTCCCGGGATGTGCAGGAGCACCGGCATTTGGCCTTCTCGCTGGCGAGGGTGACGCCGGTTTTGGTGCTGATGATATTGCTGGGCGCGGCGGCGATATTTTTTCTTCTGCCCCGCGTGTCAACACGCTACCTGGGCGGTTACTCGTTCGGCACGGATTTTTCCACCGGCTTCAGCGACCGGGTGCGGTTGGGTCAGATCGAGCAAATTCAGCAGTCAAACGCGGTTGTGATGCACATCCAGATTGACGGCGACCGGCATGGCCAGTATGCACTGCACTGGCGCGGCGTAGCTTTGGCCACCTTCGATGGCAAGAACTGGTCGAATCCGCGGGAGCGGGCGGTGTTGGAGCGACATGCAGACGGAAGCTTCACTGTGCCCCTTTTCAGTCAGGGAGTGGACCAGACTTGGCTGGCGCGAACCCGGATGGTGACGGGCAAGCCGAATCACCTACTTCATTACCGGGTACTGATGGAGCCGATCGGCACCAACGTGTTTTTTCTCGCTCCCTGGGCGCGCTGGGTGACGGGAGCGTATCGTGCGTTGCAGATTGATGAGGGCGGAGGCGTGTCCAATGTCGACAGCCAGCGCACCGTGAGCCTGTACGAGGCGGTATCCGATATCTCCGCACCTTCTGCCGAGCAACTTCGAACGGCGGGAGACCAACTTCCGCCGTTTACTGCCACCTATCTGCAGCTGCCGGCACTCGATCCGCGCATTCCGCGGCTGGCCGCGCGGATCGCTGCATCCGCTTCCAATCGCTACGACAAGGCGGTTGCGGTAGAAAGATATTTGAAGACGCACTACGGGTACACCTTGCAACTGCTCCGCTCGCCGGTGGCCGATCCCCTGGCCAACTTTCTTTTCGAGCGCAAGCAAGGACATTGCGAGTACTTCGCTTCTTCCATGGCCGTGATGTTGCGCACACTGGGCATTCCGGCGCGCGTGGTGAATGGCTTTCGCAGTGATGAATTCAACGATCTGACCGACAACTACGTGGTTCGGGCCAAGGATGCGCACTCCTGGGTGGAAGCCTACTTCCCCGGCTATGGGTGGGTGACGTTTGATCCCACGCCGGGCGGCGCGATTGAATCGCCGCAAGGCTGGGGCCGTATGGCGCTCTACCTGGATGCTGCGACTTCGTTTTGGCGCGAGTGGGTGATCAGCTATGACTCCTCGCACCAGTACGTACTGGGCCAGTCAGTATTGAGCGAAACGCGGGGCTCCTGGGAGCGGGCGCGGTTTTGGGCACGGCTTCGCTATGCGCGTCTTCTGAACTGGGCGCGCAGAAGCCAAAGCGACGCGGTGCGTTCGCCGGCGCGGTGGTTCGCCGGAAGCGTGGCGGTGGCGCTTCTGTTGCTGCTGTTGGCCAACGCTGCGCGGATCCGAGCGATGATCCGCAGAAGACGCTTGCAGGCCCATCCGGAGCGATCGCCGGATCAGGCCGCCGCTATGTGGTACCAACGGATGGCGCGGTGTCTGGCGCGGCGGGGAGTGCGGAAGTCCACTACCCAGACGGCGCGGGAGTTTGTGCAAGTGATCGATGATGAGCGGTTGCGGACGCGGGTTGGCCGGTTCACCGATGCCTACGAGTCCGCGCGGTTTGGAAATTCCGCAGACGCCGCGCAGCGCTTACCGGAGCTATTTGAAGAGGTGCAGTCAAAAACGCGGAGCTAGCGTTCACCCCTTCCTCACAGTTCGCACCGCTCGCCGACCCTCGCCTTTCTTAGGTGGTCAGGCCACGGCAAAACCAAACGCGACCAGCTTAGAAGTGCCAGACGACCCCACCCCCCACGAAATAGTTGTGTTGGCGGGTCTTGCCCGTATCGGCCAAGGGCAAATTGGGCGTGCCAGACCAGAAGTCACGGACCTCGCCGCGAATGCTCAAGCTGTGGTAGACCTTGACGTCCAGGCCAAACCCGCCCTGCATTACGCCCGAGGTCGAGGAGACGCCCGGGTTCGTGCCGCCGTAGATCAAGCTTTTATCCTCGCTGAAGTGCGCGAAGCCGCCGCCAAGGCTGACCCAGGGAGAAACCGCAGTCTGGGGAAAAAGATTCAGGCGCGCCGAGGGGGTAACGAAAATCTGCTTGTACCCCGTGGGAACCACGTTGCCGCCGGAGTTGAGATCTTCATCAAGGTTGAAAACCACGGGCACTTCTCCTGAGATGGCGAAGGCGGGAGCGCTAAAAAGGCGACGCGAATAATTGACTTCGAAAGTGAGTCCTTTGCCGGAGCGGACATACGGATTGAAATAGCTTGCGCCCTCAATGCCCTGGTCGCTGATGAAGATACGGCCAATCATGCCGGTCACTTCGTTTTTCTCGTCTTGGGCGGCGGCAGAAGCGCTCAGAATCGCCATAATCACCGCCAGGATTGCAATCACGGCCTGTTTCCCAGACATTTCCCCTCCAGGAGCGGGACTGAGTTTTCTTCGGTGTTATTCAGGGTAGCACGAAGAGGAAAGCTTTCATCCACAGGTACTATCTTTCGTGGTGCTCGCGCCTCACACGTTAGGGCAGATGCGCCGGACCGGAGGGTCGACCGCAATGTTCCCCGCGGGGTCACCAGCGGACAATGTTAAAATGATTGAGTTGAATGGCCCCTAAGAGTCTCACTATCTCACGTTCAAAACAAAAACTCACTGGTGCCGCGCCGAACGGCATTGCGCAGGCTGCGCATCCACAAAAGGTGGGCTTCGTCAGCCTGGGATGCCCCAAGAACCTGGTCGACAGCGAAGTGATGATGGGCCTTCTGGCGCGCGGTGGGGCGGAACTGACCGCGCGCGCAGAAGACGCCGACGTCATCGTAGTCAATACCTGTTCCTTTATCGAAAGCGCTCAACATGAGTCGGTGAGCGCGATTCTCGAAATGGCGGGGCATAAAACCTCAGGCCGTGCGAAAAGACTTGTGGTCGCGGGCTGTCTGGTCGAGCGCTTTCGCGATGAAATCCGCAAGCGCATTCCGGAGGTCGATGCCGTGGTTGGGACCGGGGAGTTGCGCAATATTCTCGAGGCGGCCGGAATTGCGGCCGACCCGGAGCATTCCGCCTCGTGCAGCGACTCCCCGTTCGTGGTGTTGCCTTCACGGGCCGAGGGCGATGCGAGGGCAGCGCAGGGGAGATTCTCCCGCGGGCAATGGGATGGGGCAATCGCGGACCTCCCGAATTATTTATATGACGACGAAACTCCGCGCATTCTGGCCACTCCCAGGCACACGGCCTACATCAAGATCGCCGAGGGTTGCGACCATCCTTGCACTTTCTGCATCATTCCGCAGCTGCGGGGACAGTTTCGCTCGCGCCGGTTCGAGTCGGTGATCGCCGAAGCCGAGCGGCTGGCGCGCACCGGCGTGCGCGAGATCACCCTGATCGGGCAGGATACCACCTGCTACGGGGAAGATTTCGGCCTGAAGAATGGTCTGGCGCTCCTGCTCGAGAAGCTGGCGGCCATTGAAGACCTGCGCTGGATCCGCTTTCTCTACGCTTATCCCAATAAGATTACCGGCAAGCTGCTCGAAACGATCGCGGCCTCGGAGATGATCTGCAACTACATGGACCTGCCGCTGCAGCATGCGTCGTCCTCCGTGCTGAAGCGCATGAGGCGCGGCGGCGGAGCGGAGATATTTCTGCGCTCGATTGCCAAAATGCGGCGCGCGATTCCTGGCCTTACCCTGCGTACGTCGTTTATCGTGGGCTTTCCTGGAGAGACCGAAAAGGAATTTGAGGAGTTGTGCGCATTCGTGCGCGAAGCTCAGTTCGATTGGATGGGTACTTTCGGCTACTCCGACCAGGAGGGGGCGGGCGCCTACGGACTGGACAAGAAGCTTTCGCGGGTTGAAATCGAGCGGCGGCGCAAACACTTGATGGAAATCCAGCGGCAGATCAGCCGCAAGAAAAAAAAGGCGCTGGTGGGACAGGAACTCGATCTGCTGCTCGAAGGGACATCGGAGGAAACCGATTTGCTCCTGGAGGGCCGCACTGCGATGCACGCGCCCGAAATTGATGGAAAGGTCTTCGTCAACGATTTTCCCGTGGAGACAGATCCCCAGCCGGGTCAGTTTTATCGCTGCCAGATCACCGAAGCACACGACTATGATGTAGTGGCCAGGATTCTGTAGTGGGCGGTGGCTCGATCTTTCGCTCCGCATCGCCATTGTTTGACTCGGCCAGAACCTGAATCATTCCTCACCATGCCACGCAAGCGCACCCTCAAGCTTCGTTGCCCGATCTGCAAGAAAGCCGTGAAGAGCGGCGACCCGGACTTTCCCTTCTGCAGCGACCGTTGCCGCACCATTGATTTAGGCAAGTGGGCCAGCGGCGCGTATGTGATTCCGTCGCCCCTCACGGATGCCGACGAACCGATCCGCGAGAGCGCTCCCGAGGATTGGGACGAAGGTCGGGACGAAGATCGAACAAATCGGGACGAGGATCGGAACCGAGACCGGGACGAGGACCAGTGAAACACCTTCCCAAAATCGCAGCCGCCGAACCCAGCGCTCGCGGCGGTGACAAGCCGGCTGCCTCTTCATCTAGCCCATGGCCGGCTGCGGAGCTGCCGGTTCGAACTCCGCCGTGGGCAACGCTGGTCGCGACATTTCTTGGCATCGGAAGGATGCGGCCCGGGCCGGGGTCCTGGGCTTCGGCGGCAACCGTTTTGTTGTGGGCCGCATTGGCTCGCGCTCTCGCACCGTGGTTGCGGACACCCCTTGCCATCGCGCTGGCCGTGCTGGTCACGCTGATTGGAATTCCCGCAGCCACAAAGGTTGCGCGGGGCGCCGGGATGAAAGATCCGCAGTTTGTCGTGATCGACGAGGTCGCGGGTCAACTGGTGGCTCTGATCGCCGTGCCGCTCGCATGGAAATCTTTTCTGGCGGGATTTATACTTTTTCGTGTCTTCGATATCGTCAAGCCCCCGCCGGTGCGACAATTGGAGGCGCTTCCCGATGGCACGGGCATCGTAGTGGATGACGTCGCCGCCGGTTTCTACGCCCTGGCGACGATGCATCTCTTATTGCACTGGGGTCTTCTAAGATAGTGTCTTCTGAAGTCGTGCGGGTGTTTTCCTCATGGGATTTTCAGAACGCATCCTGGGCAAAAAAAACGTGAATGGCGGACCGCACATCGAGTCCGTCTCTCCGGCGCTGGCCCTGGCGGGCGGCGAAGTCCGCATTGCCGGATCGGGATTGCGAGCCCAGCAGTACCAGCGTGCGCGCGTGCAGTTTGGCGAGGTCGAGGGTGGAGTTGTCGTCAGTGCAGATTCGTTTCTGGTGGCCCGCGTTCCCGATGGAGCGACCTCGGGTCCCGTGGTGGTTGCCGCCGATGGCCACGTCAGCAATGCCCAGACCGTCAAGGTCGCCGTTCCCATCGCAGAGAATCTTCATCCCGTCACCAATCCCGCGCTCGATGCTCAGGGCAATATCTACGCGACCTTCTCCGGTTCCCGCGGCCAAAAGGTGCCCGTGGCGATTTTCAAGATCGATACCAACTACGCTGTGAAACCGTTTGTCGCCGAGATGATGAATGCAACCTCCATCGCCTTCGATCGCCAGGGGCAGATGTATGTCTCCTCGCGCTATGACGGTGCGGTCTACCGCGTGGCGCCGAATGGAACCATGACCACCTACGCCGAAGGCATGGGAGTTGCCACCGGAATCGCGTTCGACCGGAACCAGAACCTCTACGTGGGCGACCGCAGCGGCACCGTCTTTAAGATCGGACGCGATCAGCAAGTGTTCGTCTTTGCCACCCTGGAGCCGAGTGTTTCGGCGTACCACCTCGCCTTCGGGCCGCAGGGCGATTTATTTGTGACCGGGCCTACCACCTCCAGCTTCGACTGCGTTCACAGAATTGATCCACAAGGAACGGTGCACACGTTTTTCCGCGGCTTGGGACGCCCGCAGGGCTTGGCTTTTGACTCCGTGGGCAACCTGTATGTGGCGGCTTCGCTCTCCGGCAAGCGCGGCATTGTGAAGATCACGCCCGAAGGCAACGCCAGCCTCGAAGTCGCTGGCCATGGGCTGGTAGGGCTGGCTTTTGCCCCCGGGCGCAGCGTGATTCTGGCAACCACGGATGCGGTGCATCATCTTTCCTGGAACATTGCGGCGCTGCCGCTGCTGCCGGAGAACTAAGGCTCGTTCCCACTTCCCGGCCTCGGAACAATCGAGCCTTCGCCACAGAATCGAGAACGGAGAGCCGAGAACTGGGTCCGCGTTTTCATTTACACTTTTAGCCGTGAATGCCGAGATCATCGCGGTCGGCTCCGAATTGCTGACGCCCTTCCGCACCGACACCAATTCCCTGTATCTCACGGAGCAGTTGAATCAGTTGGGGGTTGAAGTAATCTTCAAGAGTGTCGTGGGCGACGATCTGCGGCGCCTGGTTGCGGCCGCGCAACACGCGCTGTTCCGTTCGGAAATTGTGCTCTTCAGTGGTGGCCTCGGTCCCACCGAAGATGATCTTACCCGCGAGGCAGTCGCCGAAGCCCTGGGCGTTTCCTTAAAACGGGATGAAGCCGTTCTCGCCGGCATCGAACGCCGTTTCGCTTCGCGGGGTTGGAAGATGTCCCCGAACAATGCCAAGCAAGCCGACGTTCTTGAGGGTGCGGCGGTACTGCACAACCCCGGTGGGACTGCGCCAGGACAGTGGCTAAGCGGCAAGTTCGACGGTCGCGAACGCATCGTCATTCTGCTGCCGGGGCCTCCCCATGAACTGCAGGCTTTGTTCGATGCAGAGTGCCGTGAGCGGCTGCGGGCAAAGTTGCCACCGGCGTTTCTGGCGACTCGCGTATTGAAAGTGGCCATGCTGGGCGAATCGCACGTGGATGCGCGCGTGGCTCCCATCTACAAACGATTTACCGGCGTGCAAACCACCATTCTGGCGGGCGCCGGCGAGATCCAATTGCATTTCAAGTCGCGCGCCGCGAGCCTGGAAGCGGCCCAGGCCCGCGTGGATGAGGCGGCCGACGCGGTCGAGGAAGAACTGGATGATGCCGTGTTCTCGCGAAATGGCGAATCGCTTGAACAAATCGTGGGCTACTGGCTGCAGATGCGCAATGCCACGCTGGCCGTGGCTGAATCTTGCACCGGCGGCCTGCTGGGCGAGCGCATTACTTCGGTCAGCGGCAGTTCGCGTTATTTTGCCGGCGGCGCCATCGTCTACTCCAATCCCGTCAAAACCCAACTCGCCGGCGTGCCCGCCGATATGATTGAGCGTCACGGAGCGGTCAGCCGCGAAGTCGCGGCTGCGCTGGCCGAGGGCATTCGCTATCGTTGTGAAGCCACGCTCGGCCTCGGCATCACCGGTATCGCCGGGCCCAATGGAGGATCGCCCCAGAAGCCCGTGGGATTGGTGTTTCACGCCCTGGCCGGCGATAGCGGGACGGAAGTGATCGAGCGAAACTTTCCCGGCGACCGCAACCGCATCCGCTGGTTTGCCACCACGCTGGCGTTGGACATGGTGCGAAGAAAGCTGATGTAAAAAGATCCTCCAGCTTCCAGCTCGTAGCTCTTAGCTGTTGGCGTGGGCCTTGTCGCTTCAGCTTCCCGCTCCCAACTACGCCCGAGGCGCCCGGCAATCAGATCGACGGAACCATTCGAGCGAGAAAGCTGGGAGCTAATATTTAAGCGCTTATGCGCCTTTTTGTCGCCCTCGATATCGACAACACCATCCGCGGCCGCATCGCCCGCTTCCTCGACGGCGTTCGCGAATTTTCCCCGGACGCGCGCTGGGTGCGTCCCGAGTCTCTGCACGTTACCCTGAAGTTCATCGGAGAACGCCCCGGCGCAGAGGTCGAACAAATCAAGCCGGCACTGGCAACCATTGCGGCTGGCGCCATCGCAATGAACTTCCGCGGCTATGGATTTTTTCCCGGCCCGCGCTCGCCGCGAGTATTCTGGGTGGGCGTTGAAGCCGGATCAAACCTGACTGCTCTGGCCACCGTAGTGGATGAAAAGTTGGCGCCGCTCCACATTCCAAAGGAGGAACATGCTTACAACGCCCATCTCACCCTCGCGCGGGCCGCGGGACGTTCGGACACGCCGCCCCAGCAAAAGGGCGGCCATCCGAACCCAGGCTTTCTGCGCCTGCAGGAAAAACTTGCGGCCCTGCCTGCGCCGGAGTTTGGTTCCATGACGGCCCGCGAGTTTTTCCTTTATCAAAGCAGGCCTTCGCCCGGCGGCTCGCAATATACGAAGCTGGCGGGTTTTAGTTTGCTCTAGCCCTTCGAACCGGAACCCTGCACACCTTGCCGACATTCTTCATCATCGCCGCGCTGAGCTATCTGCTGGGATCGGTCCCCTTCGGATACCTGCTGGTGCGCGTCTTCCGTGGAGAAGACGTGCGCCAAAGCGGCAGCGGAAACATCGGCGCGACCAATGTCTCCCGTACATCGCCGGCGCTGGGAGCATTTACGCTGCTCCTGGATGCGCTCAAAGGAACCTCGGCGGTCGCCCTGGCAGACTCCGTCTCGACTCAGGTTTATGGCGGCGGCGCACTGCATTATCGTCTGATGGCGACGGCGGCCTTGTTCGCTGTTCTCGGCCACATGTTTCCCCTGTGGCTGAAGTTCCGCGGCGGCAAGGGAGTCGCCACCGCATTGGGCTCATTCGCGGTGATCGCGCCCCAGCCGGTGTTGATCGCGGTGGCCATTTTTATCGCGGTAGTCGTCATCTTTCGCCGTGTCTCGCTCGGATCCATCGTCGCCGTCGCGGCCTTTCCGCTTCTGGTTTACGAAATGCGCGACTACGGGGCCACGCCGGTGGCACTCGCCCTCATCATCGCCACTTCCCTGCTCATCATCGCCCGGCATCACGAAAATATCCGCCGCCTGCTGGCCGGCACCGAAAGCCGCGTGGGAGCAAAGCGCGCATGAGCCGGATTGCCATCGTCGGCGCGGGAGCCTGGGGCACAGCGCTCTCCATTGTTCTCGGGCGCAAGCAGACTCACCAGCTCCGGCTGTGGGCTCACGAAAAAGACGTTTGCCAGACCATGGCGCGGCAACGCGTGAACCAGAAGTTTCTCCCCGGCCTGCGCATTCCGCCCTGCGTCTCGCCCTGCACCGATCTGGTTGAGGTGTTGGACGGCGCGGCCATCCTGGTCAGCGCCATGCCCTCGCAACATTGTCGCAGCCTGTTTGAGCGGATGCGGCCACACCTGCGCCCCCAGACCATCATCGTTAGCGCCACCAAGGGATTGGAGCAGAACTCCCTGCTGCGCATGACCGAAGTGATCGCCACAATACTCAAGGGCGGCGATGCGCCCGCGCCGCGCATCGGTGCGCTCAGCGGCCCATCCTTCGCCCTCGAAGCGGCGCGCGGAGATCCCACGGCCATCGCCATTGCCTCGCAGGATGCGGAACTTGCGCGCCTGGTCCAGCAGGAGTTCAGTGACGCCAGCTTTCGGGTTTACACCAATCAAGACCCCATCGGCGTAGAACTGGGTGGCGCGCTGAAAAACACGGTGGCCATCGCGGCTGGCGTTTGCGCAGGCCTGGGCTTGGGGCACAATTCCATCGCAGCCCTCATCACCCGGGGCTTGGCGGAGATGACCCGGCTGGTGGTGGCGTGTGGTGGCCACGCCGAAACCATGGCGGGCCTCGCCGGCCTCGGCGACCTGGTGCTGACTTGCACCGGCGGCCTCTCCCGCAACCGTAGCGTGGGCGTCGAGTTGGGCCGCGGAAAACCGTTGCCCGAGATTCTCGCCGCCATGCACGGCACGGTCGCGGAAGGAATTTTTACCACCACCGCGGCGGTTGGGCTGGCCCACGCTCACGGCGTCGAGATGCCTATTACCGAGCAAATGCACGCCATCCTGTACCAGGGCGAAGCTCCACGCGAAGCAATTCACCAACTGATGACCCGCAGTGGTAAAAGTGAAACCTCCAGAGCGTAAGCCAACAGCAACGCCGCGCAGCCGGCACGTTTCCTTGCCAAACCCGCGCCAGACGCCACCTTTGGCCGGTACTTTGGTAATGGCAAGCCTCACGGTTTTCGCTGCCAGCCAATCCTTCGACGTTAAACTTCTATAGATACCTGTGAAATCCGCCGCCACTTCGACCGACGGCGCTTCCAACCTGCGACAGGGGAGCGACTTGTCTGCCACCGCACCCAATCCGGCGCGCATCCCTATTCTGTATGTAATCCTCGGCGTGCTTCTGATGATCAGCATCGTCCCCATGTATTTCTACTCCGCGGAAGTGGAGGCCATTAACCGCGACCGCCTGAAGACCAACGAGATGCTGCTGCAGAATACGGTGACCCGCTCGCTGGCCGACGATCTTTCGCAGCACGAGCGCTCCCTGCGGATGATGCTGGCCAACCTTTCGTCGGCCATTCAGGTGACCAGCGGCGGCGACATTGGCAGCAAGAACATCGAAGCGCCGGAGTTGCGCGCTCTGCTGGAAAATTTTGTTTCTTCCTCCGATGAACTGGCGTACGCCACGCTGCTCAACTCCGAGGGCAAAGGCATCTCCGCGGGGCGCATTGCGCCAGACGCATTCTTGCAGCGGGAACTGCAGCATGCCTTCGACGCAGCCCGCGACGGCCGCGCCTACAACGGCCAGGCACTGCAGGTGGGAAACGGCAAGTCCTCGCGGACCATTGTGCTGGTGAGCAATCCCGTCACCTACGGCGGCCGCTTTCTGGGTATGGTGGGCGCGGTTGTGGATCTGCAATTCCTGATTCGCCGCCTGCAGGAAGTCAGCGGCGGCGGCCTGATTCCTTATGTCGTGGACGCGCAGGGGCGGCTGGTAGCTGCCGGCATTCCGCAGTATGTCACTGGCCAGGATATGAAGAGCCTGGAGATCGTCCGCAATTTTGTGGATGAAGGCAATCGGGCGCAGGTGGTGCCCACCAAGGAATTCGCTGTCCGCGAGGGCAAGAACAGTATTGAGATGCTCGGCACCTACAGTCCGGTCACCGCCCTCGATTGGGCGGTGGTGGTGCAAAAGCCCCAGGCTGAAGCTTACCGCGGCGTCGCCGACATGCAGCGCACCGCCCGCCTGCTCGCGCTGCTGGCCGTGCTGCTGAGCATCGGCGTTAGCATTTTCGCCGCCCGCAGGATCACCAATCCGCTGCAAATTCTCACCCAGTCCAGCCGCGCTCTGGCGCGCGGTGACTTTTCCCAGCGTGTGCGTTTGTGGAGCCGCACCGAAATCGGCGAGCTGGCCGAGACCTTTAACACCATGTCGCAGGAACTCGAACAATTCGTGGAAGACCTGAAGCGCGCAGCGGAAGAGAATCGCGCCCTGTTTCTGGGCTCGATTCAGATGCTGGCGGGCGCGGTGGATGAAAAGGATCCCTACACTCGCGGCCACTCCGACCGGGTCACCCGTTACTCGCTGATGATCGCCAAGGAACTGAAGTTGCCCGATTCTTTTTTGGAGACTCTGCGGATTTCCGCCCAGCTCCACGACGTGGGCAAGATCGGTATCGAAGACCGCATTCTCAAGAAGCCGGGAGCGCTTACCGCGGAAGAATTTGAGGTCATGAAGACCCACACCACGAAGGGTGCCAACATCCTTCGCCCCGTGACCCAACTCGCGGAGATGCTTCCCGGCATCGAGCTTCATCACGAAGCTCTCGATGGCCGTGGCTATCCTTACGGCCTGAAGGGCGATCAGATTCCGCTGCTGGCCAAAGTGATCGCGGTGGCCGATACCTTTGACGCATTGACCACCAATCGTCCTTACCAGCATGCGCACACGCCGGAAGAAGCCCTGAGCATCATCCAGAACCTTGCCGGCAAACGGCTGGACCCCGCGCCCGTGGCCGCGTTGATGACGGTTTACGGGCGCGGGGAGATTCGCATCCAGCGCATCGCCATCAAAAGGCCCGTGCCCGCGGATGCGGTCGCAAACGTCCCGCCGCCCGCGCCGGCCGACGCGGCAGCCGCCGGCCTCGAAAGAACCCGCGCTTAACCTCGCTCTCGCCTCGCTCATGCCTGCGCCAATCGTGGCCTGGCTGCCTTGGGCCGCTATAATCAAACTTTGGCATCCTCATGATTCAAACTTTGTTCGGCAGCACCGAAGAAAATAAGGCGGGACTCTTCGAACGCATGAAGCAGGCCGTCACGCGCACCCGGGAGAACCTCGCGGAGCGTATTGAAGAAGTCGTTGCTCTCGGCAAGGAAATCGACCGCGGGACGCTCGACGATCTGGAGTCCACGCTTATCGCCGCCGATCTGGGCTCCGCGACTACGCGCGAGGTGCTGGGCAAGCTCCGCGATAAGGCCGACCGCAAACAGATCAAAGACGTGCAGCAGCTGAAGGGTCTGCTGAAAGAGGAACTGCTGGCGATTCTAAACCTCGCGAATGCGAAGCCGGTCAACGCCGTGGAGGGAACTCCCGAGGTGATCCTGGTGGTCGGCGTGAACGGCACTGGCAAGACCACAACGATTGGGAAGTTGTCGCAGGTGTTTCGCTCGCAAGGCAAGAGCGTGCTGCTGTGCGCGGCCGATACTTTTCGCGCGGCGGCGATCGATCAACTGGAAATCTGGGGCCAGCGCACCGGCGCCGAAGTGATTAAGACCAAGCCCGGCGGCGATCCCTCAGCCGTGCTGTTCGACGCGTTGCAAGCCGCCAGTGCGCGCAAGGTCGACTGCGTGATCGTCGACACCGCGGGACGCTTGCACACCAAGGCCAGCCTCATGTCCGAACTCGATAAGATGCGCCGCACCGCCCAGCGAATTATTCCCGCAGCGCCGCACGAAACCCTGCTCGTCATGGATGCAACTACGGGGCAGAACGGCTTGCAACAGGCGCGCCAGTTTACCGGGTCGGCGGGCGTCACCGGCATCGTGCTCACCAAGCTCGATGGCACCGCCAAAGGTGGCGTTGTGGTCGCTATTTCGCGAGAACTCGCGCTGCCCGTGCGGTTTGTCGGCGTGGGCGAGAAGGTTGGCGATCTCCTGCCGTTCGATCCGAAAGAGTTTGTAGATTCTCTGTTCGAATAAGAAACTGTTCGCATAAGAAGATTTTTGTTCACCACGGAGACACGGAGAAAGAATCGCTTTTCTCCGTGCGTCTGTGTCTCCGTGTGGATTTGCTCTCTCCTCACGCATCCAGGATGCCTGACCAATCCACCGACGAGCAGTTCCTGGGCCGCGCGCTTGACCTGGCGCGTGAGGGCATCGGACTGGCTTCGCCGAATCCGTACGTGGGCGCACTCATCGCCGATGCGCAGGGCAACATTGTGGGCACAGGCGCTTACACCTACGATGGCTTGAAGCACGCGGAGGTGCTCGCCCTCGAGCGCGCCGGCGACAAGGCTCGCGGCGGAACGCTCTACATTAATCTTGAACCGCATGCGCACCAGGGTCGCACACCTCCGTGCACTGACGCCTTGATCGCCGCGGGAATTGGTCGCGTGGTTGCTTCCATGCCTGATCCTAATCCCAAGGTGAGCGGGCGAGGATTTGAGAAGCTGCGCGCCGCGGGCGTGCAAGTAGAAGTTGGCGGGCTTGAAACCGAGGCGCGCCGTCTGAATGAAGCTTTCGCACGTTACATTCGCCAGGGAGTTCCTCTGGTGATGCTGAAGTCCGCGATGACGCTCGACGGCAAGATTGCTCCCGCATCGAGCGCGGGATTGCATCGCGAGGCTGGAGTTCCGGCGGGCGGATGGATCACGGGCGAAACGGCGCGCGCGCAGGTGCAGCAACAACGTCATCAAAGCGATGCCATTATGGTTGGAGTAGGAACGATCCTGGCGGACGATCCGCTGCTCACGGATCGCAGCGGAGGTTTGCGGCGTCGGCCGTTGTTGCGCGTGGTTCTGGATTCGCGGCTGCGATTGCCGCTGGAGTCGCGTCTGGTGCGGAGCGTGGCCAGTGAAACAGGCTGCAGGAACGATGTGCTCGTGTTCTGCAGCTGGGGCGACGACAGCAGGATGCGTGAACTGGAAGCGCGCGGGGTTCGCGTTGAGCAAGTTCCAGCGGGCGCGGATGGGCGACCCAAGATTCAGGCAGTGATTCGCCGCCTGGGACAGATGGAAATCACCAGCGTGATGATTGAAGGCGGGTCGACGCTGAATGGAACGGCGCTGGCTTCTGGAATCGTCGATAAAGTTTTCCTGTACTATGCGCCTACGGTCATAGGAAGCGCGGGAGTTCCATTTGCTGCCGGGAGCCTTGGCGAACCGCAGGAGACGCGGCGAGTGGAGCGCATCCAGCTGCATCGGTTCGGAGAAGACTTCGCGATGGAAGGTTACTTGCGCGATCCGTATGAGGAGTGAAGTTTTCACCACAGAGATACGGAGTCGCGGAGAGAACGGAATGCGGCGTAGATTTATGATTGTGGTGTTGTTTCGCCGGAGGCCTCATCATGTTCACCGGAATCATTGAAGAAGTGGGGCGGGTTTCCCGCATCGAAAAAGGCGGCGAGAACCGGCGCATCACGATCGCGGCTGAGAATGCGCCGAAGGAATTGAAAAGTGGAGACAGCATCGCGGTGAGCGGCGTCTGCTTGACCGCGCTCGACATCAGGCCGGGATGGTTCGGCGCCGATCTCGCTCCGGAAACCTGGGAGCGCACTTCGTTTTCGCGCATGCGTGAGGGCGCGCTGGTGAACCTGGAGCTGCCCATGAAGGCCGATGGCCGGTTCGGCGGCCACATGGTGCAGGGGCACGTTGATGGAGTGGGCGAGCTCATTACGCTCGATCGCATTGCCGATTCGGAAAATTTCTGGCTACGCATTGAGTTGCCCAGTGCGGTGGAAAAATACACGGTCTTCAAAGGTTCAATCTCGATCGAAGGCATCAGTCTGACGGTGGCGAAACTCGACCACGGAATTTGCACGGTTGCGATTATTCCGCATACGGTCGAGATGACGAACCTCAACTCGCTCCACCCCGGCGATGCGGTGAATCTGGAAGCGGATCTGATTGCGAAATATGTGGAGAAGATGATGACCCGCGAACCGGCCGAGAGTTTTCTGACCATCGAAGAACTGGTGCGGCAGGGGTTTTAGTGGTTCCTCCTGAATCGAATCCGGCGGCGAACTCCGGTCTGTGCGCCGATTGTGTGCATGCACGCCGGATCACTTCGGAAAAAGGCTCGATGTTTCTGCTGTGCCAACTCGGGTTTCGCGATCCGCGCTTTCCGAAGTATCCGCGACTGCCGGTTCTGGCTTGCAGCGGATACGAAAAAAAAGTTTAGAGTCGGTGCCCAAGGAACGTTTTTATTGGGCCGGTTGCCGGCACTTTGGGCTCCCGGTTGGGGAAAGTTTACTGTTTCATAACCCTCCCCCCCACCCCCCTCCCTATCCC
>JBARJF010000059.1:0-39878 GCA_049800135.1 Candidatus Sulfotelmatobacter sp.
GATGGCTGGAGCAAACGCTCTTGAAGAAGGAGAGGTTCCGGGCGGCCTTCCTCAAGCTCGGCATCCGGAGCAGTCGACCCTCTTCACGCACTTCCACAATTACGTAGCCCTTCCTCGTGCGGAGGCGTTTCGCATCGAATACTGGGCGCTGGAGGACGCAAAACTACAACGCATGCCGGCGGAAGCGGAGTTCACCCGCAAGATAGCCCTCGTGATAGGAGGAGCCAGCGGTATCGGGCGAGAGGTGGCGTTGCTGCTGGCGCGAAAAGGCGCCCACGTGGTGGTCGCAGATTTCGACAAGCCCGGCGCGAAGAAAGTGTCGGAGGAGGCAGGAACGCTCGGGTCAAGCGAGTTTGCAGCCGGCGTACATGTTGACTTGAGTTCGAGCCAGAGCCTTGCCGATGCCATCGCCTTCGCCGTTCTTCAATTCGGCGGAATCGACTGCGTGGTCAACACCGCGGCTATCTACCCGGTACTCGCCGGCGAAGGCGAACTCACGGAAGCCCAGTGGGCGAACACCTTTCTCGTGAATGTGACGGGAAATTACCTGCTGGCACAAGAGACGGAACGGGTATTCAAAGACCAAAATCTTCCGGCGTCGATAGTCCTCACCGGCTCTGCAAATGCGGTCGTTCCGAAAAAAGGCAGCGAGGCCTATGACTCCAGCAAGAGCGCGCTGAATCACCTGATCCGCGAACTAGCCATCAAGCTGGGACCAACTGTCAGAGTGAATGGCATTGCCCCTGCCACCGTTATCGCCGGTTCGGCCATGTTTCCTCGCGACCGCGTCGCCCAATCGCTTGAACAATACAAGATCGAGTTCTCGGAATCGGAATCTACCGAAGAGTTGCGCGCCAAGCTGGAGACCTTCTACGCGCAACGTACGCTGACAAAGAAACCAATTCTGCCGCAGGACTGCGCGGCTGCGATCGCATGGTTGGCAGGCGATCTCAGCGCCAAGACCACTGGGCACATCATTCCGGTCGACGGTGGCTTATCTGAAGCTTTCTTACGCTAGGAGAGTTCGAATGAAACGCATTTGCTTCGTTTTGCAGGTTAAGCCCGATCGCCTCGAAGAGTACCGAGCGCGGCATCGCGCCGTGTGGCCTGACATGCAGGCCGCATTGCGCGAGACTGGATGGAACAATTACTCGCTGTTCCTGCGCCGCGATGGGCTGCTGGTGGGATATTTGGAAACCGAAGATTTCGAACGCGCCCGCGCCGGCATGGCTCAACGCGAAGTGAATGAACGGTGGCAGCGTGAGATGGCTGGTTTCTTTGTTCAGCCGGAAGGCGTGTTGCCGGACCGCGTCATGCAGCCTCTCGAAGAAGTCTTTCACCTCTAATCCAACGAAAGCTAAGGATATTCATGGTCCCAAATCCCGCGTTGGGAGTAGTTTTTCACTGGCTAGGCGGTTTGGCCTCGGGTAGCTTCTACGTTCCCTATCGCGGCGTAAAGCGCTGGTCGTGGGAAACATATTGGCTGGTGGGCGGCGTCTTCAGTTGGATCGTTGCTCCCTGGTGCCTCGCCGCTCTGCTCACCAGAGACTTACTGGCGGTGCTCGCTCAAACCCCGTCCAGAACCTTATTCTGGTCTTTCTTGTTTGGCCTGCTTTGGGGCATCGGAGGTCTTACTTTCGGCTTGACCATGCGTTTTCTAGGACTTTCACTCGGCATGGCCGTCGCGCTCGGACTCTGCGCCGCCTTTGGCACCTTGGCGCCCCCAATCTTTAGCGGCGTCTTCCGAAGCCAAGTTCTGGGAACAACGTCAGGCCAGGTAATCCTTGTAGGTATTTTCATGTGTTTGGCGGGTATTGCAGTCGCGGGCTTAGCGGGTTTTCACAAAGAGCGAGCAATGTCTCGCGAACAGCAAAGGGCAGCGATCAAGGAATTTGATCTGAAGAAGGGGCTCGGGGTTGCGACGCTATCGGGAGTGATGAGCGCCTGCTTCGCCTACGGACTCGCAGCCGGGGTTCCCATCAAAGCCATCACTTTGCGGCATGGCACGCCGCCACTCTGGCAGGGGCTGCCGGTATTGGTGGTCGTTCTTGTCGGCGGGTTCACCACTAACTTTATCTGGTGCCTGGCGCTCAACATCCGTAACAAAACCGGATATCAGTATTTCAGCGCAGACCCCGGCAAATACTTGCCCGTTGCCGATGAAACCATCGTCGAGACGGCGATCGATGCTCCCAGCAGAGAGTTGGTAGAGCATTTGCTCCAGCCCAAGAACGAGGAGCAGAATTCTGTCCCCATGCTGCGCAACTATCTCCTTTGCGTGCTGGCGGGCACCACGTGGTACTTCCAGTTCTTCTTCTACACCATGGGCGAAACTCAGATGGGGAAATACGGCTTCTCCAGTTGGACTCTGCACATGGCCAGCATCATCATCTTCAGCACGCTATGGGGAATCGGGCTGAAGGAATGGAAGGGCGCCGGCGTGCCCGCTCTGCGTTCGCTCACTCTGGCTCTGCTTTTGCTCGTGGGATCAACTGTTGTCGTAGGATATGGCAACTACCTGGGGTTGGCGCGCTAATGAGAAGACGGCATTATTGCTTGATTAGCTGCTCCATATTTTTGTCTTTTGAGCGAAGCCGTGGGTTTGCAGCGTAGTCTCTGATCAGCAATTGCTGAATCGTCTGGGGGTCCGCGGGTTTCGAGTACAAGTAGCCCTGAGCCAGCTCGCAGTCAATGTGCTTAAGCATCTCCACCTGTTGTTGGGTTTCGACGCCCTCGGCAACCACCTTCAAGCCGAGACTATGGGCCAGCATGACCACGATGCGAACGATTTCGTAGGTCTCCAAGTCGCTGTCCATGCGGGAGATGAAGGCTCGATCGATCTTCAAAGTGTCCACAGGGAACCCCTGCAGGCGACTCAGGGAAGAATAGCCGGTACCGAAATCGTCAATGCTAAGTCGAGCCCCGAGGGCTTTCAACTCGGCGAGCACGACTGCGGAATGGGCGACGTCAGCCATGGCAATCGTCTCTGTGATCTCGAGGTCAAGGCAGCGAGGATCCATTCCGGTTTGCCGCAAGATCTGTTCGATTTCGGAAGCGAGGTTAGGCTGGGCGAACTGTTTAGGTGTGATGTTTACGGCGACCGTCAAGGGAGAATCGGAGGGAAAGAGCTCATGCCACGCATGCAGTTGCTGGCAAGCCTCCTGAAGCAGTTGGCGGTTGATGGGCAGAATAATGCCGGTCTCATCGGCTACGGCGATAAACTCGCCTGGCATGACGATGCCTTGCGGGCGCTGCCAGCGGCTGAGAGTTTCGAGCCCAACGATCCGGTTATCGCGTAAGGACACGATAGGCTGGTAGTAAACTCGGAATTCGCCCAATTCCAAAGCCTTGCGAAGGTCAGTCTCCAGCTGCAAGCGCTTGAGCGCGTTGACGTGCATGCCGTTGTCGAAGACCTCACATTGCGCTTTACCGGAGTGCTTGGCGCGATACATGGCGATCTCGGCGTCGCGCAGCAGATCTTGAGCTTCGGTGCCGGCGCTGCTGCTGAAGGCGATGCCCACGCTGGCCATGATGACGATCTCGTGACCATTCAAATCGAAGGGCACGGCCAGTCTTTTCTGCAGCCGCTCGGCCACCCGGACGGCGTCGCTGGGATCATGAAGCTCCTCTACCAGTACGGCAAACTCGTCACCGCCAGGCCGAGCCAGCGTGCTGTCGCCCACCGCTGGATCTGCCGCGCTTCTGCCCAGCCGCGGGGATGAGATCGTATCAGCCTCGCGGAGACAGGCCGTTAACCGTTGCGCAATTTGAATGAGCAGGGCATCGCCTGCCGGATGTCCCAGGCTATCGTTCACTACCTTGAATTCGTCGATATCGATGAACAAAACCGCGAACTTGAAATCGGTGTGGCGCCGCGAGACGGCCATCGCCCGGTCCAGGCGATCCAGGAAAAGAACGCGATTGGGAAGGTTCGTCAAGCCGTCATGAAAGGCGTTGTGCGCCAGCATGTCCTCGGCTCGCTTGCGGTCGGTGATGTCTCGGTTGACAATCACCAAACCATCGATGTCCCCGTTTACGCCGCGAATAGCGCTGGCTGTGGATTCAAGAACGCGCCAGGAGCCATCCTTGTGGCGGATGCGGTATTCCAGCCGTTCCCCGCGGCCAGTGACTCGGGCTTTTTGGGCAGCCTCGAATACCCGGGCGCGGTCGTCGGGATGAATTTGTTCGACTGGGGACGTCGTGCTCAGCTCGTCCTGACAGTAACCAAGTATCTTTTGATAGGCAGGACTGTTGTAAACGCGGCGTCCATTTTTGTCGACCACGGCGATCATGTCCGCTGCGTTTTCGCTGATGAGTTGAAACAGCCGATCCCGCTCGGCCAGACGGCGGCGAATGCGTTGGAGTTGCAGGTGTTGGTAAACGGTATAGATGTCGAACAACAAGACCAGCGCGGCGAGCCCGCGAACCCACTCCTTCAGATTCAGCCAATATTCGCTGTTGGTGGGTCTGTAAAGGCCAGGAAAGGTCAAAGAGAGGATGCCGAAGGTCAGAACCAGGGTGACGGCAACAGCGAAGCCCCAGAGCCACCACTCCCGGCCTTCGACTTGGCGCATGCGAAGAAGAGCGGGTTCCGTACCAGTCGGTAATGGAAGTTGTTCATTCAAGTGAGCTCAACCTGTTCACTTCTTGGATAAGCAAATTCTAGCTGACTAAGAGCGGAGGGAAAGTTACCAAAGGTTGAGGCGATCTCACTTCTGGAGCGGCATAAGAGAATGGCGGCGACAGTTGCAGGCGATTCTGTCGCGGAACGCGCTGGGACTACCCGTGCATTCATCTGCCCGCGCTTTAACCGCTTTGTGGGTGACCCGCAGCGTTTACAATTGTTTCTGATGAAACCGGCGTCCGTTCTCCTTTGTCTTCTGTTGATCGTGGGCTGGTGTGCGTCTGGCTTGACTCAGACCCGCACTTTCCAGACCGATCCTCTCGCGCATTCCACTCAGACGATCGTGGTCACAACTTCGAACTGGAATGCGGTCGAAGGGCGGTTGCAGCGTTATGAGCGCGCCGCGACGGATGAAAAGTGGCGTTCCGTGGGCGAACCAATCGCCATTGTCGTCGGCAGAAATGGCTTGGGGTGGGGCATCGGCGTCGTTGCGACCGATGATTCCAATGTCCGCGTCGCATCCGACCCGGTCAAAGAAGAAGGGGACGGCAAGTCGCCCGCGGGCATCTTCGCCCTAGGCACCGCATTCGGCTACGCTTCTGAGCCGCTGCGGGGATTAAAGGTGCCCTATCTGCACCTAACCCCGTCAATCGAGTGCGTCGACGATACAGGCTCGAAGTACTATAACCGCGTCGTGGACCGTTCTGTCGTCGCTCCAGACTGGCATAGCTCAGAGCACATGCGAGACTCCGGCGAGGCGTATCGCTGGGGGATCGTCATAGATCACAATGGCACCCTTGCAGCGGGCACCGCCACTCCGCCCGAGCCGGGAGGCGGTTCGTGTGTCTTTCTCCACATTTGGCATAGCCACGACCAGGGCACCTCCGGATGCACTGCCATGTCACCCATCGAACTGGAAACCCTGCTCACTTGGCTTGATCCGGCGCGCAAGCCCTTGCTGATACAACTGCCGGAGCCGGCCTATGATCGGTTGAGCCATCTTTGGACGTCGCCGAAGTTGATGAATGTTCCTCTGCGTTGAGCAGCGGCAACATCTCAACCGTTCGAGATCCTCGAACTTCAAATTCAGGATTGGATCATCGCCGATCGGCAGTGTTACGCACTTGACATACCATGTGAAAAGTTAGCGTATATGTCGCGCTTAATGAAAAAGGACCCGGTGAAAAATTCCGGGGCCACGACAATTTCACTGGCCGTGGCATTCGCCTCGGACAGCGACAAGCGAGACCTGCTCCAAATCCGGGTAGTGTCCATCTTTCTCGGGGTTGCGCTCTGTGGGCGCGATCTGCTGAATGGTCGTTCGCGCCGGCGATGCATCGCGAAAATATTTCGCATAGACTTCGTCAAATGCCGGCGTATCTGTCAAATCATCGAGGTAGACGTTCGTGGATACAACCTGGCAGAAATCCATATCCGCTTCCTCGAGATTATCCAGAAGGTTACGCATCGTCTGCCGAAGCTGCAGCGCGGTCGTAGAAAAATAGACGCCGCCGTTCGGTCCGGGAATAAAACCGCTCTTGGCGGAACAATACAACGTGTCACCAGCAAAGACGCAGGGGCTCGCGGTAGGACTGGGCGGCATGTTCTTCGGACGCACCGCTCGCCGCTCCTTCAAGTCGCGGACCGCAACGCCTGTGAACTCGATTTGATCGCCGCCGGGCAGGCTGGAGACTTCGATGGTGGCCCGTGCCGGAGTGTTGCCGAACTCGAAGCGGCTCGCATAATGCTGGTTCATCACCCTCATCGGAAGCTGCGCGGTCAAGTACGGATTCACGAAGACCATATGACCAAGGTCTAGCCCGGCTGCTTCGACGACCGCTTTCATGCGGTCGAGCGCGAAGTCCACCTGGGCAGCAGGGTCCTGCAAGTTGCTGCCATCAACAGCGAGCATGGCAGAAACGAACAAACGGTCCTTGGTGAGAATGCCGGGTGAAAAAGGTTCGTCCGATTTATAGTTCGCGGGATATACGGCGCGCTTATCCGTGAGACTGCGAACGGCAACTGCATTGATCTCGATGGGAGGGTCAGGCAGCGCGGCGACGCCAAGCACAGCGCGAGCCGGCGGAATTTTGCCAAAGAACTCGCCGAAAACGTGATTCATCTCTGCGTATCGGCCAACATCGGTGAGATAGACAGTGGTGTAGACCACATGATCCATCGTCAGGCCCGCCGCCTCAACCGCTGATTTCAAATGGGTGAGTGCTTGCCGGGCCTGAGCCGCGAAAGTTGCCGGCAAAGTTCCGTCCACACCACGAGGTCCCTGCGCGGAGAAGTAGATGTAGTCTCCCGCATTCACGCTGGATGGGGTGGCACGATGAAGATCGGAAGACTCCTGGGAGGGCGCCTTCGCTCCCGTCTGTGCTTGCATGCCAACAGCACACCAAAACAACAATCCGATGACGACTGTTTTCATTTGAGCCTTCCCTCTGCATTGAACGAGCGGCGGCCGGCGAACGATTCTAAGCGGCGCGTTTTCCTTTTTGTGCTGCGCCAAGAATCGCGCGTAATCTCTGTCCCACAAGAATTTCCTGGCCCGGCTGGATGGTCATCGAAACCAGTTCGATGTGGTCGGATTCCTTGCGTTCCTTGCTGGTCCGATTGGGATTGCCCTCGCGAACCGCCGTTACCAGACTAGGGTTGTCCGAACCGAGCACTTCGATGACCGGGTTACCCGCACGCAAGGTGTGCACGCAGTCGTCGGTAGTAAATCCCCAGGCTTGTTGATCCCAGGAGAGCCTCAGTGTGGGGTAACGGTTCCCATCGTCCGGAATGTAGATCTTTGTTTCTACTCCCGGCACTGTCTCGACCAGCTTCCGGATGCGATCCACGCGTTCATTCCACTCGCGGTAGAGTTTTTTATCATCCAGGTTCAGCCAGGTCTCGAGTGCGGTGAGGCCACCAATCATTTCTTCTTTTCCAACCTTCATCGGGCGGCATACAGCTCCCTCCCGCGGACTGTAGTTCATGATGGCCGCCTCGATCAGATCTTTGCGGCCCAGCAGCAAACCGCTGCACTGGGGGCCGCATAAGCCCTTCCCGCCGGAAAAGGTGTAGAGGTCAATCCCCATCCGGGCATAGAGCTTGGCATTATCAACTGGAGGGATGCCGGCAGCATCGTCGAGCAGCAGTGGAACTTTATGGCTTTTCGCGATTGCCAGTTCCTGTTGCAGCACATCTCCCAAGTGGGTAGTGTAGATCATGGTTGTGTTTTGAGTGATGGCGCCGGCAAGCTCTTGCGGGGAAAAAGCGAGCACGAGTTTCGCGCCAGTGAGCCGGATCGCGCTATCAAATGCGCTGCGGCCCCCGGACATGACCACCTCATTCTTCAGGCCCGTGGTGTCGGGAAGCTGCCAGACATACTCGTCATCGGTGCCCGCCATGCATCCCGCAGTTGCGGCCGCCATCGCCCCGGCTGCGCCGGAGGTGATCATTCCAGATTCGGCGCCGGTGAGTTCGGATAAACGCCGTCCAATGGCGTGCTGCAAGTCGAGCACATTCACGAAATGTTGCGCGGCCTCCAGCTGGGCTGCGCGAACTTCAGGAAATTCCAGAGAGCCGCTCAGGTAGGTCCAGGTGCCTCGGCAATTGATGACGGTCTTCACCCCCAGACGGCTATAAACATTTTCCCGTGGGTCTTTGCCAACTGCGGTTGCGGCCCGCGCATAAAGATCAGCCACCGCAATCTGGCTCAACAGCGGAGCCGCGGCCGCGTATTTGATGAATGATCTCCGGCTGGATTTCAGAGCATGCATTTCGACACCTCCAAGATTCGCTGTTTATTCCGCGTCTTCGTGCAGCGGGACGCGCGCTCGAACGGCCAAGATATACGTCTTGGCCCCTGGTTTGTTTTGGTTGTAGAAGCCGACAGTACAATCGGGCCGAAAATAGTAGGCGTCTCCCACCCGGGCGGGATGGAGACCTTCAACGCCATCCACTCCACCGCCTGCAACCATTTCGCCCTGACCTTCGATCACCAGATAGATTTCCTCCGCGGCCTCGTGGCGGTGAGGCCAGTTCGTGCCTCCCGGCGCGAAATCCATCCAGAAGAAACTGTCCATCACGTAAGCCTGGTCGATCAAGTCACGCTTGCCGCTCTGCAGACCGACCAGAAGTTTGTACAGAACCGAGTTGGGGTGGCCACTGACAGTTCTCTCGTCGGCATCCGCCAGGTTTGCGATTTTCGCACGCGGCATCGGAGTGCCAATCGAAATCGACGGCGGAATCTTGAAACCCATGACGATCACATGCAACGGCTGGCTTGAATTGTTGGAAATCGAGTGCTTCACGCTGGGAGGCAGATAGGTGAAGTCATGGGTGCGCAGTGCCTGGAGCTGATCTGCGTAGTGCAGCACGCCTGCACCGTCGGCGACGAAATACAGCTCCTCCTGGCGCTCGTAGAATACGGTCTGGCAATTACCGTGCGCATCCAGCGTGACTTCTCCGAAGCGAGCCACCGCTTGCAGAGATCGATTCCCCTTGTCGCCTTCGCCGAAAATTGCCCTGTAATGGCACGTTGCAGAGGTGAGATCGGCCTTTGTCTCCCGAAGGTCGGGAACGTAGCGATGCAACCATGTGGGATCCACTTTTCCGTCTTGCGCCCAGAGCCCATGCACCAGCAACAACGCCAACGGCAGGAGTCTTTTCAACTTTGGCGCTCCGCGGTTGGCGATGGATTTTGGGCCAGACCACCCTGCACAATTGTTTTCACTCGAAGCCCCCCTACTGCTGAGCATGAGACTCTAGGTCCTTTCCAGAAGAGGATGAAGAAGCGCCCGAACTGCCGGCCTCGTGCAGGATGTATGCGACCAAGTCATCTATCTCGGCGCCGCTGAGCCGATGCCCATAATCGACAGGCATGGGAGTTCCCGCTTTCCGTTGGACAGAGACCAAACTGGACTTCATGAGCAGATAAAACGTGCCATCTTCACCCTGTAGCTGCAGTGAGTCGTTGTCCTCATTCCGAATCACGCCCGAGAACGTGCGGCCATCCCGCGCAAGTGCGGTCGCCGCTTCTGGCTCCCCTCCGGCGGGGGTGAGAACTGCGTCGCGGATTTCCCCCGCGTCATGATCCATGGCAAACCCTCTGAGATCTCCGGGAACGAACTGCCCTTGGCGTACTATCTGATGACAGACTGAACATCCAGCCTTTCCGAAGAAGAGATCACGGCCTCGTCCCGGGTTACCTGCCACAGAGCCCACCGTGGACTTGCCTTGCAAGAAGCGCAAATAACCAACCACGGCGAGACCATCCTCTCTCTCCATATCGCTGAAGGCTGGCATCCCGCCTTCCGGAATGCCATCGTGAATTAGATGGAGCAAGTCCTGATCCGAAAGCGAACTCACCGCAGGCTGCCGGACGATGTCGGGAGCGTGCTCAGCGCCCATACCGTCAAGTCCATGGCAAGTCGCGCATCTTAACTCGAAAATGTTTTTTCCCCGCAGGTCGGGTTTTGGAGCGGAATCTTCGCCCTTCGGATTCTGGCAAAGGGCATTGCCAGTTAAACTCAAGAGCATCAGAGCCATTCCAACCTTAGGGACAATTGGCCAAGTCACGTCGTGCTTTCTCTTGTCCGCACTGAGAGACAGCTTCGCAGAGGTGGTACACCAACGATGAATCTGATATATCACAGAATGTGCTTGACGCAAATCAAATTATTTCGTTTCATTGAGTTCCCTTTCGTTCCGGATGTGTCGATCATGGGGCAAGGCAGACTGTCTGAAAGGTCCGGTGTGAGCATTCAAGACTCTATCATTCACGGGGAGGTATGATGGCATCGCGAGTCCCGATGGGGGATATGATGCGGCGTCTCACAGTGGCTTTGCTCCTTTGGCTCTTCAACCTCAATGTCGCACCTGCCCAGGCTGTCAATCAGCCGAAGCCGGCGAGCTCCCCTTGTCGCATCGAGGCCGTGAATTACAAGGGTTGGGGCGCCGAACAGCTTTCCAACCGCTGGGTCAAGATCGAGGTCGTGCCGCAAAATGGCGGACGCCTGATGCAAGTGATTTTCGCCGGACATCCTTACCTCTTCGTGAATCCTGAATACGCGGGAAAATACCTGCCGCCCGATCCCTCTCGATGGTTTAACTACGGAGGCGATAAGCTCTGGCTCCTGCCCGAGGGAAACGACAATGAACAGCAATGGGTGGGCAACTCAGATGTGATCGACGACGGACCATACACCTTTCGAAAGGTTTCGGAAGGACATGCATGCGAGATTGAGCTGGTTGGACCCGCCGATCCGCAAACCGGGATTCAAATTCGGCGCACGATTCACCTGGATGCCGATTCGCCACGAATCCGCTTTCACGCAACGATGCAAAACAAAACCGGGCACGTCATCGAGTGGTCGATGCAATCCGTTTCGCAATACAATACGGCGGACCCGTCAGCTCCCTCGCGTAGCAACCGCGATTTCTGGACCTTCACCCCAGCAAATCCATCTAGCAGTTATCTCAACCGCTACCACGTGCGCTTCGGCCCAGCAGAAAATTCGTCGGTTGCGGTCAGAGACGACGGCCTCTTCGCGCTGCATTATGCCCATCTCGCCGCCGAACTGTGGCTGGATTCAACACGTGGCTGGCTGGCGGTGGTGGATGGTGACAGCCGTTATGCCATGGTTGAACGCTTCCGCTACGAAAAAAACGAAACCTATCCCGGCAAAGCGTCCGTCATTTTTTGGACGAATGGCCCCGAAACAAGGTTGAATTCCGCGGGCGAGCCTTCCCTGACTTCGGGAGGCGACGGTTCTCCTTACTATCTTGAGGCCGAGATTAATAGCCCCCTCGTCGAGTTACAGCCCGGCGAGACCCGCGATCTCGACACAGAATGGTTCCCGACTCGCTCCGGCGGCGAGTTCCACGGGGTGAAGGATCCGGGCATAGTGGTAAATCCTCTTAAGGCCACGCGTTTAGAATCCGGCCACATCCGGCTCTCGGGTTCCTTCGGCGTATTTTTCTCCGGACGCCTGGTCGCGCACCTTTACAACGAACATGGCGCCAGCCTGGGCACAATGCCTCTGGCCCAGGTCGACCCTGCGGACCTCGTCGTGCTCGATACGGAGCTAACACCCCCGGCCGAGCCCTCCCGTATCTCGCTTCATCTCGAAGACTGGAACGGCTTGGACCGCGGTGCTCTTCAGGAAGTTCCGGTAGCCGCGCTCGAAAGCCATTGAAATGAGATCGTTCAGAAAAGAATTCACCGTGGCCGTCGCGGCCGTCTTCAGTCTGTTCCTGTCTTCGGCCCGAGGCCAACAAGGGCAGGCTCCAGTCGTTGCCGGCGTGAACGTGACCGCGGACGACCTGCTTGCGGCGCCTCCTGCCGCTGACTGGACTTCCTACAACGGCGACTATACCGGCCGCCGCTATAGCGCCTTACGCCAAATCACGACAGCCAATGTGGCGCACCTTCGTGCCGCTTGGATATTCCATGCGTCCAATTCCGAGCGGCTTGAAGTGACGCCTGTGGTGGTCAACGGCGTAATGTTCATCACTTCGGCAAACGATGCGTTTGCTCTGGATGCTCGTACGGGCCGGGTCGTCTGGCATCACCAGCGGCCGGTGAGCCCGGGGTTGCTTGATGACGCTGCGGCTCATAAGAACCGTGGAGTTGGAGTCTGGCGAAACTTTGTCTACATGGAAACCGACGATGCCCACTTGCTTTGTCTCGACGCTCGCTCTGGAGATCTGGTATGGGATGTGACTTATGCAGATAAGGCTAAACACTATGGAGCAACCAGCGCCCCGCTGATTGTGAAAGACGAAGTGATCGTGGGTACGTCTGGCGGAGACTCCGGCGTGCGTGGCTTCGTCGCGGCTTACGATGCCGTCACCGGCAAACGGAAATGGCGCTTCTGGACCATTCCTGGGCCAGGAGAATTCGGTTCCTCGAGCTGGCCGGGCGATTCCTACCTCCACGGCGGGGGCACGACCTGGATGCCAGGTACCTACGACCCCAAACTAGATACTCTCTACTGGACAACCAGCAACCCGGCGCCCGATTTCGTGGGAGATTCTCGCCCTGGAAACGACCTGTACAGTGATTGCGTTCTGGCGCTGAACCCCGCTACTGGCGCGTTGAAATGGTACTTCCAGTTCACGCCTCACGACCTGTACGACTACGACGCCAATGAGACACCCGTGCTAGTCAGTGCCAAGGTGAACGGCCGAACCCGCGACGTGCTGGTGCAGGCCAACCGCAACGGGTTTCTTTATGTTCTCGATCGGACCGACGGAAAGTTTCTCAAGGCAACGGCTTTCGTTGAAAAGCTAACTTGGGCGAGAGGAGTTGATGCCGCTGGTCGACCCATTGTCTCGGGACGAATACCGAGCGTGGAGGGCACGCAAATCTGTCCCAGCATTGATGGAGCTACGAATTGGTTTTCGCCTTCCTACAATCCTGACACTGGATTCTTCTATGTCATGGCGCTTGAGAGTTGCAGCGTCTTTTTCGCGCACCCGCAACCCTTTGCCCCGGGCCGGACCTTTTATGGGACGGGCACGAAGCTCGCGCCCGATGACCACGCTCAAAAGATTCTGCTGGCTTACTCCGTACCTGAGGGAAAGGCCATTTGGCGCTATCCTCAAGTCGGCCGGGGTAATTCATGGGGCGGAACTCTGACTACCGCGGGCGATCTGGTGTTCTTCGGGGATGATGCCGGAGCGCTGGAAGCGGTTAATGCGCGGACGGGCGGTCCGCTCTGGCAATTCAACACCGGTCAGAACTTCCGCGGCTCGCCGATGAGTTATGCCGTCGATGAGACGCAATACGTGACTATTGCGGCTGGAAGCGATGTCATCAGCTTCGCACTTCCTCAGGAATGAACTGTAAGTACAGGTTACGATACATCAAAACGCAGTGCCGCCATGGCCAAAGCTGGACGTCTCACGTAATGAAACTCGAGCCCAGGTCGCGTAGTTTTCGCCACTCACTTTTGTATAATTCCTTGATTCTGAGAGTCGCTCGCCGTTCTGCTCTGTGCTCCGGACCGTCTTCATGCTGCTCAAAGTATTCAACAATCGAGTTGCGCTAGGGCAGGCGGCGGCCGAACAGGCAGCCGCCGCGATTCGCCGTGCCATTGCAGATCGTGGCGCTGCGCGAATCATTGCTGCGACGGCCGCGTCGCAGCTCGAATTTTTGGATGCTCTTACCAAGGCGCCGGGGATCGACTGGTCCAAAGTAGAAGCTTTTCATCTGGATGAATATGTTGGCTTGCCGCTGACCCATCCGGGGAGTTTTCGCAAGATGCTGCTCGAGCAACTCGTGAAGAAAACCGGAATCACTCACTACCACCTGCTTGACGGCGACGCCCCCGATCCCGCGGAGGTATTGCGGCGCGTGGGCAAACAACTGGCATCCGCGCCCGTCGATATAGCCTTTCTCGGAATCGGCGAGAATGGCCACATCGCATTTAACGATCCGCCAGCCGACTTCCAGACTGAGGAACCCTTTATCATCGTGAACCTGGATGAAGCCTGCCGCCGGCAACAGGTGGTCGAGGCCTGGTTCGCGGACATTTCGCAGGTACCGCAGCAAGCGATCTCGATGTCGGCCCGCCAGATTCTAAAAGCGCGGGAGATATTGGCCGTCGTGCCCGACACGCGCAAGGCGCAAGCGGTAAAGGCTTGCTTTGAGGGCGCGATCCACCCCATGGCGCCGGCGTCGATTCTGCGCATGCATCCTAAAGTCACTATCTATCTCGACAAGAACTCGGCTTCGCTTCTGAGCCCTGCTCTGCAGAACGCACTCAACCATGACGCACAGGCCGTGGTTGGCTCTTAGCGTCGCTCCTGGCGCCTTCCCTCAAGGCCGAACACCACTGGACCAACTCCGACTACGTCGCCATCACCTTCCGCCGGGCTGGTTCGAACGGGCGGACCGCCTTCACCCGTGGCGTAAATCAATGACTGTGTAGATACGGCACAAAACCTTGGGTCTTCATCTCCAAGCGGTATACCGACGTCGTGGCTGTGATGTACAGGGTTCGATAGTCCTTGTCGCCCCAGTTCAGATTCGCTGGCTGCTCCGGGATGACAATTGTGCCGAGATGATTGCCTTTGGCGTCCCAGACCCAGATGCCTTTGGGCCCGGTGACGAACAGGTTCCCGCTCTTATCCACTTTCATTCCATCGGGTACTCCATCGCCCTTGCCGCCCGGCTCCTCGCCGAAGATGCGGCCGTTGGTAAGCGTTCCGTGAGCGGCGACGTCGTACACCCGGATATTTCTCTGTTCGCTGTCGTCGACGTAGAAGCGCTTGCCGTCTGGCGAAAAAGCGAGGCCGTTGGGCTGTGTCAGATCCTTGGTGAGCAGCTTCAGGTTGCCTCTTGTGTCCAGGCGGTAGACGCCCTGAAATGGGATTTCCTGCTTCTCTCCGGCCACCAGATCAAGAGTGGGGTCGGTAAAATACAGCGCTCCATCGGGGCCAACGACCACATCGTTCGGACTGTTCAGCTTCTTTCCTTCATAATGATCAGCCAGAATTTTGTATTTTCCGTCGGGAGTCACTTCGATAATGGCGCGCAACACGCTGGCGCAGTCGATCAGGCGATGCCGGCGATCGAAAGTGTTGCCATCGGGATCGCCGAGCGCAATTACTTCTTCTTTTTTGCCGTCGGGATAGAGGCGGAAAATCTTGTTAATGGTTTCATCGCTCACATACAGGAACCCAGCCTCACTCCAAACCGGGCCCTCGGTAAAGCCAAAGTCCGTTCCCACAACGCCGAGCTTAGCTTTCCGATCTACCAGATCCCAAAGCTTCGGCGATTCGGCTTGCAGCTGAAAATCCCGAGGCACGCCTGCGGCACGCAAAAAGGCGAACGACCCGAGAGCAAGAACCACTGAGGTCACAACGACGAGCGCGTCCAAGATTTTCGTGCTGCGGTTCATGAGAATGCCTCTTTTCCTGATTGAAACTCTCAATGTAGCTGGCGAATTACGCCTCGCTGATCGCCGACAGTGGAGAAACGGCCCTCCTATTCCTCTTCCTCCCATCCATCAACTTTCGCGGGAGTTCTCGGTTCGCTGGTGTTGGCCGCACGCATCAGATAGCTGACAACATCATTCAACTCCACCGGGCTCAGCGTGGAACTGTAGTCAGACCGCATTAGCGTTTGAGCCTTGTATTCCAATCCTTCGAGATCGGACTTTGCAAGGAAGAGAAAACGTCCGTCAAGCATCTGCAGCTGCAGGGAAAAATTATCCTCGTTACGGACTCTGCCGATATATTTCTCGCCGCCGCGAGTGGTTGCCGTTACCAGTCGCACCTGCTGGTCACCGGCGGGAGCAGGAGTGGTGATCGCACTTCGAATCTGCTCCACGGCATGAGCGCTGCCGTACGCCGACAGGTCGGAGGCGATAAAGCCGCCCTTGCCCGCGACCATATGGCAACTGGAACATCCTGCCTTGCCGAAGAAAATTGCTTCGCCCCGGATCGGATCGCCCGGCAGCTTCACCGTTTGCTTCGCTCTCTGAAGAGTGCGCAGGTAGATTACTACTGCTTTGACGTCAGAAACTTCAAGGGAGTGGAAGGCAGGCATTCCGCCGCCGGGAATGCCATTCTCGATAATGTGCGCCACCTGCGCTGAGGAAAGCCGATCGACCCTTGGATCCTCCGCGATGTTGGGCGCGCGTTCGCCGCCTCTGCCGTCCAGGCCATGGCAGTCGGCGCAGGTCGACCCAAAGATCTGCTTGCCCCGCGCCGAGACAGGCCCGGAGTCTTTCTGCCGGAGCTTCTGCCGCACGGCCTGCGACCCGGCCACAGGGCCACCTGCGACCCCCAAGGTCGCCAGAGCCAGCACCAACAATTTTCTGGAACTCGGAAGCATTTGCGAACCATTTCCTAGAACAAGAACTTTAAAGCGAGTTGCATAATGCGCGGATCTCGAGCGCCAGTTACATATCCGCGGGTTCATAAACTGCGTGATTGAAGAAATGGAATGCTTCTGCGTTCCCGCAACCAGATAAGCTAACTTCTACTTCACCGCGATTGCCGAGATTTCAATTCGTGCACCATTGACGAGAGCCGCCACCTGAACCGTCGCGCGGGCTGGCTTGGGGTCGGGCATTATGCTCTTGTAAACCTTGTTCATGTCCGGGAAGTCATGAATATCGGCCAGATAAACCGTGACGCTGACCACGTCTTTCAGTTCGAAGCCGGCGGCCTTGAGAACCTTTTGGATATTCTCGAGAGCAGCAGCGGTTTCGGGACCAATCCCTCCGGCGGCCAGTTTTTCGGAAGCATCCGTACCCTGCTGACCTGCTACATACAGTGTATTTCCGGCCACGATGCCGTCACTGAAAGGAAGGCCTTTCACCGTGGATAGATTCACAGCTTTCCGTTCCTTAGCGTAGCCCGGCCCCGCCGCAACGCCCACAGCCAGTGCGATAGCGATCGCCGACACGAGCCAGCGGACAGTTCTGATCTGCATTGTAATTTTCATCTTCCATCCCCCTTTGCGATAAATGAATTGGCTCTTCCACTCGGCGGAAAACAGTGTTAGAGTCCGCGCACATATATACATCCAGGAGGATGAAATGAACAAGTGTTGCAGCTTTGCCAAATCCCACTCCATCGCAGCATCGCTTCTGTCCATCGGCATTCTCTGTGCAATCTTATGCGGAGCCGGATTTCTACGCGCGCAGCCCGGGGAAGCCACGGCAGCGCGATCCGACAGTGCCTTAATCGCAGATTTTCGCCGGGTCGAGGTCGCTTCGGTTTCCGATGCGCTGGAACAACTGACGGGCAGGCGCATGTACATGAGTCACCGCATGCATCCTCTTTTTATCACCAAGTTTGCCGGCTTTGCACTGACCGTCGAGCTTAAGAAAGATGAAGGCAACAATGATCCCAACGCTCTGAACGGAATGCTGGCGGCGATCGATCAAGGGTCTAACGATTCCGTGTATGTGATGGTGGTCGAAGACGGGGAAGACATCGCGGGCATGGGCGGACTGATGGGCACTGCCATGGCGGCGCGCGGATACGCCGGCGCTGTGATCGATGGAGGAGTGCGCGACGTGGCCTATTTGCGCAAGATCGAATTCCCCGTGTACGCCACCGGCATCGTCCCATCCACTTCCGTGCATCACTATCGCTTCGCGGGATCCCAGATTCCGGTGGTCTGCGATGGTGTGACGGTCAACGCGGGCGATATTGTCGCGGCAGACAGCGATGGCGTGGTAATCGTGCCGAGAGCAAGGGCCCAGGAAGTCCTCGCCCTGGCACAAAAAATGGATTTCAAGGAGCACTCGATGTATCCCGTAATCGAACAGATTAAATCAATCGAAGAGGCTGTTAAACAATTTGGCAGGCTCTGAGCAAAGAAAGCCTTGCACAAGAGTAACTTTCGTCGGATAATCTTGACTTTCATTTTCTAATACGGCGATTTTGTTCGTTACCCTTAGTTCTGCCATGGCTGGGAGTCCAAGACGAAGCTCTAACATCACAGCCCTGCAACGCTTGTTGCGCCTTCTGCGATTCTTCAGCAAGTCCCCGCATGGCCTCACCGCGAAACAAGTTCCGGGCCTGTCACGGCTGCCGGTTGGCAAGAGTATCCAACTCCCGGCCGCCGCACGCTCTTTGCGAATAAATAGTGGTGCGGAGGCAGGGCTTGCGAAACCTCTCTAAACCGCGCAGGGTGAGCAGGCTCGGAGATGCGGTCCGGACTTTGCGCTATGAAGGAGCTCGCAGGGTGCGGACGGTTATGCCCATCGCTGTCGTTCTCACCTGCCTGGCTGCCTGGGCGGGAAACGACTCGTCCGCCGCCGTATCCGCAGTGATCGATGTGCATTCCGAGGATCTGCTGGTTCAACCGCCTGCCGCAAATTGGATTTCTTACAACGGAGATTATTCCGGCCGTCGCTATAGCGGCCTTTCCGAGATCGACCCTGGCAATCTTTCGGAATTGCGGGCGCAGTGGGTCTTTCATGCTCGCAATTCCGGACGTCTCGAGGTCACTCCGGTTGTGGTGAATGGAATGATGTTGGTAACCGCTGCCAACGATGCTTCCGCGCTCGATGCGCGCACCGGACGTCTAGTGTGGCACCATTCGTGGCCCGTTTCAGAGGAGCTGATCGACGATGCGTCGCAGCACACCAATCGCGGCGTTGGCGTGTGGCACAACCGGGTTTACATGGAAACGGACAACGCGCATCTCCTCTGTCTGGACGCGCGGTCGGGCAATCTTATCTGGGACGTAGCCTACGCGAACTGGAACAAAAACTACGGCGCAACCAGCGCGCCGCTCGTGGTCAAAGACAAAGTGCTGGTGGGAACTTCGGGGGGCGACGACGGGGTGCGGGGGTTTGTTGCCGCCTATGATGCGCTGTCCGGCCATCTGGTCTGGCGCTTCTGGACCATACCGGGTCCGGGCGAATTCGGTTCCGAAAGCTGGCCGGGAAAACTGTACCTGCATGGCGGCGGCACCACGTGGATGCCGGGAACCTACGATCCCCAGCTCAATACGATTTATTGGGGAACCAGCAATCCCGCGCCGGACTTCGAAGGCGCCGTGCGTCCCGGGGACGACCTCTACACCGACTGTGTGTTGGCGCTCGACCCCGACACCGGAAAATTGAAATGGTACTTCCAGTTCACGCCCCACGATCTTTTCGACTTTGACGCAGTTGAGACTCCGATCCTGATCGATGCGGTTTATCAGGGCGTGGCGAGAAAGTTGCTGGTGCAGGCAAACCGGAACGGTTACATCTACGCCCTCGATCGCACCAACGGAAAGCTTCTTTCGGCAACGTCTTTCGTGGAGAAGCTGAATTGGGCAAAAGGCGTCGACCCGCAAGGCAGGCCCCTGCTGAGCGGCATCGAGCCATCGCCGGCGGGAACGCGCGTCTGTCCTGGCTACGCGGGAGCGACCAACTGGTTCGCGCCCTCTTACAGCGAAGTTACGCATTCGGTTTATTTCATGGCCCTCGAAGAGTGTGAGACGTATTTTTTCAAGCCGCAGCCCTTCCAGGAAGGCCAGGGATTTTACTCCACCGGTGTGAAACGCATCCCGAGCGAAGCTTCCCGGAAGATTCTGGTGGCGTTCAATCTGGATACAGATTCGATCGCCTGGAAGTATCCGCAAACCGGCACAGCACACTCCTCGGGTGGGACCATGACAACCGCTGGCGGGCTGGTTTTTTTTGGAGACGATGCCGATTCGTTTGAAGCAGTGGATGCGCGAAACGGCAAGCCGCTGTGGCATTTCAATACCGGGCAAAACATGAGCGCGTCCCCCATGAGCTATGCCATCGCGGGTAAACAGTATGTGGCGATTGCCGCCGGAAGTGACGTGTTCAGCTTCGCATTACCTTGATTGCAGGCGGATTTCGAAGAGTACATTGAAAGAGTAACGTACATCAATTCAGCTTTCACCCGCAGACGTTCGCCGCGCGGTTGGGCGCTGGAAATCAATTGCATCACCGCGGTTACCGGCCAGTGAGCGACAAAGGAGATTCTTTCATGCGACTGAACTCGAAGTGGAACCGGCGCAGTTTTCTCGGCAGCGTGGGCCTGTTGGCAGGCTCGATCCTGGCGCCTCGCAAGTTGTTTTCCTGGAATCGCGGGACCGCCGGTGCAAGCATGCCGGTGAGTGGCTTCGGCCAGACCGGCAATCCTTACGAAGAACTTGGGGTCACAACATTGATTAATTGTGAAGGCACCATGACCATGCTGGGCGGTTCCCTTCCCCACCCTGAGCTCGAAGCCGTAATGACTCTGGCTGGGCGCCACTTCGTCAGTATTCCGGAGTTGGAGGTAGCGGCGGGTAAGCGCATCGCGGAAATGCTGAAGCTGCCGGATGGCTACAGCGCGCTCGTGACCTCGGGCGCAGCCGCAGCCATTCAATCGGGACTGGCCGGTATTCTGACCGGTGGCAACGAAGCGCTCATGCGGCAACTACCTGACCTCACCGGGATGAAATCGGAAGTAATCATCCAGAAATCACATCGCAACCCGTTTGACCATCAACTGCGGTCCACGGGAATCAAGCTCATCGAGATCGAAACCCACGATCAATTGCGGTCCGCAGTGAATGAACGCACCGCAATGATGCACTTTACCAACTTTGCCAACGCCGCCGGACAGATCAAGGTCGATGAATGGGTGAAGCTGGCGAAGCAATACAACCTGCCCTGCATGAACGACGCGGCAGCCGATACGCCGCCGGTGTCTCATCTCTGGGACTACACCAACATGGGATACGACCTGGTAACCTTCAGCGGGGGGAAAGCAATTCGCGGGCCGCAATGCGCCGGCTTGTTGATCGGCCGCCAGGACTTGGTCGCGAACGCACTGCTTAACAACAGTCCGCACGAGGACACATTAGGCCGCGGCCAGAAAGTCGGCAAAGAAGAAATCGTGGGAATGGTCAAAGCCCTCGATCTTTTCCTCCACGAAGATCACGACGCTTTGGCAAAGGAATGGCAGAAACGGTTGGAGAGAATCTCCGGTGAGATCACAAAAGTTCCTGGAGTCAGCACAGCGTTTTTCGTTCCCGACATCGCCAATCACGTGCCGCACATGAGCATTACCTGGGATGCAACGCGCATTTCGTTGACTCCGGAGCAGGTGTCAAAGCTATTGCGCAGTTCGAAGCCCTCAATTGTGATGGGAGGGGGTGAGGGACAGCCAGGCCTGGCCATGAACTCGTTCATGCTGCAACCGGGCGAAGATAAGATCGTGGCCGCGCACCTATCGCAAATTCTGCGCGACCACGCGGCATAATCCGAGAAACAACACATCTGGAACGGGCTAGGGGATTGAAGCGCAAAGTTCGCCAGATCGGGTTGAGCCGTTTACGGTACGGGCATGCGGAGCTTGGATCCCTTTTCCTCCAGCCAGGCGTTGAACTGCTCGATCATCTGTTTCGTCCACCGGTCGTCGATCTGCCCCGGAGTGTATTTGCCTTCACGGAGCATCCTGTGGCCCCAGTCGTCTACCAGGTGATCCATTTCCGTATCGTCGGCCACTTTCTCCGCGAGTTGCGGGGGAACAAACGTTACCCCCTCGGGATCACCGATGGCGATGTCACCCGGCATCACGGTTACGTCTCCGATTCGAATGGGAACATTAATTCCCGTCAGCATGACATTCTCGAGAGCGGAAGGATCCACACCGCGCGTGTACACTTGAAAGCCTGGGATTTCTTGAATGCCGGTGACATCACGAACTGCTCCGTTGACGATCAACCCGTTGTGGCTTTTGGCGTAGATCGCAGTCGAGAGATTGTCTCCGACGATGGTGCCATAGCGGATTTTCCCGAACAGGTCGACCACCAGAACGTCGCCCGGCTTCAAGATGTCGATGATCCACGAGTTCTCGTCCCCAATACGTTTTTCCCTTTTGCCGTTGGCGCGAATCACCGAATCCACGTCGGGCCGGCGTGGCATGAAAACAGCGGTCACCACGCGGCCCACGAGCCGCTCTCCCGGATTGATCACCTTCCAGCCGGCTTCGAACTGATTTTTGTAGCCGGCATCCTGCAGAACGTCCCACGCTTCGTCAGCGGTCACGTCTTTCAGCCGCGCCAGCACCGAATTCTCAACATTCGGACGACCATCAGGAAAACGGTCGCCGTGCCAGTCCGGCGTAAATTCAATGCGCTGCTGTTTCGAGAACAAATCGAGCTGCGCGTGAACCGGCTTGGTGAGCAGCAGCGCCAGACAACATATCAGTGCGGCAGAAATAGTAGTCTTCTTCATAACACCCCGGAAATAACATCAGGAATGACAATCACATACATTGCGACCGCGAAAATATCACATAGGAGCCGCTGCGGCAATCGCTCACCTTCCTGCGGAATTGCTCTGCCACACCAGGGCCTCGTCGCGTGCGCGGGAAGGAGCTCGCGATGAAAGACGCGGGCACGAGCCACGTGCGCTGGTTTCTGGTGTTCTGGTTATTTATCCTCAGCGCGGTTTCTTATCTCGACCGGGTAAACATTTCCATTGCGGGAGGATCCATCGCCGACGCCTATCATCTCAGCGATGTGCAACTGGGCAAAGTGTTCAGCGCCATGCTGGTCGGTTACGCGCTCTTCCAGACTGCCGGCGGAAGGCTGGCCGACCGCTTCGGGTCGCGACGAGTGCTGGCCGGTGGCGTTGTATGGTGGGGAATCTTCACCGCCCTGACTGCCATGGTCCCCGCGAACATCTCAGGAGCACTATTCATTTTTGTAGTGGTGCGCTTTCTTCTGGGCGCTGGCGAAGCGGTAATCTACCCCTCCGCCAATCAATTCGTTGCGCGCTGGATTCCGACTTCCGAGCGCGGCATCGCGAATGGGTGGATCTTCGCTGGCGTGGGCGCCGGCGCCGGGCTTACGCCGTTGGTCATCACCTACATCATGCTTCACTACGGATGGCGATCGTCGTTCTGGGTGTGCTCGATCATCGGATTCGCCGCCGGAGCGGTATGGTTTCTTGCGGCTCGCGACACGCCCGCCGAGCATGCTCGCGTGTCTGCCTCTGAGTTGATGTTGATTCGCTCCGGCCTGACGCAGCCGCAACCAAACTATGATCCGCATACGCTCGTGCCCTGGCTGTGCGTTCTGCGCAGCAAAGAAGTCTGGGCGGTCACGGTGAGTTATTTTTGTTACGGCTACGTGGCATGGATCTTTTTTAGCTGGTTTTATCGCTATCTTTCCAAAGTACGTGGGCTGGATTTGAAAGCCAGCGCGTTCTACACCATGTTGCCTTTCCTCGCTATGCTGTTGTGCTGCCTTTTAGGAGGAGCGGTCAACGACCGGCTTACAAAATTCCGGGGACCGCGCGTGGGACGCTGCGGGCTCGCGGCATTCTCGATCGCCGTTGCAGGGGTATTCATCGCCTTCGGCTCTCAAGTTCATAGCGCCCGGTTGGCCAGTGTTGTACTTGCGGGTGGAGCAGGTGCACTGTATTTATCCCAGAGTTCTTTCTGGTCGGTGACGGCCGATATTGCCGGAGCGTCCTCGGGCTCGGTCTCGGGCTTCATGAATATGGGGGGCCAAATAGGAGGCGCACTCACAGCCTGGCTCACTCCCTGGATCGCAGCCCGTTTCGGTTGGACAACCTCATTTTTCGTGGCGGCAGGGTTGTGCGTGGTGGGTGCGGCGAGTTGGCTGATAGTGAATCCATCGCGACAACTCACAGTCGTGTCGGCGGCGAACCAGATGCAGGGTTCTAAAGGCGCGCCTGCCCCGAGTGAGAATGGATAATGGATCGCTTCGCACGGACTCATGAAATCATTTTTCGGAGATCAAAGAGGAGCGATCTCTTCATCCCATCGCACTAAACAAGGCGTATCGTTAATTAGGTGATCAGGGGCACACTCGCGACATGACGAAAAAGCTTCGATTCCTGGTATCTCTTCATACCTGCGAGAACGATTTTCAGTTGGCACAAGCCCAATCCGCGAAAGATACTGCCCGCAAACTGGGGAGCGATTTGGAAATCATCTTCGCCGGTGACGACGCGGTGAATCAGAGTACAGAGCTTCTAAAGGCAATCCAAAGCCGGGTCGAGGACCGGCCCGATGCGATTGTGGTGGAGCCGGTCGGGCGCACAGCCCTGCCTCAGGTAGCCCGGGCTGCCGGTTCCGCCGGAGTGGGCTGGGCGGTCTTGAACCGGAGACCCGATTACTTGGCGGAGCTGCGCAGGGCAGCGACCATGCCCATCTTTGCCCTCAGTTCCGATCACACCGAGATTGGCCGCATACAAGGAAGACAATTCGCCGCGTTGCTGCCCCGAGGCGGTTGTGTGCTGTACATTGAAGGACCTTCGGACAGTCCTTCGGCCCAAAAGCGCACGGCCGGGATGCTGGAGACGAAGCCGTCGAACATTCAAGTGGCGATGCTGAGGGCACGGTGGACAGAGGAAAGTGCCGGGCGAGCAGTGCGGTCGTGGCTGAAGCTGGCTACTTCACAAGGTGCATCAATTGATCTGGTCGGCGCTCAGGATGACTCGATGGCCAACGGCGCTCGCAAAGCTTTTCAGGAGGTTGCCAACGAAGCGGCGCATTCGCGATGGCTGAGCTTAATGTTTACCGGGTGCGATGGTCTGCCGGCGACCGGCCAAGCCTGGGTACGCGAAAAATGTCTCACGGCGACGATTCACATTCCACCGCTTACGGGACAGGCGATGGAGATTCTCGCAAAAGCCATTCATGACGGAACGCAACCGCCTGAATATTCCTTGACCACTTCCTTCTCCATTCCTGCCCTCGAGTCACTGGCTCCGCGAAACCCATAGGCAGCTGCGCCGGGCACGGCTCTCGTAACAGATGGCGGCCAGGCTTCCTGAGCGTGGGTGCCGCGCGATGCAACTTCAAGCGTCGGCGCACGGAGCAGTTCGCTGATGACCTGCGATCACACGGTCCAGTTCCTCCGATCGCCGTTCGGGCATCTCAGCCTTGCCTGCAAGCGCTGGCATATAGCATAAAAGGACAGCTTTGTGTAGGATTTCCTCGCGCGCCGCAAAGACATTTCTGGCCATATCCGTCTATCGCGACTAAGGAGGTCAGATGTACGCATCCACTTCAATTCGTCGAAAGTGCCGACCGATCTTGACCCGGACTCTATTCATCGCCCTCGCGCTCGTGTTGCCCGCCGTGGTATTCGGACAGGGCTACTTCGGGACCGTGAGCGGCACCCTGACCGACTCTTCAGCGGCCATCGTGCAGGGTGCAAAGGTCACCCTTACCGACGAACAGAAGGGATATCAGTTTACGACCAAGTCGGACAGCGATGGGCGATACCTGTTTGTTTCCATTCCGCCGGGCTTCTATTCCGTGACGGCGGAGATGCGTGGCTTTGAGAAAACCGTACGCACCCACATCCGATTGAACGTCAGTGAGAACGCGACTGCGAACCTGGTGCTGAAGGTTGCGAGCGCGGCGCAAAGTATCGAAGTTACGGCCCAGACCCAGAGCATGGACACCGAAGATGCGGTGACCGGCCAGGTCGTCGACCGCCGGTTCATCAATGACCTCCCGCTCATTGACCGCAATGTAATGGACCTCACTTATCTCTCCCCCGGGGTCACCGACGTGGATGATCAGTGCCCCAATTGTGGCGGGACGAATTTTATTTCCAACGGCAGCCGCGGGGCGAGCGCCGACATTTTGATGGACGGCGCCTCCATCACCAACTTCGAGCCCAACGGTGGCGTCACTCAAGCAGTGTACGTTCCCTCCCCGGAAGCGGTGGAAGAGTTCAAAGTGCAACAGTCCAACTTCAGCGCGGAGTACGGCTTTTCCGGGGCCTCGATCATCGACATGGTCACACGCTCGGGCACGAACAGGTTCCATGGAAGCGTCTACGACTTCATACGCAATACGATTACCGACGCGAATGACTGGTTCAATAATCGCTACGGCATACCGATTCCACCGGTGCACCGGCACGAATTCGGCGGCACCATTGGTGGTCCGATCCTCAAGGACAAGACCTTCTTCTTCTTCGATTGGGATGGAACACTTGCGAGTTCGATGGGCACCTATCAGGCGGGTGTACCCACCGCGGCCATGCGCACCGGTGATTTTGGCGTGGTGTGCACGTCGCAGGGCGGATCGTTTGATTCCTCGGGCATGTGTACGCAAGGAGGGAGCCCGTTGATCGCCGGGCAGCTTTATGATCCCTATTCTGGTGTCTATAGCTCCGCTGACGGTGGTCCGGTTCGTAGCACTTTTATCCCCTACAATAGAGTTGACCTTTACCACAGCCCGGGCAGTCCGAACCTTCCCGCAAACCTTCAACCGGCCGCTGGGCCTGGCAACTTGATCGATCCTGTGGCTCAGAAGGTGCTGAATCTGTTCCCCCAGCCGAACATACCGAATGGTTCGCTCTACGACAACTGGATCGCCTCGGGAGCGACTCCCAGCAATAACGAGCAGTTCGATGTGAGAATCGATCATCGTTTCAATCAGAGAAACCTGTTGAGCGGCAAGTACTCCCAGGAGTGGAATTACAATACGCCGTTCAACTGCTTCAAGACCTTCATCGACCCTTGCGCCGGAGGAGCGAACAGAAGCACCGCGCACGTGGTCGCGCTTAACGATACCCACACCTTCAGCCCCACATTGCTGCTGACCACCACTTTCGGCATCACGCGTGGCGCCATGCGTATTTACGCCTACGATTCGAGTCTGAACCCGAATCCGCTCAGTACGCTTGGCTTCCCATCCTATTTGCAATCGAATGGCTTCAACGGTGTTCCCGCCATGTTCATCAACGACTATTTTGCGGCGGGCTTCCCCAATGCAGGCAACGATCCGTATGGCAATTACAAGCAGGGCCAGACCACGGGTCAGCTGAGTGGAGTTCTGAGCAAGATCCATGGTTCGCATGAACTGAAATTCGGAGTCGAGGGCCGGCTGCACCAGCAGAATTACATCCAGACCAATGCCCCACTGGGATACTTCCAGTTCTTTAACACGGGCAGCTCGTTGTGTCCCTTTGTGGACGATTTTACGGATTGCGGTGGAGATTCCATGGCCAGCTTTCTCATGGGCCAGCTGGCCGGGAGTGGCAATAGTTTCTACGAAATCCAGTTCCAGCCCGCGACGGAAAATTATCAATATGCCACCTTCGCTCAGGACAACTGGAAGGTGACTCACAAACTCACATTGAACCTTGGGTTGCGCTACGATGTGTCTCTGCCCCGCACCGACCGCTTCAATCACCAGAACTGGTTCGATCCCAACGCGGTAAACCCATTGAACGGCGGCTCGATCAGCTACACCGATCCGCTTACCGGGAACCCGGTCACGCGCCCGCTGCTCGGCGGCGAGGTTTTTGCCGACTCGCATGAACGCACAAACTATGTGACCGACTGGAAGGACTTCCAGCCACGTTTTGGCTTGGCCTTCCAGTTCACCCCGAAAATGGTGTTCCGTGGAGGCTATGGGATTTACTACGGCCAGTCGCGGTCGGGCGCCAGCGGAGTTGTGCCGTACGGCGGCCAGGGTTTCGACGAATACACCAATGTGATTTCGACTTATCAAAACGATGGCGCCACACCCTACCTGCATCTGAGCAACCCGTTTCCCAACGGATTGAACCAGCCCGCGGGGAGTTCTCTGGGCTTATTGAACGATGTCGGCTACGGAGCTAATGGCCCGCTCCGCACCGCCGCCGCAAATCTGACCCCCTACGAACAAAGCTGGACCATTGGGGTAGAACGCCAAATGCCGTGGAACGTGGTGCTGGATGCCGAATACATCGGCAAGAAAGGCACCCATCTACCTTTCAGCGGCGCCAATTCGCTCGACATTCTGGGGACGCAAGTCGAGGGCTACACCGCGAATCAGATCAATACTCTCAACAGTTACGTGACCAATCCTTTCTCTTCGCTGAATGGTGGACCGATCAGCGACCCGAACAGCACCCTATCCAGCGCGCAGGTGCAGGCCGTTCAGCTCGAGCTTCCCTACCCTCAATTCACCAGCGTTACCACCGATGTCCAGATGATTGCCAATTCGAGCTATAACGGCTTGCAGATCAGCGCAAACAAGCGCTTCAGCAATGGCCTGGAGTTCGTCGTCAACTACACCTGGTCGAAGTCGATTGACGACGCTTCAGTGGGCGACGACAACGTCACCTGGCTGGGGAGCTTCACCAGCATCCAGGATCCCAACAAGCCGTTTTTGGAGCGTAGCCTGTCGACGTTCGACATACCCTCCGTGCTCAAATTCAGCTACAGCTACGATCTGCCGTTCGGACGCGGCCGGACCCTGCTCGGCAACATGCCGCGGGTGCTGAACGCCATCGTCGGCGGCTGGAAGACCAACGGGATCTGGCAAATTGCCGACGGCAGGCCGCTGCCCATCACCGTTTCCAACGGTGGAACACCCCTGCCCACCTACGGCAGCCAGCGTCCCAATCTCGTGGGCATACCGCGGCGCAACTATGGCCATGACTGGGTCGACAACTTTTTCTCGAATCCTCAGGCGTTCCAAATGCCGGCGCCATTTACGCTGGGGAATATGCCACGAACGATCTCCTACGTTCGCTCGCCACTCACGTTCACCTCTGATCTGTCGGTCGCGAAGCAGTTCCTGCTGTCGAACGTGCACGAAGGCGTAAACATGGAGTTGCGCCTCGAAGCCCAGAACGCATTCAATCATCCTCTGTTCAGTATGGGCACACCCGGTCCCTACGGCAGCAGCACCCTTAATGTCGGCGATCCCAGTTTCGGGGTGCTCTCCAGCATGGCGCCAATCGGACCGCGGCAAGTTCAATTGGCCGTGAAGATCAGCTTTTAAGCTTCTCCGGCCAAAAATCAGGTTTCGGGGTAGAAACAAAGTCGGAAAGTACTTTAGAATCAATTCTATTGATCATGTCGGGGCGTAGCGCAGCCTGGTAGCGCACCTGCCTTGGGCGCAGAATGATTTACTCCAACCGTTCCATTCTTTTTTTTGATTTCTATTGTTTCCAACAATTTGGGGAATCTGCTTTTCGTTCAAAGTTAACCCAAATGGTTTGAATCCCGCTCATATTGGCACGGTTTGTGCACGGTCGCTTTTTTCCAGTCGAGGGGCACATGCAACAGGGCCGACGAAAAAGCAGAGCGCGCCGAATCAGTTCAGGACGAAGGTTTCCAAGGACCTCTAGGGCGCCGAGCCGTTCGCGGAGTTTCTTGTTCGCTTCCTGCCAGTCCTCGTTGAATGTTGATTCCCGGATGCGCCTCCCGCTTTGATCGAAGTAGCACATCCACAGAATTCTTGTATTGGGTCGCTGGTAGACGACACCGTCGTGCTCTCTAGGTCTTGCCATCTCCACCTCTTTTTCGAAGGTTGCGCTGAAGGGGACGAGATCCGTTCGCAAGAAGCGCCATCCTCCTGACAAATCTGAAATCAGTTCTTCTAAATGACCGTCCGGATTGATACGAATCGCTGTTCCCGTGCGTACTAGAGTTAGTGGTATTCGATCGTTCGTGGGCCACTCGCGTCGCACGCAAGGAGGCGGCCCCGGCGTGAAAGATCCATGCGCCTGGATCTGGAGCTTCGTCATTTGTATTCCGTGGTTGTTCTGGCTGAGGAGATGCACTTTACTCGGGCGTCTCATCGGCTACGCATCGCCCAGCCCAGGCCTCAGCAAGCAACTCCAGCAGATTGAGCGCTCGCACGGAGTGCGTCTGTTCGCGCGCGACAAGGGCCGCATCGTTGAGCTTACGGATGCAGGTCGCACTTTCGTCGACGAAGCGCGGCTCGCCATTTTCCACGCTGAACGTGCTCTTAATCTCGCTCGCGCCGATTGTCGGGCCGACGACTCGCTTGTAATCGGCTACTCGCCAGATGCCGATCACGCTTGGGTTTCGGGCATCCTGGCTACGCGGCGTCCCTCATACAGAAATGTCAGAATTCGCCTATGCTCCCGCTTTGCGATGGACTCGGTGCGCGGTGTTTTGGTGGGAGAGTCGAATCTGGCGCTGGTGACGGCACCCCCTGAGGAAATCCGCATCACCCCGGTACCATTTGCGCGAAGACCGCTATACGCTGTTTTGCCCGATTCTCACCGATACGCTTGCCGCAAAGGACTGGTCCTTGGAGATCTGGCAGACGATGACTGGATTTTGAATGCCAGGCAAGTTCACCCAACGATTCACGATGCGATTCTCGAAACGGCTAAACGAGAAAAGATCTCATCGAAGAATCTGCATGAGACCTTCACTTACGAACAGGCTGTTCAGTTAGTGCTCGAGCGTGCCGGCGTAGGGATTCTCACGCAGGCGTGTGCCCCAGATTTTCGCGTAGATCATCTTGTTGTCATGCCGCTGTCGGATGCGTCCCTGCGTTTCGATACTTGTCTGGTTATGAGAGCAGTTGACGATGCAAAACTTTCGAATGGATTCGGTCGCTCCTTTCTTCGCAGATTCTCGCGTTCCAGATTGGCGCCGCAACCGTGACGTCCTCGAAAGTGCTCCATAGCAAATCCGGAATAGGCCACCTGGCCAGGTTACGCGGGACTCACCTCCCAAAAACCCTGTGCACTCGAGAAATGCTCTGATGGGGGCAGACCTGGTTTCGAGACAAGAGCTTTACGAGATGGTCTGGTCGATGCCAATGATCAAAGTGGCCGAGCAGTTCATGGTCTCAGGAAGCTACATGGCGCTGGTGTGTTCCGCACTGCGCGTTCCACGCCCGGAGCGAGGCCACTGGGCTAAACTCGCGGTCGGGAAAGCGCCCGAGAGGCCTCCATTGCCGGAGGCACAACCGGGTGACCAGCTCAATTGGTCTCGCGACGGAGGATTGCAGTCGCCATCTCGCCCCCGAACTGTCGCGCGCCCACCTGGCCCGCGAGGCAGCAGACTGGCGTGCCCCGTTACCGGCGTTCACGGGCTGATTCGTGATGCGAAGGGATACTATGGCACGGGTTACAAGGTGGATGAAGGCCAGCATCTCAGGCCTCACAAGAGGCTGATGGTCGACGTTACTGCATCAAAGGCTGGACTCGATAAGGCGCTGGCCTTTGCAAATGATCTGTTCAACGCATTGGAATCCGCTGGACATCGAGTCGTCATCTCGAGGCTGGGCGATTACTTCAGGCGTAGCCGCATCGAGGAACATGAGAAAATCTCCGGGGCGCAACGCGGGAACCCCTCGTATGAATACGAGCGTCTGTGGTGTCCAGAACGTCCCACCGTGGTTTATGCCGGCTCGGTCGCGTTTGGCCTTGCCATCATCGAAATGTCAGAGTCGATTGTCCTGCGGTATGTAAATGGAAAGTACATCCGCGAGTCCGATTACAAGTCTGCCAAAACAGCATCCCGGCACAGCCATTACAGTTGGACGTCGACGAAGGATATTCCCTGCGGCCGTCTCCGGTTCGTAGTCTACGCGCCGTACGGTGGTGTCGATTGGTCGCTGTCGTTTCAGGAAACCGAGGCTAGAACGCTCACGAAGGACATCCCGGAAATTGTGAAGTCAATCGAGAGCTCTATTGAAGTTGTGGTAGAGAAAGTGAAAGAGGCACAGCGGAAGGCCGAGACCCGGCGTCGAGAGTGGGAGGCAGAACAGGAGAAGCGTCGACAAGAGGAGGACCGCCGCCGCATCGCTCAGTCCATCGAAGAAAGCCGTGACGAACTTGATGAGGTGATCCAGGAATCGGCGAGAGTCACGAGTGTGGAACAGTTTTTCAAACTAGTTGAGAATCATGCCCGAGATTTGCCCGAAGATCACCGGCAGGAGGTGCTGGAGCGCCTTGCGCTGGCCCGCGAGTTTGTGGGCACCCAAGATCCGATGGATTTCTTCTGCTCGTGGAAAACACCGGTCGAAAGATACATCCCGTTAGCCATGCGGACGCCGGGATCGGAGGGAGAACGAGAAGAAAAGGAAGAAGAGGAAGAGGAAGGCTGAGTCGACGGGGAAGCATCTGAGGCGAGGTTGTAAATCAGACGCACAATCCAGCGCCGTCGATCGCCAGTTCAGCATCCGAATCAGGTTTGCTCCGGGATTCCTTCCCGCAGATCGTAGGTGACGAGATTCGGGCTGCCGTCATGCTGACTTTTCCGGGGGCATTGGCTGGAATGGCATTGCGATGGAGCGGCCCGCTGTGAGCCGAGCAAGAGTCGGGCCGGTTAGTCTTTAGACCAAGATACCCGAGTGCCTTAGGCGGGAAACCGCCTATCTTGCAAATAGGCGGGAAACCGCCTAAAATGCCCTCAGGCGAAAAAGCGCCTAAGGCATCTTTAGGCGGAAAAGCGCATAAGAAGCCAATTGACGCGACAGAAAAGAGAACAACATGCAGGCCATTGCACGAACTCCTCTGCAGCTCGGGAATTCCATCCGAGAGCGGCGACGCGAGCTCGGCCTAACCCAGGAGCAATTAGCCGCAAAAGCCGGGGTGCGGCAGCGTACGATTTCGGACATTGAGAGGTCAGCAGCAGCCCGCTTCGACACAGTGCTGCGTGCGCTTGCCGCGCTTGACCTGGAATTGGTGGTTCGGCCGCGCACCAAGGGCTCATCCCAAGATATTGAGAAACTCTTCTAATGCCCCGCCGAACCTCGCACGACCGTCTAAGAGTCTTTCTCAACAGTCGTCTTGTCGGGCTACTCCGGCGCGAGACTTCGGGGGCAATCTCTTTTCAATACGACCGGTCATGGCTGGAGTGGGACTCGGCCCTGCCCGCATCGCTCTCCTTGCCTCTACGCGAACAGGCATACCTGGGCGCTCCCGTGCTGGCCGTTTTCGAGAATTTATTGCCGGACAACGATACACTGCGGCGTCAGATCGCGGCGCGCGCGCACGCCGAAGGAACCGACGCTTATAGCCTGTTGAGGGCGATCGGCCATGACTGTGTGGGTGCGCTACAGTTCCTTCCTGAGGATTCCGAACCCACTCCTGCAGGCGTGATCGATGCCGTACCCGTCAGTGAACGCGAAATCGCTGCCATTCTTCACAATCTAGCAACCGCGCCCCTCGGAATTACGGAAGATGAGAGCTTCCGAATATCTATCGCTGGCGCTCAAGAGAAGACCGCTCTTCTGCGTTGGAACGGCAGATGGTGCAAACCCCGGGGCACAACTGCGACGACGCACATCTTCAAGCCTACGATCGGAAAGCTCCCCAACGGAGTGGACCTCACCTCAAGTGTTGAGAACGAATATCTCTGCCTCAAGATCCTCAATGCTTTGGGTCTACCGGCTGCAAGCGCAGAAATGGAAACCTTCGGAGATAGACGTGTCCTGATTGTTGAGCGTTTCGACCGACTGTGGACTGGCGATCAAAGACTGTTGCGTCTGCCGCAAGAGGATTCCTGCCAAGCACTCTCGGTGCCGCCGACCCTGAAATACGAGAGCGATGGCGGTCCGGGCATAACCGACATCCTCAAGATGCTGCGGGGCAGTGATGAACCACTCTCGGATCAGCGCTCATTTCTGAAAGCGAACATCGCCTTCTGGCTCATGGGAGCTACCGACGGACATGCCAAAAACTTCAGCATCTTCCTCTCTCCAGGTGGACGTTTTCGAATGACACCACTCTACGATGTCATCTCAGCTCAGCCTAGCGTCGATTCAAAGCAGATTTTGTGGAAACAGTTTCGGCTAGCCATGGCATTCGGTACAAAGCCGCACTACCAGATCAGGCAGATTGCGCCACGTCACTTTTTTCAGACGGCAGATCGGGCCGGAGTGGGGAAAGAGGTGATTGAATCGGTGGTCCACGAGTTGGTAGAGGGAGGAATTGCTGCGGTTGACTCTGTTGTGTCAAAGCTGCCAAAGAACTTTCCCGATCAGATTGCCTCATCGATCGAAGCGGGAATCAAAGGACGACTTCGCCTCTTGGCGGCGCCGGAAACTCCCAGCTCTCAGAAGTAGTAGCATCGCGATCCGAGATTCTTGCCTGTGACTGGACGCACGTGCGGGGGTTGCTAGTGATCTGAGGCCAACGCCGGAGCCTCTGCTTTTTTCTTCATGATGTCGGCGATTTCGTCAAAATGCCATGGGCGGAGGTCGTGCGTGTCGACTCCCACATCCATGGAGAGCGAGCGGGGAACTTCAAGTAGGCGTCCGTGAGAATGACCGTAGAGGTGCCATGATCCGCGATTGCTTCGATTCCAGACGCGCAAGGCGTAGTGACAAAGCACAATTGGTTGGCCATTGATCGAAACTTCCGCCAGATTGTCGAGCCAGGAGAACTCCTCTTTCAGCTTGCGAGCCTGTTTGTCATGATTTCCAGGCACGGCGAAGATCTTCTTACATCGAATCCGGCGACGGTATTCGAGAATCCGGGCTTGGTTCCCGATGCAGAAGTCCCCCAGAAAATAAAGAATGTCATTCGCCTTCACCGAGGCATTCAGGCGTTCAAGAATTGCCTGATCCATTTCTTCGACGGTCGGAAAAGGCCGACCGCAATAGCGGATGATATTGGCGTGTCCAAGATGGAAATCGGCGGTGAACCAGGTGTTTGGCATAGGTTGCGATCAAAGAGACGTCTAACCGGCGCCACGACTGGTAGCGAGAACTTGTGTATTCGGTTCGTCGGGCGATAAAGTAAAGGTCCCGGCAGACCCCCTCAGCCACCCGTGCCGCGGGGAATCAAGCACGGGGTCTCCCGAGACCTTCCTCAGTTGTTCGCACAAGGAGGCAATTTTGTATCACCCGAATTCCGTCGCACGTGTCACCAACTGTAGGGTTTATGTCTTGGCCAAGACTATTGTTATGGCCATGACCATCTTGTCGATGCAACTCGCGAAACCTTGACTCAATACGAAATTTCGTAGGGAAGCAGTCAAAGCAAACCGGGGCCGGCGGAAGGACTGACCGCAGCTTTCGGTTGCAACTGAGCGATTCGGTGTGCAAAGCCAATGACGCGGCCTACGATCTCCGCCTCTTGAGGGCATCGAAGGTGCCGGATGGGCACGGGCGATTTCGGAGAGGGGACCAATGGACGACGTAGAATCGCCGACTCAAGACTCCGAACAGCACTACGATTTGACCGAAATCTCCTTCGGAGTTAGGTTTCTGACGCTCGCGGCCGAGAAATTCGTCGGGAGCACGGGAGCCACGGGTGTTCTCATCTCTTGAAGAAGTCAGCGAACGGCTTCGGTCTAACGGTTACATCGCCGATTCGATTGCCACGACAACGGTTTACCTGGCGGCGAGACTGCAGAAGCCATTGCTGCTGGAAGGCCCCGCCGGGAGCGGTAAGACTCAACTGGCATATGCAGTTGCGGACGCAGCGGACACCATCGTCGAGCGCCTCCAGTGCTATGAGGGCATCAACGAAGAGAAGGCTATCGGCAAGTTCGATGAGTCCCTGCAAAGGCTTTGCGTCGAACTGAAATCCAAGTCCAATGGTACCGATTGGGAATTCTTGCAGGCGGAGTTACACAGCCAGCAGTTTTTCAGTGCCGGCCCGCTTCTGCGGGCGCTGCAATTCGAAAAGCCTTGTGTCCTGCTGATCGACGAATTGGACAAGGTGGACCACGCGTTTGAGGCCTTGTTGCTGGAATTGCTCAGCGTGTGGCAATTGAGCATTCCGAAGCTGGGCACCATCAAAGCTAAGAGCGTTCCGTTTGTCGTGCTCACCTCAAACGAGGAGAGGCGCATCGGCGATCCCCTGCGGCGGCGCAGTTTTTACCTGCGTGTTGAACATCCGACAGCAGAGCGAGAGGCCGAGATTGTGGCCCTGAGAACGCCGGATTCGAGCCGCGAATTTCACGCAGGAATGGCCGGGCTGGCCAAGGCGCTACGCGGCTGGAGTCTGGAGAAACCACCATCCGTGTCCGAGATTCTGGATTTAGCGCAGGCGTTGAAGGTGCTGGGGGCGGAGCGAGTCACACCAGAAATGCGAGACGTCCTGTTGCCCCTGCTGGCCAAGACAGAGGCCGACCGGAGAAAACTGCTGCTGCGTGACGGGTTTGCCAGCCTGATGTACGACGCCCAGCAATACACCCAGGAAGCGCTGAGGAGCGCAGCATGAGCAGGTACCTCTGCTTCGCAGTAGTTGCTTGCGGTGTTCTATGCTGTCAGGCCCAGCCATCAAGAACACCTGCTCGGCTCGACGCCGAATACTACGTTGCAGTGTATGCGCAGCACTATGGCGTGCCCATAGCGTTTGTGCGGGCGATTGTTCAGCAGGAATCTGGTTGGCATGCGTGGGCAGTCTCCCGCAAAGGTGCGGTCGGACTGATGCAGTTGATGCCCTCAATGGCCGCACGACTCGGGGTGCGAGACCCCTGCAACCTTAACGAGAACGTCTCCGGCGGTGTGCGTTATCTCGCCTGGCTTATGCACCGATTCCAAGGAGATCTGCGATTGGTTGCAGCCAGCTACATTGCCGGCGAAGGCGTGGTTAACCGCTCATCTCTATGGCATCGAGATCGACGCCAATCGAACCGAACAAGCGAGAGCACTGGGGATCGAGACTTTGCAGGCCAACGCGATCGATGTCCGGTGCCCGGCTGAAGCGGTGTCCCTGCTCTACCTCAATCCTCCGTATGATTGGGAATCCGGAGAGAGCAACAACCAGAGGTTGGAATTGGTCTTCCTAGAACACAGTTATCGCTGGCTCAAGGCTGGCGGCGTGCTGCTGTTCGTGATTCCGCAGCTGCGATTGCCGAAATGCGCGAGGCTGCTGAGTGAACATTTCACCGATTTGCGCGTCTTCCGACTCACCGAGCCGGCTTGCCTGCAATACAAGCAGATCGTAGTCCTAGCAACACGCCGCAAAAGGCACTCCAAGGTTTCCGATGCTGTCTTGTTGGATGAAGTGCGCTACCTTGACGCGCTGGCAACGAAGGCCGACCTTAAACCTCTGGGCGACAATCCTGAAGCTCAGTACCAGATTCCAGCTTCCGAGCCGGTTGTCCTGACCAATATGGGCATTCCGTTGGACGAAGTGGAAGACTTGTTGCTGGAATCAGCCGCATACCGTCAGGCGGGCCGTGTGCTTCTGCCGAAGCTGAATGACGTCAGAGGCCGGCCGCTCACACCGTTGCATGGTGGACATGTCGGACTGCTTTGCACTGCCGGGATGCTCAACGGCGTATTTGGCGAGGGCGAATCGCGGCACATTGCCCACTGGCGCTCCGTGAAATTCACCGACCATTGGGAAGAAGAGGAAGAAGACGGAACCAAAATCCTGCACGACCGGGAAAGGTTCTCGCATGAGTTGACGCTGGTTTTTGCCAGCGGAAAGACCCAGGTTCTCACTCACGAAAAGAAGGAGCCAGAATGAAAAATGCCCACCTTCGGTTCGGCTGGCTTACCTACGTGAAGAGCACGGAGAAGACGACCACCAGCATCAAGCTGCGCCTCGATCGCTTTATCGGGGAAGTGTTACCCGATCCACCGCGCCAGGCCAAAGCCCATCTCATTTCTGTGATTGGTGGTGACACGCAGGTCGCGGCCGTCAGTGCGGCCATCTCCCTGGGAGACAGGTTCATGGTAGAAGGGCCAGGCGTACAGCCGATTCGAATCTGTCTCGAACGAAACGCGCAGTGTTTCAAAGGCTCAATACAGTTGGCCGGGCGCAAGAAACCGCTCCGGCACCTGATTGGTTTGTCGGAAGAACTTGCTGCCAGCAATGTTTCGGCGAGTTCGGGACGAACCCTGCTGGCAGCTTCAGACAAGCGATTTATGTGGGCTTCTCTTGCGCATATTCATGGAATCCCAGGAATGCCAGAGTGGGCCGACTGGTTCGCGGGCGAATTGGACACGCGTAAAGCGATTATCCGTGGTCTTGGCATCGGATGTTCCCCAGTGCTGGTCAAAGGCGAGAAGGAACAGTTCCTTTCCTGGCTCAGTTGGGGCGTTGAGAGTGGAGCCATCAGTCTTCCGGCTGAAACTGGTTCGATCCGCTGGCCGGGCTTGAGTCTCGAAGACCTCTTCCTGCCGGCCAACTAGCCTCCCGCATCACCCATCTTCTTTCCTTTCTCTCTCTCCTTTATTGTCTCGTTCTCTTCCGCAAATCCCTCCCCGTACCAGAGGACTTCCATGCCAGAATTGTCTACTATCTACAACTACTGCAGAGCATTTTTAACTCGGCGGCGCACTGGGCGAGTCGCGCCTTCCGGAACCTTGTTGCGACCGGAACATGGCTATTTTCCGGACCGACCCGAGATACGCGCGTCCTTAGTTCCTGCTGGGGCGGAACGTCGCAGCCGTGCAATCTGGACTTCGTCGATATGCGCCAAATTGCTTCGACCATCGCCCGAATCCTGAGCGTTCCCTTCCCCTCCGCAAACCAGCGTCGGCAAGTTGGAAAAAGAACTGATATCATGACCTACCGAGGGCCAAATCTATGCCCCCGCATTTAGAATCCCTGTGGGACGACGAGAACTTTAGCGTCCAAAGCGGCGTCATCCCCGGACAAGCTAGGTTCTCCGGTGCCGACCTTGGACCCGGTATCATCTATTACCCAGTCCATGTCAACCTGACTCACCGCCTCGCCGGGACCATTCAACCGATTCCCTCGCCCCATCCATCCTCTGGGCAAAGGAACTTCCTTTGGAACACCGGCACCGACACCGAAATCTTCAATCCCCACGAGAGTTCCTCCCGATTCGTCCGCGTCGCCCTGAAGCCCTCTCCGCAGCTGGCGGCCGAATTACCCCAGGACTTCCTCGGCCTCGCCTCCGCCGCGCTTCTTCAAGACGACTGGGCTCAGCCCTTCAAGGACTCGGTCCGCGACGACCTCGACGTAATCCACGCCTTCATCGAACCGCTGAATTCCGGGCAAACCCCCGGCCCGGAATCCCTCGAACGTGCCATCCTCGCTAAACAGGATCTCGATCTGAAGCTTCTCTGGTCCGCGAGGGAGTACGGCCACCGTGGCCTCTTCACCCCCGGATACCGCACGACAACGCTCGCCGCCGCCACCCCTGCAACCGGTATGATCAACGTCATCGTCTATACCAAGGACCGTGCGAATACAGACGTTTCGGGCTGCGTCGTCTGGTATGTCACCCGCATTAACCACAGCAAACCGGGCTCTTATAAGTCTTTTTCTCGTTTCAGCACCCCCACTTCCGAGTACTTGTACGTCAGCAATTACGAGATGTGGGCTGAGAAAGGTGGAATTAACGGAACAAAACGCGTCGTATCTATCGTAAGCGCCACCGCCACGCAATCCGTCGATTTATTGGCGCCTTGAATCCATGGCAATCACCCCGCAGCAGTTGACTCTCACACTGATCTTCGACGCGGGCGTCGCTTTCATGGGCCTGATGAGCGGTAGCCTCAAGGAAATCGCCCCGCCCGAGACGCCCAAGATATGGGTCATACTCGGCACGATCACGGCATCCGGAGCTTTCTTCTCCGCTAAACTGCTCTTCGGCTTGAACGGCGTGCAGCTTTCCAGGAACGTCTGGTTCGGCGCCTCGATGGTCTTCGTCTGGCTGGCGATCATCTGCGGTATCGTCTACATCCTCACTCGTTTTGCCCGCACGATTACCTATGAGGGCAAAACCAAGCTGGCCGGGTCCGCCGCCGAATACCTCGAAGATGTTACTAACGACCCGCAAAACCACGGTAAAACCGCGACGAACTCCTCCGTGACGCCGCCGGTGTAGTCGGTGATGTGTGGACCGCAGGAGCCTTGAGCAAGTCCCGGCGCATTCTCGGCATCGAGTACACGATCTTCATCACGCTGCTGGCTTTCGGCCTCTACCTCGGCATCGAAGCCTACAACACCCCTAGCAGCCCGTGGTGCAAGTTCGGATTCGTGAGCAGAAAGAGTTGAGGTATCCACAGGCTTGGTTTGTAGAATCGGCGCATGGCGATGGGGACGCGCAAGCAGCGGGAGAAGCAAGAAGATTTG
>JBARJF010000060.1:0-2148 GCA_049800135.1 Candidatus Sulfotelmatobacter sp.
ATCGATCGCCACAACCACGACCCTAAACCTTTCATCTGGACGGCTCGCGCCTCCGATATCCTGGAAAAGGTCAAGCGCGCTCGCCGCACACTGCATAAACGTCAATCTGCATGACGCACTACACTAGGAACGTGTCTAGCTAGGAGAAAGCTGGCACCCATGCTAGCATCGTTTCAGTTTTGGGTTCCCGCAGTCTCAGTTGAACTTGCCGCTGCAGAATCGACAAAGAACCCTTTGCTCCATGCAGGACGGCGCCGAAGGGGTTCCGCTTGGCTCTTGACGACATTAAGACGCTCGTTGATGCCGGAAAGGAAAAGGGCTATCTCACCTACAACGAGGTGAATAACCTGATTCCCCATGACGTCCATTCCCCGGAGTTCCCGGACGACCTGCTCACCACCATCGGGACGCACGGCATTGACGTGCTTGAGGGTCAGCCCAAGCTGCCCACTTCGGCCCTCGAAAACAAGCTTGAGAGCGAAGTTGAGGCCAGTGACGAAGTCGAGATCGACCTGACCCAAACGGCTCTCGAAAAGACCAACGATCCGGTGCGGATCTATCTGCGTAAGATGGGCACAGTGCCTCTGCTCAGCCGCGAAGGGGAAGTGGATATTGCGAAGCGCATCGAGCGCGGACAGCTGCGCGTGCTGAAGGCACTTTCACGCTCGCCTATTGTGATCCGTCAGATTCTGGCCATCGCCGAGGATTTGAAGCGTGGCGTGCGCTCGATCAAAGAAATTGTCGTCTTCGATGAGGAAGAGATGACCGAGGACATCCTGCAGAACCGCGTCAAGGACACCACGCGCCGCATCGACGAGCTGCAGAAGCATTACAAAAGAGCCAGCCAGTTGGCCGGAAGACTACCGACCATCCCGGCAAAACAAAAAGCACGCGAATACCGCCGCTGCCGATGTGGCCTGGGCCGCGAGATCGTTCGGCTTTCGCTGATCATCCGCAACTTCGGTTTAACCAACTTCGAGCGCAAACGCCTGGTCGATCGGGTGAATAAAACCGTGGACATCATGCGCTCACTCGATCGCCAGATCAGCAACGTGGCAAAGAAGATTGAGAGCACGCGCAGCCAAGAACTCAAGAAAGATTACCGCAAGGTGCAGCGGCAGCATCGCGCCGACCTGAAAAGCCTGGAAAGCGACGTCGGCGTGAGCTTCCAAGAGTTACACCGCACGCAGCGCGAAATCATCCAGGGCGAGCTGGACGCGGATCAGGCCAAACACGAACTCATCGAAGCCAACCTTCGCCTCGTGGTTTCCATCGCCAAAAAGTATGGCAACCGCGGGCTTCAGTTCCTCGACCTGATTCAGGAGGGCAACGTCGGCCTGATGAAGGGAGTGGACAAATTCGAGTACCGACGTGGCTACAAGTTTTCCACCTATGCTACGTGGTGGATTCGCCAGGCAGTCACCCGCGCCATTGCCGATCAGGCGCGCACCATCCGACTCCCAGTGCACATGGTCGAGATCGTGAACAAGCTGATTCGCGTCTCACGGCAACTGGTCCAGGAGTTTGGCCGCGAACCTACCTCGTTAGAAATTGCCAAACGCATGGACATTCCCGCAGCCAAGCTGCGCAAAGTGCGCAAGATCATGCAGGTACCGATCTCGCTAGAGACGCCAATTGGTGAGGAGGGGGATTCTCGTCTCGGCGACTTCATCAAAGACAGCGCTGTGCTCGCGCCGGATGAGGCGGCCATCAACGTGAACCTGAAGGAGCAGACCGGGCGGGTGCTGCACACCCTGACTCCACGCGAGGAGAAGATCATAAAGATGCGCTTTGGCCTGGAGGACGATGAGGAGCACACGCTGGAGGAGGTTGGTCGGGCGTTCGCCCTCACCCGCGAGCGTATTCGCCAGATCGAAGCCAAGGCCCTGCGCAAACTGCGCCAGCCTTCACGTTCCGGCAAGCTCAGGTTATTGCTCGACAACGTACACGAATAACGCCGCGGGTGAAACGTGCACGCAGGGAGATCCCAGGAGAGGGATGGCGCAGCATCCGCGAGTTGACCTAGCAGGACGCTGAAAAATCGTGCTTTGATGCGATTCGGTCCACTTGGTTCGTGATTTTATGGGCGGCTGGAGCTTGTAGATTTGCCAGATTGATCTCGCAATGACTGTTCTCTCGCTTCTTGCA
>JBARJF010000061.1:0-167259 GCA_049800135.1 Candidatus Sulfotelmatobacter sp.
CAAGAAGCGAGAGAACAGTCATTGCGAGATCAATCTGGCAAATCTACAAGCTCCAGCCGCCCATAAAATCACGAACCAAGTGGACCGAATCGCATCAAAGCACGATTTTTCAGCGTCCTGCTAGAGGCTTTAGAATCAGTGCCGATGTATCTTCTGCGTGGGCTCAGTTGCTCCTCGCTAAAATTCCGCATCGCCCAACTGCGCCACGGCATCTTCCCTCCTATGCGCATGCCCAAGCGCGGCTTCACTTGACGGCGCTCCCTCTAAGACGCCCGTGTGTCGTTTCCAACCTAATTCTCAGTTCCCGGTTCTCACTCTTGAATTGAGAACATGAAAGGAAGCCGCCTATGCTGCGCAAGCTCTGCGTATTCTCGTCTCTGTTTCTCGCCTTCGCCCTGTGCGCCTTCGCTCAAGATTCCCGCCACTTCACCTTTCATTATGCGTTCACGGTAAGGAATCTTCCTGCTGGAAAGAAAATCCGCATCTGGATCCCCGCGGCCCAGTCCGACGCGTATCAAGAAGTGAAAATCGTCTCAGTCCGAGGCGATCTGCCGCTGAAAAAAACCAGCGAACCAAAATACGGCAATGAAATCTATTATGCCCAAACCTCCGGTTCGGTACGCCCGGAGCTGCATTTCGATGTGGAGTACAACGTGATCCGCCACGAGCGCGTGGCGCTTGGGCCAACCGCGCCGCACCTGGTCGCGGTTTCACTCTCGTCCGCGGAGAAGCGGCAGGACTTGCAGCCCTACGCTCTGGTTCCCGTTACCGGCCTTCCCGCGGAGCTGGCCGCCAAAGTCACCCGGGGCAAGTCCGAGCCGCTCGATAAAGCCCGCGTTATCTACGACTATGTGTTCACCACGATGCGCTACGACAAGAGTGGAACTGGCTGGGGCCGCGGGGACGTTCTCTACGCCTGCGATGCAAAGAAAGGCAATTGCACTGACTTCCATTCCCTGTTCATCGCCATGGCGCGATCGCAAGGCATTCCAGCCCGCTTCGAAATCGGATTTCCGCTCACCGCCGACAAGCACTCCGGCGAAATCGCCGGATACCACTGCTGGTCCGATTTCTGGGTCGATGGCAGAGGCTGGATCCCGGTGGACATTTCCGAAGCCTGGAAGCACCCGGAAAGGCGCGACTACTTCTTCGGCTCCCACGACGTCAACCGCGTCCAGTTCACCATGGGGCGCGATCTGCGCTTGAGTCCTCCGCAGCAGGGCAAGCCGCTGAATTATTTCATCTACCCTTATGTAGAAGTCGATGGCCGGGAGTATCCGAACGTGGAGCTGGCCTTCTCCTTCGCCGATGTTGGATCACCGGTCGCTGCGCGATAAAGGGATGGACATTCCATCGTGCGCGGAAGCAGCGGATGTGGAAGAAGTGGGTTTCGTTCAAGTTACGCTCTTATCGTGACGGCACCATTTCATTCTCATTGGGATCGTTTGGAGGTTGAGGCAGGTCCGGTGGCGGTGCCGGCGGGAGCGGCGAAACTCCCCCGGTCGGCTTCGGCACATCTTCCGAATCTTCGCCGGGCCGGCGCAGTGTCGGAGCGTTCGCGGGATGCTCTGCCGTCTTCGCCTCCTTGTCTTTGTCCGACTGCGGCAATTCCATTTCCCGCTGCGTGCGCACGACTTTTTCGCCGTCCACCTTCATGGTCTCAACTCGTACCACCTCGTCTCCCACGAAGCGCACAAAATCGACGTCGGCCGGGGGGGCGCCGTAAATCCATTCTTCGTATTCCGTCTCGCCGTCCCGCTCCCGCACCTTTTTAGGCGGCTTACCTTTGGCGTGGAGCACCATGTCCTGATCCATACCCACCAGCACATGATGGGCGACGATCGCCTGCCTGACCTTGGGAGGAAGCGTATCCAGGTAGGCTTGCTCTTTATTCTGGGCATTGAAATTCAGCACTGGATATAGCAGCGTGCGCAACTGCTGCGCCGTCATCTCCGGCACATAGTTCGCAAAATAAAGGTCCACAAACGAACCGTGCGGATTTTCCTGTGGCTCGTCCGGCCCACCCGCCACTGGCGTTCCGTAAGTCCCGTAAACCTGCACGCGCTGGTACCATTTCTTCCGGCGTACGGGGCCGCCATTGATCTCGAAATGAATGTGGTCACCTTTGATTTGCACAAATGAGATGTGTGCCGGATCGCCAGGCTTCAATGCCGGCCCCCAAAGGGCGAGCGCCTGCTGCAATGCTTCGCCGTTGGGCGTGATCACCCCTCCCTCCAATCGCAGCCCCTTCATGTCCATGGGGAAAACTGCCCGTGCGTAAACCAGCTCGGTTTCAAAGTCGCGGATAATTTGATAGCGAGTCTGCCTGGTCATGCGCGGCGTTTTGGCGGAAATGGGAACCGCGGGCGGTGCAGACGGCTGATTATCGGGGACTGGATTCCGCGCTTGCGCCACCTGGCTTGCCTGGCCGTAAACGAGAAATGAAGCCAAAAAGAGAAGAAGAACGGGGATGATGGTACTTCGAGAATGCGGCATGCAGCACCCCAGCGCGCGCAAGCAATTATAAGCGATGGGGCAAATACACGGTGCAGCTAATCGAGCGCAGGCTCCCGCCGCCTATTTCAAACTTGCCCGGAGCGGTTCACACGCTTTCCGGGCCGCGCTTCTTCTGTTGCTGGCACTTAGTCATGATGGCGGAACGGAGGCGCGAGCGGAGGTCTTCTGGCAGTTCGTAGAGTTGGGAGTCGCGATAGATCTCGATGGTCTTTTTCGTGGTATCACAAACCACGTAGCAGTTGTGGCACCAGGAAAGATGATTCTCCAGCTCGACTTTCGTCGGTTCGTCGAGGACCCCGTCCAAATAATTGGTCAGCTCGTGCAAAAATTCAGAGCATTTCACTGGTCGCCATCTCCACTCTCGCGTTTCTGAAAGAACCTTCCCAGGCGCTCGCGCAATTGCAGGCGTGCCCGCAATAGTCGCGATTTCACCGCGGGTACGCTCAACTCCAGCGCCGCCGCGGTTTCCTCGGTGGAAAGCCCTTCCACGTCTCTCAGTACAAATACGGTCCGGAAGCCCGGAGGCAGGCCCTGGATCGTCTTACTTAAAATCTCCCGCAACTCCGCCTGGTTGTACTGCTGCTCCGGATTGGGACTCCAATCCGCGATCTCACGGGGAAGAGAATCATCTTCCGTCTTGATGTCTTCATCGAGCGAGACCGTTCGTTCGGGCTTCCTGCGGCGCAACTTCATCAACGCTTCGTTGACGGCGATGCGCACCAGCCAGGTATAAAACTTCGACTGCTCCTGGAATTTCGCCAGGTTGCCATACGCTTTCAGAAACGCTTCCTGCACCACATCTTCCGCATCCTCGCGGTTCTGCGTGATGTGTTGCGCGATCCGAAAGACGTTGCGGTCATAACGGCGAACCAGCTCTTCAAAGGCTGAATCGTCGCCCCGCTTGGCGGCCTGCACCAGTGTCAGTTCATCACTGACAGGCCCTTCTACTTTGTTTTGGATGGCTCCCATTCTCTTGGCGATGCAGTATTTTGCGCTAATCGGCCACTGCGCTGAAAAGCAAACTGTTATTCTACTTGGTAACCGAAGTGTTTGCCCAATCGCATTCAACTTTCCCAGGGGTGCGATTTTGCGATAGAGTCGAGAGCAGGTGGGTACGCGGTCGAACACGTCCTTGCGTACTCTGGGATGGTCTCACAAGTGCCGTATAATCAGCACTTAGAGCCGGCTTCGTCCTCATGTTACCGGAGAGTTACGATTCTAGGAAATCAGCGGTTCTCTTTTGATGGCGGGCCAGAACAGCATGGCGGAACGGAACGACAAACAAAACGAGATGCGGCAGGCGGTTGAGCTCGCCGTGGGGCAGGCTCTTCAGGCCCAGATCCCGCAACTGCAGTCGCAGATTGTGCAACAGGTGCTGGAAGCGTTGCCGGCTGGGGTGCACGAGGCTCACGCTGCTCCGCGTGAGGACTCCGGCAGCCTGGTCCGCGCCATTTCCAATATCCGCGCGGGGTCTACGCAGAAGGAGATTCTGCGCGCCTTTCTGGAAGCCGCCGTCGGGCATTGTTCGCGCATCGCACTGTTCGTGGTCAAGGCAGGAGCCGCGTCGGGATGGCAATCCCGCGGCTTCGGCGATGACGACGTGGTCAAGGATTTTTCCCTCGATTTGAGTGCCGGGCCGGTCGCCCACACGTATCAGAACCGGGTTGCAACCCCGGGCAACATCGCGGAGATGGGCAAGCGGTTCGTGCAGCAGTTCGGCAGCCCGACCAACGAGCAGGTGCTGCTATTGCCGCTGGCTCTCAAAGATAAAGTGGCTGCGCTGGTTTACGCCGACGGAGGCGACAGCGGCAAGTTGGATCCGGACTCTCTGGAATTGCTGGTGGTCGCCACCAGCGGATGGCTGGAAGTAACTTCGCTCCGCAAACAGGTGGCGGCTAAAGAAGATGGCGAGGCCGCCGGCCCGGTCGAAAGTGCGGCTCCGCCAGTGCAAACGGTTTCTTCTTATTCCGATCCATTTGCCGCGCATGCTCCGAAGCATGTGCCGGCGCACGTTCCCGCCGAACCCGAACCTGCGGCGGAAGTGGTGGAAGTCGCTTCGGCGCATGCGGCCAACGCAGCCGCGGCGCCCGCCGCGGCCACCGATCCTCTGGCCGCACTCTCGCCGGAAGATGCCGAGGTTCACCGCAAGGCGCAACGCTTCGCCCGCCTGCTGGTGGATGAAATCAAGCTCTACAATCAGGCAAAAGTGGCGGAGGGCCGCCGCAACAAAGATTTGTACGACCGCTTAAAGGAAGACATCGACAAGAGCCGCGGCACGTTTCAAAAGCGCTACGGCAGCACGGTTGCCGCAAGTGGCGATTATTTTCAACATGAGTTGTTGCGCAGTCTGGCGGAAGATGACATCTCCATCATGGGTTCTAATTTTCGCCGCTAAGTTTGCGGCAGGGTTCTGGCAGTAGCGTGTCTTTGCGAAAGATAAAAGTAGTGCGATCTGGTTCGAAGTGGTGGTGGGTGCTCGCGGCCGCTCTCGGCTCCTTCTTTGTCGTTCTGCTCCCGTCGGCAGAGGCTGCGCCGCAGCCTGCGTCCAAATCCTTTCAAAGTCAGGCGGATGTCTCTCCTTCCGCGCAAGCGGCTCAAGGTGCGTCCAGTCGCAAAAGCAAGCGAGCCAAGAAGGCTGGCGCAGCCCGAAGGCCCAGAACCCGCGCCGCCAAGCATCGCTATATCAATGCTCGAAAGTCCCGAAGGATCTCCCCGCGCGTCCGCCGCATGCGGCAAGCCTTTGTGGCTTCGGCCAGCCTGCGTCCCATGGCGCAACAGCTTTTCCAGGAACGTTCACCGGCGGCCTACGCGGGAGTCGAAGCCTACGCTCGAGCCCACTCCAAAGAAGATGCAGGCGCGCTGGCCTGGCTGGTCGTGGGCTACGCACGTGTGCTCGATCACGACTATGTGAAAGCGATTGATCCGCTGAGCCGGGCCAAGGTTTACGCCGGCGACCTCGGCGATTACGTCGCGTACTATCTCGGCACTTCGTACCTGCAGACCGGGCGCGCGGCCGAGGCGCTGGCCACTTTGGCGGACTTTGCCAAAGCCCATCCCGATTCCCTGCTGGTACGGGATGCGCAGGTGACCTATGCCGACGCGCTGCTGCTCGAAGGCCAGCCGGCACAAGCGGTGGCGCTGCTGGAGCAGGTCCGCCTGCCGGTTCGGTCGGACCTGGAACTGGCTCTGGGACGCGCTTACGCCGCCGCGGGTGAAGACGCGAAGGCGGCCGCAACCTTCGAAAACATTTACTACACCATGCCGGCCAGTAGCGAAGCCGATGCCGCCTACGCCGATCTGAAGACGCTGCCCTCCGTACCGCGCGCCACCGACCCTCAGCGCGAAACGCGCGCCCAGGAATTGATGAGCCACCGGCTTTATGCGGATGCGGCGGAGGAGTATCGCAGTCTGGCGGACGAGGTCAGCCCAGGCGATCGCGCCCGGTTTCAACTTGCCCTGGCCGACGCCTTGCATCGCGGTGGCAGGAACCGCGACGCCAAAGACGTTCTTACGTCGCTCAGGGATCTGAGCGGAGATTTGGAAGCGCATCGCCTCTACCTGTTGGGTCAGGTTGCCTTTGCCTCAGACGACAACGATACCTTCTACCGCACGGTCAATGAGCTGCGCCAGGCTGCCCCAACCAGTACGTGGCTCGAGGACGCGTTGCTCTCCTGCGGCAACTTGCATCTGGTTCATGGCGAGTACGACCAGGCGCTCGACGCTTATCGCGAGACGCAGGAGCGTTTTCCCAAGGGCGCGCGCGCTTCGTATGCGCACTGGAAGGCCGCCTGGCTAACCCTGCGGCAAGGACGCGACCAGGAAGCCGAGAAAGCCTTCGAGGAGCAGATTGCGCTCTATCCTGCGGGTGCGGAAACTCCCGCCGCCCTCTACTGGCGCGCGCGCCTGGCTGAAGATGACCACCAGCCGCTAATGGCTCGCGCGTTTTATCAAAAGCTTTCGGATCGCTACCGCAACTTTTACTACGCGGAGTTGGCGCGCGAGCGGCTGAAGCAGCTTCCGGCCGCAACCGATGCCACGACCCACTACGCCCTGCTCGATCACGTGCCGCCCCTCAATTTGAGCGGCAAAATAACCGATTCGGAACCACCGTCGGACGAATTGCGCGTGCAGAAAGCGGAGCTTCTTGGCAATGGCGGTTTGGTCGATTTTGCGGTGCGCGAATTGCAGGCCGCCGCTGCCGCCGATGGCGGCAGTTGGGGCCCGTCGGAAACCGCCCAGCTCTACGATGAGACCGGACACTACGATCAGGCCATCGAGGTCATGAAGCATTCCGCGCCCAATTATTTCGCACTCGACATTCCCGACCTGCCGCGGAAATACTGGGAAGCGCTTTTCCCCAAAGCCTATTGGAGTGATCTGAAACACTCCGCGACCACCAATGGATTGGATCCATATCTCGTGGCCTCGCTCGTGCGGCAGGAGTCGGAATTCAATCCCAACGCGGTTTCGCGGGCCAACGCCGTCGGCCTGATGCAATTGTTGCCCAAGACCGGCAAAACCGTAGCCAAAGAAGTGAAGTTGCGCCGGTATCGGGCCAGCGAGTTGTACACGCCCGCGGTGAACCTGCAATTGGGCACGCGCTATTTCCGCGGCATGGTCGACAAGTTCGGATCATTCGAATACGCGCTAGCCGCCTACAACGCAGGCTCGGACCGCGTCGAGCAATGGCTGAGTCAGGGCCAGTATCGCGATCCCCAGGAATTCGTTGAATCGATTCCCTTCACCGAGACCCGCGAGTACGTCCAGGCAATCCTGCGTAACGCCGATGTGTACAAGCAGCTCTACGGAACGCCGTAGGGGCTGCACCAATAATCACCTGGCCCAATTATCGGCGAGTCCGAGCCGAGCCGAAAGAAATTCGAGTTTACGACGTTCGAGAATCCCCGTACCCGCTGGATTTATGAAGCAGAATTTCTAAGACCAACAGCCCCGCGCCCACGACAATCGCGCTGTCCGCCAGATTGAACACCGGCCACTGATACTGCTTCACGTAAAACAGCAGAAAGTCGACCACGCGCCCGTGCGCCAGCCGATCCCACAGATTCCCCACCGCCCCTCCCAGAATCAACGACAGGCCAATACCCGTGACCACATGAGCATGGTGGTTTTTCCAGAGCAAAAACGCCACCACCACCAGCGCGACTGCGGAAAACGCGATCAGCAACGCCGTTTTCCAGTGCGCGGGCGAGTCGGCGAACAGGCTGAAGGCCGCGCCCGTGTTCTCCGTATGGGTGAGGCTGAAAAACCCCGGAATGACCTGGATATGAGCATAAAGCCGGATGCGCTGCGCCACGATGTGCTTCGACCAGCGGTCCAGCAAAACCACGGCGAGGACAATGAACAGGTAAAAGGCACGCGCGGAGTTCTTGGTCATCCCTGATTTCGGCCGGCGTAGTCGTGGCCTGCAACCATCTTAAACTGCCGGGGCCGCGGGGCGCTCGTCCCGTATTTCCTGAGCAGCCTCGTCAGGGCGTTATTCCGAAGCCGGATCAAGAATGCGCCTGTTCTTGCTTGCGGTAAACCAGAAGTTCCCGCCACGGCTCCGATTTTTTCTCCCTAACCTTCATTTTCATCTACCCGCGGCACGCGCTCTCCATGTATTCTGATGCGGCCTTGAGCCGGGCTGCGCGCCGCGACACGCCGGGCCAGCCTCGCTCCCGGTCGTTCTGATTTCTATGTCGGCGATATGCGCGCATGAACCTTTGGAAACGTTGGAGAGGCCGCACCCTGCTGTTCCTGGCGGTAGTCGGGCCGGGAATCATCACCGCAAACGTCGACAACGACGCCGGCGGCATCCTGGTCTATTCCCAGGCCGGGGCGCAGTACGGATTTCTCCTGTTGTGGACCATGATCCCGATCACGCTGTCCCTGATCGTGGTGCAGGAAATGAGCGCCCGCATGGGCGCGGTCACCGGCAAAGGCTTGAGCGACCTGATCCGCGAAGAGTTCGGCCTACGCATCACCTTTCTCATGATGCTGGGAATTCTGATCACGAACTTCGGCAACGTGGTCACGGAATTCATTGGCATCGCCACCAGCCTGGAATTATTCGGACTTTCGCGCTACGTGACCGTGCCCGTCTGCGGCGTGATCGTATGGCTCATCGTAGTGAAGGGTCAATACAAGAGCGTGGAGAAGGTTTTTCTGGCCGCGTCTTTTTTCTATATCACTTATATCTTCGCCGGGACCCTCGCGCATCCGCTGTGGCGCGAGGCTTCGATCGCCACCATCAAGCCGCCGGCGCTGGGCGCGTTTCGCCAGCAGGCCTACCTGTTCATGGTGATCGGCGTGGTCGGCACCACCATCGCGCCCTGGATGCAGTTCTATCTTCAGTCCTCGATTGTGGAAAAGGGCGTAACCCGCCGCGGCCTCCAGGCTTCACGTTGGGATGTGATTTCCGGCTGCATTTTTACCGATGTGGTGGCCTGGTTCATCATCGTAGCCTGCGCCGCGACCTTGTATGTCCACGGCTACCGTGACATCAAGTATGCCGCGGACGCCGCCCAGGCCCTGAAGCCGCTGGCCGGGCAGTACGCCTACATACTGTTTGCCGTGGGGCTGTTCAACGCCTCCCTGTTTGCCGCTTCCATTCTGCCGCTTTCCACGGCCTACACCGTGTGCGAAGGAATGGGCTTTGAATCCGGCGTAGACAAAAAGTTTAGCGAAGCTCCATTTTTCTACTGGCTGTATACGCTGCTGATTGTTGCCGGCGGCGCCGTGCTTCTCATACCCGGCTTGCCCCTGGTGAAGATCGCAGTGCTGTCGCAGGTGGTGAACGGCATAGTGCTTCCCTTTGTGCTAGTTTTCATGTTGCTGCTGATCAACAAGAAAGATCTCATGGGTGAGTACGTAAACACACGCTTGTTCAACGCCGTCGCCTGGCTCACGACGGTCGTAATGGTTGGCTTGACGATTGCCTGGTTCTGGACGCTGAAAGGCGGCGGCTAAAATGCCATCTCACAAATATTTATCCCAGGAGAGCCAGCCGTTTTCCACAACAAAATCTTCCCGAGTGTGACATCTAACCTTTCCTTCCACAGAATCGTCGCGCTAAGGTTGCAATCGTAAGGCCTGGATGTGTGTCGTGCCTAGTCCTAGGAAACTCACGGCCCCCGCAACCTCCCCATGCGAGTGAGGGACAGAGGGACATCTAATCAGGGCGCTTCAGATCGGCTACCCTGGATAGCCCAGGGCCTGGCGCCCGTAGTTGGTGGTGATCACCGCCATTGAATTTTAACGGTTTAGAGTTAAGGAGCAACCTGAAGCAGAGACGATAAACGATTGCACAATAGGTACTTAATAGATTCATCGAAAACGGCAGCAACCACGAACGCTGGCGGTAAAGTGGAAACAGCCGCGTCAGCAGCCCGCCCTGAGCGAAACCGAACGGGCCGCATAAAGCGCTCACAATCGCTGCGGGCTTAAGCCTTAGTGCGTCAGTGCGCTCGCCACGACGTTGCTGTAGTTCGTGCTCGCCCCGCTTGGATGGGGAAGCGTCAGATGAGCCTCCCCGCTGCCAAATCCTTCACCAGAGATGCATCCGCCTCCAGAAAATCATACGAAGCCAGATCTCCGGGCGCCGACCACTGCAGATCGCGGAAGATGAGATTCTCGATTTCGCCGACATATTCCCGCACAATGAAAAAGCGCAACTCCACTATCGTGCCGTTCGGGTAGGTATGCCGAACGCGGGCGATCTCATCGCCAATCTTGGCGTGAATTCCTAATTCTTCTTCCAGTTCCCGGCGCAGGGCGTCGCGAGGTTGCTCGCCGGTTTCAATTTTCCCCCCGGGAAATTCCCATTTGAGGGGCATGGTCTGGTGCCGCGTGCGCTGGCAGACCAGCAACTTGCCATCCTTCTCGATCACGGCTGCTACGACCCGTTTCATAATTTGGAAGTGGTAGTAACCGAGAGCGTATCAGCGAACAAATCCAGCCATACGCGCCCTATCCTGAACGCAAGGACCGCGCCCCTTGCAATCCTCACTGTGACTTTTCCATCTTTTTTCCTACAACTTCTGCGCAGTATTGAACCAGTTTCTGGTCCTCGGCTCCGAACGCGGCTGGAAAATGGCTATCGATATCGAGTTCGCCCGCGACTTGCCCTTTCACAAAAATAGGCACAACAATTTCCGACTTGGTCTCGAGAGAACAGGCCAGATAGCGGGGATCTTTGCTGACATCGTCCACCACGACCGTTTTCCCGCTGGAGGCGGCAGCTCCGCAAATGCCCTGGTTCAGCGGGATGCGCGTGTGCGGCGTCATGGCTCCCACAAAAGCGCTCAGCACCAGCACCGGCGGTTGCGCGCCAGGCTCGAGCATGTAAAAGCCGACCCAGTTGTACTTGAGCATGCGTTCGTGCAAAAACCTGCAAACCCCCTGCATGAGAACATGGGCCGTAGGCGCGGCTTGAGCAAGTGCGGTGATTTCGTTGCGAACCTCTTCGATTCTGGTGGCGACGGGCATGAACAGAATCTTAACTCAGAGTGGGAGATTCACGGTTGTGGAAGACAAAACAGAAGTAATCTGCCGGATTCCTTCCGTGCGGGCAAACACTTCGGGATGAATCACAAATCCCAGCGCATCGAGACCGCGAAGCAGCGTGGGAGCGGGGGTGTTGAGATACTCCTCGCGAACGCAGTAGACCCGGGAACCGCCCGCGGCGCGGGTTCCCTGCCAGTTGCGGCCGGCAACAATTTTCTCCAGCGGCACGCGGTCGCCCGCCCCGCACCAGGCCGCAATCAAGATATCCGGATCCATGCGGGCCACTTCTTCGCTGGAAATCGGCCGTCCCGGTGCGCCCAGGAACTCGCCTCCGGCGGCTTCAACCAGCTCCGCGACCCAGGCTTGGGACGCGATTAGCGGCTTGCCCCATTCCTCGCAGAAGACTCGTGGACGCGGCAATCCCGCGGTGCGAGCCCGGACTTCCCCGATTCGCTTCCGCATGTGCGCAATGGCCTGTTCGCCGCGATCGCTCGCGCCCACTGCACCCGCGAGGATCGCGATGTCAGCATAAACGTCGGCCAGAGTTTTGGGCGCAAAGCCGAGAAAGCGCGCCCCCGACCTTAGTATTTCGATGACGGCTTTCTCCTGGTAAGGCACGGAAGCGATGACGAGGTCAGGCTGGGAGGAAATAATCTGTTCGGCGTTCGCCGTCCAGGAATCGGCAAGGATGATCCGCGGTTTCGCGACGATTTCCGGAACCGCATCCGCGCAATACTTGGTGCATGCAACCACGCGGTCGAGCTCGCCAACTGCCGCAAGAATCACCGTCGCACTCGGTTGCAGGCAGGCGATGCGGCGTGGTGTGTGCGACGAGGGCATAAATCTAAACTATGCTCTGATGCGGCTTAGCGCCGCCGAAAGGGAGTCGAGTGCTAACTGCGCGGCGTGGGTTGAGGCTGGAGGCAGGCCGCCGACTGCGGCCCCAACGTCCTCGCGTCGCAGCTCCTGAGCTTCCTTCAGGGTTTTCCCCACAACCAATTCTGTCAACGCCGAGCCACAGGCCATCGCCGCCACGCATCCCTTCGCCTGGAACCGCACCTGGGTAATTCGGCCGGCGCTCGCTTTGAGGCTGATCCGTAACACGTCTCCGCATACGGGGTTTTCAATTTCCGCCGTGGCATCAGCGCCGGCAATCTCTCCCGCATTGCGCGGATTCTGAAAATGATCGAGTACCTGCGCAGAATACATTTTCAGCTCAATTGTAAATGGCCGCCGGCCCGTTGCCGCTCAACTCCGCGGACGTATGCCTTCGGGAAAATAGACCCGCCAGCCCCGTTTCCGGGCCGAGGACTCAAGGTCGGGATTTGGATTCACCGCAAAGGCATGCTTTGCCATCGCCAGCATCTCAGCGTCCCATCGGGAATTGCCGAATGCGGCGCCAATCTCCTTCTTGACGGCTTCGCGCAGCGCCTGTGGTTTGCCTGGGCCCGAGGGCACGCGAATCAAACGGTCAGTGGCCATGCCTCTCTCGAGTTCAACCTTGGTTGCCAGGATGCGGCTTTCGGGTATGCCGAAGTGCCTCATGGCCGCGCGGATCAACCATTCGCTCGAAGAAGAGACCGCCCAGACCTCGCAGCCGTTTTCCCGCAGGCGGCGCACCAGCTCGCGCATCTCGGGAAAGATCTGCGCCACGAAGAACTGGTCAAAGAAGCGAGCGGCTGCCTCCATCATCTTCAAATCGGAAATGCCGCGGTGGATCGTCACCATTTCGCCGCACATCGTGGTTTCGTCGACCTCGCCGCGCTTGTAGGCAGCGTAACGCTCGCGCATCGGCTTTTCGAGAAGACTGCGATCGAGAGCCTCCCAAACCACGCCATCCTCGCGCAGTTCCCAATCGAAGAAACCCTCCCCGGCATCGCCCGCCCACAGCGTGCCATCGCAATCGAACGCCGCCACGCGCGGCGCCAGGCCAAGGATCGAGTCAAGAAATTCGTTGGTGGCGGGAAGAAACGCTTCTGCCTCAGCGGCGTCCATTTATCGACGATAACGTGCTTCGGGCGAACCGTGCAATGGCACACCCTGGGTCAGCAGGGCCGCGCCAGCAGCGCCGCGTAGTCCTCTGGAGTGTTGATATTCAGAGCGACCAGAGGATCGTCCACTGGAATGTACTGGATGTGCTCCTGATACTGGTGCTCGACATCGCGGGCGATCGACGTGGCAGGAACTCGAAGAAACGCCTCAATCATTCCGCGGTCCACGAGATAGGGATGCCCATGCTTTCCCGCGAACTCGGGTACGACGGACCAGATATTTGGATCGGCAGCCTGGAAGGCTTCATGCAGAGTCCGGAGAGTCGCGGGGCCCACGGGCGGGCGATCGACCAGGGTGACCATGGCGGCGTCCCGGCCGTGGTTGAGCACTTCACGCAGACCGACTTGCAACGAGCTGAACTGGCCGCGACTCGGATCCTTGTTGACCACCAGAGACGCTCCGTCCGCATAAATAATTGGCGCCAGCACCGGTTCATTTTTCCCCACCACAACCACCACAAAATCCGTGGCCTGCAACAGCGAACGAATTGCGGCCGAGAGGAATGTGTCGTTGGAAAACGCCCGCCCCGCCGCCGGCGGGGGCCATGGCAGCAGAGCCTTGTCCCGGCCCATGCGCGAGGAATCTCCAGCTGCGAGAATCAGACCGGCGAAAGTGGAAGCGCGGATCATGCTGCGAAGATAGCAGGGAACGGGGGAGAATTGTTGATTTTTGATGGTTGATTCGGATCTTGTTCGGCAATCAACAATCGAAAATCAACAATCAATAACTCATTCTTGTTCCTCAACCGCCGCCGATTCCTCCGCTGCTTCTTTCGCTTCGGTTCGCAAGTCCTGCGAGTGGAACCAGCTCATGTGCGGCAAGCCGGCTTTGGCGTGCCGGCGAAACGCAATAAGTTCCGCTGTAATTGCAACCGCAATCTCCTCGGGTGTAACCGCGCCGATGTCGAGTCCGATGGGGGCGTGCACGCGGTCGAACAGATTCGCGGGCATGCCTTCCTCCCTTAGTGTCTTGAAAATTCCGATCACCTTGCGCTTGGATCCGATCATGCCGATATAGCGGGCGCGAGTCTCGACCGCCCAGCGTAACAGGCGCATGTCGTCGCGATGGCCGCGAGTGACGATGACGATGTAGGAAGTCTCATTGGGTTCGAGTTTCTGGATGGCTAGGTCGAAATCGAGCGCGTGGACTTCGCGCGCCGCCGGGAAGCGCTCCCGAGTAGCGTAGGAGGAGCGGTCGTCGCTCACGATGAGGTCAAAACCCGCATTGGCAGCAACGCGACAAAGATTTATGGCTACATGACCTGCACCAAACACATAAAGTAACGCTGGAGGTAAAACCGGTTCGATGAAAACCTCAAGCGTGCCCCCGCAGACCAGGCCAGTGTCATATTTCGGGTCCTGGTTGAGGTCGAAGGTGAGGGTGCGGGGTTTTTCGGATTCCATGACCTCGCGTGCCGCTTGCCACACGTCGGCTTCCACGCAACCCCCGCCAATCGTGCCCACGATCGAACCATCGTCACGCACCAGCATCTTCGCGGTTTGAAACGAAGGAATCGAACCGCGCACGTTGACGATGGTGGCGACGGCACCCCGGCGTCCTTCCCGGCGAAGCTGCACGATTTGCTCGTAGATGTCCACAATGCTGGAGGCGGTTTGCAGGTCTGATTATCAGTCGGTTAATAAGGGAGAGTCAAACGCCGGCCATTTTGTGTTAGTTTCAGGCTTTTGGGAGAGCACCGTTATGAAAGCTGTCCGCATTCATCAATTCGGCGGGCCGGAGGTTTTGACTTATGAAGATGTGCCCGATCCGCAGCCTCGCAAGGACCAGGTGCTGGTGCGCGTGCGGGCGTGCGCCCTGAATCATCTCGATATCTGGGTGCGCAAGGGTTTGCCGGGAGTGAAGCTGCCCCATATTCTCGGCAGTGACATTGCCGGCGAAGTTGTCGAAGCCGGCGAGTACGTCGGCGGATTCAAGGCGGGCCAGCGCGTGCTGCTGGCCCCAATGCTCTTCTGCGGACGCTGCGCCAGGTGTGTTGCCGGGCTGCAGAACCAGTGCCGGGAATTCACCGTGCTGGGCAACGCCGCAGATGGAGGAAACTGCGAGTGGATTGCAGTGCCGGCGCCGAACGTGATTCCAATTCCCGACTGGCTCGATTTCAATCAGGCCGCCAGCGTTCCGCTGGTGTTTCTGACGGCCTGGCACATGCTGGTTGGACGAGCCGGCATTCGTCCCGGACAGACCGTGTTGATCCTGGGCGCAAGTTCCGGCGTGGGCATTGCGGCGATTCAGATCGCCAAACTTTTTCACTGCCGCGTGATTACAACCGCGGGGGATGAATCGAAGCTGGCCAGGGGCCGAGAGCGGGGCGCCGACTACGGCATCGATCATTACCGGCAAAAGATTTCCGACGAGGTGCGGAAGATTACGAACAAAGAAGGGGTCGACATCGTGGTCGAGCACGTGGGCGCGGCCACGTGGGATGAGAGTCTGAAGTCTCTTAAGAGTGGCGGCACACTGGTGACCTGCGGGGCGACCACGGGCCCGAACGCCGGCATTGATCTGCGCTTTCTCTATGCGCGGCAGTTTACTCTTCTGGGTTCCTACATGGGAACCATGGGCGAGTTGCATGAAGTGCTGGGGCACGTGTTTGCCGGCCGGCTGAAGCCGGTAGTCGACCGGCTGTTTCCCCTCAGCGAATTGCGCGCCGCGCATGAATATTTGGAAAAGAGCCGGATGTTCGGGAAGATCGTGGTCAATCCCTAGTTGCCTGAATTCTCAGTTCCCAAAACTCTCGCCGGCTGGCGTGGCAGTCAGTTCCGGCGGCCTGGCCAATTGCGACGCCACAATCTCCCAGTCGCCGCTGCGTTTAACGACTACATCCATGTAGATGTAGCGCACGGTGAAGCGCCTGCCCGCCTGCTCGACTTCGTCCTTTTCCGAGCCGTGGACCAGGGCTGCGCTTTCATTCAGCAGGCGGATTCGGCGGCCGGTGGAAACCATTGAGCGGTAGCGGATCGCGCCCGACTTCAGATTGTTCAGCACATCTTGCTTGGTGAATGCGTTCCCCGACTCGTCGTATTGGATGTAATCGTCGGCGAAGATATGCGAGAGCGAGTCGAGGTCGGCGGCGACCAGGGCGCGGTCGCCTTCTTCGAAGAGTCGGATGATTTGCCTTTCAGCTTTCTCCACCTGCTTTTGCCTCCCTTGACGATGCAGCGATTTCACGAAGGATGTTAAATAACGGTAACAGTTGTGCGGCAAATCGTTTATGGAAGTCATTGAAATTTGGAATTAGACAGGACATGAAACGAGACCATACTCTTGTTCATGGATTACTTAATATCAGTTGAGGATTCCCATGTTGATCTGCTGCACGAGATCGGCGTGCGGCTGGCGACGGCGGACGGTTTCCATGAGGTACTAACCCGTGTCGTCGAGTTCGCTTCTGCGCTGGTGAAGTGCGATTCCTGCCTGGTTTACGTTCTTGAGGGCGAGGAGCTTGTCCTGCGAGCCTCGAAAAACCCGCATCCGGAGGTTGTAGATCGCCTGAAACTGCGCGTGGGGCAAGGCATCACGGGATGGGTGGCGCAACACCAGGAGCCGGTGGCGGTGGCGGAGAGGGCAGCGCTCGATCCGCGCTTTCAGTTCTTTCACGAGCTGCCCGAGGACAGCTACGAAGCGTTTTTATCGGTGCCGCTGATGTGCCGCGGGCGGGTGGTGGGAGTGATCAACCTGCAGCACCGCCAGACGCATGTTCACAAGCGGCGCGAAATCCGCCTGATCTCGACCATCGGATTTCTAGTGGGCGCGGAGATCGAGATGGCGCGGCTGGAGGGCGCTAATTCTGATCTATCGGAACAATTGCAGACGCGTAAAGTGGTGGAGCGCGCCAAGGGAATCCTGCAGCGCGATCTTGGATTGAGCGAGGAACAGGCCTACCTGACGTTGCAGCGGCAGAGCCGGCAGAAGCGCAAGGCGATGAAGGAAATTGCCGAGGCGATTGTGCTGAGCGACGACGTCAAGGGAACCTAGCCCTCCGCAAAAACCACCTGAGGAAGCCCAGGAAGCAGATAGGGGTCATCTGCCCCCGGGTTTTGGCCGCGGACTAGCGGGCGGCAGACGCGGCCGAGGTTGCGACCGCTTGCGCCACTTCACGGGTATCGTCGGGCACTGCGAAGTGCAGTGTCAATCCGAAGTCAGGAAGGTGCATCGTCCTTACAAAACGTCCACCGGATCTGGAAACCACAACCATATCCATGGGGTCCGAGGGTTGGGAGTTTTCGGTCTGATTCACCAGTATCATCAAGCCGGCTCCACTGCCGCCAATGTTGCGCAGTTTCAGCATTGCCCAGGGGCCGCTGGCATCCACGGTAAATCGGTACTTTCCCGCCGGCACGATGGCGTTCTGCCAATGCACCTCATGGGTCAGGGTAAAGGTTCCGGCCGCATCCTGGGCGGAGGCCTGGCTGGGCGCGAGGTTCAGGGCACTCAAAGCTAACGCTGCAACATAGACGTACTTCCGAATCGATTTCATGTTATCTCCTGTTCTTTGGTCTGAAGAGCACACTACCGGCGCAAGACCGAATGGCATGGGCTCAGATTGAATGGAGAACAACAGGGTCAAAGGAATTGCAATGCCGCAGCAGGGTGGCACGCAAACATCGGCCTCGCGGAACCGGCTACAGAGATGGTTTGCGAAGTGATTCCACTATGCAGGAAGCTGGCGCCGGAGTCCAACGCAAAAAAATAATGCCGGCGATCACGATCAAGCGGAATCGAATCCGGCAGTCTTGGTGAGCCGTGGTGAGACGCTCTGCGCCCCGATGAACCGAAATGCGTTCTCCGCTTGATGATGATGCCGCGCCGTTGAGGTGATTTTCCGCCCGTTTGGTTGCCACGGTTTGCAAAACTCCCGCCGGATACGAGAACATGTGAGGTTTGCACATCCATACAGATTGTTACTGAGGAAGCAGCCAACATATGGCGACACGCAAGCAATCCGCAAAAATGGCAAGGAAGACATCCCGCACAGAAGTAACAACGGACGCCAAGTCCGGAGGCAAGACGCACCGCGCTTCCGGCGCGATCCAACCCGCTAAAGGCAAGCTGGGGGTGATGATCCCGGGCATGGGCGCGGTCGCCACCACCTTTGTGGCTGGCGTGGAGGCGATTCGCAAAGGCCTGGCCAAGCCGATCGGTTCGCTCACGCAGATGGGCACGGTGCGGCTGGGCAAGCGCACCGACGGACGTTCGCCGAAGATCAAAGAGTTTGTGCCGCTGGCGGGGCTCGACGACCTGGTCTTCACCGGCTGGGACATTTTCGAAGACAACATGTATGAAGCTGCCTCCAATGCGGGCGTGCTTGACCAGCGCCTGCTCGACCAGTTGAAGCCGTTTCTTTCAACGATAACGCCGCGCGCCGCGGTCTTCGATCACAACTACGTAAAGAAGATCGACGGGCCGAACGTGAAAAAGGGCAAGACCAAGATGGATCTGGCCGAGCAGTTGCGCAACGACATCCGCGACTTCAAGAAAACCAGCGGGGCGAGCCGGTTGATTACGATGTGGTGTGGGTCGACGGAATCCTACATCGAGGCCGGTGAGGCGCACCAGTCGGTGAAAGCGTTTGAGAAAGCGCTGCGCGAGAACAACGAGATGATTGCTCCCTCGATGATCTATGCCTACGCCTCGCTGATGGAAGGCGTTCCTTTCGCCAATGGCGCGCCCAATCTGACCGTGGACTTGCCGGTGATGCTCGAACTCTCGCGGCAGAACGAAGCGCCGATCTGCGGCAAAGATTTCAAGACCGGGCAGACCTTGATGAAAACGATTCTCGCTCCCGGCTTCAAGGCGCGCATGCTAGGGCTGAATGGATGGTTTTCTACCAACATCCTGGGCAACCGCGACGGCGAAGTGCTGGATGATCCGGGCTCGTTCAAGACGAAGGAGGAATCGAAGCTTTCGGTGCTGGAACACATTCTGCAGCCCGAACTTTACCCTGAGCTCTACGGCGATATGTATCACAAGGTACGCATCAACTATTACCCGCCGCGTGGTGATAACAAAGAGGGTTGGGATAATATTGATATCTTCGGATGGCTGGGCTATCCCATGCAGATCAAAGTGGATTTCCTGTGCCGCGACTCGATTCTGGCGGCGCCTATTGTGCTCGACCTGGTGCTACTGGTTGACTTGGCGAAGCGTTGCTCACAACTGCGCGGGCTGGGAATTCAGGAGTGGTTAAGCTTTTACTTTAAGTCTCCCATGACGGTGCCGGGCCTCTATCCTGAGCACGATCTGTTCATTCAGTTGATGAAGTTGAAAAACACCCTGCGCCATTTGAAGGGCGAGGAACTGATCACGCACTTGGGATTGGAGTATTACGACTAGCGTCGCGGCGGGCCAAGCCAAGTTAAGGGCCATCCTTGGCCCGCGGCGTTGAGCTCCGCAATCTTCGTCTCGGCAGTAATCCAACGTCTTACGGGAGGCTGACCTTTCTCGGCCTGACTCAGCCAGCTTCCTCTCCCGCCACCGTGGGGTTGAATGTTTTGGGGGAGCTCCGTCGCCACGGATAACCCGATGGGAAAAGAGCGCGTCTAAAATCTAAAACGCGGCCAAATCCAATTAGGAACAGTGCGTCTGCACTGGAGGGATAAATATCGGGGTCTGGGTGTTTGGACCAGGCGTATAATCACAAGGTAGCAGTGCCTTGGGCGCAAAGGAGTTTTTATGAAATTGCGTTGGCTGGCAGCGGCAGCGGCCGTAGCGGCGTTCAGTGCAGGACCCTGGACGTTGGCTCAGGTTTCGGACCCGGACAAAGACCAACCCCAGGCGGGCGACGTACAGAACGCACCGGCTCAGGCCCCAGCCGCGCTGCCGACGCAGCAAGACGGCCAGATCAAACACGACGGTGGCGCAGCCGACGTGGATGCGGTGGGAAACCGCAACGTAGGTTGCGGACGAGGCGTGGGCAACTGGTACACAGTGGAAGGGCAGGTAGCCCGAGGACGGGTTTTTGCCCAGCAAATCGAGTCGCAGGTCAAGCTCATCACCGATCCCGTGGTGACCGAGTATATCAACCGGATTGGCCAGAATCTGGTGCGGAACTCAGACGCGCAGGTACCCTTCACCATCAAAGTGATCGACTCCGACGTGGTGAATGCCATGGCGCTGCCGGGTGGATTTTTCTACGTGAACTCAGGCTTGATCCTTGCCGCCGATGAAGAAGCGGAGTTGGCGGGAGTGATGGCTCACGAGATCGCCCATGTGGCCGCATGCCACTACGCGCGCGAAATGACGCGGGCAGAATTGATGCAGATGGCGTCCATTCCGCTGATCTTCATGGGCGGCGGGATAGGGTACGCGGGTTACGAAGCGTCCGGGCTGGCCATTCCGATGACGTTCCTGAAGTTCTCCCGCACCTTTGAGGCTCAGGCCGACTACCTCGGGGTGCAGTATATGTACCGGGCGGGATACGACCCGACGGCCTTTATCTCCTTCTTCGAAAAGATTGAAGCGATGGAGAAGAAAAAGCCGGGCACGCTCTCCAAAGCGTTTGACACGCACCCGCAGACTCCCGATCGCATCGAGAAGACGCAGGAGGAGATTCGAAATATATTGCCCGCCCGGGCGGAATACATTGTAACCACGTCGGAGTTTGAGGACGTTAAAGCGCGGCTGGCGGCGATTGAAAATCGCCACAAGTTGCTGGACCAGAAAAACGGCAACAAGCCCAGCCTGCGGCGGACTTCCACCAGCAACACGGACGATGACGACCGTCCCACTCTGAAGCGGCGGGACGATTCGTCGAATTAGCGGCGGAATCAGCGAGCAATTAGCGAACCGGTGGCTGCGGCCACCGGTTTTGTTTTGCGATAAGCCGCCACGTAAGCCTTTGGGGTCGGACTCGCGCCAGGCCACGGCATGGAGTGACCCAAGTTACGGCAGTCCAGGTTGTCGAAGCGGGTTAGTGTGAGCTACGCTACCCGTATAGGGTAAACAAGGGAGCCAATCCTCCTATGCCAGAGAACACACTCACGATAACGGATAACCGTACTCGTCAGACGTACACGATTCCCGTTGAGAATGGCGCGATTCGGGCAATGGATCTGCGGCAGATCAAGACTGGGCCGGAGGACTTTGGTCTGATGACCTACGATCCGGCGTTCATGAATACAGCATCGTGCCGCAGCAGCATCACCTTTATCGATGGAGACCGGGGAATTCTGCGCTATCGCGGATATCCCATCGAGGTCCTGGCCGAGCGCTGCACCTTTCTGGAGGTTGCCTACCTGTTGCTGTTTGGAGAATTGCCCACCCGGAACGAGCTGCAGAACTGGGTGCACGAGATCACACACCACACCATGCTGCACGAGGCGACGAAAAAGTTCATGGAGGGTTTCCGTTACGACTCGCATCCCATGGTGATGTTTGTGAGCACGGTGGCTGCGCTTTCAAGCGTGTACCCGGACGCCCGGCAAGTGCACGATGCGGAGAACCGTCAACTGCAGATCAAACGCCTGATCGGCAAAGCGCCCTCCATCGCGGCCATGTCGTACCGGCACAACGTGGGCTTCCCTTACGTGTATCCGGACAACGATTTCAGCTACACAGAAAATTTCATGAACATGTTGTGGAAGATGGTCGAGCCGAAATACGCGGCGAATCCGGTCATCTCTCGCGCGCTCGACATCTTGTTTATTCTGCACGCCGATCACGAGCAAAACTGCGGCACCAACGCGATGCGGTCCGTGGGCAGCGCCCAGACTGACCCCTACCTGTCTACGGCATCGGCGGCGGCGGCGCTGGCTGGACCTTTGCACGGCGGCGCCAATGAAGAAGTCCTGAGGATGCTCGACGAGATTGGCTCAAAGGACAAGGTGGCTGCCTATGTCAAGCGGGTGAAGGATGGGCACGGCAAGCTGATGGGATTCGGACATCGTGTCTACAAGAACTACGATCCCCGGGCGAAGATCATCAAATGGACCGCGGAGCAGGTTTTCGGGGTTACCGGACGCAACCCGATGCTGGACATCGCCTTGGAACTGGAGCGAATCGCGCTGGAAGACGAGTACTTTGTGAAGCGCAAGCTTTATCCGAATGTCGACTTCTATTCCGGGATCATGTACCAGGCGATGGGCTTCCCCCCGGAGATGTTCACCGTGCTGTTCGCCATTCCCCGCACCGCAGGGTGGTTGGCGCAGTGGCAGGAATTGATTACCGATCCGGAGCAGAAAATTGCGCGGCCGCGGCAAATTTACACGGGGCACGAAGAGCGGGAATTTGTGCCGATGGAAAAAAGAATTGCGGCAGCCGTTCCTGCGCGCTAACTCGTGCTGTTGAGGTACTGGGAGTCAGCAGCAACTCCCGCGCGACAAGGGCTTTCGCCGGGCCCAGCCCGGGGACGATGTCCCTTGGCCACGCTCAAGCAGCTTCTTTCGTGGCCAGCGAGGCCACGTACTCCCGCCTCTCGGCCGGTGAGGTGATGACCTTCATCTCCTGCCAGTCGTAAGGAAATTCTCTTCCGCAATCCAGGCAAACTACATAAGTACCAGTCAATGCGCCGGCCTGAGGACGCCGTGCCGTCCCGCGAATGGTTACTGGAAAGCTGTAACGGGAGTGCCAGCAACCGAAAAACGCGTCAATCAGTTTTGCCACCATGGAGTACCTTCCACACCCGGGCTGCTTTTCCCCTGGGTTGTTCTGAGTGTGCGGCCCCCTGCGAGACTGCCAATTTCAATACGCAACCACTCAAAATATTAGATTCAGCCCGGCCGGAAATGGTTTCGCGTCCTGCTGTGTGATCTATAACCATTGAGGTCCCACCCCTTCAAGTTACTCTCCAGAAGCTAGTTGCAGCCAGATGAGTAAAGTTTTGCACAACCATCTGAGAGCAAATGACCAGGGAATGCACAGCGGCCGATCCCGAAAGCGATGAGCAGGCAAGGGTGCCGCGCTGAACGGCTCTGCAAGGTTATGACAGGTTGAGAGCCTGCCGGATGGTCCCGCGTTGCTTCTGAATTTTCTCCTGAAGAAGAGTAATGGCGTAGATCAGTTGCTCGGGACGGGGCGGGCAGCCGGGAACATAAATATCGACGGGAATTACCTGGTTGACACTTTGCACCAGCGCGTAGTTCTGGAACACGCCGCCGGAAGTGGCGCAGGCGCCCATGGAGATCACCCACTTCGGCTCCGGCATCTGCTCCCACAACAGCCGGATCACGGGCGCCATCTTGTTCGACACGCGGCCGGCAATGATCATGAGATCGCTTTGCCGCGGCGACGGGCGAAACACTTCCGCACCAAAGCGCGCAATATCAAAGCGCGAAGCGCCCATCGACATCATCTCGATCGCGCAACAAGCCAGTCCAAACGTCATCGGCCAGATCGACCCCTTGCGCATCCAGTTCACGGCCGAATCGAGAGTGGTCAACACCACTCCCTCAGGAGTGGGATTGCCAAAGGTCAGATCCTTCACCACCTTCTTGCCGTTCTCGGTGTCGACGTAGGGGCCGAAATTCAGTTCTGGAGACATATGGCTATTCTAAACCAGGTGGGGCGACGTTCACGCCTGGCCTTCCGCACGCATCCGGTTCTGCCAGTGCGTCCAGATAAAATAGGCTGCGCCCACCACCAGCGCAACCCCAATCACGGCATCGAACCGGTGAAAGTATTTCGCTAATTCCCGCCAGTTCTGGCCCAGTTTCATGCCGAAATACGCCAGTGCCAGGCACCAGGGCCACGATCCCAGAAACGTATAGATATGAAAACGTCCGCGCGGCATGCGCGCTACTCCGGCGGGCAGTGCGATGAAGGTGCGAACCACCGGCAGGAGCCGCGCGATGAACACGGCCAGGTATCCCCAGCGCAGGAAAAAGCGGTCAGCCCAATCAAGTTCGCGGCGGGTCATCAGAATCCAATATCCGTAGCGCTCCACCAGAGGACGCCCGCCATAACGACCAATCTCATACGCCACCAGCGAGCCCAGGTTGCAGCCGAGCGCCCCGGCCGTCGCCACCCAAAGCAGCTTGAACGTGCCGGTGAAGACCAGATAGCCGGCAAACGGCATGATCAACTCCGAAGGCAGCGGGATGCACGCCGATTCGATCGCCATCAGCAGCGCGACACCGCCGTACCCGGTGGTGGTCATCACGGAACTGATGAAGAGAAAAAGGACAGTCAGAAGTTTTTCAGTCATGAATGAGAGCAGTTCTCAGTTGTCAGCAAAGCCTCTGTTCTAAAAACTGAGAAGTATATTTAAGTCTATCGGAAAACGGCGCGACTAAAACGAGCCATCCTGGGTGAAGGTATAACCGGGCAGCGCGGAGCCTTGCGGGGTCTTGGCGACTTTAATGCGCACGGTTGGCGCGTCTGGAGCCGTGATGCCCGCCGGCCGCAGCATGGCATATTGCGTGAACACTTCGCTGTAGACCTTGGTGACCAGATAATCCTGGCCATCGGCATCGCTGCGCCAAACTTGCCCGAGCTGGATGGAACTTACGGCCACGGTACTTTCCTGAATGTCGTGAGGTTGTTCCAAGACTACCGGGGTACACGGTGGGAGTCAATTGGCGGCGAGGTTACCGAGGTCTCTGCTAAGATGTTGCCCTCATGCCACGCGGACGCACACCTCGCCAGCCCGCGCGCACCGGCCACCAAGACCGTGTGGCGAGGATACGCTCTTTGGCTAGCTCAGGGCAGCTTCTGCCTACGAAAGCTCCGAAGCAGCGAAAGAAAGTTGCCAACCTCTTCGGGCCCGCGGCGACCAAGCGGCACAAATATAACCCTGTGGCTCCCGAACGCATCGCAGAAATACTGAAGCGCCTCGACCAACTTTATCCCGAAGTCACCTGCGCGCTCACGCACTCGAGCGCATGGGAACTGCTGGTCGCGACCATCCTCTCGGCTCAGTCGACCGACGCCAACGTCAATCGCGTCACGCCCGGACTCTTCCGCAAATATCCGACCGTGGAGGCCTTTGCCGCGCTTACGCCCGAGGAACTTCAACCTGACGTCCGTTCGACCGGGTTCTTCCGCAATAAATCCAAATCGGTCGTGGGCGCGGCGAAAAAGATCGTCGCTGACTTCGGCGGTCAGGTCCCCGACGATATGGAAAACTTGCTCACTCTTCCCGGCGTGGCCCGCAAAACGGCAAACGTCGTGCTGGGCACATGGTTCAAGAAGGCCGAAGGCGTAGTGGTCGACACCCATGTGCACCGCATCTCACGCCGCCTTGAACTCACAGTGAATGACGACCCGCAGAAAATCGAGCAGGATTTGATGCGCATCATTCCGCGCGATAAATGGATTCTGTTCTCTCACCAGATTATCTGGCATGGGCGCAAGCTCTGCATCGCGCGCAAACCAAAATGCGTGGACTGCGCGCTGGAAGATATCTGCCACGCCGCCGACAAAACCTGGAGCACGGTGGAGATGCACCAGAACGCGAAGGTGTGACCTTCTGCTACACTTTTTTTACGATCCTCAAGTCCAGGCGTTCAAGCTCCCATGCGCACTTTCGTTCGGTTTGCTATCGTCATACTCATGAGCACAGTCGTTGGTGAATCGATCGCCGCCGCCCAAACTCTGGCCGTCCCGCCAGCCATCACCGATCCTGAACAGGTCACCTCAAAGCCCAGCGCGGAGGTCGAACCGCGCAGCCTGACCATCGAAAAGCTCTACATGACGCGCCAGGTAGGTGGAGCCACGTGGTCGCCCGACGGCAATAGCATCGCCTTCATCTCCAACATGAGCGGACGCAGCAACCTGTGGCTCGTCCCCGCCGAAGGCGGATGGCCGACGCAGCTCACAGTGAGCGAGCAGCGGCAAACCTCGCCCGCGTGGTCGCCTGACGGCAAGTGGATCGCCTATCAATCGGATTACGACGGCGACGAACTGTGGGATATTTTTATCGTCTCGCCGAAGACTGGCAGAGTCGTCAACCTCACCAGCACGCGCGAGATTGCGGAAACGGATCCAACCTGGTCGCCCGACGGCCGCTACCTGGCATATCTGGTCAAACCAAAGACATCAGCGGCTCACGAGATCGACGTGTACGACATGCTGATGCGCGAGGTGAAGCACATCACCACGGGCACGCCGCAGGATAAGGGCAACTACAATCCCATCTGGTCGAAGGATGGCAGGCACATCGTCTATACCCAGGAACAAGCCAAGGGCACGGATTCGAATATCTTCATCGCCGACGTGGCGACGGGAAAGAGCACGCTGCTCACGGCACACCAGGGCGAACAGCGCTACGCGGCGAACGACGTTTCACCGGACGGCAAGCTAATTCTCTTCACCTCGAATGCCGTCAACGGATACGAAAACATCGGCCTGCTCGACGCCGCGACCAAGAGGATTTCCTGGCTCACAAATGAAAGATGGGAAATTCGAGGCGGCGAGTTCTCGCCTGATGGCAAGCGCATTACCTTCAGCGCCGACGTCGATGGCAACGAAGATATCTACCTTTATGACCTCGCGACCGGCAAGTCGGAAGAGTTGGCTATCCCGAAAGGCGTGAATGAACCGGTTGGTGGCCACTCTGCCTTCACCCAAGACGGCGCGCGCCTGCTCTACAACCACAACGGGCCCACGGCGCCTGGCGATCTGTGGGCATACACGCTGGCCACCGGAAAGTCGCACCAGGTTACGCATTCGCTGGTTGCCGGGGTGCGCTCGGAAGACTTAGTCGAACCTTATCTGGTGCACTATCCCAGCCGCGACGGCAAGTGGACTATCTCCGCGTTGCTTTACGTACCATTCAACATGGCGCGCAACGGGCAGAATGCGGCCATTGTTTATATTCACGGCGGCCCGGCTGCGCAGACCATGAATTCCTTCAACCGGTTTATCCAGTACGCGGCCAATCAAGGCTACATGGTGCTCGCGCCTAACTATCGCGGCTCGACGGGCTATGGCAAGGAATTTCAGCAGGCAAATTTATTCGACATGGGGGGCGGCGATTTGCAGGATGTGCTCGCCGGCGTCGATTGGATCAAGCAGACCGGCCACCTTGACCCAAAAAAGATCGCCGTCATGGGTGGGAGCTACGGCGGCTATCTCAGCATGATGGCGGTCACGAAAGCGCCCGACGTCTGGGCCGCGGGCGTGCCCATCGTGCCCTTCGTGAACTGGTTCACGGAAATCGAGAATGAAGATCCGGTGCTGCAGCAATCCGATCTGGCGACCATGGGGGACGTCGTCAAGAATAAGGCCTTGTACGAAGACCGCTCGCCCATCAATTTCATCGCGAAGGTAAAAGCGCCGCTGCTGCTGCTCGCCGGAGGCCACGATCCACGCTGCCCGAAAGAAGAAACGCAACAGGTCGTCGATTCCATCAGAAAGCGCGGTGGGACCGTTGAATACAAGATTTACGCAAATGAAGGCCACGGCTTCGCCCGCGTCGAGAATCAGATCGATGCCTACCAGCGCGTCGCGGACTTTCTCTTAGCGCACGTGCCGCCGGCCGACTGCGGTTGCTCGCTGAACGAGTAGTTCAGGCTTTTCCGGAAGCTAGCTCTCGGACGATAGCTTCGACCAGTCCCGGGATGGTGAACTCTTTGGCGGCAATATCCGCGCGCAGGCCAAGCTCGCGCAATGTTGCAGAAGTGATGGGGCCGATCGAGGCCAGCCGTATGTCCTTCAGTGGTTCTCGCACGCCTAGCAGCGCAACGAAGTTGCGCGCGGTCGAAGAACTCGTGAACGTGACCACATGCGGACGCCGGCGCGGATTGCCGAGCGCGCTGCGCAAGCGCGTTCGCGAAGACCGCGGCGCTACAGTCTCATAGGCTTCCACCACATCCACCCGCGCTCCGGCCTTGCGCAGTTCGCGCGGAATGACATCACGGGCAACTTTGGCGCGCACCAGCAGCACCCGTTTCCCTTTCACCCGCCGCCGCAGGCTGCGCACTACGGACTCGGCAACGTATTCTTCGGGGACCACATCCACTTTGCCGCCGCGCTCTTCGATTGCCTCTTTTGTCGCGGGCCCGATAGCCGCCATGCGCAAATGTTGGAGAGTCGTTTTGGTCAGCCGCAACCTGGTCAGCCGCTCCCAAAGGGCCTCGACTCCGTTCACGCTGGTGAGGATGAGCCAGTCGTAACGATCAAGATGGCGCAGCGCCAAATCCAAAGACGTGAAACTCCGCAGCCTGCGGATTTCAATAAACGGAATTTCAAGCACGCTTGCGCCCAGCTTGCGCAGTCGACCGGAAAGTGAACCAGCCTGATGCCGCGCCCGGCCCACCAGCACCCGGACGCCGGCCAATGGGAGTCGCGACCGCCTTCCGGATTGTTGGGCTCCACTCATTCTTTGCCGTCAAACTCCCAATCCTTGCTTCTGCATCAGCTTGGCGATTTCAACTGCGGCTGAATCCGTGCTCTGCCCCAACGAAGCGATCACCTTCGCCTGGTCTGCCTTGCTGCGATTTTGACTGATCTTGAACTTGGCTTCGATCCGAGTCGCGGCCATCTCAAAGCCGACGATGTGTTTCAACATCCCATGGCGAAACTTGTCGCTGAGGCTGTTCCATTGCGCGAAGTAGGCCGGGTCGAAGGCATTAATGATTTCGCGGGTCTCTTCCAACAGTTGCTCCGTCTCAGTGACCACGCTGGCCTTGCCATACACATGCACGGCAGCGTAGTTCCAGGTGGGAACGCTCTCGCGATTCTCGTACAGGCTGGGAGAAATGTAGGCATGCGGCCCATGAAAGATGGCCACGGACTCGTGATCATTCTGCAGAAGGCCGCAATGCGGATTCGCTTTGGCCATGTGTCCGTGCAGAGTCATTTTATTGTTCGCGTCACGGATCAGGATGGGAATGTGAGTAGCAAACGGGCCGCTATCCGAATGAGAAACCAGAATGGCGAACGGATTCGCCCGGACGAAAGCGATCGTCTCTGCGTGGTCGCGCACCCGGTTGAATTCAGGGATGTACATGCTTCGAATCTCCTCTGCTCCGCGGGGCGAAGAGAACTGGGCGGTTGCAAGTCACAGTCATTTCCTTCGCATCTGCAGAACCTTCTCGACTTCGGCGATCACAACACCCGCTGCGCTTTTCATTCCAAATCGCGATTCGGGCTCATGGTTGCGGTGGCACGGCCAGGCCGCGGCCGTAGACGGCTTCAAGGATTTCGTCGCCACCGCGTCTGAGCAGAGCATCGCCGACTGCGTTGCCGAGTTGCTCAGGATCCTTGAGATCGCCGTCGCGTGACTCGCGCAGAAGCCTTGATCCATCAGGATCGGCGACGAGGGCTTGCAGATGCAGCTTTCCCGTCCGCATTTCGGCGAACGCGCCAATCGGAACCTGGCAGCCGCCACCGAGGCGGTTGAGCAGCGCGCGCTCGCAGGTGGTGGAAGCACGTGCGGCAGCGTTGTTCAAGAATTCCAGGTGCTCGCGCGTAGAAGAATCGCCTTCGCGGATTTCGATGCCGAGGGCCCCCTGCCCGGCGGCGGGGCATATGATTTCGTCAGGAATGATCTGCTTGATCAGTTCTGTCTTGCCCAGGCGCTTCAGTCCGGACGCAGCCAGGATAATGCCGTCGTATTCGCCTTGCTCAAGTTTGCGCAGGCGTGTATCTACATTGCCGCGCAGGGGATAAATCTCGAGATCGGGACGGATGGCCTTGAGTTGTGCCTGCCGTCGCAGACTGGAGGTGCCCACCCGTGCACTCTGCGGCAGGTCTTCAATCCGCGAATAAAGCCGCGAGCAGAGGGCATCGCGCGGGTCTTGTCTCTCGGTGATGGCGGCGATCTCAAACCCCGCAGGAAGTTCGGTGGGCAGGTCTTTCAACGAGTGCACGGCGAGGTCGATGCGACCGGCGGCGAGGGCTTCTTCGATCTCTTTGGTGAAAATTCCTTTGCCAAGTCCGCCCTTAGCGCCAACCTGCGCCAAAGGAACGTCGGTGATTTTATCGCCGGTGGTGTGGATGATTTCGATTTCCACTTCGTGGCCGCGCCCGCGCAGTTGAGCGGAAACGTAGTTCGCCTGCCACAAGGCAAGCTGCGAGCCGCGGGAGCCGATGCGGAGTGTAGGCATTACTGGCGCGATCTCATTCCCTTACTCGACACATCCGTGTCCGGCGCTATTCCGCTTGCGGGCAACGAGGCCGACTCTTTTCCTTTCTCCCGCAGATTGAACAATCGTCGCACCACCTCGATCACCGTGGTCGCCTCGGCCTCGCGGGCAGCGGTCTTCAGCGTGGTCACGGGGGTGTGCATGACCTTGTTGATGATGCCGCGAGTCAAAGACTCGACCGCCATTTCCTGTTCCGGGGTCAGCGGGCCCATGCGGCCGCGCACGCGGTCGATTTCGGCTTGGCGGATGGTTTCCAGATGATCCTGCAACGAAACAATCGTCGGCACAACATCGAGCGTGTGCAGGTGAGCCTCGAAGCGTTCCACTTCACCGGCGATGATGGCTTCGGCCAGTTCGGCTTCCTTGTGGCGGTCGGCAACGTGGCTGCTGACGGCCTGCTGCAGGTCGTCGATGTCGTAGGCGAAGATGCCGTCGAGCTTCGCCATTTCTGGGGAAACGTCGCGGGGCACAGCAATGTCGATGAAGAACATGGGCTTGTTCCTCCGGCGTGAGAGGAACTGCTCGCCGTGCTCGCGGCGGAAAATGGCTTGGGGTGCGCCCGTTGAAGTAATCACGATGTCGGCGCGGTCACAGTAGTCGTAAAGCTCGTCGAACTTGATCGCTTGGCCGTTGAATTTCTGCGCCAGTCCGAGGGCGCGGTCGTAAGTACGGTTCGAAACAAAAATCGAGGCGCAGCCGTGAGCTATCAGATGCCGCGCGGCCAGTTCGCTCATCTTGCCGGCGCCAACGATGAATACATTCTTGCCTTGCAACGTGCCGAAAATCCTCTTGGCTAGTTCCACTGCAACCGAGGCGATCGAAACCGAAGAGGATCCCACGGCGGTCTCGGTGCGCACGCGCTTGGCAACGGCAAAAGCGCGGGTAAAGAGCTGATCGAGTTGTCCGCGCACCGAGCCCACGGCGCGAGCCGTCGCGTAAGCCTCCTTCACCTGCCCCAGAATCTGCGCTTCGCCAACCACCATCGAATCCAAACTCGAAGCCACGCGGAAGATGTGGCGGACGGCGTCTTTTTCGCGAAACTCATATAAATGCCCGTCCAATTCATCCGCTGTTAAATTGAAATGCTCATGCAAGAAACCGCGCAGGTCGGCCGATCCGTTGCTGGTGTGGGTGATGATCTCCACGCGGTTGCAGGTCGAGATGATCATGCCTTCCTCGACACCGGGGTGAGCGCCGAGATCACGGCAGCAGTCAGGCAGGCGCGATTCCGGAATCGCCAGCCGCTCGCGCAGTTCAAGCGGCGCGCTCTTGTGATTCACGCCGATGAGCTGGTATCTCATGAGGCGAACCTGTGGATGGCTGAGAAGTAGTTGGCCGCCCAGGCCACGATGGCGGCCACAAAGGTACACGTAGCGAGCACCGCGGCGCGGCGGCCGCGCCATCCCGAATTCCAGCGGGTAAACACCATGATCATGTAAACGCCCCACATCAGCAGCGACAACAGGATCTTGGGATCCGCAAAGTCGATGTGCCCGTAGGTGGACATGGCCACAATCGAGCCAGTGATGAGGCCCAGTGTCATGAAAGGAAAACCGAGCAGCAGCGAACGGTAGCCGATCTGGTCAATCACCTCGAGAGCGGGCAGGAAAGAAATCAGGCTGCTGGGCTTCTTGGCTTTCAGGCGCCGCTCCTGCAGCAAATAGAGCAGGCTGGCGCCGAAGCTGAGCACCAACGCGGCATATCCCGTGAAGATGAGGATGATGTGCGCGATCAGCCATCCTTTGTGTTGGACAAAAGAGGTCAGCAGAACGGGTTGCTCATCCACGGCCGCGACAAACGTTAGAAAAAACACGATGGGGAAAACCACCACTCCCGGCGCAGTGGTTTTGTAAATGGCGTAGATGATCATGAAAAACGCCATCGAAAAGAACCCCAGCAAAGACTCTCCGTTGTGCACCGAGGCCCAGACGACATGGTCCGAGAGGAAGATCTCGGCCAGCGAGACGAAGTGGAACACCATGCCCAGGCTGGCGGCGTGCAACGCGATGCGGCTGAAGAGATCGCTGGTGCGGCTGAGGGCAAAGAAGGCGTAGACCAGCCCGACGAAGTAGCAAGCCAGCGCGAAGCGCAACCAGAGCAAGGGCATAATCTAGGTAAGTATCAGAGTCCTCTGAGTTTATTGCAAGTCGCAACAAACGCGCCCGAGGAAACCACAATTCCTTCCACGTATCACACTCTGTACCGGGGATGAGGTGCGGAAAACGCCAACCGTCACAGGTGCATGTGAACTGCATCACATCATCCTACTCAACCCCCAGACTGGCAAGCGATTCCCCGAGCAGGGCCGGTTTAATAACCAGCCGGCGGCCTTCGGTCTTCAGGTCCTCCAGTTCGTCAAAGGCACGGAACAGGCGGAGTTTTGCGGCGGCGTACTGTTCCGCCTGGGTAAGCGGACGGCCGTGGGCCACAGCCCATGCGGTCACGGCCTCTTTGGGAAGGAAGACGCTGACTGCGTAGGTCAGCTTTCGGTCGGAGGTGACGTCGAACACGAATTCGATAGCTGGAGCAGCGGGATCCCCCGCCAGCGCGGCCCGTTGGCCTACGAAGTAGTACTGATAGATGTAGCCCTGAGTACCGGCGTAGGTCTTCAGGCGGCGGATGGCCATGGGGACATTATCAATGCTTCCTGGCGGTTTGTCCCCTGCGCCGCAACTTCTTGAGAATGAAGGGCGTGCAGGCTTTCCTAAGATATGCCTCAGCATTCCGCCGGGGCTAAGTTTGTTGCCGCGATCAGCCGATATCCTCCTTGAAGGTCCTTCTCGCAGATGATTGAGCAGTGGAGTTGGGTCGCTCTCGCCGCACTGGCCACCCTCGTGGTCCAGCAGCAAATCCGCGTCTACCGCATTCGCCGCGACTCGAGGGAGACGGAGGAATTGTTCCAGATCGTCACCGAAAACGCAGCCGATATGATTGCACTGGTGGACTTGAAGGGACGGCGGCTCTACAACAGTCCCGCCTACAAGCGAATTCTGGGTTATTCCTCAGCCGAACTCGGGCAAACATCAGCGTTTGAGCAGATCCACCCGGATGATCGTTTCAAGGTGCTGGAGGCGGCTCGCGAAGCGCGCAATTCCGGGGTCGGCAAAAAGTTGGAGTACCGCATCCGCCACAAAGACGGCTCATGGCGGGTGCTGGAGTCGATTGCCAGCACTATCCGGGACGCCAAAGGTGAGGTCGCCAAGCTGGTCATTGTGAATCGAGATATCACCCAGCGCAAGCGCGCCGAAGAACAACTCGAGCATAATTCCTTTCACGATGCGCTCACCGGTCTGCCCAACCGCCGTCTCTTTTTGGATCTTCTGCGGCATTCCTTCGATCGTGCGCAGCGCAACCCGGAACACCAGTACGCCATCTTGTTCGTGGACCTGGATGCTTTCAAGGTATTCAACGACGCCATGGGTCCCGCAGTGGGAGATCAGGTGATCGTCGAAATTGGCCGCCGTCTGGGAGCCTGCCTTGGAGTCGAGGATACGATTTCCCGTCCGCAGGACGAATCGACGATGAGGAACGCGTTTCTCTCCAGAATGGGCGGAGACGAATTCACCATCCTGCTGGAAGGAGTGACTGATGCCAGCGATGCCATGCGCGCCGCTAAACGAATTCTCTCGGCCGTGGCCGAGCCCTTCCTGGTGGAAGGATGCGAAGTGCGCACGTCGGCCAGCGTGGGCATCGCTTTGAGCGCCACCGTGCACACCCGGGCGGAGGCTCTGCTTCAGGATGCCGATGTGGCGATGCGGCGCGCCAAAGCCCTGGGAGGCTCCCGTTGCGAGGTGCTTGACGAAGCGATGCACACCCGCGCCGTCAACCGGCTGAAGCTTGAAGCCGAACTGCGCGAGGCCATCGCACACCGCCAGTTCCGCTTGTATTACCAGCACATCGTGCAACTGGAGACGAAGCAGATAACCGGCTTTGAGGCGCTGTTGCGCTGGCAACATCCCGAGCAAGGCTTGATCTCTCCCGACAAATTTGTTGCGGCGGCGGAAGATACGGGCCTGCTGGTTTCCGCCGGCCAGTGGGTAATTCTGGAGGCATGCAAGCAGTTGCGGGCCTGGAATAACGCGATTCCAGCGCTGCAGTCCGTCACCATCAGTGTAAATGTCTCTGCCCGGCAGTTGGCCGATGCCCGGTTCGTCGCCGACCTGGAAGCGACCCTGCGGACAACTGGGGTTGCCCCATCGCGGTTGCACCTGGAGATGACCGAGAGCGTGGCCGCAGCGGACCCCAGGCTGACTGCGACCGTACTCTCGCAACTTAAGCGACTGCGGGTGGGCGTGATCCTCGACGATTTTGGAACCGGAAATTCGTCCTTGCGCGGCTTGCGGCAAGTCCCCCTCGAGGCCGTGAAGATCGATCGCTCCCTGGTGAACGCAATGTTGCTCGACCGCGGCGCCTGCGAAGCGGTGGAACTGATCCTCCTGCTGGCGCACAAGCTCAAATTGCAGGTAATTGCGGAAGGCATTGAATCCGCCAAGCAGCTAGATCGCCTCCGCGAGCTAGGATGTGAACTCGGCCAGGGATACCTATTCTCGCACGCGGTCGAAGCCTCGGCAGCGGAACGGCTCTTGCGCCAGCGCGACCCAGCCTTGCACCAGAACGCCACCGGCGCGCCATAGCGGAGTTGTTTTTCACCTGACCCGCCAGTTCCCTTCTTGGTTCCCCGTTCTCCCGCACAATGTCTATACTCTTCTATCTGGCAGACATTCTCTGCCAGGCATCGCGATGCTCAGCCCAACAGCCAGGCACATCCGTCGCAGCACCTGGGCGTTCCGTTGTCTGGAAGCCGGCGCAGTACTGTTCATAACCGGACTCGCTCTCCTCTATCTCAATCCGTATTGGCATTTTGATGAAGGCGGGTTCCTGGATTGGCGGGTGCGCTGGTGGAACGCCGCGGGCGAAACCCTGACCGCTGCGGGACTGTCGATCGGAGCGCTGGCTTTGGATGCGATCGCTGCGGTTGTTGTCTCTCGCTGCTTCGGCCGGCGAGCCTGGCCCTATCTGGTGGCGGCTTTGCTGGTGGCCTGCACCATGGTGTGGATCAGCCCATCCGGCTTCACTCGCGACTTCAACACGCATTTTGAGTGGAATGCGGCCGACGGTTTCACTGCGTTCCGCTTGCAAGCCTGGGACGAAGCCGCCAGGGTCTGGCGCCCGGCAGGCGGTCCGATATTACAATCGCTGGTTGCGACCCAGATTCAGCCATTGTTGCGAGGCTATTTCCAACTGAACGATTGGCAGAAGATGAATGGAGAGATCGGCATCAAGGTGGTTAGGATCATTCCCGCGGCCTGGCCAGTCGGACTGGGAAGCGGTGGCGAAACCCTTGAAGACCCCGATGAAACCCCCTTGATGCAGGCTGCCGCGCACGAAGACTTGAAGGCCGTGCAGCAACTATTGTCGGGGGCCGCTCGCGCCGACGTGAACGCGCTCAACCAGTCTGGACAAACCGCACTCATCCTCGCTTGCCAGAACCCACAGGCAAGCCTGGATGTGGTGAAGTCGCTCGTCGCCGCCGGTGCGGATGTGAACCTGCGCAGCCGGAACGGCTATACCGCCCTGACCTGGGCTTTGGCCCGGAAAAACACCGAGGTCAGCCGTCTGCTGCGCCGCGCCGGAGGCAGACCGTAACAGCCTCTCTCCGCGTGGGCGCTTCGGCGTCAACTCAGCAAAACCGAGCCGTCACCGGCTGCCGTTGCCCGCAGAAACCACTCGGCCATATTCCGAGGCGCGGCTGAGCCGGTCAAACATGCGCCAGGCGGCAAGGGAAACCTTGCTGATCGCCTGCTCGCCATCGCGCTCGTTGGCCAGGTACGCGGTCATCACGCAAATCACGTACGGACGGCCTTCCACGAACACGATGCCCGAATCGTTGCGCACGCCTTCCAGTGACCCTGGCTTGTTGGCAATTCTTATCTCCGCAGGCAAGTCGCGGGGAATCCACGAATCTTTGTTTGTGCTCAGCACCTTGAAAAAGTCTTCGGTAGATTCCTTGTCGAGCAGCTTGCCCCGGTAAATAGCTTCGAGCAGCGCCATCATTTCGCGGGGCGTGGAAATATTCTCGCGGCCCTGCCTTGCAGCCTCGACGTCCATCATCTTGCGGCGGAGGCGCGTGTGGGTGAGCCCAAGAGAATCAAGCATCGCATTGACGTTCTGCATGCCAACCCGGTCAATCAGCACGTTCGTGGCGGAGTTATCGCTGACGGCCACCATCATGGTGGCCAGATCGCGTAGCGTGAGGCGGGTCACGCCGGGCGTGAGTCCACCCATAATGTCACTATCGGGGACGAGGTCGGAAGCCCGCACCGTATAAAGATCGGTGAGCTTCAGCTTGCCTTGCTCGGCCTGAAGATACAGATTAGCCAGAACCGTAATCTTAATCGAACTGGCCTGGGCAAAGACTTCGTCTTCGTGGAGAAAGAAATGGTCGCCGGTTTTGAGGTTTTCGATAGCCACGCCCATCACGCCGTCGAGGTTCTGGTCGACATCGCGAATGGAGGACTCTAGCTTTTCCCAGAGGACCTTCTGCCCTTCGGGTAAGGGAGCATTCGCAACTGGACGATTCGCCATCTGGGCAACAGATGTGGCGACCAACAAGAGCATGCAGACCAGATGTTTCAAGGCTTGTCTCCCGAGCGCAGGATTTCAGCAGGCTGCGGAATCTTTTGAAGGTGCCTCATCCCCACTTTGACCTGGAATTCCTCAACCGTCGATCTTCAACCGTCGATCTTCGCCTCTCTCAGTTGCTTGACGGCGCTCTCGGAGCTGACCGGCGAATAGTAAACTTCCTTGAACGTATAGGAGCGCGCCTTGGCCGCGATGACCGGCATGATCTCGATGTGCCAGTGGTAGTCGTCGTCGATAGTCTTCCAGTACCCGAGGGTTTTCGAGGGATGCAGGCTGTTGGGCGAAGTGTGCAGCACCAGATGGAAACCTTCCGTGACCGTGCGAATCCGCTGCAGGGTGCGGCGCAGAAGCGCGGCAAGATTCACTCGCAGTCCCGGCTGCGACAACCCTGTGCGTTCGAAGGAAGCGTCGTGGGTGCGGGGCAGAATCCAGGTTTCGTAGGGGACGCGCGGAGCGTAGGGCCCCAGAGCGACATAATCGCCGCGAGCCTCGATCACACGCGAGGCCTGGCGCTCTTCCTGGTTCAGGATGTCACAGAAAACGCAGCGTTCCTTGTCCTGGAAATACTCGCGTCCCGCCCGCAATTCGTAAAGCACGCGCCGTGGCACGAACAGGGTGGCCGTGACCTGCGAGGTGGGATGGCTGAATTCCTGCCCGGCGTTGGGACCGAAATCTTTGTAAAGGCTGACATATTTGATGCGCGAGTCGCGCTTGAGATCGAGGATGCGTTCGGCGGCCAGACGCAGGAACATCCCGATCTCATCGTCACTGGCGTTCCACAGATGCCGGTCGTGTCTGGGATTCTCGACCAGCACTTCATGAGCGCCCACCGAGTTCATGCGGTCATAAATGCCATCGCCGCGACGGCCGGGCTCGCCTTCAATATGATAGAGCGGGTTGGGATGCACCACGGAGCGCGCCGACCACCCCGCCGCGCTGGGTATGGCGGCAACGATCTGCGTGGCATTAGGGGCATCCGGGCAAAAGCGGCAGGGGCCTTCCGCACGAGGAGCGCCTTCGGCTGGGTCATCTCCTGTCATTACCCAGGAACGGGTGATCGGATCTTTGCGGAGTTCCATGCATTAGGTAAACACTGCGGGAGAAGCCGCGTCAACTGCCATTTCTGTTCCGTGCGGTGAGCGTGTGCACGAAATGCTGGCCCGGGCCTTTGCTATAATCCGCGCCAAGCCCGCTGCAATGACACCATGACCGAGCCCTCCACTCCGCTGATGCGGCAATACGCCGCTGTCAAGAAGGAACATCCCACCGCGCTGCTGTTTTTCCGTTTGGGTGATTTCTACGAGCTTTTCTTCGACGACGCGATTGTCGCCTCCAAAGAGCTGCAGATTACACTCACCTCGCGCAATAAGGAGAAAGGCATCGCCGTACCCATGTGCGGCGTGCCCCACCACGCGGCCGAAGGCTACATTGGCAAACTCATCCGCAAAGGTTTCAAGGTGGCTATCTGCGAGCAGATGGAAGATGCGCGGCTGGCCAGGAAGCAGATCGGCACCAAATTGGTTCGGCGCGAAGTCACAAGAGTTGTTACGCCCGGGACCGCTGCCGATTCGTTGCTGGGCTCGGAAGAAAACAACTTTCTGGCCGCACTGGCGCAGGTCGGGGAACTTGTGGGTTTCGCGGCGCTCGATCTTTCCACGGGAGAATTTCGGGCCACGGAGTTCTCCGGAGAAAATGCTCTGCGGCGGGTGCAGGAGGAACTGGAGCAATTGCGGCCGAGGGAATTGTTGTACGGCTCGGCGGCGCCGTTGTTTGAAATCAAAACCAACCGCGCCTTACACACGCCGTCGCCTGCAACACAACCATCCCATCCCCGCATCCGCGCGGCTGCATGGGCCGAGACCCCGCTCGATGACTGGATCTTCGCTCCCGACCATGCCATTCCGCTGCTGGAAAATCATTTCGGAGTGCTGTCGCTCGAGGGATTCGGCCTGGCAGGTCGTACCGCCGCGGCCTCCGCCGCGGGCGCGATTCTCTACTATGTCCGCTCCACGCAGCGCGGGTCGCTCGACCACGTCGACCGCATCGGCTGGTATGAACGGCAGAACTGTCTGGTTCTCGACGCGGTCACGGTTCGCAATCTGGAACTGGTTGAACCGCTGTTCGCGGGGACGGATGCGGGTGCAACCCTGTTTCGCTCCATCGATGCCGCGGTCACGCCCCTGGGCAAACGCCTGCTGCGCGCGTGGTTGCTGCGGCCCTCGCTCGATCTCGCCGAAATCAATGCGCGCCTCGATGCCGTGGAAGCCGCAGTGAAAGACCTCATCGCGCGCGAGGAATTGCGGCGCGCGCTCGATGGCGTGCTCGACCTGGAACGGCTCTTGAGCCGCGTAACCCTGGAGACGGCAAATCCGCGCGATATTCTGGCTCTGGCGTCGTCGCTCGCGAAGATTCCCGCAGTCAAGGCCGCGGTGGGAAAATTACTCGCGGAACGACTGCAGCACATGCACGCATCGCTCGACGAACTGCGCGATCTGCGCGAGCATATTGAAAAGACGATCGTGCCCGAGCCTCCGCTCAGCTTCGCCGATGGCGGCGTGATTGCTGCGGGGCTAGACGCCGCTCTTGACGAACTCCGCGAACTCTCGCGCAACAGCAAGCAGGTGCTGGCGCAGATCGAGCAGCGCGAGCGCGGGCGCACGGGCATCACCTCTCTGAAAGTCAAGTTCAACTCCATCTTCGGCTATTACATTGAGATCTCGAAGCCGAATCTGCATCTTGTACCACAGGATTATGAACGCAAACAAACTCTGGTGGGCGCCGAGCGCTTCACCACACCCGAGCTGAAACAGTACGAAGCGAAGATTCTCGACGCGCAGGAGAAGATTGTTGAGATCGAGCGGCGACTGTTCACCGAGTTACGCACCGCGATTGCCGCTGAGGCCAGGCGAATCCGGCAAACCGCACTGGCATTGGCTGAGGTGGATGTGCTCGTTTCCCTGGCCCACGTCGCCGCGTTGCGAAATTACTGCCGGCCGCAATTCGTTTCTTCCCAAGATCAGGGAACGCCCGAAGGCGACCCGGGCGATCTCGAAATCGTCGAAGGCCGGCATCCGGTGATCGAACAGCAGGAGATGGCCGGCGGCAGCGAGCGCTTCGTGCCCAACGATCTTTACCTGAATGCGACCACCCACACGATTCTTTTGCTGACCGGGCCGAACATGGGCGGCAAATCCACCTACCTGCGGCAAACCGCGCTCATCGTCATTCTGGCCCAGATGGGCTCGTTCGTTCCCGCGCGCTCGGCGCGCCTTAGCATGGTGGACCGCGTCTTCACCCGCATCGGCGCCAGCGACAACCTGGCTCGCGGCCGCTCCACGTTCATGGTCGAAATGACGGAGACCGCGGCAATCCTGCATACGGCAACAGCACGTTCGCTCATCTTGCTTGATGAAGTGGGCCGCGGCACCTCTACTTATGACGGCCTCGCCATCGCATGGGCCGCCATTGAATATCTGCACGCACGCGTGCGTGCCAAGACTCTGTTCGCGACGCATTATTTTGAGCTGACAGAATTGGCCGAACAGCTTTCCGGAGTCAAGAATTACCACGTCTCCGTGAAAGAAACCGGAGGCGGAATTGTTTTCCTGCGCAAGGTTGAGCCCGGCGCGGCCGACCGCAGCTACGGCATCGAAGTCGCCAAGCTCGCCGGATTACCGAACGAAGTGATTACGCGGGCACGCGAGGTGCTGGCTGAGCACGAGTCGGCGGAACGCGAACTCACCGAGCATCTTTCGCCCGGGGCCATGCCTCCTCCGGCCCAGTTGACCATCTTCACCCCGCTGTCGCAGCCGGTGCTGGAAAAGCTGCGCGCAGTAGACTTGAACCGGCTCACGCCGCTGGAGGCGCTGAACCTACTGGCGGATTTGAAAAAGGAGATTTGAACTACTGACCGCACAACGGCACCGGGTTGAGAAGGTCTGAAGTTGCATCGAATGAAACTTCAACGAAAGACGCGCCAGGTCGGCGAGGTTGGTCAACTTCTCATCGTCGGCTTCGACGGCACGAAGATAACGCCGCGCCTTAGTTCCCTGCTTACCCGGCTGCAGCCCGCCGGAGTGATCCTGTTCGCGCGCAACATAGAGCGTGCCGAGCAAACCTGGCGGCTGCTGCGCGATTGCCAGAAATGTGTTTCGAACCCCCTGTTCACCTGCGTCGATCTCGAAGGTGGAAATGTAGACCGTTTTCGCGACCTCCTCGGTCCTGCGCCTTCGGCGGCAGACGTATTCGCTACCGCCGACCGCAAACTTTTTCGCAGGCACGGACACGTCATCGGCCAAAACTGCCGCGCACTGGGATTCAACGTTGACTTCGCGCCTGTCCTCGATCTCGCATTTGAGGCCTCACGCCGCGTAATGGGTTCGCGCTCGGTCTCGGCGGACCCGCGTGACACGGTTACCTATGCGCGCGAATTTCTGGCTGGCCTCCGCGCCGCGGGCGTGCTGGGATGCGGCAAGCATTTCCCTGGCCTCGGCGAAGGCACACTCGACAGCCATCATGAGTTGCCGGTAATCGAAAAGCCGCTGCACAAGCTTTGGACTGAAGATCTGCTCCCTTACCGCATGCTTCGCAACCGCCTGCCCATGATCATGATTTCGCACGCAGCCTATCCACTGGTCACGCACGATCGCGCGCCAGCCTCGCTCTCGAAGCATTGGCTTACGAACATCTTGCGCCGGCGCATCGGCTATCGGAACCTGATCGCGTCCGACGATCTCGAGATGGGCGGGGTCTTGTCGGCCGCTCCAGTGGGGAAGGCTGCAGTTGAGTACGTCCGAGCGGGCGGAGATTTGTGCCTGATCTGCCACCGTGAAGACCACGTCGCCCAGGCGTACGACGAGTTGGTAAGTACCACAGAGCGCGACTCGAAGTTCGCCAAGCGCGCTGCCGCGTCGATACAGCGCGTACTTGCATTCAAGAAGTCTGCGAAGATGCCGTGGAGAACCAAACCACCATCCGCCGCCGCGGTGGAGAAGCTTTCGCGCAAGCTCTGGGAACTCGGCGAGGAAGTACGCTTGGAGGCTCTGGCCTGTTCTGAACGGCTTAGCGTTCGGAACACGCGGCGGCCGCGGGCATGACCAAACTCGACGTGAAGAAGAATCACATGATCGTGGCCGGCGTGATGAGCGGGACATCCGCCGACGGCATCAATGTGGCGTTCGTGCGTATCGGCGCCCGTTCCCACCCAGGTTTCGAACTGCTCGCGCACGCCGAGTACTCCTACCCAAAGAAGGTTCGCGCCACGGTTCTTGCGGCCATGAATGCTTCGCGGGCAAGCGTTGCCGATCTTGCCCGGCTGAATTTCCTGCTCGGCGAACTCTATTCTGATGCGGTGCTGGCCACCCAGCGGCAGTTCCGGCTGAAGGCAGACCTGGTCGGCTGTCACGGACAAACGCTCTATCATCAGGGCGAACCGCGGCGCTTTCTCGGGCGCAAAGTGGCCGCCACCTGGCAGATGGGCGAAGCGGCGATCGTTGCCGCGAGAGTCGGCGTGCCGGTCGTTTCCGATTTTCGTCCAGCGGATATGTCGGTGGGCGGCAAGGGCGCGCCGCTGGTACCCTTTCTCGACTACATGCTGTTTGGCGCTGCGCACTTAGGCCGAATCGTGCAGAACATCGGCGGCGTGGCGAACCTTACCATGATTCCCGCAGGCGCGGCCGCCAGCGATGTGGTCGCGTTCGATACTGGGCCGGGCAACATGGTGATCGACGCCGTCACCGAGAAGCTGTTCGGTCTGCCTTTCGATCGCAACGGGAGAATCGCAGCTTCCGGCAGGGTTCTGGAGAAGGTCATCGCGAGATTTCTGCAGCGCGAGTTTTTCCGGCACAATCCTCCCAAGACGGCCGGGCGCGAGGAATTCGGTCGCGAGTTTGTCCGCGAGTTTCTGCGCAGCTGCGGCCGCTCCCGAAAGCAGGACGCTGTAGCCACGGCGACTGCCCTCACCGCTGCGTCGATTGCAGATGCCCTGCGGCGCTACGCAGCTCAGAACTCAGGCGCGCGAACACAGCCGTTTCAAGAGATGATTCTTTCCGGCGGCGGCGCAAAAAACTCAACGCTTGTCACCATGCTGACCGGTCAACTCGCGCCGCTCGGATTGCGCCTGCGCTTCTCCGACGAATTTGGCTTGCCTGCGGCGGCGAAAGAGGCCGTGGCCTTTGCTGTTCTGGCGCATCAAACCTGGCATCGGCGGGCGTCCAACGTTCCCTCCGCCACGGGGGCTAGGCGCGCCGCGGTGCTGGGGAAGATTTCGCATCCGTAGAATCGCGATGCGAAGAATCGTACACTGAGACCGGTGAACTATGCCGACTTACATCGCAATGCTCCGCGGAATTAACGTGGGCGGGCACAAGCGAATCAAGATGGATAAGCTCCGCCAGTCGGTCGAAGCGCTGGGCTTCGAGCAGGTGCAGACCTATATCCAGAGCGGAAACCTGGTTTTCAAGGCGGGGAAGGTTTCTGCATCCGGATTGTCCGAAAGAATCGAAAAGAGAATCCTCGCCGACTTTGGCTTCTCAGCCTCTGTGATTTCGCGGACCAGCGACGAAATTTACGAGACGATTGCAAACAATCCATTCCTGAACAAGTCCGGGATCGATCCGGACAAACTCCACGTTATGTTCCTCTCCGAGGCGCCAAAGCCGGCTGCTATGAAGAAGTTGGCGGACCTCATGGCAGCGCCGGACCTGTGCCGCTGTTTAGGCAAGGAGATTCATTTCTACCTTCCGAACGGGGTTTCCCAGAGTGTTCTGATGAAAACTCCGGTCGATAGAATCCTGGCGGTGGTCACGACCTTGCGCAATTGGAAAACTGTCAACAGCATCCACCGGATGTGCCTGGACTGCCGCTGATGCCGCGAGCTTGGTCAGTTCTAGCCGCTCTCACATTGATGGCTTCGCTGCTCTCCTGTTCCCGTAAGGCCGATCCCAACACGCTGGTGATGGTGATCGAATCGAGCCCCACAAATCTTGATCCGCGCGTGGGAGTCGATGCACAATCGGAGCGCATCGACAGCTTGATCTTCGACGATCTGCTCTCCCGCGGCGACAACCTGAACGTTGCGCCAGGACTCGCCGACCGCTGGGAGATTCCCGACCCCCTCACCTACATCTTTCACCTGCATCACGGCGTTAAGTTTCACGACGGACTTCCGCTCACCTCTCGCGATGTGAAGTGGACCTTCGATTCCCTGCTTAGCGGAAAGATTCGCAGCCCTAAAACCGCCGCCTATCGCTATGTCGATGACATCGACGCGCCGGATGATTTCACCGTCATCTTTCATATGAAAGAACCGGACGCCGCCCTGTTGTGGAATGTCTCCGACGGTGCGATCGGCATTGTGCCCTATGGCAGCGGCAACGAGGTTGCGCGCCATCCCATCGGCTCCGGGCCGTTCAAGTTCGTCAGCGCCGAAACCGACAAGGAGGTCATCCTCGAGCGCAACGACAACTACTGGGGCGAAAAAGCGAAGTTGGCCCGCGTGCGCTTTGCCGTGGTGCCCGATGCCACCACGCGCGCCCTCGAACTGCGCAAAGGCAGCGCCGACCTAACCATCAACGCGCTCACGCCTGATACCGTGCTCGCCCTTGCGCGCGATCCCTCCCTTGCCGTCGAAATCGCTCCCGGCACCGAGGTGCAGTATTTGGGATTTAATCTGCGCGATCCCATTCTGAAAAATGTGCGCGTCCGCCAGGCCATCGCCTACGCAATCAACCGCCAACCCATGATTGAGTATCTCTGGCGCGGCGAGGCCCAACCTGCGCGCAGCGTGCTTCCCCCGCAGAGTTGGGCGTATAACGGCGATGTTCCAATCTACAGCCACGATCCCGCCCGGGCCGAGCGCTTGCTCGACGCCGCCGGCTATCCCGCGGTGAATGGAGTGCGCTTCCACATCACCATGAAGACTTCCACCGACGAAAACACCCGCCTGATGGTGGCCGTGATGCAACAGCAGTTGCGCGAGGTGGGAATCGCGCTCGACATTCGCAGTTTCGAATCCGCGACTTTCTTTGCCGACGTGACTCACGGAGCGTTTCAAATGTATAGCCTGCGCTGGGTCGGGGGCAACGAAGATCCGGATATCTTCTACGTGTTTCATTCTTCGCGGTTCCCGCCGAATGGCGCCAACCGCGGCTTTTACTCCAATCCCGAAGTCGACGCGCTCATCGACCAGGCCCGCCGCGAAGTCGACCCCGCCGCGCGCAAACAGATCTATGCACAGGTTCAGCTCATCCTCGCCGAACAACTGCCTTACATCGACCTCTGGTATCTGGATAACGTTCTTGTGCACAATAAGCGCGTACTCAATCTGCAGTTGAATCCCGCGGGGAACTACGATTTCCTGCGCACTGCGGAATTAGCCACCAGCAAAAACTAGGCGTCAATCCTGCCCCATGAGTTCCAAACCCCGCGTGTTACCATCGAACTTCGGCGCTTTTCCATGCGGATTCTCTTCATCGGCGACATTTTCGGACGTTCCGGACGCACCATCGTCAAAGACCGGTTGCCCGGCATTGTCCGCGATCAATCCATCGACCTCGTCATCGCCAATGGCGAGAACGCGGCTGCGGGTTTCGGCATTACTCCCGCGCTGGCCGAGGAACTGTTCGAGCTCAACATCGACGTCATCACCACCGGCAACCATGTCTGGGATAAGCGCGAAATCATCGATTACTTCCAGCAGGTGGAAGGCAACGGCCGCGGTCCGCAACGCCGTGTGCTGCGTCCCGCAAATTATCCCGCGGACATGCCCGGCTGGGGCGTCTATCAGGGTCACAAAGGCAAAGTTCCTTACGCCGTGATCAACTTGCAGGGGCGCGTATTCATGGCGTCGAACGACGATCCCTTTCGCGTTGCCGACCAACTTTTGCAGAAGATCGAGGCCAGGATTATTCTCGTCGACTTCCACGCCGAGGCCACCTCGGAAAAAATCTCACTCGGCTGGTATCTCGACGGACGCGTCACCGCCTTGGTGGGTACGCACACCCACGTGCCCACTGCCGACCAGCGGGTTCTGCCCAAGGGAACCGCCTATGTTACCGACGTTGGCATGACCGGACCTTATGATGGCGTCATCGGCGTAAAAAAGGAACTGGTGGTCGGCAAGTTCCTCAACGGCATGCCCGTACGCTTCGAGCCGGCCACGGGCGACGTACGGCTATGCGCGGTGGTGATCGACTGCGACGAAAAAACCGGCAAGGCGCGGGATATCGAGCGCCTCATGCTGACTTGAGTTTATGTTCCTGCAAGAAAGCATCTCTTTTCCGTTCCCTTATGTCGTTTGCCCCTTCGACCGATGCCCGGTTAGACCGAAGGTACGGGCACCATTAGCCCTCGGCGCGAGGCGGGCGGCAGGTTAAAATCGAAACCGATGCGCTACGCGTGGTCCACTTTAGCGGTCTGTCTGCTCGCGGCGATGCCCTACGCTCCTGCATTTGCCGGGAACGATTTGGCCGTCCCCCCACCAATCTCTTGCGGTAACGGCGTGCCCGGCGGCATCAACTGTGTTCCCACCAGGCAGGACTTGAAAGAGGCCCGTCACGCCTACGCTCGCGGAGTGAAACTCGAACAGCACAAGCTGCTGCCAGAAGCCTTCGCCCAGTTCGACGAGGCTGCGCGGCTGGTTCCGGGGAATGTGAAGTTTGTTTCGGCGCGCGAAGTCGTGAAGTCGCAGTTGGTGTTTCAGCACACCCAGCGCGCCGAAGCATTGCTGGCCGGCACCCAACCCGAACTGGCCGCAGCCGAGTTTCGTGTCGCGCTGAAACTCGATCCCGACAACCAATACCTGCAAAAGCGCCTCCAGCAAACTCTGCCCGACTCGGGACCTCCTGCGCCAGCCCCCGATGTGCCGGAGCTGCTCTCCGATTCCGGGGAAGTCCATCTGCAACCCAAGGCCGAGCTGGCCACCTTTCACTATAGCGGCGACGTTCGCGGACTGTTTGCCGAGCTGGCCACGGCTTTCGGCGTGCGCGCTGAATTTGACGAGTCGGTGACGGCCACGCCTGTGCACTTCTACGTGGATGACGTCACTTTTTTCACCGCCCTACGATTGGCATGCCGCGTCAGCAAAACAATGTGGACGGCGCTCGACCCGCATCAGGTGCTGATCGCAGCCGATACCATGGAAAATCACCGGCAGTTTGACCGTATGGCACTGGCCACGTTTGCAGTGCCCGGCGCCAGCACTCAGCAACAAGCGACTGAACTCGTCAGTTCCCTGCGCAACCTCTGTGAGTTCCAAAGAGTCAGCTCGGGGCAAGGCGGAACCGTGGAGGTACGCGCTCCCCAAGCGATGCTGGATGCCTGTACCAGGCTGTTGAGCCAGTTGACCATTGATCCACCGCAAGTTGCGCTCGATATTGAGATCTACCAGATCAGCCACAATTTCACGCGCGACATCGGGATGCACATTCCAGATACCTTCAACATGTATAACATCCCGGTTGAGGCCTTGGCCGCGTTGGGCGGACAGAGCATTTCGTCACTCGTCAACCAATTGATTTCTTCCGGCGGCATCAACCAGGCCGGTAGTTCGGCGCTTTCCGGGCTTCTCGCGCAACTGCAGAGCAGCCAGAATTCCATTTTCAGCCAACCCCTGGCCACCTTTGGCAATGGCCTCACCTTCTCGGGAGTCAGCCTGGATCAACTTACCACGGCCCTTTCGCTCAATGAGTCGTGGGCACGCAGCCTGAGCCACGCCTCACTGCGCACCGAGCAAGGGCAGGAAGCCACTTTCCACGTGGGCGAGCGTTATCCCGTCCTGAGCGCTTCCTACGCCCCCATCTATAACTCATCGGCCATTTCCGCGGTCTTGGGAAATCAGAGCTACATCCCGCCCTTTCCTTCGGTCAGCTACGAGGACCTGGGCCTGAGCTTCAAGGCCAAGCCCGTCATCCACGGCGATGGTGACGTGACCATGACCATCCAGTTGCAAGTGCGTTCCTTGACCGGGCAAAGCTCGAACGGCGTGCCCGTGATTTCCAACCAGGAATATCAGGGCGGCATACGTCTTCGCGATGGCGAGCCCGCCGTTGTGGCGGGAGAACTCACCACCAACGATCAGCTCGCCATGAGCGGAGTTCCCGGCATCGCAGCCCTCCCCGGCCTCAATCAAGGTTTAGCTGACAACAATCGAATGAAAGAAGAAGATGAGCTGCTGATCATCATCACGCCGCATGTAGTCGCCAACCCCGACCGTGCCACCAAGGCGATCTGGGTGACCCAGAATTGAGCCAGCCGCCTTCCGCTGCGGGCTTTCCCTTCGCATCTAAGGGGCCCGCTTCAGCTCACAGTCAGATTGAAAACGTCGGCGCCCAAGCCCAATTATTTTGCCTGCTTCGCGGCAAACTCCACTAAAGCCTTCAGCGTGTCAGGAGGGACCTCGCTGACATTCCCGATGCTCCGTCCATTGATGAAAAGCGTCGGCGTGCCCGTCACGTTCACCTTCTGGCCCAGAGCCATGGAAGCGTCCACCCGAGCCTTGGTCGCGGCTGTGGCGGCGCAAGCAGCAATCTCCGCGCCTTTCACACCTGCCCCATCGGCCAGCGCGGTCAGCTTCTGGTCGGCGTTTTCGGCCGTGATGTCGGATTGCGTTTCGTACGTTTTGGCGATGAACTTCCAGAACGCGGCGTTGGATGCGCGCCCCACGCAGTCTGAGTAAGCCGCGCCCTTGGCCGCCCAATTGTGCATCGGCAGGGGAAAGTTTTGAAAGACGAATCGCGCATTGGGTTCGGCCGCGATCAGCCCCTCCACCGCGGGCTGCGCCGCCTTGCACGCCGGGCATTGCAGATCGCCGAACTCCACAATCGTAACGGGAGCGTCTTTCGGTCCGCGCTCCGGGCCGGTAACGCCTTTATCCAGGGTTTCCCTCGCCGCGTCGAACGGTTTGGCACCGAAAGGAATAATTTCGCCGAGCACCGCATGTTCGCCATCCGGCGTCACGTAGAACCGGCTGGCTTGCTGGCCATGCGGGCTGGCTATAATCACGTCGACCTGCGCCAGACCCGGCACCGGCGCCGGCTTGATGCTGGAAATCTTCCAGCTCACCTGCGACTCGTAGCCGAAGTTCTGCTCCATGAAGGAATCCACGGTGGCCTCGGAGGGAAGAACCGTAACCTCTCCGCCAGCCGCCTTACCCGAAGTCGTCGAGCTCTGTGCCACGCTCAGGCCGCACGTCAGTAGGAAGATGAAGATCAGATTCAGAGAACTTCGCATGGGTTCCTTTCAATTCAGCAATGGGTTGTGCAGCAGACCGCACGGGGATCCTACGATCAAATCCCCGGCGAATTCCTTTCAAACCTCGCTCTTCGCAGCGATGGGAAACCGGCGGCCGTAGCCGAATGCCTTGGGAGAAATCTTAATCCCTGGGGCCGCCTGCTGGCGCTTGTATTCAGCCCGGTCCACCATGCGGATCACCCGCCGAACTACTTCCATGTCGAAACCATGATCGGCGGCAATTTGCTCGGCGGAGTGCCCGTCTTCCACGTAATCTTCCAGCACCGCGTCAAGAATCTCGTAGGGCGGCAGCGAGTCGCTGTCTTTCTGCCCGGGCCTCAACTCCGCTGACGGCGGCTTCTCCAGCGTGGCCGCCGGAATTACCGCGCGTCGCGAGTTCGCGTAATGACTCAGCCGGTAAACCAGCGTCTTCGGCACATCCGAGATCACCGCCAATCCTCCTACCATGTCTCCGTAGAGTGTACAGTAGCCCACGCCCAGTTCGCTCTTGTTGCCGGTGGAAAGCACGATGGCGCCAAACTTGTTCGAAAGCGCCATCAGCAGCGCGCCCCGCGCCCGCGACTGGATATTCTCCTCGGTTACATCTTCCTTGCGCCCGGCAAAAACCTCCCTCAAGGTTTCGCGGTACGCTTCAAAGGTCCGGTCAATCGAGAGCAACTCAAAGCGGATGCCGAGATTTGTCGCCAGCGCGCGGGCATCGTCGATCGACCCCGGCGAAGAGTAGGGACCGGGCATGCCCACGCCGATCACGTTCTCTGAACCAACCGCTTCGGCGGCGATGACTGCGGTCAGCGCCGAATCGATCCCTCCGCTCAACCCGACGATAGCCTTTTCGAATCCACACTTGTGCATGTAGTCGCGCGTGCCCAGCGCCAGCGCGGCGTATACGCTCGCCTCCTCGCCTTCGATCTGTTCATGTATCTCGCCGCTAAGAGTTTTCGAATCGAAGTAGATTAGATCTTCTTCGAATGACCGTCCTTGGGCCACGATCTTCCCCTCGGCGTTGAGAACCATGCTCGAGCCGTCGAAAACCAGGCTGTCGTTGCCTCCCACCTGATTGACCAGCGCCACCGGCACTTTGTGGTGGCGGGCAATGGCGGCCAGCATGTCGCGGCGCAGTTCGCGTTTGCCGATCCAGAACGGCGACGAGGAGATGTTGAGCACGAAGTTTCCTCCCGCCCGAACCAGCGCCTCGATGGGGTCGACCGTGTACAGGCGCTTGGGCCAGAACAGCTTGTCGTTCCACGCATCTTCGCAAATGGTAAGCGCCATGCGGTTGCCACAGAATGAGAACAGGTCTTGACTCTTGGCGGGCGCGAAGTTGCGCATCTCATCGAACACGTCGTAGGTGGGCAGCAGCATCTTCGACTGCACGAAGGCGACTCTGCCATCCTGCAACAGAGCTGCGGAATTCATCGCCGACTTGCCGGTTTGCGATTCCGCGGGAGTCACCAGGCCGCAGATGACGGCGATGCCGCGCGTCTCGGCCGCAATCTGCTCCACCGTCTCCCGATTGTGCGCAACGAACGATGGGCGTTCCACCAGATCGCGCGGCGGGTAGCCGCACACCGACAGCTCCGGAAACAGAATCAGTCCGGCGCCATTCCATTGCGCCCGCCGGGAGAACTCGATGATCTTATTCCGGTTGCCCGAGAAATCTCCAACCGTGGGGTTAATCTGGCCGAGCGCAATCTTCACAGGCTTAGTGTAAAGCCGGAGCGCGCGCAGGCGCTAGCCGCACGCCCGCACAGCGCTTGTCAACATGGGCTACCGCGATTGGCTCGTGCCTCAATCGGAAGAATCTCAACCATTGCGCCCCGCCGGCCTCACACCAAGGCCCCACGCTATCTCATAAATGGCTTTGGCAAGGGCACGACTTCAGCTCTTAGCCTGCCCCGAGTAAAGGCGGTCGCGCGCGCGCACCCAGCCGCCCCGAGTCGATTTGAAGCAATTCCGGCGAATCCCTTGACTTCGATCCCCAAACCTGAGACCCTATGCCTGTACGCATTAGCTCTTTGACAATAGAATAGCAATGAGATAACTACAAGGAATTCAATATTTTACAACCGGGTCGCTGATTCCAGGACACTTAGCCCAAGCAATATCGCCTAAGTCCTTTGAATGGAATAGTGTGCGGGCAAGTCATTTGCTTTCAATATGTTAGCCGGATTCAACCCTGATCGATCCTTGTAACCTACTGATTCAATGGATTGTAGATAGATCCGTACGTAGTTTTAAATCTGGATTTCTGATCCGTCCTCCGCTGGCTCCAGGCGTCTTACGGTTGGATGGATTTACATCGTGTGTGCGCCGCTGACCTTTACCAGGCTAACCCCAGGGGTCAGCACGCTGGCGGGTTCAGAGGCTGGCGCTTTCAAACACAGTTCCACCGCTTCGGCGATTCTTTGGCATTCCCCCTGCTTCAACATGAGCCAACTGTTAAATGTTGCTTTCTCCCGCGCTACGCCCTCCAGGTTGCGCCCGATGCGTGCCGTATAGTGGGCTTTGATGCTCTCCAGTTCCGCCTGAATTTGCATAACTTCTTCCGCCTTCCTTGCCCACTCGGACTCAACCTGTTTTCGCTGCTGGGCCTCATGGGAATCGAGCGCATCCTGGCGTGCCTTGGCGTCCCGCTGAACCTGCTCCATCGGAATGCCCGCCGCATCCAGCGCCATCAGCACTGCGGCCCGCTTCATCTCTTTCGACAACCCTTGGATGTGTTCGCTGTGCAGCATCTCCACAACTTTCTTAATGCTGTATCCCTTCCCCGGATCCATGATCCCAGACGCCCGGTAAATGTCCTCCATGGGCAACAGCTCGACTTGGAAGTTTGGGACCTCGCGCGCGGAATGGGCGGCAACTTTCTCCATGGGTTGAGTCGCTTGGGACATAACATTCTCCTTCTCGCTTTTGCCGCTGCCCTTCCGGTCATCGCTTGCTGCGCCGTTTTCCTGGCCGCTTGCGCTCACACGCTCCTGCTTGTTCCGCCAGGGTAATTCGAGCCACTTGTGTCGCATCGGTGTCCTTCCCTTGCCAGCTTCCTTTCCTTTGGAAGGCTGTTTGCTTTGAAGTTTGGTTCGCTGCGGAGCCTCGAAGTCGTGTGCCCGCGAAGCGTGCCTCCGGTTCCGGCTGCCGATTTCGTGGCCCTCGGCGCGGGGCGGCGTAATGGTCGAGTTGGTGATGACTACGGCGGGCATGCTTACTGCAGTCGGCGCGGCGACCGGAAGTTCGTCTGGCTTGCTCGGTTGCCGCTGCGCAGGGCCTTGCGCTTCAACTGCCGAAGCCACCAGCGCGCTGCTTCGCACATCTTCCTGCACGCGGCCATCCGCGGCAACCGGCGGTTTGAAGATGGGGCGGCTCGTGGCCTGCCGCTGAATGCCCACCAGATATTCCTTGCCCTCGCTGCGGCAATACCTTGCCGTGCCGGAGAACTGCTCGAAGCGCCACTGGATGCTCAGCTTGGCTCCCACCTCGATTTGCCTCTTGACCCGTATGCATGCCCCGTTGACCGACTTGTCCTCCATGCGCGCAGGGACGGTCTGCAAGGTTCCACTTGCGTCTTCCCACGAGGCTTCCACCAAGGTCATCACCGGCGTCCGCAACTCGGGCATAACTGCGCTCATGCCCAATCTATCGGCAAGAAAGCTGAATTGGTTCAGAACATGGTTATCGGTCTCGTTCGGCCTATTGCGCCGCACTTTCCCGTTCTGGTTCAGGTCGTCCCAATTCGGCAGCCGGTTTGGTTCCTGCCTGATGTTTGCTGCAACAAAAGTGGGCCGCCTTGCGGCGGCCCACTTTCAACTTCAATCTATGACGTTAGCTTGTGCTCCGCCGAAGGTTACTCCGCCGAGAGCGCCACAACTTGCTTGATGAACGGTACGGCATTAGGGGTGCCGACGCCGGTTACGTTGTCCCATCCCGGGCCGGTTGCAAGTGAGGAATCTGTGCCAAAGGTGAACACATCCCAACGAGTGGAGGTCGAGCTCTGGAACAAGGTGCTGATGTAGCGGGTGGTGCCGTCCAAGGGAGCGGCCAATGCATCCGGACTCTCGTAGACGGGAGGTTTCGGCGGGGCGAAAATGACGCCCGCCACGTTGAACGAGGAAGTGATGTCAGTCACGTCGGTGATCGCATTTCCGTGCAGTTCATAGAGGTAAGGCGCCGCCTGACCCAGCGGAACTCCGGCGACTTGGTTGGCGATGGCCCACAGCGCGGAAAACATGGGGCACGAGAGGCTGGTGCCGCCATATACTTCCACATATTGCGGGTCACCCGGGATTTGGTCTGGCGTAACGATGATTTCCACTCCCGTCTCCGGATCGGCATTCAAAGAGATGTCGGGCACCATGCGAAAGCTGCCCGGCAAACTATGCTGGAAGGACGGTTTCGCAAAGAAAGCACTGCTCCCTCCCCCACTTCCGAAGATGAAACCAAAAGAGAGAGGAGGAACGGTTGGAGGATTCGGGGTAGGCTCGGCGATGCGGGTTTCGTTAAGACCCCAACCCGTCTGGAATTTGATGGAATTATTTTTATTGAGGAAGGTGCTGGTGCCGCCGACTGAAGTCGCATAGGGAGAACTGGATCCCGCTTCGACCGACACCGCGTTGATGCCGTAGTCGGCGTTATCGACCGCCAGAAAATCGCCGTCGTCGCCGCTGGAAATATCCTGGGAAATACCCAGGGCGGCGGCTAACTCGGAGAGCGAGCTCTCGACCACGAGTTCCGAGGGGAAGAAGTCGACCAGCGCGATCTCCGAAATCCCAAAACTGTTGGAAATCACGTTGCCCAGCAGATTCTCGATGGCAAAAAGGTTGCCGATGTCGAGGTTGGTAAAGGTGTTGTCTGCGGTCAGCACCAACGCAATATCGGCACGTGGCGCAATCGAGTGCGCCCACTCCACGTCGAGAGTAGTTTCATATTCCCAGCCTCCGTTCATGCAATCGCTTCCACAATTCACCGGACCATTGGGCGTATAGATTTGGAAGTTCTTCGAAGTGAGCGTAGGAAGTTTGTTCAAGGTGGAGAATGTGTTGGCGTCGGCGGTGATGGTATTCGAGCCATAGGCATCGACGATTACGATGGTCTGTCCGGCTCCATTCCATCCGCTGCTGTAAGCCTCGTTCAGCCCGTAGGCAGTTCGCAGTTCGTTGGCATCGTAGCCACAGGATGGCAGGTTCGGAACGCCAGAGGTGATGTTCGCGCCGTAGCGGTTGCCGGAATAGACCGCGATGGGACCCCCGCCGCCAGTCCGGAACGTTTTGGTTTCGGGCGACCGGAAACAGTTGGCGCTAAAGAACAGTCCACTGGGATTGACGCCGGTAGTGAGCGGAACTCCGCGATAAGCAACGCCAGTGTCGAGGTCCCTGGCGGGAACTGCGTTCGATGAATACGCCAAGTCGCCCACTTGCACAGCCGCCACCACCGCGCCCGCCGGTCCGGCAATGGAAGGCTCCGAAGTGGCCGCGCGGTGGATGGTTCCTTTGATGTTGAAGCGGTCGATCTGAACGTTCAAGGCATTTTGAACGTCGCTGACGCGGCCGCGCGCGGTCACATAGTGATTATTCTTCTCGGTTGAGGAGACGGTCAGGTTGTGTGCAGCGAGGAAATCCCGCACCAGCGCCGCGCTGCGCGCCGTGGGCGCGAAGTTTGCCTTGTATTGCGCCAGGGTGAGCCAGTGGTGATATTGGGGCGAGCCCTTCTCATAAATTTGTTGGACTAACGCATCAAGAGCGGCCTTATTATGCTGGTGCAGCCAAACTGTGACGGTGACTTGTTTCGACAAGTCTTCCGGCCCCAGGTCTTGCCGGCTGGCTACCATCGAGTGTAAACCGCTGGACTGCGCTTGAGAGACTGCAGAACCAGCCATGAGCGTGAGAACTGCGAGCAGAATGGAAGCTCCCTTACCAATCTGCAACTGGGGCGTCGGCATGTGTAAGACCTCCTTCGATGAGACACGAGAAATGCTCTGAGTTGCCCGTCAGAAGGCTGTAGTGGCGGGTGCGGCCAAGTCTGTCATCAGCCAGTAGACCTGTCAAGCATTTGGCGCGTTAATTTCCAGATGCGACAGCTGGATGAAAACAATCTTGCGCGTTAGCGCAAACTTTTTCATATGGCTGCTTCTTGCTTTCTCGTGGCGTGGAGTGGTTTTCCCGTTTTACCGGTCCTGACGGCGCACCGGCTAACAAAAGCGTTTGGAAGCTGCGGCGTTCCCCGCGGTTTTTGAAAACAGCTCTAATCGTCCCCCGCCGGAAAGACCGAATGCCTGGGCACTGGCTGGGGTGCATCGCCCCTCCGGTCGTGCCAGAGAATTCGGTTCAGGTTCGCGGCTCCGGCTGCGTCGGGACGCGAGAAATCCATCCTGGCCGACTCGCTTGCGCCCGGTGCATCGCGCCGATTCGTCTCGTAGATCAGGCCGTTCTTGAGGTTGCGATCGTCGGCTTTGAATGGGGGCTGGTTGCCGGCACCCGAGAACATTGGTCCCATAGCCGGGGCATACGCGTCGTTCTGGTTCATTGGAGGCAGGGCGAGCAGCATTTCCAGAGTGTGAATCATGTTCACCGTGGTGTAGAAGCGGTGGTCGACGTAGGGCTGGGCCGCGGTTCCGGGCGAATACTTGCTGACCACGAAGGCAATGGAGCGGTGGGCATCGACGTGATCACCGCCATCCTGCGCGTCGTCTTCGAGGATGAAGATGGCGGTGTCGTCCCAGTAGGGGCTGTGCGAGACGGCGTCGACGACGCGGCCGACGGAAAGATCGTTATCGGCCACCGAGGCCTCCGGCCGCGGGTGCCCAGGGCGCGTGCCGCCGGTGTGATCGTCGGGAAGATAGAGCAGGACGAACGCCGGCAGTTGGAACTCGGGACTTTCGTTCTCCTGGCGGGCGCGTGTATAGGCCGCGAATTCGTTGAGGAATTCGTCGGCGCGCAACTGGTCGGGATAATCGGTGTTGAAATCGGGGAACAAGGCATCGAAGTGATCGCGCAGTAGCGCTTTTGTGGGCTTAACTCCGTCGAATAAAGGCACCGTCCACGGGAACGGACTTGGACCACCGTGCGGATCGCCGACATTGGGCGGCAAGGGATCGCCCTGGTGAAGCTCGGTGCGCGGGCACTCTACTTCTCCCGCTGAAGGAGTTCCCTGCTCCGGGGTCGCCGCCTTGCGGCTTCTATTGCACCACTCGGCACCCACATATTCGCCGTAATCGCGATAAGAGAGGCCATGGTGGGCGACGTTGTCCCAAAGATAGCCGGTGCCGGGATCATCGATATCGGGCTGGTTGTGCTCGAGTGGATACTCATCGGCGACCGTCCCCTGGAAGTCATAGGTGCGCTCTTTGCCGCGGTACGCGATCTGCCAGGTTTTTTCGTTGTAATCGCTGGTGATGGCCGCGGTGGACCAGAGATGGCCGTCGCCGGAAACTTCTCCGCTGTCGTAGAAGTTGTCGAGCACGCCGAACTGCAGTGCGAGCTTGTGTTCGTTGGGCGTAATGTCGGCGCCGTACATGGTGAGGGATGGATCGCCGTCGCCGGGTTTGAGGTCCCCGAGAATTTGATCGTAGGTGCGGTTTTCTTTGATGACATAAATCACGTGCTTGATGGGGTTTTTGCCGCCGGCGAACTGGATCTTTCCCGGAGTGTTGTGCAGCAGGTTGTCATGCTCGACGACACGGGTGAGTTCTTCGAGCTTGCCGAGAGTGGAGGGGATGTTCAGCCGCGCGATGGAACCGCGAAGCAACGTGGGAATGTAGGGATGCTCGTGGTGATTGATCTCCCATGCAGTCTTGCCCGGGCCCTTGTTGGGGCGCGTGCTTCGACCTTTGGCCGTGGCGATGAGCAGATTTCCGCCTTGCACGGCGAGCGCGCTGGGGTACCAGTCGGTGGGAATGAAGCCGAGGGCGGAGGCGGCGGATGAGCTGCTGGTGGCCGGATTCGCGATCAGGTTCGAGGTATCAAACACTGCAACCGCGTTGGCGGAAGCGTCGGCCACGAAAAGCCGCTTGCCATCGGCAGACTGAGCCAGGGCGTTGGGATACGTGCCGGGAAACTTTTCACCGCGAACCGTGGTGTTCAGCAGGGCGCGTATCTGGCCGTTCCCGGTTGAAACCGCGGCGACTGCATCCGCGTTGGAAAGCGCCACGTAGAGCAACTTCTCATCCGGGCTGAGCAGCATGGCCGTGGGATGCGAGCCGGGCGCAATGGGATCTTGTGGCTCTTTTAGTTTGATCCAGCGGAGGAGTCGGCCCGTGGTTAAATCCAGTTCGGCGACGCGGGAGGCGTTCCACAGGCTGCACCAGGCACGACGGCCGTCGCGTGTGGCGACCACCGTGTAGGGAAATGAAGAGGGCACAAGCTTGCTTGTGCTGAGGTCGAAGCGCTGGAGCACTTTGCCGGTCGCGACATCGAGCAATATGACGTTATCGGAGAGGTTGTCGGCCACGAGCAGGCGGTCGCGAGCGTGATCTCCGGTGGAGACCAGCGCCGATCCCGCGGGATAAGGAATCGCGGTTCCCCGCGGCGTTTTACGCAAGGCGATTGCGACCTTATTTCCGGGCACCAGCGGTTGCGGCGCGATGGCGATGAAGCGCTGGGGCGCGACTTTGCCATCGGTGAAGCGGTACACTGCGATGCCGTCGCCGGTGTCCCCTGGCTTTTGGCCGGTAGGGTCAGTGATGGAACCGACCGAAGCGTAGAGGTGTTTTCCATCGGAACTGAAGACGAGTCCGAGAAAATAGCTCTGATGCACGTCTTCGCCGAAGCGCGGGTCGGGATAGTCGGAGAGACGATTGGTTTTGAGATCGAGAATCGCAATCGACTGCATGGCCATGGTTTCTTGCGTGCCATAGCCATCGTTCAACAGTGCGGCGAAGCGGCCATCTGGGCTGATCGCGATGGTGGCGGGAAAGCTGTTGGTGCTGCCGATGCGGCCGGGAGTGGGGATGGTTAATATCTTGCTCGTGGGCAGCGGGATGGTGGCGCCGGGCTGGCGGTCCTGCGCAGCGAGAGCCGCAATTTGAAACACGAGAAATATGGGAAACAAAGTACGGGAGAATCGGGTCACGGGCCCTCCGCGGGATTTGCCCTGCAAGGTGCAGAGAGATGAGCGTAGTTCAGCCGGCCTGCAACGGTCAAAGGAGCCGCTTGAAACAAGTGCCGAGCGGCCGGGAAACGCTGGGTCTGAAGCAGCGCAAGAACGCATGGAGTTTGCGCATCATCCTTCTCTGGATGAATAGGTCAGCGCAATCCTCTGACTTTGCCGTCGTGCCGAATTGAGGTTTCCTAGACGCCGGAGGCGCGAGTTGAACCTTCGTGAGTCGGCGCGGGCTCAGCATGCTCCTCGACGGAGCTGACGTTGTGGCGGACGTCGGCGCCCTGCACCCAGAAGATGACGTCTTCGGCGATGTTGGTGGCGTGGTCGGCGACGCGCTCGAGGTTGCGCGCGACCAGCAAGGCGTCGAGGGCCTGCCGCACGACTTCGGGACGCTGATTCATGATCTTCACCAGTTGGATAAAGGCGTCGTCCTTCATGCGATCGACGACGTTATCCATTTCGAGGACGGCCTGGGCAAGCTCGGCCTTGCCTTCGATGAACGCCTCCAGGGCACGGCGCACCATGGCGCTCACGGCCGATCCCATGCGGGCGATATCGACGGGCAAATCGGCCGCGGGAAGCTCGACCATATCCATGACGCGCTCGGCAATGTTTACGGCCTGGTCACCAACGCGTTCGAGATCGGAATTGATCTTGGTCACCGCGAGAATGAAGCGAAGATCGACAGCCATGGGTTGCTGCATGGCCAGCAGGTCGAAGGCGGCCTCGTCGATCTCCCGCTCGGAGTTATTGATGAGGCTCTCGCCCTCGAGAACCATGTGGCAGCGAGCGAGATCGCGATCGATGTAGGCCTGACGGGCGCGATCCACCGCCTGCTCCGCCAGTCCGCCCATGCGGAGCAACTTCTGGCGCAGATCGTCGAGCCCTTGCTGAAAGCGCGTGCGCATGATGCAAACCTTTCTTAGTAAACCCGCATTAATCCCAAGCTTCCCTGACGCAATCCGGGTTATCCAAATCTGCCAGTGATGTAGTCTTCCGTCTTCTTGTCAGCCGGTTTGGTGAAAATTTTTTCCGTCTTATCGAATTCAATCATCTTACCGAGCAGGAAGAATCCGGTAAACTCGGCGACCCGCGCCGCCTGCTGCATATTGTGGGTCACGATCACGATGGTATACCGCTCTTTGAGCTGAAAGATCAACTCCTCAATCTTTCCAGTGGAGATGGGATCGAGGGCGGAGCAGGGTTCATCCATGAGCAGGACTTCGGGCTCGACGGCCAGAGCGCGGGCGATGCAGAGGCGCTGCTGCTGGCCGCCGGAAAGGCTGGCACCGGATTTCTTGTGAACGTGGTCCTTTACTTCATCCCACAGCGCGGACACGGCGAGCGACCGCTCCACGATTTCGTCGAGCTTGCGGTGATCGTGAAAACCATTGAGCTTCAGCCCGGAAGCGACGTTGTCGTAGATCGACATGGTGGGGAACGGATTGGCTTTTTGAAAAACCATTCCGACGCGGCGGCGAAGCTGGGTGGCCGAAGTGCCGTTGTAGGCACTGATATCCCCGATACGGACGCTGCCTGTGACTCGCGCCTCGGGGATGGTCTCGTGCATGCGGTTCAGACAGCGAATGAATGTTGACTTGCCGCAGCCCGAGGGCCCAATCAGGGCGGTGGCGTGGTTGGCCGCCACCGTGAGACGGATGTCGAATAGCGCCTGGGTCTTGCCGTACCAGGCATTCAGGTTTTCGACTTGGATTCCAACGCCCATAGATTATGCCACTCCGAAAGTACCACGGCGCACGGCGAAACGCACGGCCGCGACCGAGGCCACGATAAGAATGATGAGCACGAGCGCCCCCGCCCACGCCTGCCGGTGCCAGTCGTCGTAGGGCGAAAGGGCGTAAGTGTAGATTTGCAGGGGCAAGGCAGCGGTGGGCTGGTTGACCCGCAGATTCCAGAACTGGTTACCGAATGCGGTGAACAGCAAGGGCGCGGTCTCACCGGCGACGCGCGCAAAAGCCAGCATCACGCCCGTAACCACCCCGGAAGCCGCGGTGCGCAGCGTGATCGAAAGCGTGGTCCGCCACCGCGCAATGCCCAGCCCGTAGGAAGCTTCGCGCAAGGCCTGCGGCACCAGAAGCAGCATTTCTTCGGTGGTGCGGGCGATAGTAGGAATCATCATAATCGCCAGGGCTACTCCGCCAGCCAGGGCGGAAAAGTGTTTTTGGGAGAGAACAACCAGGGCGTAAGCTACGATGCCAATTACGATCGAAGGCACGCCGTTGAGCACGTCGGACGTGAAGCGAATCGCATCCCCGAAGCGATTGCGGCCGTACTCCGCGAGATAAATGCCCGCACCGATGCCAAGAGGCACACCCAGAATGCTGGCCAGCGCCAGGATCAGCATCGAGCCCACGATGGCGTTGGCCATACCACCCCCGAGTTCGCCGACGGGTTTTGGAGTCTGGGTTAGAAACGCCCAGTTGAGGGACCCGACACCGCGGTAGACAAGATAGGCGAAGATTGCGAACAACGGTACCAGCACGAGGATGACGGTAAGCACAGCCACGCCGGTCATGACGTGGTCGGTGATGCGGCGCCGCAAGGCGATGGGCGGCACAGTGTGTAGCACCGAAGTGTCATTCTTGTCAGGCATGGGCTCAGGCACGGACGCTTACAGACTGGCCGCGGGTAACCGTCCAGATCAGCAATCTGGCCAGGGCATTGACCACGATCGTAACCAGGAACAGAGCGAGACCAATCTCGATCAGTGCCGAGAGGTAGACGTCGCCGGTGGCCTCGCTGAACTCGTTGGCCAGCACGCTGGCCATGGTGTAGCCTGGCGCGAACAGAGATTTCGCAATCTGCGGATTATTTCCGATGACCATGGTCACGGCCATGGTTTCTCCCAGAGCGCGGCCCAGGCCCAGGATGATGCCGCCCATGATGCCGGCGCGCGCATTGCGCAGCACACCGATGCGAATCATTTCCCAGCGTGTGGCGCCCAGGGCCAGTGCGGCCTCCCGCTGGTGCTGAGGCACGACCATCAGCACTTCGCGAGCGATCGAGGAGATAATGGGAATAATCATGATCGCGAGGATGATTCCAGCCGCGAGCATGCTGACGCCGTACAACGGCCCCGTAAAGAAACCGGTCCAGCCCAGCGTTCGGGCCAGAAACGGCCCAAGGTAGTTGGTGAGAATCGGCACCAGTACGAAGATGGCCCACACACCATAGACCACGCTCGGAATGGCGGCCAGCAGTTCCACAAAGAACGAAAGCGGGCCACGCCAGGCCTTGGGGCACATCTCGGTAGTGAACACCGCCACGCCAATGGAGAGCGGCACGGCGATAATCAAAGCGACAAGCGAAGAGACCAAGGTGCCATAAACGAAGGGCAGCGCGCCGAATTGCGCGCTTACCGGATCCCAATCACGCCCCACGAAGAATTTCAATCCAAAGGCATGCCAGGAGGGTCCAGAGCGGAGCACCAACTCATAGACAATCAGCGCCATGGTGGCCAGCACGGCCAGGGCGCACAGGAGCATGGCGAATTTGAAGACCCGGTCGCCGGTTTCGCCGGTTGACCCGCGCAAGAAGGATGCAGTCTGCGTCCCCGCCGGATGGAGGTTACTAACTTTCGTCCCTTCAACAGGTTGCGGAGCTGACATATCAGGCCGTGGTCGGGCAGGAAGAGCCATTCCTCTCTACGCTAGCAGACTCCTGTTAACAGCATGTTAAAATGACGAGGCTTTTCGGGGGTTGTCTTTTGCCCGGTAAGCCTGTATTTTCATCTCCCGTTCGATTCTCCTTTTATGTCGATCGCGCCCAAGCGGAGCCGCATGGTTTTTCAGAAGCTTGAGCAGGACTTGGTCAAGCTTTCCTCGAAACCACGGGCGGAGAAGGTTCACCGTTTCCGCACGGGCACGCGCCGCCTGCAAATTCTGCTGAGTGAGCTTTCAGCAAGGCAGGACCGCAGTCAGAAAAAGCTGCTAAAGCTACTGGGGCGAATTCGCAGGCGTGCCGGCAAGGTGCGCGACCTCGAGGTGCAGTTGACGGCATTGCGCAGCTTGAAGGTTCCGGGAGAACCGCAGCGCAAGACGCAGCTGGTGAACCATCTGATCGAACTTCGCGTCCGGCAGGAAAAGAAACTGAGGAAGGTGGTCGATGAAGAGACCGTCCGCGAGATTCGCCGGCGGCTGAAACGTGCCCGCGAGAACTTCCGGCCGGCGGCAAGCCGCGATCCTCTGGCAGTGGCGAGAGGGATGCTGAAAGCGATTGACCGCGGAGATGCGCCGATCACGGAAGAGCTGCTGCACAAATACCGCATCCTGAGCAAGAGAGCGCGCTACGCCGCCGAGTTTGCCGAACCGTCCCGCGAAGCGGCGCAGTTCATCGCCGGGCTCAAGCGCATGCAGGATGCGTTGGGCGATTGGCATGACTGGCTCACACTGACGCAAACTGCCAGAGAGCAGCTCGGGGAAGTGCGCGAGTCGCCCCTGGTTGCAGAACTGCACAACGTGACGGGAGCGAAGTTGCGCCATGCGGTCGGGGTGCTGTCGCAAATGCGCGGAGCACGTGGCCCCGCCAAGCCCGCTGCCGCCGTCCAAGTTCCCGGTCCCCCGGCGGTTCCGAAGAACCGTCCCGCAACCTCCGCGGCTTGAAATCTCATCGCAGTTTCGCGTGGCCGCCATCCGAATCAGCGGATGACCGAGCAGCCTGCGGCATGTAAACTGTTGGCCTTGTCTCATGCCAACGTTTGCCGCGGTTGATATCGGTTCCAATTCTGTCCGGCTGAAAATCGCACGTCTCACGCGCGGCCGTCTTCGCGCCATCCACGAGGACCGCGAAGTCACTCGTCTCGGCGAAGGTGTGTTTCGTTCCGGCTTTCTCACTCCGGAGTCGATGGCGGAGACGGTGAAGGTATTGCGCCGCTTTCACCGGGCCACACAACAGGTGGTAACGGACCCGGTGCGGGTGGTAGCCACGAGCGCTCTGCGGGATGCGCGCAATGCGCAAGCTTTTCTGGAGTGGGTGCGTTCGGCCACGGGTTGGAAGGTCGAGATCATTTCCGGATTGGAAGAAGCGCGACTGATTCATCTGGGATTGGTTTCGAATTTGCGGGTGGACAGTTCGCCGGCGCTAATGGTGGACCTGGGAGGCGGCAGCTGTGAGCTGACCGTCTCAGGGCGGGGGCACATCCGCGACATGGTCAGTTTGCCGCTGGGAGCGGTGCGACTCACCGATGAATTTCTGAGCCACGATCCGCCGCGCAAGGGCGAGCTGAAGCGGATGCAAGGGTTCGTGGCACGGGAAGTAAACCGCATTGCCTCGCGAGTGGTGGCGGCGAAAGTGAAGAACGTGATTGCCACCTCGGGAACCGCGGCCGCGCTGGCGGCCGCGGCCAGCCATTTGCGCAAGAACGGGAGCCGGCAACGGGCGATGGTCTCGCGAGCGGAGATGACTCGCATTGCCAAGCAACTGGCGCGACTGCGGGTTGACGAGCGCCAGCAGATTGAAGGCATTGGCCCGCGCCGGGCGGAAATTATTGTGGCCGGAGCCGTGGTCTATCACGAACTGCTGGATCGCTGCCATCTCAAAGGCTTCCGCTATTCCGCGCTGGGATTGCGTGACGGGCTGCTGGCGCAGATGGCGGCGGAACACGACCGGAGTACGCGGTCGGGAAAACAGATTGAATCGGAACGCTGGGAGTCGATTACAAGGGCGGTCGCTCACTACCGCATGGACATGAAGCACGCACTGGATGTGCGCGAGTCGGCTATGTTTTTGTTCTCGGCGCTGCGTTCAGTGCACGGCCTGGCGCCGGAATTCCGGGAGTGGCTGGCGGCGGCGGCGATGCTTTATGAAGTGGGAGACTACGTCAATCGCAACGGGCATCACCGGCACACCTATTACATCATTTCGAATTCGGAAATTCTGGGTTACACGCCGCAGCAGCGGCGGGTGATTGCAGCCATTGCGCGCTATCTGGGGAAGTCGCGGCCTACGATGGAAGATGGACCGATGAAGGCGATAGATCCGGCGGACCGGGCAGGAGTGCAGAAAGCGATTCTGCTGCTGCGGCTGGCGCGCTCTTTGAACCTGGGCCGGAGCCGCGCGGTGCAGAAAGTGCGGGTGAGTCAGCGCGCGGCAGAGATACGGCTGACGCTGGTGCCGCGGCGGCGGTTGGGAGTAGATCTGGAGTTGTGGGCGATCGAAAAGGACTGCGCTTATTTCCGTGAAGTGTTCGGGCGGGAGCTTTCCACCGCGGCGGTGTAGAGAGTGCGGAGGGCTTTCGGCGTAAAGCACCACTGCAAGGTGCCGGAACTGCGGCGCACGTCGACTCGGGCGACCGCTCCCTTTTTCAGCTCGACCGAGGCTTCGCAGCCGGACTCACTGATCAGGGCGCCGAGGAACTGGCTGAGGTTGGGATTGTGTCCCACGACCATGATCGATTCCTGGCGGGCGTATTTTTCCAGCAGGCGGCGGAAGTCGGCGAAAACAGCCCCGGGACGCAGCGCGGGCTCGATCTGCAGCTTGCCCTCGTAACCCATCTCGTTTCCCACCAGAGAAGCGGTCTGAGTGGCACGCTTGAGTGGACTGGAAACAATGCTATCCACCTGGGCCTCGATTGCGGCCAGGGCGCGGCCCACGTAACCGCACTGCTCAATGCCTTCCTTGTCGAGCGCGCGCTTCTCGTCCTTCTTTGGGTTAGCGAAGGGTTCGCCGGCGCTGGCGTGACGTAGGAAATAAATAATCATGGCGAATTATCGCACTCTTCCGGCCGGAGCTTTAGGTTTCGCCTCCGACGTCTGTGGCAGAGCAAACTCCGCCTGCTTGCCTTCCGCCACACTGATCAGAAAATCCTGGGCACTGAAGGCGGCGGCGCCGGTGGGCGGTTTGCGATTTCGCTTGCCGTGCACGGGCTGCCAGGCGCGGATGTAGGTGGCATCGCGCAGCAGGATGCGGGCCTTGCGGTTATCGGCAAGATAGGCGTCAAGAATTTCGCGGCGGACGCGCTCGCGCAGGAATTCGTCGCGCAGGGGCACCAGCACCTCGACGCGCTCGTAAAGATTGCGCGGCATCCAGTCGGCGCTGCCGATATAGATTTCCTCCTCGCCGCCGTTGCCAAAATAGTAAATCCGGCTGTGCTCCAGGAAACGCCCAACGATGCTGCGCACGCGGATGCGGTCACTCACCCCGCGCACGCCCGGGCGCAAGGCACAAATGCCGCGGACAATCAGATCGATTTCCACTCCAGCCTGGGAAGCGCGATACAAAGCCTGCACAATATTTTTGTCGAGCAGGGCATTCATCTTCGCAATGATTCGTCCAGGGCGGCCCTGGCGTGCGTGCTCGGCCTCGCGATCGATCAGCGAAATGCACTTTTCCGCCAAGTCGAGCGGCGCTACCAGCAGGGGATCGTAGCTGGGGTTCTCCGCGTAAGCGGTTAGGAAGCTGAAGACGTCATGCACGGCGCGGGTAATTTCGGGGTTCGCCGTGAACAGGCTGAGATCGGTATAGATGCGGGCCGTAGTGGCGTTGTAGTTGCCGGTTCCAATGTGGGCATAGCTGCGTGGCACGCCATCGGGATCGCGGCGCACCAGCAACGAAAGCTTGCAATGCGTCTTTAGGCCAACCAGTCCGTGGAACACCTGCACTCCGGCATCTTCCAGATCGCGCGCCCAGCGGATGTTGGAAGCTTCGTCGAAGCGCGCCTTCAACTCAACCACGGCGGTGACCTCCTTGCGCGCGGCGGCATCGATGAGAGAAGGAACGATGGCGGAGTGCTCGCTGGTGCGGTAAAGGGTCTGCTTGATGGAAAGCACGTTGGCATCTTCCGCCGCCGATTCAATGAATGACACCACGGCGTCGTAGGAATCGTAGGGATGGTGCAGCAGAACGTCATGACGGCGCAGTTCCTCGAACAGATTTTGGGATTTGGCGGTAAGCCGCAACTCGCGCGGGGCAAAGGAGCGGTACTTGAGGTCGGGCCGCGGGGTCTGGTCGTAGACGTTAAACAGCCGCGAAAGATTAACCGGGCCGTTCACGGGAAACACCTGCCAGGGATCGAGTTCGAAAACCGTGCGCAGGCGGTCGATAATTTCAGGATCGGCATCAGCCTCAATTTCCATGCGGACGGCATCGCCTTTGCGCCGGTTGTGCAACTCCGCGCGCACCGATTCGAGAAGGTTGCGGGCTTCTTCTTCCTGCAGATAAAGATTGCTGTTACGGGTCACCCGAAACGGAGCCGAAGAAACGATATCGTAGCCGTGATACATATTCTGCGCGTGGTGCGCGACCAGGTCGGCAAGAAAGATGAAGTCGGTTGTGGCCTCCGAGGGCAGCCGTACTAAACGCGGCAGCGCCCGGGGCACGGAAACTACCCCGGTGTAAGTAAGCGCGGAGCGGCGGCGGCGGCGCAAGAGCAAGCCAAGGCACAGCGCTTTATTGATCACGCGGGGAAAGGGATGGGTGGGATCGACGGTCACCGGCGTGAGCAGAGGATCCAACTCTTTCTCGCAGTATTCGTCGACGAAGCGCCGGGCACGCGCATCCAGTTCGTGCAAAGCCAGCAAGCGAATTCCATGCTCGGCCAGCGCCGGGCGCAACGTATTCCAGCATTGGTATTGCTCGCCCACGAATTTGTGCGTGAGGCGCGCCAGGATGTCGCGCTTTCCGGCCAGCGTCAAACCGTCCGGGCCGGCTTCGTTGTAGCCGTCTTCGATCTGTTGCATCATGGCGGCCACGCGAATTTCGAAAAACTCATCTAGATTACTGGCGGAGATGGCCAGGAATTTCAACCGTTCCAGAAGCGGGTTGGCTTCATCCTCGGCTTCTTCGAGCACACGACTGTTGAACGCGAGCCAAGAGGTGTCGCGGTTGAGATAATACTCAGGACTTTCCAGCGAAAGACGAGCCATGTGCGAGGGTATTACGTGTTCCGTGGCCAATGCGACCCGTGCGGGGCATCAATCACCGTTTTAGTATAAAACATCGGCCCAGAAGGCGAAGAACGGTGAATCAAACCAGACAAGTGACAACCCACGTCCGAAAAACGTTGTTGTGTGCTGTCGTATTAAAGACTCGCGGCGCGTCGGAAAGGCCATCCGACGCGTCGGTGGGATCGCATACTCCACACTCACCAGGCCATCTGAGTGAAACCACCAGACTTACCGGACCAGCTTGATTGCAGCTCTCTCCTTCTGGACCACGACCTCGGGCAACGGAGCATACGAAAGTGCAGACGTCATCTTCTGTCCGTCCGTGACCATCCAGTTCAGGAAGTCAGCCAGAATTTTACCTTTGGCCGCGTCCTTCGAGTGTTCGGGAATCAGCAGCCAGGTAAAGCTGGAAATAGGATATGCGTCCTTGCCCGGCGCGTTGGTTATAGAGACGCGAAAATCCGCCGGCATTTTGGGAGCCGACGCGGCGGCGGCGGTCACGCCTTCCAGCGAAGCTTTCAAGAATACGCCCGCGGCATTGCGGATGCTGCCGTAGGTAATGTTGTTCTGCAAGGCATAGATCAGTTCGACATAGCCGATCCCTCCTTGCATCTGTCGAATCAATCCCGCGACCCCCTCGTTGCCCTTCCCTCCCAGACCGACCGGCCACTTGACCGAAGTGTTGCTGCCCACCTCGCTCTTCCAGTCCGGGCTGACCTTCGAGAGATAATCGGTCCAGATGAAAGTGGTCCCGCTCCCATCGGAGCGATGCACCACGATGATGTTTTTGTCGGGAAAATTGACACCTGGATTTACGCTGGTGATGGCTTTGTCATTCCACTTTGTAATCCTGCCTAGAAAAATTCCCGCCAGGGCGTCGGGAGTGAACTTCACCTCCCCGCTGACTCCGGGAATGTTGTAGGCCGGTACCACCGCGCCCAGCACGGTGGGGAGGTTCAGAACCTTGATCTTCAGCTGGGCTTGAGCTTCGGCGAGCTGCTCATCAGTCATGGGCATATCGCTGGCACCGAAATCCACCGTGCCTTCCGTCACTTGGCGGATGCCGCCGCCGCTGCCGATCGATTGATAGTTGATCTGAATATCGGGATGCAGTGTGTGGTATTCGCTGAACCACTTGGAATACATGGGATACGGGAACGTGGCGCCGGCTCCGTTCAGTGTGGTTTGTCCGGCTAGCGGCAGGGCTACAAAGGCGCACAACAGAAGCAGGGTGAGTCTGCGCATCACTCGAAATTCCTCCTATGAATTGTGATATCCCCTTCTATCGGCGCAGTGTTACAGGACGGTTACAAACCAGTGAATTTCTGATGAATGGGATGAGATTAATCCAGATGTTCCGTCACTGCTCGTGGAGTTGTCGCGCGGCAGAAACGCCATGAGCCTGGACGGATGAAAGGCAGGCAAGATGGAACACTCACTCCGCGGGATACGGCCCTTCCGTAAACTTGCGGGAGTGGTACCCCTTTGAACCCACGGCGCGAGCGAGCGGACTGCGGGGGTCCGCGCCATTTTTCAGCTTTTCCAGAACGTAGCTGAAGTCGTAGCGGGGTCGCCAGCCTAGGGCATTTCTGGCACGTTCGTTCACGTACACCCGGTCGATCCCGGGAAACATTTTCCAGCCGCGGCGTGCGTACTCAGACTCGTACTCTGGAATGCATCGCTTCACCACCAGAGGGGCATCGGAGCGCAAGTCGAACAGATCGTCACGCGTAAACGGCGTAGTCGCGCTGACAATGTAGCGGCCGAAGCCGATTGCCGGAGCTCTCTCGATCGCGAGCAGATGAGCGCTGACCACGTCCTCGAGATCAGCGCGCCGGTAAAGAAATTCGTTCGCCTTGAGGTTGCCGTCGTCGTAAGCCAGGCGTGCCTCGGCACTGTCATCTTCTTCGGGGAAAAAAACGCGAGGTTCTCAGGATAAGGCAGGCGAGGCGATGCTTCCGGTGGAATAGCTCGCAAAGGTCCTCCGCCGCCGTCTTGGTCACTCCATAAATGTTTCGGGGAACGGATGCAACATCCTCGGTGACCCACGCCGCCGGGCCTTCAACAGGCGGCCTAAGCGCGCTGCCGAAGGCGCTGGTCGTGCTGGTGAAGACAAACGCGCCAACGCCGGCCAGCGCAGCTTCTTCCAGAAGATTCAGCGTGCCCGTGATGTTGGTGTCGACAAAATTCTGCGGGCTATGCGTGACGAGATGAGGCTTGTGCAGGGTCGCAGTATGGATCACGGCGCCTGCGTCCGCCATACATCGTTTGACAAAATTCCGGTCTCCAATTGATCCGGCGTGGCTGGTGAACTCCGATGGAACAATGTCGATGCCGATGACCTCGCGGTGCTGGCTTCGAAGGGTGCGAACCAGCGCTTCGCCGAGATGGCCACTGCTTCCTGTAATCAGGATCTTCATGCTCAGGGGATTCTCTATCGCCGGTCAACGGGCGGTACGTCGGCCGCGGGCGGCTTGGCACCAAGAATCGTTAGAATTGATAGTAACGAAAGGGGCCGGGTCGTAGGGTGTTTACCGATTCTCAGCTTCTCAGTGACCGGTCTGCAACCGCGCAATTTCCCGAGGAAACAGCGTGTTGGCCGGAAACTGGGTACGCAGACCGGTGAGCAGTTGAAGGGCGCGGTGTTTGTCCTTGGCACGCACATAGGCAATGGCAAGCAGGATACGCGCAAATGGTTTCAGGTAATGTCCGTGTTGAGCGGTCAATTGCAGGTCGGCAATGCCAGCCTGCTTATCGCCAGGCAATCCACCGATGCGCAGCAGCCAGCGCACGGGCGCCGCCATGCTACCGATGATGTACTTGCTGAATCCCGTAGCCACCAGCACATCGGAACAATTGTCGCAAACCGCGAGAAGCTGCTGGGCCCAAGTGGAAGCCTCTTTCGTGTAGTGCAAGGAAGCGAGGTCCCGCTTCTCAATCAGGGCCGCGTAGTCCGCCTGCAGACCCGAGGCGAGAGTCATGGCAAACAGCGCATCCTGGTCTTTGGAATCCTTGGCCAAGCGGGCGTGCGCCAGCACTTGCGCGCGATCGACCGCAGCCTGAAAAGAGCCACGCACGACCGGGTCCGGGGTGAGCTTCGAGCGGGCGCCAAAGGCTTCGTCACTCTCATAGAACTGCGACTCCAGCACGCCCAGGCGGTTGAACTCGGAAAAAAGAAATCCGGCTGCCTGGCTTACGGGACCGACCGGATCATCGGGGTGTTGCGCCTCCCAGTCGGAAAAATCCTTCTGCGCGCCGGAAAAATCCAGATTGTAGAGGCCGAGGAACCCCTGGTCCAAAGCCGTACCCGCAGTCGCATCGAGTGGTGCAACCCCGCCAGCCGTGGCGTTTGTCCCGAGGCACAGCCATAAGGCTGTTACCATTACAAAGACTAGGGCCTTGCGATATTGGAAAGTGCGTGCCATGGCTGCGAATTCGAATTCTCTCATTATCGGCCGTTTCCGCCGCGACGCAAGATTACCTTTTACATTCCCTACTGAGATAGAACAAGTCGACATTAAAGCGATCCCATTTTGCGGGTACGCTCGGATTTCTCCGTTCCGCAAGGGGGTCTTTATCTCCGTATCTCCGTTATACGCCTCAGGACGAAATTTTCATGAATGATTCCTCGACGCATTATGCCCCCGGTTGGCCCGGGATTCCACCCCGCTGGACATCGAGTGCGAAGACCGGGGCTGGAACAGCGTTAAACCAGCACAGCAAAGTGTGGTTTACGCTGAGCCACGGTATTCTGAATGAGGTTTATTTTCCCCGAGTCGATCAGGCCTGCACCCGCGATCTCGGCTTTATCGTGACCAATGGGCGCGACTTTTTTTCCGAGGAAAAACGGCACTGCACGTTCAAGAACAGACCTTTCGAGCCCGGTGTCCCGGCTTTTGAACTGATCAACACTGAAGCCGGCGGGCGCTACCGGATTCACAAGGAGATCCTTACCGATCCTTACCGCAACGCGGTGCTGCAGAAGATTCGCTTCGAGCCTCTGCAGGGCCAGCTTTCCGATTATCGTCTCCACGTCTTGCTCTCACCCCACCTGGCCAACTGTGGATACGGCAACACGGCCTGGATAGGCGACTACAAAGGCGTGACAATGTTCCTCGCCGAGCACGATGGCACCGCTCTAAGCCTGGCCTGTTCGGCGCCGTGGAAAAAGATGTCGGTTGGATTCGTCGGCGTTTCCGACGGATGGCAGGATATTTCCGCTCACTTCCAGATGGAGTGGGAATACCAGCGCGCCGAGAATGGCAACGTCGCCTGCACGGGCGAGATTGACCTGGTGGCCTGCCAAGGAGAGTTCCTGATGGTCCTGGGGTTCGGCGCGAAGTGGACTGAGGCAGCACAGCACGTGCGATCCAGTCTGCAGGAGGATTACAGCGAACTTCGCCAACATTACGTATTCCACTGGAAACATTGGCAGAGCACCCTGCTCAAACTGGATGATCCGCAGCGCAAATACGATCTCTACCGCGCCTCCACGGCGGTTTTGCGCACTCACGAGTCCAAGGATTTTCTGGGCGGCATCATCGCCAGCCTTTCTATTCCGTGGGGCTACAGCAAGGGCGACGAAGACCTCGGTGGTTATCACCTGGTCTGGCCGCGCGATCTGGTCGAGACCGCGGGAGCGCTTCTGGCCGCCGGCGCGGTCAGCGATGCGGTAAGAGTGCTCCGCTACCTCGAGTCCACCCAAGAGGCAGCCGGCAACTGGGCACAGAATCTGTGGCTGGATGGGCGCGCTTACTGGGGCGGCATCCAGATGGATGAAACTGCCTTCCCGATCCTGTTGCTGGATCTGCTGCGCCGCCATGCCGCAGATGGTTTGGGCAAACTGGATCGCTGGTGGCCGATGGTGCGGGGCGCTGCCAGTTTTATTCTGCGCAACGGTCCGGTCACGCAGCAGGATCGCTGGGAGGAAGATGCGGGCTATTCTCCTTTCACTCTGGCGGCGGAGATTTCGGCACTGCTGGCCGCAGCCGACATTGCCGACCTCACCGGCCATGCCGATGCCGCCTTGACTCTCCGCGATACCGCCGATGCCTGGAACGACAACATCGAACGCTGGGTCTATGCCACGGGCGGCGATCTTTGCGAGCAAATCGGCGTGGAAGGCTATTACGTGCGCATTGCTCCTCCGGACAGCGATGGTGCAGCCTCCCCGACACAGGGCTTTGTTCCGATCAAGAACCGTCCGCCGGGCGAAACTCAGCAGCAGGCGTTTCACGTTATCAGTCCGGACTCATTGGCACTGGTTCGCTTCGGATTGCGCGCTCCCGACGATCCCCGCATTCTCAACACGGTTCGGGCCATCGATGCTCTGCTGCGCGTGCAGATGCCGCAGGGTTCGTGTTGGTACCGGTACAACGGCGACGGCTACGGCGAGCACAAAGATGGCTCGGCTTTCGATGGCACCGGTATCGGCCGTCCCTGGCCTCTGCTTGCCGGAGAGCGCGCACATTATGAACTGGCTGCCGGCCGCCCCGCAGCAGCCGAAGCCTTGCTGACTATGATGGAGAGTTGCACTGTCGGCCACAGCCGCCTGCTCCCCGAGCAAATCTGGGACGCGGATGATATTCCGGCGCAAGAACTTTTCCGCGGCAAGCCTTCTGGCTCCGCCTGCCCGCTGGTCTGGGCTCATTCCGAGTACATTAAGCTCCGACGCTCGCTGCGCGACGGCCAGATCTTCGATCAGCCTCCGCAGACGGTACAACGCTATCTGGCGGAGAAACCTGCGCCCCAGGTCTTCGGCTGGCGGTTTAACAACAAGTGCCGTTCCCTGCCACGAAACAAAAAGCTGCGGATCGCTTTGCTCGCGCCGGCGCTGGTGCACTGGAGTATCGACGGGTGGAAGACTTCGCAAGACACCAACACTCGCGACACAGGCCTGGGCATTTACACGCTCGACTTGCCGACGGCCTCGTTGCCGGTGGGAAGCGAGGTTGTATTCACCTTCTTCTGGCAGCAGGAGAAGCGATGGGAGGGCGAGGACTACACTGTGCTCGTGGCGTAGGACGGATCCGCTCGAAATCCCTCGATCCGCCTTGGCTCTCTCTCGTCGCCACTGCAGCCCACCCGATGCAACCTAAGCATCGGCGCCGGGGCTTGAGTAGACCAGTTCGACCACGGTGCAATCGTCGCTGAGGGGATTTCCGGCGCAGAACGCCGAGACCGCGGAAAAAATGCCTTCCAGCGTCGGGGTCTTCGACGCAGTCGCTTCCAGCCGTGAATCTTCGAAGAAGTCGCCCATGGCATTCTCCGCTTCGGTCACACCATCCGTCACCAGGATGAAGCGGTCGCCTGAATTGAGCTGGCAACGGGCGCTCTCAAAGGTCGCATCCGGCAGCAAGCCCACGGGCACATTCCCGTGCGGCGGACGCATCACTTCTCCGGCGCAGACCAGCAGGGGCTGCACGTGACCGCAATTCACATACTCCAAATCGCCGTCACGGCGCAGCCGCACCAGCAGCACGGTGGCATATTTTTCTCCCACCAGCTTGGCGGTGAAAAAGTTGTTCACCGCGGAAACCACCTCCAGAAGCGGCATGCCCGAACTCAAATGCGAATAGATCATACCCTGCAAAGTGGAGGCCAGCAGAGCCGCGGAGACTCCCTTTCCGCTCACGTCCGCTAGCACCACGGCGAGGCCTTCCTTGGTATTGACGGCGTCGAAGAAATCGCCGCCGATTTCCTTGCAAGACAGATTCTTCCCGCGCAGTTTGGCGAACGGCACCTCGGGAATCTTCACTTGCATGAGCCGCTGCTGGATGCTTGCGGCAATGGTGAGCTCCTGTTGATAGCGCCGCGATTCTTCCTCGGCCTGAACCAGCCGGGCATTCTCGATGAGCGACGCGGCTTCCGTCGCAATGGCCCGCAGAATGTCGTGGCCGACGCCGGAAAATTCCCGCGAGGCAAAACGCGAGTCCACATACAAAACCCCGGTCACTTCGGAGGCTGCGCCGGGCAGCGCTGTTGGCGGCTCGCGCGTAGCTTGCACCTGACGCTTGCGCAGCGGAATGCAAATCACGGTGCGCAGGTCGTAGTCCACGATACTTTGCCGGCCGGCGAGTTCCGGCGAACTGGTATCGGTGAGCAGAAACTCCGAATTCGACCGCAGCGATTCCTCCAGCGCCGAATGCGAAATGGTCTTGTCGTCGAGCAGCGGCTCGCGTTTGTTGTTGAGCCCGGCCGCCAGCCGCAGTTTGCCATCGTCGTCTTTGAGAAAGACGTAACCCCGTTCGGCGCGCGTCAGCCGCAGCGTCACTTCCAACATGGTCATCAGGATTTCATCCAGCACGCCGGCGGTGTTCAACTTGCGCGCCGCTTCCAGAAACAGGGTCAACTTTTCGAGGTCGTTGGCCTCCTGTGAGATCTGAATCTCGGAAATCTGGCTCAGGAACTGGCGCGCCGTGTTTGAAGTGCTATGCGCTGGATTGAAGATGGCGTAGGTCGAATCGCGCGCCCCAAACTCCAGCCGGTCGTTGCGCTCCAGTTTTTGCCGCTGAATGCGTTCTCCGTTGACGAACGTGCCGTGCTTGCTGCCCTGGTCGACTAAAAAAAAACCGTCCCCCTCCAGCACGATGAGCGCGTGATCGCGCGAGACCCTGGGATCGGCGATCACCAAATCCTTATCCACTTTGCGGCCCACGCTGAAGGGACTGCGGTTGAGCACAATATTCTTCTGCTCGTTGCCTTGCACGAGCACCAGCGCGGGAAACACGCCGGAAGCAGACGATTGCGAACGGCTTATCGTATTTAGGACCATGGAATGCGGCGCCACTTCCAGCCCAAGCCTACCTGAAAACCCCGCAAATAAGAATAATGACAGGAATCATGCCCCGGCGGGAAGAGCCTTCATCGAGACTGCCTGGGAAATCCTCCGGCACACGCTCGGCAAACCGAAGGGATTGTCGCACCAGGTCCATTCTCAGTCTCCGAGGCGAAGCTGCCAGCCTCACAACACAAGCGACCAGCCCAGAAAAAGCCACAAGAATCCGAGGTTAACCACGAGAAGGGCCGCCCACGCCATCCCAAATCTCGACCGCAAATGCGGACCCTGAAGCGAATGAGCCAAGCCAACGAAAGCGGGAAACACAATCAGAAGATAGCGCACCATGCTCTGCAACGGCGGCGTGGTCTCTTTACAGAGCAAGAGAACGACCACTGCTGCAGAATAGACCAGATACTCGATTCTGAGCCGGCTGCGCCCGGCAAGCACACATACGGAAATCAGAAACACCAGGTTGAGGATAAGAATGGGATTGGGCGTGTGTAACAAAGTCTGAACACTCACCCATAGCGTTGTCCAGGGCGCGGCCATCGCGGTCCGCCAGTATTCCGCGTAAGCGGAGGCGAGCGCGACCTGGCCGGTCCAATGCAGATATGCCGGAAATCCGGCCGAACCAAGAGGCACCAGCAACGCCGGCAGCGCCGCTATTTTCCTGCGCCGGATGGCCATGATCAGCAGAGGCACGGCCACCACCCCGCCGGCCGCTTTGGTCAGCGCAGCCGCCCAGCCGAGCCCGGCCGCCGCCAGCCAACGATCTCGCCGGGCCATGCACAAAGACCAGACGAGCAGGGCCATCAGCAGCGATTCCGGGTAGCCCGCAAAGAAAATGAAACTCGCCGGCCACACCGTGCAGAACAATACACTCCAATCGACGATATCCCGCTGATGCTCACCCAGCAGCAGCTCCTGCAACCCCCAAAACAGAAAGAAAGCTGCCACCGTTGAAATCAGAAGGGCGGCAGCCATCGGCGGAACGAGTCGGCTTACGATTCTTATCAAGGCGGGATATAGCGGGAAGAAGACCACTGCCTCAGGCCGGTCATAACCATGGGCGGCGATGTGAAGGTACCAAAGCGTGTCAAAACGTTCCCAGACGCCGAACAACAAGTAGCGCAAACTGTGGCCGGGCGGAATCAGAGTTTTGGTCAACGCATTAGACTGGACCAGCTGCCAATTCACCGGCTGAACCAGGGCAATGATTCCGCCGAGTGCAGAGTAAGCCAGCCGCAGCAGCAGGGTTAGCCCAAGTGCCCGCTGCCAGCAGGTCCAATTGCGATCTTCGGTCGATCGCCTCATCTGATTTTCATAAACGATGATCGTGCATGCGTCGCGTCTGGTCCTTCACATGAAACAGAATCAGCGCGAACACCCACACGGGTAACGCAAATGTCGCAAACAGCGGCCACTTCCAGCCATCGACCGCCGAAGCCCGCGACTCGAGCAAATAAATAGCCGTCAGGCACAGGCTTGCTATCCACTGCCATCCCAGGACAAAAGCCCCCGCCCAGTATGCCAAACGGCGCACCGGCGGCCGCAACAGGAACGCCGCCCGGTCGCGCACCAGCAGCAGAATCGCGGGCAGCAAAAGAAGCTGGTTGTAGGGCGCGTACATCGGGACAACCAGCACCGTCAACGCCAGCACCAGTGCCGTCGCACCGCCGAATCCCGAGGCGTTTGCCCGCTCCCCGCGCAACCTCCACAGCGGCGGCCCGCAAGCGAGCACGGCAATCCCCGCGAGGATTTGCCCCCCCATGCGGCCAACGCCCGCGCTCGCGAACGGGCCAAGAACCTGGTTCAGAATGACTTCAAGTACGGATTGATTTTGCGTGTACTCGTGATATCGCCGAACCGCCTCTGCAAACATTCGCCACCAGCCCGGCAACACGATTTCTGCGCCCGCCAGCAGAAGTCCCATCACCAAGCCGAATCCAAGCACGAATCTTCGCCGCGCCTGCCAATCGCTCGCCGCCCACGCGAGCAACCACACTACCAAAGGCCATGCCAGTTGGGGTTTGACCGTCGCCAATGCCAGCAATGCTCCGCCGCAAAACAGGAATCCGCTGGCCACGCCGGCCACTGCTGCCGCCAGCAGCGCCCCCACAAGCAAGCTCAATTGCTGCAACTTGATCCCTTGCACCGCGGGAAAACTTCCCAGAGTAAGTACGATGCAGGCAGCAATAGCCGGCAGCGGCAGTGGCCAGCGTAATGCCCGCAGCCACAGCCAAACGCTCACCGCCGTCAACAGCGCAAGCAACCAATAGAACACGATTAGCAGCACCGGGAACGGCACAGCAGCCAGCGGCGCCAACAGAAATACCACGTACACCGGATAAGCGAAGCCCTGCTGATCCTTGGGATCGTTCGGCCGGGCAGGGTCGAGGCGGCGTCCGTAATATCCTTCCTGGATTTCCAGCGTCACCTCGCGGCTATAGGGATTGTGATGGTGCAGCAAGAGCTCCCGCGTTCCCACCCAGCGTGGATAAAGGTCGGAAAGATTGCCCCGTGGAATTTGCTTCCCTTCCGCATCGGCAAGCTGATGGGCTCGCAGGATGCCACTCACATAGAACCACATGCTGGCCGCTGCGACCGCGGCCAGCGCCAGAACCGCGACGGATTGCAGAAGTTTACGCAAGCTTTGCGAAAGCGCGCGCCCTCCTCCACTGGAATGCCGTAACTAGCCGCACCCATGTTACAACTGGTGGGGCAATCTGCTCGCAATGCGGAAGCGAATCACAGTGGCGGCGGTGGTGGGCCTGGCCAGCGGGATGTTCTGCTGGTTCCTGCTCAAACACCTCCACCAGAATGCCGGCGACTTCCATTGGGCGCTCCATTTGGCGCAGCGGCTGATCGCCCGCCAGAATCCGTACGATACACCGCTCGAACAGTATCCCCTACCCGCCGCGTTCGTCGCTCTGCCGTTTCTGCGCATACCGCCGGAAATTGCCGCCGGCCTGTTTTACGGAATCAGTTCCGCCTTGCTGGCCTTTGGGCTTACGCGGGAAGGTTACGGCAGGCTGCGGGTTTTTCTGGCATATCCCTACTGGGCTGGGGTCATCACCGCACAGTGGTCGGCGATCGTCGCCGCCAGCGCGTTTTTCCCGCTGCTCCTGCCCGTCACCATGATGAAGCCGCAAGTCGGATTGCCGGTATTGTTGACCCGGCTCTCGCGTCGAGGACTGCTGGCCTGCATCTTCGTGGCAGGATTAAGCCTCATTGTACTGCCGCGGTGGCCGCTGCTGTGGCTCGGTCAAACGCGCTATTACGAACACTTCATCCCCTTGTTGGTTTTTCCCGGGCCTCTGCTCTTGCTGGCATTGCTGCGCTACCGTGACCGCGATGCCTGGCTGCTCCTGCTGGCCGCCGTGATGCCGCAGCGCTGGTTTTTCGACAGCTTCACGCTCTGGCTGATCCCCAAGTCGCGGCGGGAGCTTCTGTTCCCGGCATTTCTTAGCTGGGGCGCGGGCATCTGGCGCTGGTATCACCTCCCCGCCAATTTCACCGAGGTGGGTAGAGCCGCTGTACTCTTTCTTTATCTGCCCATGTTGATCGTGGTGCTGTTGCGCAGCGCATCATCCCCGGAGTCCCCGGCGGATTCCCGATGAACCCGGCATTCACCACCACACGCGTCTTCCTGGCAGTGTTGTTCCTCGGTCTTTTCGGCATGGCCGCGCGCAAAGCCACCGATCCTGACCTCTGGTGGCACCTCAAGACCGGGCAGTACATTGCCGAACACGAGAGCGTTCCTCATGCCGATCTCTTTTCCTACACGCGCGCCGGAAAACCATGGGTTACGCATGAGTGGCTTACCGAACTTCTTCTGTACGAGGTTGAACGCACTGCGGGCTGGGCGGGATTGATCCTGGTTTTTGCCGCAGTCCTCGGTGCGGCTTTTTTCTTGCTTTACCTGCGCTGCGGCCCCGCTCCCTACGTTGCGGGAGTAGCCACTCTCTGCGCCGCCTGGGCCACCGTGCCAGTTTGGGGCGTTCGCCCTCAGGTTCTTTCTATTTTGCTGACCAGTCTGTGGCTGCTGATTCTCGAACGCTCCGAGCACAATTCGAAGCTTCTATGGTGGACTGTTCCGCTCACCCTGCTCTGGGTCAACCTGCACGCCGGATTCGCTGTGGGTTTGGCCCTTTCGGCATTGTTCCTCGCCGGGGAATGGATCGAACGGCGGCTCGGCTACTCGCAGCAGGATGCGCCGCCCCTGCAGACTGCGGCGTTTTTCCTGTTGCTCGATCTGCTGCTTGTGCCTGTGAATCCCAACGGCCTGCGGATGTTCTCTTACCCGATTGAGACTCTGCGTTCCGCGGCCATGCAGAGCTACATCGCGGAGTGGGCCTCACCCAACTTCCATCGTGCCGAGTATTGGCCTTTCCTGCTGATTGTGCTGGCTGCGTTTGCCACTCTCAGTTGGTCTCGCCGCCCGGTGCGGCCGCGCGACCTGCTCGTGTTACTCGTCAGCCTGTATGCCGGGCTGGGTTCAATCCGCATGATTCCACTGTTCGTTTTGATCGCGGTTCCGCTCGTCTCCCGGCGCCTCGGGAACTGGCCCAGAAACAACTCCCGGCTCCCGCGTCCAGCCGCGGCTCGCAATTTGCTGAACGGCGTGATCGTGCTGGCAATGGCGGCCTTTGTTGGTGTCCATATCGTCCAGGTGGTTCAGCGCCAGCCCCAGGCCGAGATGCAGCACTTCCCCGTCCGAGCGGTTGCATTTCTTCAGATGCACCCAAACTCCGGCCGAATTTTCAACCTCTACGATTGGGGCGGATATTTGATCTGGAGGCTTTACCCTCCGACTCGCGTCTTCATCGACGGCCGGGCCGATCTTTATGGACAACCACTGCTGGATCAGTTTGCGAACACCTATCAGCTCAAAGGCAATTGGCAGCTGACGCTGCAGTGCTGGAAGATCGACACCGTGCTTGTTCCCCCGGATTCCCCCCTCGCAACCGGTTTGCGCAGCGCCGCGGGTTGGAGGGTTGCCTACGAAGATTCCCAGGCAATTGTCCTGACGGCACCTCCTCACACCATCGGGATGGAGGCGGCTCCGAGCACATCAACTATCACAAAACCGCGTGGGTAAGGGGCGATGCGAAGGCTGCACTGGCAGTTACTATCGGTATGCAAGAAATTACACCTTGCAAGGCATTTTGCAGGGTATTATGAGTAAGATTAAATCTCCCCCGCAGCGCAGTGCGAGTAAACCGGACGCAAGTCCGCAGAGGCCAAGCGCCTTTGGTCTGCTTTTGGACGGTTGTTTCGGAAGCTTGATATTTTTTTAGGAGGCCGGAACTATGGATCATCTTTGGAGATTGTGGCGCGACGAAGAAGGACAGGACATTGCGGAATACGCCGTGATGCTCGCCGTGATCCTTGTGATCGTCGTAGGCACCATTCGGCTGATCGGGTCTAATGCGAACAATGTTTTCTCCAACGTCGCCAGTTCGATTCAGTAAGAAACCCGCATGGCGCAGCGTACTTAAGGAGGCAATCTTCGCCGAGTACGGTGAGTCTGATTGCCTTGCTTGTCCTGACGGAGCATTATGAACCGCACTCGTTTGTTAATGATCGGGGCGCTGGCCTTGGCCTTGGGAGCTTTTGTCAGTCTCTTCGTCTACAAAAACCTGCTGGGGCGTGGCGCGTCGAGTATCGAGTCCGGCACAGAAGTGCTGGTCGCCGCGGACGACATGCAGGTTGGGTCCCGGGTGGAAGAGCGTGACGTACGCGCGGTCAGGTACCCTGCATCCGCTCTGCCTGCGGGAACTTATAGTTCGCGGTCCAAGGTGTTGGGTCGTGGCGTAATCCTTCCCATCGCCAAGGGCGAATTCATTTTGCCTGGCAAGCTGGCCCCCGAAAATGCCGGAGCCGGATTGCCTTCTCTGATTCCACCGGGCATGCGCGCCGTCTCGGTGCGGGTGAATGAGGTCGTCTCCGTGGCCGGCTTCGTTGGTCCAGGAACCCGGGTCGACGTGCTGCTTACCGGTACCCCGGACGGCAGCTCGGAATCTCAAACCACCACGGTGTTGCAGAACGTGGCCGTGATTGCCTCCGGACACACTCTGGAGCGCAATGCCTCCGGGGAAGCTCAGAACACTCCAGTAATCACTTTTCTAACTTCTCCCGAGGATGCCGAGCGCCTCACTCTGGCCAGTTCCCAGGGTAAGATTCAACTCGTGCTGCGCAACCCGCTCGACACCCATCAGGATACCGTGGACGCCGCCAATGCCCGGGGCCTGTACCAGGGCGGCACCGCACCAGCGGCACCGCCGCGGCCGCGGTTTCGCCCGGCAACGCACAAGACTGAGCCACCGTCCCCCTCTCCTTCGGTCCTCAGTGTAGAGGTTATTAAAGGTGATAAGAAGACTGAGGTCACGTTACCGCAAGAAGGCGGTGAAGATCCCAAGTAGTCGGAGAGCAGTTCTGCCTGCGTGTTCGATGGGCTGCATAGCAGGTTTCCTCAGGTGGAGAGGAATCAAACGATGAAGGTTCGCACGACACACTTCGCAGCTGCCGCAATGTCGCTCCTGCTCCCCGTCTTCGGGTTGGCCGAGGCGCTGCCCCTTGATCTCGCAACGCAGGATCCCGCGACTCAGGCGCCCCAGGAACCAACTCCGCCGGCCACCGCCCAGACCACGCTCCCGCCGCAGTCGGCTCAACCCACAGGCTCGGCTCCCCTCCGCGTCATGGTTGGTAAGTCTTTGCTCATCAATACCACCGAGCCCATCGCACGTATTTCAGTGACCGACTCGACTATCGCCGATCCGACGGTACTTACTTCCACACAGATCCTGGTCCACGGGCGAGCCCCCGGCGAAGTCTCCCTGATCATCTGGGACAGAAACGAACGCTCGCGCAGCTTCGATCTCCGCGTGGACGTTGATGTCAGCGCCTGCGCCGAAGAAGAACACCGCGTCTTTCCCGATGAACAGATTTCCGTCACGCCTTCGCGCGCCGCCATCGTGCTCTCCGGCCACGTGACCACCGAGGATGTCGCCAAGCGCGCCGGAGAACTCGCTTCCGCGTATTCGAAGAATGTTATCAACGTGCTGACCTTTGGTCCCGTCGGTGCGCAGGAAGTCCTGCTGCAAGTGAAGTTTGCCGAGGTCGATCGCTCGGCCCTCACCCAGTTGGGCGCGAACCTTTTTTCCACAGGCGCGGGCAATTTGATCGGCAGCGCAACCACCGGCCAATATGGCAGTCTCGGCACCCAGTCCATTACTCAAACTCAGGGACAAAATGCACCGTTTCAGGCCAACCAAACCATCAGCAATGTCCTCAATATGTTTTTATTCCAGCCCAATATCCACTTGGGCGCGGTGATTGAGGCGCTGGAGACCAAGAACCTGCTCCAGATTCTCTCCGAACCCACTCTCATTGCGGTCAATGGCAAAAAAGCCAGCTTCCTCGCCGGCGGCCAGTTCCCCTTCCCCATCGTGCAACCTGGGCAGGGATTCACGGCCGTGACCATCTCTTTCAAAGACTTTGGCGTGAAGCTCGATTTCACTCCCGAGATCATGCCCAACGGCAACATTCACCTCATCGTCGCCCCAGAGGTGAGCACCCTGGATTACGCCGACGCACTTACCATTTCCGGTTTTACCATTCCCGCCTTGAGCACGCGCAAAGCCGAGACTGAATTCGAGTTGCGGGATGGGCAAAGTTTCGTAATCGCCGGCTTGATGGACAATCGCGTCACCGATGTTTGGAACAAGGTTCCCGGACTGGGGGATATTCCGATCCTGGGCGCCTTTTTCAAAAGCAAGAGTATTTCGAAGAGCGATTCCGAACTGGTGGTTCTCTGCACCGTGCATAAGATCTCGCCGGATGCCGTGGCGCCGCCCGGGCCCAAAAATCCGCAACCGTTCCTCAACGACGACAAGTTCGATGGGAAGAAGCCTGCGAGCAAATAGGCGCCGTGGCTTCCGAGGCGGGCCGGTGTGATAACGGAATGCGGCAGGTGGCGTTGAAAACAGCAGAAGGTGGAGAAAGTGCCAGGTTATGCCCGAGCTTTCAGTCGTTATCGTGGCCACAGACAATGAGCAACGCACCGTGCTCCAGGTGTTAGTGGATGGCACCAGCGTGGCGCACACGGTCCATACCTGCGCCAGTTTCCCGGTGGCGGCATCGGATCCGGTCACGCGGCGTGTGCAGGCTGCCAGCCCCGACGTCATGCTGATCGACATTCCCGCCGATAATTCCTCCATGGCCATGCGCGCCATAGAGCTTCTGCACCAGGAACTCCCCGACTCAGCCGTGTTCGCCATCGGGAATCTCAATCAACCGCAGGTCATCGTGAGTGCCATGCGCGCCGGAGCTCGCGAGTTCATCGAGCGCCCCACCACCACCACCGATCTTCTCGAGGCCTTTGTCCGCCTGACCACGGCCCAGCGCCGGATTCACAAGGAGGGACCGCGCGGCAAGGTTTTCACGGTGGTCAACGCCAAGGGCGGCAGTGGGGCAACCAGTGTAGCCGTCAATCTCGCCCTGGCGCTGCAGTCGGCCCATGGCCAAACCGCTCTCGTGGACCTCGCCCCCCTCGGCCACACCGCCTTACATCTGAATCTCAAACCTTTGTTCACCGTGGCCGACGCCACTCGCAATCTTCACCGCATGGACAGCTCCCTGCTGGAAAGTTTCATGACCCGGCATGACGGCGGTCTGCAACTGCTGGCGGGAACCAATACCCCGGCCGCCATCGAACCCTCGACGGCGGAGTTTGTCCGGCTCTTCGACATGCTGGTCACGCACTACCGCTATGTAGTCGTGGACAACTCCTCGCGCCTTGACGCCGCCAGCCGCCTGGTCGCGAATTTATCGGAATTCGTGCTGCTGGTCGCCTGCACCGATGTGGCTTCGCTGTGGAGCGCGGCCCGGGTGCAACAGTATCTGGGCGAAACCGGTAACCGCGATCGCCTGCGGCTGGTGCTGAACCGGTTTCGCAAAGTGCCCGGCTTCAGCGAGGCGGATGCGGAAAACGCCGCCGGCGTCAAATTGTTGTGGCGCGTTCCCAACCAGTACTTCGCGATCTCCTCGGCCATCGACCGGGGAACTCCGGTGATGGAACAGAGTCACACCGAGATTGCCCGCTGTTTTTCCGGGCTGGCGCAGGAATTGACACGCAATGATGTCGATGTGAAACGAGCAGCGTGGTCGCTGTTCAAGACGGTATAAGAGTTTATGGCGAATGTGCAGACCTTCGAGCGCAGTGAGTACCAGCAGGTAAAGGCCGATCTGCACCGCAAGATCCTCGACCGCCTCGACCTGGAGAAACTGGGTCGCACTTCGGGCGACTCCGCCCGCGAAGAAGTTCTCGTCCTCATCCGTAATTCCGTCAACAGTGAGGTGGTTCCTCTTAGTTTTGCCGAGCGCGAGCGGCTTTCGCGCGAAATCCTCGACGAAATCTTCGGCCTCGGTCCGCTCGAGCCCCTGCTCAAGGATCCCACCATCTCCGATATTCTGGTCAACCGTTTCGACCGGGTATACATTGAGCGCGCCGGCAAGCTGGAGTTGACCGGCTTGTCCTTTAAAGACAACGGGCACCTCATGCAGATCATTGAGCGCATTGTCTCGCGCGTGGGCCGCCGCGTCGATGAGTCTTCCCCCATGGTTGATGCTCGCCTGGCCGATGGCTCCCGCGTGAACGCGATCATTCCTCCACTCGCGCTGGACGGCGCCTGCCTTTCCATCCGCCGTTTCGGACGCGACCCGGTGACCGCCCGCAACATGATCGAGAACCATTCCCTGACCGAGGCCATGCTTGAACTTCTGTCCACCATGGTCAAGGGACGATTGAACTTGCTGGTCTCGGGCGGCACCGGCGCGGGCAAAACTACCTTACTGAACGTGCTCTCGGGATACATCCCGAACGTGGAGCGCATCGTCACCATCGAAGATGCCGCTGAACTGCAGCTCAAGCAGGAGCATGTGGTCCGCCTCGAAACCCGTGCGCCCAATATCGAAGGCAAAGGCGCGGTCCGCCAGCGGCAGTTGGTCATCAACAGCTTGCGTATGCGCCCCGACCGCATCATTGTCGGCGAGGTTCGCGGCGAGGAAGCCTTCGACATGTTGCAGGCCATGAACACCGGCCACGAGGGCTCCCTCACCACGGTCCACGCCAACTCGGTGCGCGACGCCTTGGCCCGCGTGGAGAACATGGTTTCGATGGCCAATCTGAATATTCCCGAGCGCGCCGTGCGCCATCAGATAGCCTCCGCCATTCACGCCGTGGTGCAGGTTGCCCGACTATCCGACGGCACGCGCAAGGTCATCTCCATTTCCGAAGTCACCGGCATGGATGCCGAATCTATTGTCATGCAAGATATTTTTGTCTTCGAACGCCGCGCCATCGACGAAAGCGGGAAAGTACGCGGAACCTTCCGCGCCACCGGAATCCGTCCGGCATTTACCGACCGACTGGCAACCGCAGGCGCGCGGCTGCGTCCGTCGTTATTTGAATCGAAGACCGAAATTTGAGGCGCGTCGAGATGCAGCAGCGCTGGAATTCGACCTGCTCTATAGTGAGCATTAAATCGCGGAGGAGATGAAAGAGTCCCACTGGGACAGCAAGTCGTTCGAAACACACATGCCAGCTCTGATTGCCATACTCGTTTTCGTCGTGGTGGCTCTCGCCGCCTTCGCCGTTGCGTCTTTGTTCGACCAGCGCCGGGCCCAGGCCCGCCTTATCAAAGATCGCCTGGCAACCGTGCAGAAGGCGCCGGAACGCGAACCCGACGAAGAACTCGCTCTGCTGCGCGACGAGCAACTCAGCAAGATTCCCGCCCTCGACACTCTGTTGCGCCGCTCGGCTCGGGTTTCGGCCATACAGGAAGCCTTAATGCAGGCAGGCATGAAACTTCGCGCCGGCAACTTTCTCGTGCTCTGCCTGGCGTGCGGCGCCGTGGCTGGCTTCGCGGGTTTGGTTTGGAGCAGGAATCCCGCCATCACCTGGGCCGCGCTCATCATCGGCGCTTTTCTCCCCTATGCCTTTGTGTCCTACCGCCGTCAGAAACGCTTCGAGAAAATCGAGGAGCTCTTCCCCGAGGCCATCGACACTCTGGCCCGGGCGGTCCGCGCCGGTCACGCTTTCACCACCGCTCTGGAAATGATTTCCAACGAAGTCTCCGAGCCCCTGGCCGGCGAGTTCCGTCAACTCTACGAGGAGCAGAAGTTCGGCATGCCGGTGCGCGACGCCCTCATGAACCTTACCGAGCGCGTGCCCCTGGTAGACGTGAAGTTCTTCGTCACCGCCGTCATGCTGCAGCGCGAAACCGGCGGCAACCTGGCCGAAATCCTCGATAACTTGTCCTACGTGATCCGCGAGCGCTTCAAAATTCAGCGCCAGGTGCGGGTCCACACCGCGCAGGGCCGCCTCACCATGGCTTTACTCATGGGCATGCCGCCAGCTGTGGTGGCGGTTCTGGCAGTCTTCAGCCCGGAATTTGTCCGGCCTCTTTTTTATGATCCCATCGGCCACACCCTGCTGGTGGTCAGCATTGTCTTGCAAACCATCGGCTATTTCGTGATTCGGAAAATTATCAAGATCCAGGTCTGAGAATGCCGTTGCTGATTCTAACCATCGTAGTGTTCGTGACCGTCGTGTTGGTCGTGTTTGCTTTCGGCGCGGCCGTGGTCACGCCCACCTCCGTTCTGGGAGCCCGCCTGCGTGCTCTGGGCGGACAGCCCGCCCAGGCTCCGCACAAGCCGGCGGTGAAGGTCCGGGAGCGTATCGAGCAGGCCCTCGACCCCCTCAGCAAAGCCATTCCGCTCTCGCCCTCTGACGTTTCCCGCACTCGCGCCTGGCTCATCCAGGCTGGCCTTCGCGAGCCCCGCCACGTCAGCTATTACTTTGGCTCTCGCCTGGTTCTCGGAGCGCTCGGTTTGGTCGGCGTTCTGGCTTCGCCCTGGGCATCGAATCTGTCTCTGCTCGTCTGCATCCCGGCCTTCGGCTTCTTTCTTCCGCGCTTTTTCCTGAAGCGCATGATTAAAGACCGCCAACAGCGCATCCGCATCGCGCTGCCCGACGCTCTTGACCTCACGGTAATTTGCGTGGAGGCCGGATTGGCTCTCGACCAGGCGCTCATGCGTGTAGGCAGAGACCTACATCACGCCCATCCCGACCTCAGCGATGAATTTCATCTCGTCAACCTCGAGATGCGCGCCGGCAAACCCCGTGCCGAGGCCTTGCGCAATCTCGTCGACCGCACCGGCGTGGATGACATTCGCTCTCTGGTGGGCACTCTGATCCAGACGGACCGCTTTGGCACCAGCGTGGCTCAGGCCCTGCGCGTGCACTCGGACTCTTTACGCACTGCCCGCCGCCAGCGGGCGGAAGAGCAGGCTGCCAAGACCACCATCAAGATGGTCCCACCGCTCGTTTTGTTCATTCTGGTTCCGTTCCTCTTCGTCACGATTGGTCCGGCGCTCATTCAGGCCTATCATTCGCTCGTGGCAAAATAATAGAGTGCAAGTGAGACGCGGCTGGGAGCATCCAATCGAAGAAATCAGGAGTCGTCATGCTGCTACCCGTCGCGCGCGGCCAGGCTTTCAACCAAACCCGCCAGCTTTATCTCGCCACCGACCTGGCCGTGGCGGAGACGCACTGGTCCCGTTTGCGCGGCCTGCTCGGAGCTTCCCCAGGTGACTTCCGTAATGGCTGCGGCATCTGGATTCGTCCCTGCCGGGGCGTTCATACTCTAGCTATGCGATTTCCGATCGACGCCGTCTACCTCGACCGCGTCGGCACGGTGGTTCATCTCGAGCCCAATCTCCGCCCCTGGCGGTTCGCGCCGGTCCGCCTGCACGCGGCCTCCGTGCTCGAGCTCCCGCAAAACACCGTGGCCGAAACCGGAACCGCCTTGGGCGATAGAATTGAGATCACGATGAAGGAGGATGCTTAGCAGCGTTGCTGTCACTACCCCTTCATTGCCGGACGCTGCAACCAGCTCACGAGACTCCTCGGTGACCGATACCCTCCAACTCGAAGACGCGATCCAACTTCATGACGCGCCTAAGCTCCTGGTCGAGTGGTCCTCACCCTGGCAGGAGTTCGTCACTTCCATCCGTCCCGCCTTTGCCCGCTCGGGGCCGCGCCTGGCTGGTGAAGCTCCTCACGGTCTTCGGCCCTACCGGAACTTGCTCGCCTCGTTGTTGCTTGAAGCGTTCCTGGTGTTTGTCGTGATGGTCCTTCCGCGGCAGATCGCTGACCTTCGCCCCTACTCCGCACCCAAGCTCCGGCCTTATGAAGTCCTCTACTATTCCGGCGACGAACTGCCCCGCACTGAAGATCTCGGCGGCGCTCAGTCCGGCGTCACCGGCGCCGCCGGCGGGCGGCAAGCATACCACCCTACCCAAACCATCCATGTCGCTCGCGGCGGCTCGCTCGCGCCAAAAGTTGTTGACGCTCCCAACCTGAAGCTTCCTTTTTCCGTCGAAGCAGTCACCAACCTGCTTGCTTTCAAACCCATCCCCGGTCCGCCTCCAGCCACAGGTCTGCGCTCCTCTCTTATTGCTCCTACTCTTCCCGCCAACGTGATTGCTCCCGCGCCCATCGACGCGATTCCCAATCAATCCCGCGGCGCACTCACCCTCGATGCAGTCGTGCCTCCCGCCCCAAATCTCTCACCCCACAAATCTCGCGCTACCCCTGCACTGCATGCCGAGATCGTGCCGCCCGCTCCGAATCTCACTTCCGAACCCGCACTCGTCGCGCCGGCTCTGAACTCCCGCGTCATCGCCCCGGCTCCCGATGTTTCGCGGGTCCGCACCCTGGCCGAGCCTTCTCTGAACACCCGTGTGATCGGCCCGGCTGCCACGCGCATAACGACTCAAGACGAACGTTCCGTTCCCGCGCTTACCGCCAGCATCATTCCACCCGCGCCTTCCTCCATCAGGAGAGCTGTCTCGCCTTCGCGCGTGAAGGTGGAGAATGTCGCCGTGGTGCCACCGCCGGTTTCCGCGCCGGAAAGCGAGACCTCACTCCACGCCAAACTCACGCTGCCCCCACCCTCCGTCATCGCGCCCCCGCCCTCTGCCGATTCCACCCCAGACCTGCGCCGGCTTGAAAGCGGCGGCGGCACCAGAGTCACCAGCGCCGTCGTCCCTCCGCCCCCGGCTCCCGCCGCCAACAGTTCGTTCGTCAGTAATATCATTGGCAAACTTTTCGGCACGCAGCAGGTCGTTCCGCCTCCGCCCACTGTCCCTGCTGGAACCGCCCGCAGCCCGGCGGAACGATCCGGCGGCGAACTCGCCGCTAAAGTTATCCTGCCGCCTCCCTCGATCAACAGCGGTTCCCGGCCTTTCAGTTCCGCGAGCGGCAGAAGAGGCTCGGGACTCGCTGCTCCCCGCGAGGCCGATTCAGTTCTTGCTCCTCCCAAAAGCGAACGCGGAAGTCGCTCTTCTGGAATCGTTCTCTCGTCGCAGCCCGGCTCCAAGGTGGCAATGCCCGGCGGCGGCAAGGGTTCGCTGGCGTTGTCGCCTTCCGGCGGAGACCAACCCGGCGTCGGCGGTTCCAGCGGAGGCTCCGGCATTGGCCACGGCGCGGGTTCCGGCAGCGGATTGATCGGAGCAGCCTCGGGTGCCGGTAAAACTGGAACCGGCCGTGGTTCCGAACCCAATACCCGGGCTGGAATTTCTCCCACACCCGGTCCGGGTGGCGCCGGCGACGCTGGTACCGGCTCGCCTGCCGTCCCCGGCGTGGATATTCGCGGCGGCAGCACCGTCGTCACCTTGCCCAGCTTCGGCTCCGATAACAGCAGCAATCCGAACCTTCCCGGACGCTCTTCCGTCACCCAACAGCAGGGCCCGGGCATCACCATCGTCGCCACGTCGCGCTCCGGCGGAGCCTTTGATTTCTACGGCCGGCTCCCCGGCGACAACTACTCCGTCTATTTTCATACGTCGATCGGCATGCTATCGATGCAGTATGCCGAAGCCAATCCCGCATCGCATTCTCAGACTGGAGCACTCACCGACCCAGAGGTTCTTAGCACCGACTTACCCGCGGACCTTCCGCACGTTCGCGTCGTGATTCAGTGCAAACTCGATGCTTCCGGCAACCTGCGAGATCTCCAGATCCTCGACGGTCCGGCCGCCATGACCGCGAAAATCGCGACCGCCATGAGCAGTTGGAAATTTCGCCCCGCCATGCGCGACGGCCGGCCGGTTGCCATCAATGCCATCCTCGGCTTCAACATCGACACCAACGATCGCTACTAAACTCTCCGCAACACTCGGGAAGGGTACGAGTTCTGGCGTGTCGACACGCCTGAAAGTACCGTGGAGAGGTACGTGGAAGAGCGGCGCTTAGCACCGCGTTGAGCCGCTTCCGGTACTTTGCGAAGCGCTGGACTCCACGGTCCAAAACTCCAGCCCGAAAGCCGGAGCTGAAAACCCGGTCCTACTGCAGCCGCAGCCGCGCCAGCAGCGCATACGCCTTGCGGAACCATGGCCGCTCGCGGCGGCGTTGGTAGGAGGGCATAGTTGGCCCTTTGTCGAGAATTTTCTGCGCCCAGCGCCGCGCTTCTTCGTTGCGGCCTTGCGCGTGAAGAAAGATCGCGTAGTCGTAGTAAGTCTCCGAGCTGGTCGAAATCCTCGTGGCCTGCTGAAACAGAGCCTCGGCTTTTTCAGCCTGCCCGGTTTGCGCGTAGGCGTGGGCCAGCAGGCCTTGAGCCCGGTAAAAATCGTAACTGGGATCGGCGGCCACGGCACGCCCCAGATCCGGCACGGCGGCGGTGAAATCTCCCAGTCCAATTTCAGCCACGCCGCGCCGGTAAAAGGGATCGATCGAATCGGTTCGCGACGAAATCGATTTGTCGTAGCAGGCGCGCGCCCGCGCAAAGTCGCCGTCATCAAGATAGAGCAGTCCAAGCTCTTCGTAATTGCCGGCCGAAGGATTGTCGAGGATCGCGCGCTCCAGTTCGCGAATGCGGCGGCGCCGCGGAAATACTTGAAATTCTGTGCGCAGCAGTCCGGCGTCGGGAACCATCTCCACCACAATGTAGACCAGAGCGCCCAGCCATCCGCCGATCAGGATGATGAATATCCAGTACAGGTCCGGCCGGCGGCGGATGAAATGCACGATGGCTACTGCCTGGAGAATCAATCCCCACCAGGAAACGAAGAAAAAAAGGAGCGATCCCATCGGAGAAAAAATATAACAGGTCCTAGGTCTTAGGTGTCAGGCTCTAGGGCCGTAAGCCTGGCCTGACACCTGCGACCTGTGACCGATGTTAAAATCATTGGTGCTCAAGCCTGTCACGCCCGCAATCCGCCTGCTGGCCTCCGATATCGACGGCACGCTGCTCAATCCCCAATTCCAGATTTCCGAAGACGATCTGCAGGCGCTGCGCCGGGCCCATGATTCCGGCATCGAAATCGTCCTGGTTACGGGACGACGCCATACCTTTGCGCTTCCCATCGCCAAGCAATTGGGTCTTGATTTATGCCTGATCAGCTCCAATGGAGCGGTAACTCGGTCGCTCGCTGGGGAGACTTTTCATCGCGACCTGATGCCGCGCGAGCTCTGCCGCGAGCTGTGCATCGTGATGCAAGACTTCCGCGGCAATACCGTTCTTACTTTTGATAAAGAATCCAGGGGCGCAATCGTGCTGGAGCACCTCGACGACTTGAACGCCAGCATCCGGCGCTGGCTCGAGAACAATATGGCCTACATCGAGTTTGTCGCGCCCCTTGAGAACGCTCTCCTGAACGATCCCGTGCAGGCCATGTTTTGCGGCTCCATGGCGCGCATGAGCGAAGCTTTGCGCACGCTCGCAACCAGCGGGATGGGCAACCGGGTCACCGTGCTCCGCACCGAATATCCCGACCGCGATTTGTGCATGATCGACGTGCTGAATACAGGCTGTTCCAAGGGACACGCCCTCGAACGGTGGGCCACGCACCGCGGCTTCCGGCGCGAGCAGGTCATGGCCATCGGTGACAACCACAACGATGTGGAAATGCTTGAGTTCGCCGGGCATCCGGTTATCATGGGGAATGCGTGCGAGGAGTTGCGCCTGCGCGGCTGGAACGTAACCCTCGGCAACGATCGTTGCGGTGTAGCCGCGGCCGTGGCGGAAGTAATTTGAACGGGCTCGGCTTCGAGACGCGACGCACCAAGCCAGGACGATTCGGGCTAGCCCCTGAGGTTCGCGGCCAGGCATCTGCAATGAAGAAGGCACTTAAAATCGGTGGATGGGTTGCGACGCTAACCCTGCTCGCCCTGTCGGCGCTTCCCTGTCCGGCAACCGACTCGGCAGTTCTCCGCAACGGATTCTCCATCCGTCACGAGCGACGGCAGGTCATCGGCGCGATCACGCGTTTGTATATCAACGCCGACAACTCAAGCTTTGTGGATGTGCCGACTGCGGAGATCGATCACTTTGAGGTGCTGCCCGATGATCCCGGATTGCGCCCCGGGTTGCAAACTCCGGCGGCGAACGTCGGGCATCCGCCGGATCTCGATGAACTGGTAAGAGCCGCGAGCCGCACCTATAGCCTGAACCCGGATCTGGTCAGCAGCGTGATTCGCGCCGAGAGCGGCTTCAATGTGCGAGCGCTTTCGCCCAAGGGCGCCCAGGGACTGATGCAGTTGATGCCTCAGACTGCCTCGGAATTGGGCGTGCGGAATGCTTTTGATCCCCAGGCCAACGTAGAGGCCGGCACCCGCTATCTTCGCGGACTCCTGGAGCACTATCACTTTGATTTGATCAAGGCGCTGGCCGCCTACAATGCCGGGCCGCAGCGCGTGGAGCGGTACGGCGGTGTGCCTCCTTTTTACGAAACCAAGGCCTATGTAGCCCGAGTGCTGCGCGACTTCAACCAAAAAACACTGGCCGCGAAAAGAGTAACCCGACGCACCGCTCGAAGCGCTTTGGAAACCAAGTCAAGCGGAACGCATGTTTCCGCAACCAGGTTGCGCAAGTCCAAACCCCAAGCCCAGGCAAAAGTGATTTCAGCCCCCAGTGAGTAGCACACTGCGGCAAACCGGCAGCCGTCCCCTCGCTCACTTCACCGCTCCGTTAAAGCCCCGTTTGACCCTCTGGGCACACTCATTTACCTTTGGAATGCCGTTTCGCTTCGCGTTGCGAGGGTCGCGGCGCAAAGCTCCCCTTCATGGATAAAAAGCGCATTGTGGCCAGCGTGGTGGTGTTCCTTATCCTGGCCGCTCTCTTTTTTCTCCAATACCGCCACTGGCAGAGCTTCGATTGGGGAACCTTTTGGAGCCAGACTCACCGCATCAACAAGGTCAAAGTATTGCGCGGGGTCGCTTGGATCTACATCGGGTATGTGCTGCGGGCGCTGCGCTGGAAGATTTTTCTGAAGCCGGTCAGACCGAAGGTGACGACTCTGGAGCTGGTTTCGCCGACGGTGATCGGGTTCACCGGCTTGGCCCTGCTCGGACGTGCCGGAGAATTTATCCGCCCCTACCTGATCGCGCGACGCACCGATCTTCCCTTCTCCTCGCAACTGGCGGTATGGACGGTGGAGCGCATCTTTGATGTGGGGGCTTTCACCGTGCTCATGGTGGCGGCGATTTTTCTGCCCAGCGCACTGCCCGCGATTCCGCATCCGGAATACTACCGGCGATTCCGCGAGGGCGGATTTTTTCTGATTGGCCTGGTGCTGCTGATGGCGGTGGCCGCGGTGGTGATCCGGCGCAGCGGCGAAGCAGTGGCACGATGGGTGGAAGAACGATTCGGACATCTCTCCGCGAATTTTGGACACAAGCTGGCTCAAAGAGTGCGCGAGTTCGGCGCGGGCCTGGACACCATTCACGGTCCGGTCTCGATGCTCTGGCTGACTGTGGTTTCTGTGGGCATGTGGTACATAATTGCGCTGGCGTACAAGGAAGTAACGCATTCCTACGGGGTGGACGCGCTGGAAATCCCGGTGGCGCAGATTCTCATTCTGATGGGATCGAGCATGGTCGGCTCGATGCTGCAGTTGCCGGCGGTGGGCGGCGGTTCGCAGGTGGCAACCATTGCCGCGCTGTCCAGCGTATTCGACGTGCCGCCGGAGTTGGCGGCGAGTTGCGGGATTCTGCTGTGGCTGGTCACCTTCGCCGCGGTCGTGCCACTGGGCCTCGCCTTGGCGCATCACGAACGATTATCGCTGCGGAAGTTGTCAAAAGAAAGTCATCGAGCCGAAGAAGCCGAAATAGGCGGCTCGTCGGCATGAGATCCATCTTCTGTCTATTACCCGGGCATGGGCTGCGCGAGCGAGCCTTACTCGCCTGCTACAATTTTGTATCGCCGGAAACAGCAGCGGGTTCCTCCTTCCTTCGCTTCGTGCAGGCGTCGGAGTGACAGGATTTTGAGTTTGTTTCGAAAGTATTAGCGCCATGAAATGTCCTTTTTGCGGATTTGCCAATGACAAGGTAGTGGATTCGCGCGAGAGTAAAGAGGCGGACTCCATCCGCCGCCGGCGCGAGTGCCTGAAGTGCGGCAAGCGCTTCACCACCTACGAACGCATCGACGAAATCCCCTACATGGTGGTGAAGAAGGACGGCCGGCGGGAGAAGTTTGACCGCCAGAAAGTTCTCAACGGCCTTTTGCGGGCCTGCGAGAAGCGCCCGGTTCCGATCGGCAAGCTCGAACAGATTGTGAACGAAGCGGAGTCTTTCGTCATCGAATCGCAGGAACGCGAGCGCAAGACCAGCGAACTCGGCGAGCTCATCATGAACCGGCTGCGCCGCTATGACAAAGTGGCGTATGTACGTTTCGCCTCGGTGTATCTGGATTTCAAGGACGTGAAGGAATTCATGAACGAGTTGAAGGATCTGGTGAAGGCGAAGGAGTCCGGCGAAACGCGTGCAAAGAAAAGTGGCCCGTGATCCGCGGTAGTGAGAAGGCATTTGAATCGTGAGTCATAAAATAACTTTGATACCCGGCGATGGCATCGGTCCCGAGGTCACCCGGGCCACGGTGCGCATTCTCGAAGCCACGGGAGTGAAGTTTGACTGGGAATCGTTCCAGGTTGGGGCCGATGCCTTCGAAAAATACGGCGAATACATTCCAAAAGAAGTCATTGCATCGATCGAACGCACGCACGTCGGATTGAAGGGGCCGGTGACCACACCGGTGGGCGGCGGCTTTTCCAGTATCAATGTAGCGCTGCGCCAGCAATTTGAGCTGTACGCCAACTTCCGGCCGATTCGGAATCTGCCGCATATTCCCACTCGCTATCCCGATGTGGATCTGATCATCGTGCGCGAGAACACGGAAAGCCTTTACTCCGGACTGGAGCACGAAGTGGTGCCGGGCGTGGTGGAGAGCTTGAAGATCATCACCGAGAAAGCTTCCACCCGCATCGCGAAATTCGCGTTCGAGTATGCCCGCAAGAATCAGCGGAAGAAGATCCACGCCATTCACAAAGCCAACATCATGAAGCTTTCAGACGGATTGTTCCTGCGCTGCTGCCGCACCGTCGCCAAGGGATTTCCGGAGATCGCCTACGGCGAGCACATCGTGGACAACACCTGCATGCAGTTGGTGATGAATCCGTATCAGTACGACATGCTGGTGATGGAAAACTTATATGGCGACATTATTTCCGATCTGTGCGCTGCTTTTGTGGGCGGGCTCGGATTTGTACCCAGCGCGAACCTCGGCGACCACTGCGCCATTTTTGAGGCGGTTCACGGCTCGGCGCCCGATATCGCGGGCAAGAACCTGGCTAACCCTACGGCGTTGCTGCGCTCCTCGCTCTTGATGCTGCGGCATCTCGGCGAATTCGAGGCGTCCACCCAGATTCGCAACGCACTGGAGAAAGTTTACCGGCATCCCGAAAAGCTGACGAAAGATATTGGCGGTCAGGCCGGCACATCGCAGTTCGCAGACGCCGTCGTCGAAGAAATGGACAAAGCAAAGGCCGCGCCGTCCGCGGTTCGTTAGAGACTAATTTGCAATTTATGCTGGTTCAACTCCGTCCTGTTTTAGCTCCATGAGTCTGTCACGCTAAGGTGCTCGATCTTGCGACCTTCTCGATGGGAAGCAAAGAGACCTCGCTGCCCGATAGTCATCACAGGCCGGGCGGCGCGCCGCGACGTTCGGCGATTCACAAAGGGCGGGTCGCCGTAGGATGGCGGGGTTTGGCAGAGACCTTCCCGGCAATGAAGGCTGAGCAATATCTAAACCTCTGACGAAAGGACGTCATCATGAATAAGAACGGTGGTTGGGTAAGAACGGCCGTGGGCACGCTGGCGGTGTGCGGCCTGCTGTTTCTGCCAGCTTGTAATAAGAAGGAGGAACAGCCAACGGCGCAACCGGCAGCGGCGCCGCCAGCCACGCCCATTGATCCCGCAACCGTCGCAACCATAGACGGCACGGTGAGGTTCGTTGGCAAAGCGCCAAACGAAATGAAGATCGACATGAGCCAGGATCCCGCTTGCCAGGGCACGAACGAAGCGGAAAACATTGTCGTCGATAAGGGTGATCTGGCAAACGTGTTCGTCTACGTAAAAGATGGACTGGACAACCGCACCTTCGATGTGCCCAAGGACGCCGTCGTTCTCACTCAGCAGGGCTGCAAGTATCATCCGCATGTTCTGGGCGTGATGGTGGGGCAGATGGTGGAGATTAAGAATGAAGACAAAACCACGCACAACGTTCATCCAGCGCCCAGGGATAACCGGGAGTGGAATGAATCGCAGCCGCCGTCGGCCGCTCCCCTGGAAAAAAGCTTTGCTCACCAAGAAATTATGGTGCCGGTAAAGTGTAACCTGCATCCCTGGATGACGATGTACATCAACGTGGTGAAGAACCCGTTCTATGCGGTCACCGACAAAGATGGGAAATATGAGATCAAGGGCCTGCCCCCGGGCGATTACACAATCGCCTTCGTGCAGGAAAGACTGGGCGAGCAGGATGAGAAGGTAACGGTCGGCCCGAAAGAGACAAAAACTGTGGACGCGAGCTTTAAGCCCGAGGTCGAATAAGGGCGAGGCCGCCGTATTTTCACTGGTCATCGCCAGTCATTCGTCTGATAAAATAAAATGTTTGGTGGAGCGCGCTGGGCCGGTCTGCACAGCCCGCTGCGCTCCAAAGCGCGGATGCTCTCGTCCCCGCTGACCAACCCAACCCAAGGGGAAACGCTCTGAAAGCCGGTCCGGCAACGTACCATCGCGCGCACCATGCCTTCGCCGTGTTCACTGCATGTGCGACGCTGGTCGTGATCACCGCCGGTGCCTTGGTGACCAGCAATGACGCAGGATTGTCGGTTCCCGACTGGCCGACCTCGTTTGGCTACCTGGTGAAAATTCCGCGCTTCGTGGGCGGCGTGCGCTACGAGTGGAGTCACCGCATGGTGGCCGGCTCTCTCGTCTCCCTGACCCTGGCGATCGTTATCTGGACCCTGCTGGTGGAGCGTCGTCGCTGGCTGCGCTGGCTGGCCGTGGCCGCGTTTTGCACCATCATCGTGCAGGCCGTTCTCGGTGGGCTTACGGTTTTACTCTTCCAGCCGCCTTGGGTTTCCACGGCCCACGCCACCGTGGCGCAAACATTTTTCTGCATCGCGGTTTCCATTGCGCTCTTCACCGGCCGCAAGTGGGTGCAGGAGCCGCCGCAAGTGGAGGTCGATTCGCGGCGCCCCACTCTGTTCACCCTGACCTTGTTTTCCATTTTCATCCTGTACGTGCAGCTCATCCTGGGCGGAATGTTCCGCCACCACGGCATGAGCTGGTGGCCGCATGTGGCAAATGCGGTGATTGTATCGATCGTGCTTACCTGGACGGCGGTGCGCGCGCTTTCGGTGTATTCGCAAATTGAAGCGGTGCGGCGCCCGGCAATCCTGATGCTGTCGCTTTTGATCACGCAGCTCTGCCTGGGCTTTGCCGCGTTTCTGACGCGCGTGGCCTGGGGAAGAAACGATGTGCAACCGGAGTTGCCCATGGTTGCATCGACCGTGGCGCATGTCGCCGTAGGAGCGCTGCTGCTCGCAACCACGGTGGTTCTGGCAATTCAAGTTTGGCGGAATGTCCCGGCCGCCGTGGCCGAACGCGTGCCCCAGGCGCGCGATGTTTCAGCTGCATGAAGCCGGGACCCGCGTTAGATTGTGCCGATTATTTGTTCTTATTGTCATGATGTTCAACTCGTATCGTCGTAGACTGGTAGCGAATTAATTCAGGATCCCCACTTGGTAGCGAAAGTTTCCGCCATCGCCGATGCCGTACCGGAAGCAGCGCTTTCTTCCGCAGCCGTAATTTCTGTCCAAAATCTGGTGCACCGCTATGGGAACCGTATCGCTCTGAACGGCGTTTCGTTCGACGTGCGCCCGGTGGAATTATTCGGCCTGCTCGGCCCCAACGGCAGCGGCAAGACGACCCTGTTCCGGATTCTTTCCACATTGATGGTTCCGACCGCTGGCCGCGCCATCATCATGGGCTGCGACGTGGCGCGAGAACCGGCGCGCTTGCGGCGGCAAATCGGCGTGGTCTTTCAGGAGAAGAGTATCGACCTCAAGCTCACCGCCTACGAGAACCTTTGGCATGAGGGACATCTTTATGGTCTGCGCGGCCCGGCGCTGAAGAAGCGGATTCGTGAAATTCTTTCGCGCGTCGGCCTGGCCGACCGCGCTGGGGAGATCGCCGACACATTCTCCGGCGGAATGCAGCGCCGCATTGAGTTGGCCAAGGGATTGTTGCATCATCCCGGCGTGCTGCTGCTCGATGAGCCGACCACCGGCCTCGATCCCGGAGCACGGCGCGATCTTTGGCAATACTTGCAGATGTTGCGCGACGAGGAGCACGTTTCCGTGCTCGTCACCACCCACCTCATGGAAGAAGCCGAGCGTTGCGACCGGCTCGCCATCATGAACGAAGGCAACCTGGTGGCGTTGGGCACGCCCATGGAATTGAAAAGTGAAATCGGCGGCGATGTGGTGTTGCTCGATGCCATCCACGATGCGGGCGCTCTGGCCGAGCGCATCCGCGCCCGCTTTCATGTCGACACCACAGTTCTGGAAAATCAGGTGCGCATCGAACGGGAAGGCGCGCACCGCTTTGTCACCGAAGTCGTCGAGGCCTTCCCCGGAGAAATCGAAGCGCTTTCGGTGAGCAAGCCGGCGCTCGAAGACGTTTTCATTCGCCGCACCGGACACAAATTTTGGAGCGAAGAAGACGGCAACCGCAACGACAACAGCAAGAGCGAAGAGGCGAGGTCCAATTCAGAAGATCACAGAAGGAGGTAACGTGTTCTCCATGATGTTTTTCATCTCTCTGGCTCTCGGCATCCTTCCTCTGGCCGGTGTGGCGTGGATTTTCAGGAGTGGCATGATCTCGGTGTCGCCGCTCTCGGCGACCGTGGATGGCCTTTTCATGAGCCTGCTCCTGCTCTCGCTCTCGGGAGCGTTCCTGCTCAACGCGTACTGGGAAATACGCGACCGTGGCCTGCTGGGCAAGAAGAAATCTGCGGCTTCAGCCGGCAAACCGCCCGTGGCGAAAGCGAGTTGAACTTCGTGGCTACTCAAACCGCCGTTTTACCCCGGCCCGTCACTCCCGCTTCTGCTGGTGTGATGCTGCCCGCTTTCACATTATGGTGGCGTGAAATTGTGCGCTTCTACCGGCAGAAATCGCGGGTGGTTGGCGTGCTGGCTTCTCCGCTCGTGTTCTGGGTGGTGATCGGCTCCGGGTTTGGCACTTCGTTCCGCTCCGGCTCGGGGCCGGGACAGCAGCACTACATGGACTATTTCTATCCCGGCGCCCTCATCATGATCGTCCTGTTCACCTCGATCTTCACCATGATGTCGGTCATCGAAGATCGCAAGGAAGGATTCTTGCTCTCGGTGCTGGTGGCCCCGGTGCCACGCTCTGCGATTGTGCTGGGGAAGGTTCTGGGAGGAACCACTCTCTCGGCGATTCAGGGAATGATCTTCCTTGTCTTCGCCCCGTTCGCAGGGGTGCATCTCGACCTGCTGCGGCTTTTGTTGGTGGCCATCGTCGTCTTTCTGATTTCGTTCGCGCTGACCGCCTTGGGCTTCGCTATCGCCTGGCCCATGGATTCCACCCAAGCCTTTCATGGCATCATCAATCTGTTTCTGATTCCGCTGTGGCTGCTGTCCGGCGCCCTGTTTCCCATGTCCGGCGCCTCCGGCTGGATCCGCGCCCTCATGTATATCAACCCGCTTACCTATGGAGTCGAGGCCCTGCGGTCCCTGCTGTATCCCGGCACCAAGGTGACTTTCCCTCTGCCTTCTGCGATGGCTACGCTGCTCTTATTTTCGCTGGTCATGTTCGGATTGGCTTTCCTGATGGCAAACCGCCGTTCCACGAGGCCCGCCGCTTGATCGCTGCACAATACGCCTTCTACCCTGCCCTGATCGCCGGCTTGAATGGAACCAGCGCGGTGCTTCTCCTCGCCGGCCGCTACATGATCGCGAAAGGCCGCATGGCCGCGCATCGCGCATTCATGATCGCGGCCGTGGTTTCTTCCGCCCTGTTTCTGGCCTGCTATGTTTATTTCCACGCGCACGTCGGCGACATCCGTTTTCTAGGGCGGGGTATTTGGCATACCATTTACCTCGTCATCCTGATTCCCCACGTTACTCTCGCCATCGTAATCGTTCCCCTGGTCATCATCACCTTAAGCCGCGGATTGCGCGCCCGTTATGATCGCCACCGCGCCATCGCCCGCTGGACATGGCCGCTATGGATGTACGTCAGCGTCACCGGCGTCATCGTATACTTCATGCTCTACCATTGGTTTCCGCACAGCTAGCGGCTGACCACGCAGGCTCAGCGACCGTGAGAATGAGAAAAGCAAAACAACCCTAACCCCCATTACCTCGAACCGGAACGCGCGGCTCGATGCCAACAAGCCTTGGGCTTTCGCACCCGAGCACGACGGCGTTTCTGCTTGCCATCACCGGCTCCCTCATCTGCATCAGTCTCAGTTCCTGGTACATGCTGCGGGAGGATTGAGCGCGGCCTCTGCCTGTTCCATACCTGCGCTCGGAACCCGCTACTCGGTACCAGGTACTATCTACTCGTAGCGCAACGCCTCAATTGGATCCAGTTTCGCCGCCCGCATCGCCGGAACCATCCCGCTCACCACCCCCACCGCCGCCAGAATCCCCGTCGCCACCACCAGAATCATCGGCGACACAATCAGCCGGATGTCACCCGCCTCCGCATGTTTCGCCACCGCGCTGTAAAACGTCAGCCGCCCCACCGATACCGATATCAGGTACGACAGCAAAATCCCCAGCACCCCTCCCACCGCTGTAATCACCATCGACTCCGCCAGAAACTGAAACAAAATATCCCGGCGCCGCGCTCCCAGAGCCTTCTCCACTCCAATTTCCCGCGTCCGCTGCGTCACCGTTACCAGCATCATATTCATCAATCCCACGCCGCCAATGCCCAGCGTCAGCGTCCCGATAAATGCCAGCAGCGCTTTCAGCGCCATCGAAATGATGCCGAACTGCGAGAGCTGTTTCTGCGCATCGAATACAAACACCGCCCGATGGTCGTCGCTTTTAAAGTCATGTGCCGCGGCCAGCGTGTCCCGCACCGTCTTATCCAGCTTGTCGTGATTCAGCCCCACCGAATCCATCCAGATTCCATCCAGGTAATGATTGTCCTTCAGCACATTCATCGAGTTGTAGGGAATGTAGATCGTCCGGTTGTCGTCGTCGTCGCCCTCCTGCATCCGCGGCTTCACCACTCCCACCACCTGGAATTGCACTCCATCCAGCCGGATGTCCTGCCCCACCGCCGGCATCCCCGAAAAAAGTTTGCTCTTCGCCTCCGAACCGATCACCGCAAACAACCGGTGCTGCGCATTGTCTTCCTCGTCGAAGAATTGGCCGCGCTCCAGGTCCAGATTCCAGATCTCCTCGATCGCCGGGTCCATCCCCAACACCGGCATCGTGAACGTCCGGTTTCCGTTCTGCACCGACGAATCCTTCTGCGACATCCTCACCACGTGCTTGCACAGCGGAACATTGTTCCGCAGCAGATCGATGTCCTCATTGGTGAAGCGCACCTCGACTCCCGCCTTATTTCCTCCCTCCTGCTGCGACGTCCGTCCTGGAAAAATCCCCACCGCGGTCGCGCCAAAGCTCTGAAAAATATTCGTGATCGCCCGTGCAAAGCCGTTTCCATACGCCAGCAGCAGCACCACCGTCGCAATTCCCCAAGCCATCCCCGCCATGGTCAGCAAGGTCTTGCGCAGGTCATGCCGCATCGCCGCAAACGCCTGTCCCAGCAAATCTCGATGCACAAATCAGCTCCTGGCTTTTAGCTCTTGGCGAAGACCCTTTTTTCTTGATCGTTACCCCGTGATCCCCGTGCGCTCTGTGGTTAAGATTTTGCCTGTAAATCCGCGCAAATCCGTGGCTAAGATTTTTCTAGGTACTAGGTACTCGCGACTCGTTACTAGCGACTGTCTACTCTTTCCGCAGCGCCTCCACCGGCTGCAGCATCGCCGCCCGCCGCGCCGGATACAAGCCTGCCGCCACTCCCGCAATCGCCAGCGACACCACCGCCAGCGCCGCCGTCCGCGCCACCAGCTTCGGCGGATCGAATCCTGCCCCCAACGAGATCCCTGACATTGCCTCCATCAGCCCCGCCGCCGCAGCAATTCCGCACACTCCGCTCAGCAGCGTCAGAAACGCGCCCTCCACGAAAAACTGGAACATGATGCTCGCGTTCGTCGCTCCCAGCGCCTTCCGCAGCCCAATCTCCTGCGTCCGGTCCGCCACCGCCACCAGCATAATATTGATGATCCCAATCGCTCCCAGCCCCAGCGTCACCAGCCCCACGCTTCCCAGAAAATCATTCATCGCGTCGAAGATCTTTCCCACCTGGTCCACCGTCTGCACCGTGTCCCACTCGTCGAATGAATCCGGATTGTTCGCGTCAAACCCGTGATTCCGCGCAATCACCCGGTGTACTTCCTGCAGCGCCGCCTCGTGCAGCGCCCGCGTTTTCGGCTGGTATTCGATAATGCTGATCACGTCCGGCGCCTCGCCCACATTCGTCGGCCGAAAATATTCCTGCATCGTGCTGAACGGCATGTAGCATTGCAGATTTTGCGTATTGTTGTCGCCGTGTCCAATTCGCTCCAGCGTTCCGATCACTTCAAACTGCACATCATTTAGCAGAATCGTGCTCCCCACCGCCGGCCGCCCCGGAAACAATGTCCGCCGTGCCTCATCGCCCAGCACTATCACCGCCCGCTGCTGCGCCACATCCATCTCATTCAGCCAGCGTCCTTCCTTTATCGGAAGATACCGGATCTGGTTGAACATCGCCGGCACTCCCATAATCTGTCCGCTGGCCTGGAAGAAATCGCTCACCGCCCGAATATCGCTGCGCCGGATCACCGGCGCCGCCTTCCCCACGCTCGGGCAGTCCCGCAGAATATCCAGATAATCCCGGTACGTAAGGTAATACTGCCGCAGCGCCGTGAAACTCCCCTGCATCGCCGGAGCCCGGCCTGACCAGATGAACATTACGTTCTCGCCCAGTTGGTCAAACTGTTTCCTGTTTCCCGACCGGAATCCCTCCCCCAGTCCCACCAGTAGCAGCAGCGAAAACACTCCCCACGCGATTCCGAACATGGTCAGAAACGACCGCAGCTTGTGCCCCCACAGCGTCCGCAACGTCTGCCCGAATATGTCGAAGATAAGCCGCACTCTTTATCATTATACGGGGCTGCGAATCCAACCTTCTCAGGCCCTGTTTCGATCCGGACTCGACGCCATCTTTAATCACCCTACCGGCCACTTCGCAGCCACCCGGCAGAGATTTTTCCCTCCCAATCGCCACAATTCGTTTCTCTCTCCCGCGGAATTCCGCTATCCTCTACCCGGATGACCACGCTGCCTCTTTCCGAGCTTCTCGGCGCCACTGTGTATGACCCGTCCGGCGCGGCCAGTGGACGCGTCCGCGAAGTCACCCTCGCTCCTCAGGAAGACCGCACCCGCATCGCCTCCTACATCGTCAAAACCAAATCCGGTAACCGCGTCCTTCCCTTCTCCGCCGTCACCACCATCGACGCCAATATCCATGCCTCCACCCCTCCCGCCGACTGGCCCGCCGCCAACGGCTCCGAAGGCCTGTTCTTGCTCGAACGCGATCTCCTCGATCAACAGGTCATCGACGTTCACGGACGCAAAGTCGTCCGCGTCAACGACGTCGAGCTCCAAATCGACTCCATCATCGAAGCCGGACGCCCCCACGCCGTCCTCCACATCCAATCGGTCGATATCGGCGTCCGCGGCGCTGTCCGCCGCCTTCTCCGCGGCCTCGCGCCCCGTCCCGCTCTGCATCTTCTCCTGCAGAAAATTCCTCCCCGCTCCATCCCCTGGAGTTATGTCGATCTCATCGAGACCGATCCCGCGCGCCGCGTCAAATTGAAAATCTCCAACGAGGGTCTGGCTACCCTCCATCCCGCCGACATCGCCGACATCGTCGAAGACCTCGCCCCCGACGAGCGCGAGGCCGTCTTCCGCACTCTCGACGAAGATGTCGCCGCTGAAACTCTCGAGGAAGTCGAGCCCAATATTCAGAAGTCCATCGTCGAATCCCTCGACTCCGAACGCGCCGCCGACATCGTCGAAGAAATGGATCCCGACGCTGCCGCCGACCTTCTCGGCGACCTGCCCCAGGATCGCACCGAGCAAATCCTCGTCGAGATGGAACCCGAAGCCAGCCAGGAAGTCGTCGAACTCCTCGAACACAAAGAGGAAACCGCTGCCGGCCGCATGACCACCGAATTCCTCGCCCTCCCCGTTACCGCCACCGTCGAGAACGCCATCGGCGTCATGCGCGAGTTCGAGGGCGGCGTCGAATCCTTCAGCACCATCTATCTCGTCGATTCCCGCGGCACTCTTGCCGGCGCCGTCCCCCTCGCCAAGCTCGTGCTCGCCCAACCCACCACCCCCTTGCTCTCGCTCACCCAGGAGCCTCTTGTCTCCACCCGCGAAGCCGCCGGCGACAACGAAGTCGCCGAACTCTTCGATAAATACAACTTGATCACCCTCCCCGTTATCGATGAGCACAACCGACTGGCCGGCGTAATCACCTCCGACGACGTAATCACCATGCTCCGCAGCAAACTCTAGGCCTTGAAAGGGCGCGGCTTCAGCCGCGCCGTCAATGGCGTACAAGGGAACAGCGGCTTTAGCCTCTGAGGAAAGTCTCGCGGGCTCCGCAAGGTTCACTGACCACTGGCCACTGACCACTGGCTGGGTATAATCATCAGTTCCAAGGAGAAGCCCTTTGCCCTTCGATGACCTCCGCCAATGGATCGCCGCCCTCGACCGCGCCGGCGAACTAAAGCGCATCCAAACCGAAGCCGATCCCATCCTCGAAATCGCCGAAATCACCGACCGCGTCAGCAAGTCGAAAACCGGAAAAGCCGGCGGCCCCGCCCTTCTATTCCAAAACATCAAGGGATACCCCAACCAGCAACTCCTCATCAACCAGTTCGGCTCCGACTCCCGCATGAAACTCGCCCTCGGCGTCAACTCCTTCGACGAATTCGCCGACCGCATCAAGATGTTCCTCGAAGTCAAATCTCCTCAGGGCTTCCTCGACAAACTAAAAATGCTCCCGCTCCTAACCGAAGCCGGAAAGTTTTTCCCCAAGACCGTCTCCACCGGCCCCTGCAAAGAAGTAATCAAGCGCGACAACAACTTCTCTCTCCTCGATTTCCCCATCCTCCAGTGCTGGCCTCAGGACGTCGGCCGCTTCATTACCCTCCCCTGCGTAATCACCCGCGACCCCAACTCCGGCAAACGCAACGTAGGCATGTACCGCCTCCAGGTCTACGACAAAAACACTCTCGGCGCGCATTGGCAGCGGCAGAAAGTCGCAGCCGAACACTACCGGCAAGCCTTAAGAAACACAGTTTCGGGCACGGAGGGTGCCCCATCCTTGTCGCGTTCTTTGCGACAGGGTGGGGATTCTTACTTTCCGGCCTCGACCACGAGTGTCGACCTCATGGCCCGCACCTCCGGCGGCCAAGTGCTCTCCGAGAAAAATCATCCCAAGGGCAAACTAGAAGTCGCCGTAGCCATCGGCACCGACCCCGCCGTAACTTTTTCCGCCATAGTCCCCGCTCCTCCAGACGTTGAAGAATATTTAATCGCCGGCTTCCTCCGCGCCGCGCCAGTCGAGCTGGTGAAGTGCGAGACGGTCGACCTCGAAGTCCCCGCCTCCAGCGAAATCGTTCTCGAAGGCTACGTCAATCTCGACGAACTCCGCACCGAAGGCCCCTTCGGAGACCACACCGGCTTCTACTCACTCGAAGATCTCTATCCTGTATTCCACGTGCAATGCATCACCCACCGCAAAGATCCCATCTATGCCACGACGATAGTCGGCAAGCCTCCCATGGAAGACGCCTACATGGGCAAAGCCGTCGAGCGCGTCTTCCTCCCGCTCATGCGCCTGACCATTCCTGAATTGATCGACATCAATCTTCCCATCGAAGGCGTCTTCCACAATCTGATGATCGTCTCCATCCGCAAGTCCTATCCCGGCCAGGCCCGCAAAGTGATGAACGCCATCTGGTCCCTCGGCCAGGCCATGTCCACGAAAGTCATCATCGTGGTCGATGAAGACGTAGACGTGCAAGACCTCGCCGACGTAACGCTGAAAGTCCTCAACCACATCGACCCCGAGCGCGACATCCAATTCACCCTGGGCCCCATCGACTCCCTCGACCACGCCAGCCGCCTGGCCAACTACGGCTCGAAAATGGGCATCGACGCCACTCGCAAATGGCCCACCGAAGGCTTCACCCGCCCCTGGCCCGATGAGATTGTCATGGACGCAAAGACAAAAGCGCTGGTCGACAGCAAGTGGAAAGCGTTGGCCAAAGAGCTAGGGATGGAATAAGCAACGCACGGTTGCCCCACCCTTCTCGCGTTCTTTGCGAGAGGGTGGGGATTTTGATCTCCCGTGCGTTCGCGCCTGTGATCCCACTCAAGCGATCCTTTGGCTTGAGTGGTGGGTGTGATCCCACTCAAGCGATCCTTTGGCTTGAGTGGTGGGGCAGTCGGACAGCCCGACAAGGCCCTCACGCCGCCGCTGTGGCTTTTTGCACCGCATTCGCCGCGGCACGGATTACATCGATCACCACGTCGGGGTGAGAGAGCATGGCAACGTGGCTGCTGGCGACCTCAGTTGTGGTGGCTCCCATACGCTTCGCGAAGAAGCGCTCCAGATCGGGAGGCACGGTGTGGTCGTTCTTCCCGACGATGTACCAGCTTGGCTTCGACTTCCAGGCGGTTCCCCCGGCTTTTGCATTGAACAGGTCCGGAACCGGCACGCCCTGAGTCGCCCAAACCAGCTTCTGCTCCTGCTCCGAAAGATCCCCGCAGAAATACTTCGTGCCCTCGGGCCGCAGCCAGATACGTCCATCCACGACTTCGATCTGGGAGAAGACGTCCGTCGTCGGGAAGTTCGACAGTTGCGTTTGAGATGTCTCATCGGCGTCCGGAGCGAGCGCGCAGATGTAAACCAGGGCGGCAACGCGATCGTCGACTCCGGCGCCTGTGATGACGCTTCCGCCGTAGGAGTGGCCGACAAGGATGACGGGGCCGCTGACCCGGCCGATCGTGGCCTTCACTAGGGCGACGTCCTCTGCAGTTGAGTTGAGGCCGTACTGCGCTGCAATACACTCATACCCCTCCGCCTGAAGAGGAGCGATCACCTTGCTAAAGCACGAGCCGTCGGCCCAGAGCCCGTGACAGAAAACGATGCTGGGTTTAGTTTGCGTAGGTGTCATTTTGTTTCTCCTTTACTTGAGGAATTACGGATTAGCGCGTGGCCCACTCCAGCCCGGTTTTGGTTTGAGCGGGATAACTGGCCCATCTTTAATTTTCTTACCCAAAGCTCCACGCAAGAGGCTACCGCAGCTTTGCGAGGTTTGCAAAATGGCAGCTCCAGTTAAGTGTCGCTCCTGGTCAAGGTGGTCCAGCCGAACCCCTCATCAGTCCTGGCCTGAACCAGTTGCGAGTGCCCCACCCTCCTCGCGTTCTTTGCGAGAGAGCCTGCCCTGAGCGAAGCCGAAAAGGTGGGGATTTTGATCTCCCCTGCCTTCGTTCCTGTTCTCGGCGGCTGCCCGATCCTTGCTTCCTTTCCAACGGTGGGATTCCCGAACGCCGCCACGAAGGCGCTATTCACTCCCCGGCCACCCCATCCCCATCAACCCCCAGGCCTCCCAATATTTCCCCAGCCTTCCGCTTCTCGCGTTCCCGTGCAAGCACAGCTTCGCCGACTGCCGCCCATAAATCGCCTCCACCGGAATCACAAACCACGCGTCGCACGGCAGCACATACGCCACCACGAAATCAATCTCCCAGGCCTCATACGGCACCACTTCGCCATTCGCATTCCTCTGCATGTTCACCATGTATGACCCGTTCTGCAACGCGCTCGACGACTTCACCTGCACCCTCCACAACTTCTGCCCCACATCCAGAATAAAGTCATAGCGCCGGCTGTCCCCGTAAGGCTTCGCCGTGGCGAATCCCTTCTGCGCCGCTTTCACCATAAACATCATCTCCGCCAACTCCCCCCGCTGCTTGCTGGTGAGGTCTGGCGTAGAGCGGGCGCCCCCGCCCGCCGCCTTTGACTTTGATCTTGATCTTGATCTTGCCTTTGATCCTGATTGTGACTTTGATTCTGGTCTTGCCTTTGATCTCGAAGCCCAGCCCAATCCTCGAACGACACCCACCCTCATACCCTACCCCCAGTTTTCTCATTGCTCGGATGATCCTGGTTTTTGCCCTCGCCCACAAACACGAACGGCGCAGACCCGAAGGCCTGCGCCGCTGTTTCAACTCTATGTATCCACTATATCATACCGCATAGGGTAAATGGGACATGTTAGCCACATTTATTTTCCCCAACAAATCAATCACTTAACCAAAAATCCTCATGCTCAGGGTCTTGACAACATTTCCCCCGGGCAACGTTTTTGCCGGCGCATCGTCCTCCGCAACCTTCGCGCACGGCACCCACCCCCGGCGCAACGAATCCTTGTTCCCATTGGTCTTCTCAATAACGATCCCAATGCCAACTGCACCACCACGCGAATCCGGAAAATGCTGGCGAGCCGCCCGCTCTCGGTATATGCTCTCGGGGCCGGGAAAGCGAAACGAAATCGAACTACCGGCTCAAAGCTTCGTGGGTCGCTCCCGAGGAGCGGCTCGGAGAACAAAATGAGCACCATCACCGTGACCGCTCGAAGCCGGGTTTTCCCTCGAGGCGGCTTCCTGAATCGCTATTTCTATTTCTCGATGTCTCTGCTGCTGGCCGCCATCGTAGTCGACGGTTTCAGTCGCACCATCAACCAAAACCTCTTCCATCCCGCCGTGCCGCGCCCCTTTATTCTCTGGATTCATGGCGCAGCTTTCGCCGGCTGGGTGACCTTCTTCATTTGTCAGTCCACCCTGGTACGCCTGCACAAAGTCAGTTGGCATCGCTCCATCGGATGGTTTGGCGCGGGCCTGGCCACGGTCATGGTTCCGCTGGGCATTACTACGGCCATCGTCATGGGCCGCTTCGACACGGTTCGGCTTCACGAGGGCGGCGCCGCCGCTTTTCTCATCGTTCCCTTCTACGACATGCTCGCCTTCGGCACACTCATTGCGCTGGCCATCTCCTGGCGCAAGCGCCCAGAAATCCACCGCCGCCTGATCTTCATAGCCACCTGCGGTCTCATGGATGCACCCTTCGGCCGCTTTGACTACCTGTTCAACCATAATCTCTTCTATCCCTGTCTGGACCTGCTCATGTTTCTCGGCGTAGTCCGCGACCTGCTGGTTGACCGCCGCGTGCACAAGGTCTACCTCTATGCCCTCCCGTTGTTGATGGTTGGCCAAAGCCTTGCGGTATACATCTGGCGAACCGATCCCTCCTGGTGGCACGCGATCGCCCACGCGATTCTGCGGTAACCGCTGCCTCGCTTCAAAACGCCGAACCCGTCTCAAAGACTTTCGGTTCCCATAGAACTTTCCTGGCTGGAACTGGTAGTACAGAGTAGCCGATCATAACTGGCTCTGTTCCGCAACGTGTTGGAAGTCCTCAGAACATTCACCAGCGAACACCACTGACGCCGAGCCGCGTTTCTGGGCTTTCCTTTTGCTGCCATTTTCCGAGCGTGATCTTCTTCGCGCACCGCGCTGGAGAGGGCCAGGGTTCGCCGCCTTGGCCCCTTTTTCCAACCCAGCAGTGTCATCTGTTGACAGCACTTACTTGCGTTCAGCAGCCACCGGTTGCAGCGCAGCGCGGACTGGCGGCATCAGTAGAGGCCTGGGTGTCACCCGCCCTGGCCGCGGCAGAGCGGCCGGCATCACCGGCGGCACCAGCATTTTCGGGGCGGGGTGTTGCTCGGCCAACGACTGCACTGACGGCGTTGACATCTGTGGGATGGATCGTGGCGCAGCCGAAGACCGAGCCGAGCGCATTTTCGCGCTTTGTGCTCGTTGTTTGTTGAATCGCTCGGTGACGTTCGCTAGGCGGACTTTTTCATAGCCCAAGCGCTTGGCCATGATGCGGTATTCGAACGTGACACTGGAGGAGCCACCGCTGAGTTCGCGCACCTCAAAGCCGGAGGCTGTCTTGGCGCTGACGTAGAGCCCCTTGCAGTCGCCGTCCGGAGTCAGGAAGACGTGGTATTCGACCCCGGTATTCACGGTTTGCCCGAAGACGGACTCCAGGTTGACGCGTGCGGCTCCATTGACGAGTTGAGCCGTGCCGGCATCTTCAAACCAGTTCTCCGCCGATTGGACGGCGTAAGTTTCGACCCGCTGCGCGCCCGCGCTGCTCGTTGTGGCAACCACGGACTTCAGGGTACCCGTGCAGGCAGTGTCACCGCCGCCACTGATGGTGCAGGTTCCGGCGGGTCCCCCAGCTTGCATGGCGATGTCTGGGCTGGTGCCGGCAGCCCCCTCGTTGTAGGCGAGAAATGTGGGAAAGTTGTCTGAATTATTGAGAAAGGCGGCCGCCATGTTATCGTCGGCCGTGGCAAGCAACGCGAGGATACCAGGCGAAGGGTCGGAGGAGAGAGGAGGGGTATAGCTGGTATCAGCCCACACGGCAGCCTGGGGTAAGATGTTGATGAAAAATTCGTCGGGGCAGCCGAGAGTGCAGACTTTAATTGGCAGGGTCGCCCCGAGTAGGCTTGCGCCCTGGTAAATCCCGTAGACACCCGCAGTGCCGGCAGAGGTGTAGGAGTAAACTCCGTATTTGGTGCCGCTGCCCTGGAGGCCATCGACTCCATTCCCGTACACGCCGACTGCTGTTCCACTGGTATCCGTAGCGGTACCGTAAACACCCCACTCTGTCCCGACGCCATAGACGCCGTTGGACCCGCCCACACCCCAAACGCCGAAGTGGGAAGCGGTTCCGTACACGCCGGTACCGCTGGCGCTAGTGTTCACACCCTCTATCCCGTACCCAGTGGTAGACGCGGTGGTTCCGTACGCGCCCGTGGCACTTGCCCCGGTTCCGGCAGCGTAAACGCCGAAGGTGCTTCCGCTGCCTTGCAACCCGTCGACGCCCGTGCCATAAACGCCCACCGTGCTGCCGCTGCCCGTGGCCGTGCCATAGAGGCCAAAGTGCGGAGCGGTTCCGTACACTCCGGTGCCGCTGCTACTAGTGTTCACACCCTCCACCCCATACCCAGTCGTGGACGCCGTGTTTCCGTACACGCCCGTAGTCCCATAGCCAGAGACGCCGGTCCCTCCGCTGTCGTAACCGTAAACGCCTATGCCGCCGGAGCCTGTGTTCACACCCTCAACTCCGTACCCGCCAGGAGACGCCGCACTGCCGCCCACACCCGCCGAAAACCCCGAGGTGGCGGTCGCCGAGCCCGCCACTCCGATGCCGTTGGACGAGACTTGCAGGTTTCCATTGACCGTCTGATTGCCCGTGAACGTGTTGGCTACTCCCAGTTGCGCGTAGGCAGTCGCCAGCATGGCATTGGTCACTCCGCCCGTAGCGATTTTCAGCGTTCCACCTGCCCGTGATCGGTCCCCCGGTTAAACCTGCACCGCTGCCTACGCTGGTCACCGTGCCATCGCCCGTACCGGTGCCAGGGAACGTCTGCCCCGTGGCAAACGTGATTTGCCCGTTGCTGGCAACGTGTAGTCCGGTCTCGGCGGGAACCGCCGTGCCCTCGCCAAACAGCAGGTTGAGCGTGCCCGAAGGCGTGGCCGTGTCGTTCCCCGCCGGTTCCGACTGCCAGCGGAACACCTGATTCGCTGCTGCCGGTGTGCTGCTGTTGTACGCCGACGCCGTGAGATTCAGCGGCTGCGAGTTCTTGCCTGCCGTCGCCGTCGCTGTCCCCGTCGCCGGCAAGGTCAGGATGCCGCGCACCGTGCTGCCACCCTTTATGTCCAGCGTGGTGGTGGGGGTGGCCGTGTTGATGCCAATCCTGGCCGTGCTCCCGGTCCCCGACTGAAATATCACCGAACTGATGATGTCCGTAGTGCCGTCCCATAGCGGCAGGTAGTTCACCGTGCCCCCGGAGGTGGTTACGCCGCTGGAGGTGGCCGGAGAAACGCCCTGCCCGGTGGCCGATTCCGTGGCGTACGCCGCAGTGGTCTCGTTCTGTGGCGTGGCCAGCACGAAGGCGGAGGGCGGCAATCCCCCAATGGTTGCCGCGTCTCCAGCCTTCAGCGCGTAGGGCACACTGAGCAGCAGCACGCGCGGTTGCTCCTCCCGCTCAGCGATCCGTACGCCCAGCCAGCGCGCCTCACCGCTGGTAAACAAAGCGGTGGGCACGCCATTGCGCTGGGTAATGCCCAGTTGTACGGAGTAGTGGCCGGTGGCGTCGAGTTGAATATTATTCTGGGTCTCGGTCCACAGCGGCTCTCCGCCTTGCTGTGCAGCATAGAGCGAGAAGCTGATGCTGACCACGCCGCTCAACGAACTGCCCCCCTCATCGGTGGCAACGTTCGAGAACTGAATCAACGGCGGCACCTGCAACGATATTGAGCCGCTGCCCGTGGTCTGCGCGGCCAGCGAAAGCATCAACAACGAGAATCCAACCACCACACAGCCGATGCGGAGTTTCATAAGACTTCTCCTTTTGAAGATCTGTTTATCCTGATGGAACCGGATGCTGGACCTGAAGGCCGCTACGAAAATCAGTGCAATCATTTTCTCGATGCACCTTTACTGGCCGCGAATATTGCGGCAGTCGCACAAAAAAGGCCAGTCAATCGTTCTCAAAAGTTGTCAAAAGTTGTAAATGGGCTCGACGTCAATGAAAGGAAAGGAGATATTCCAATTCCGGGAGTTTCAGATTGTTGCCCTGGCACGCACCCTGCGGCGGCAAAACGCCATCATCCCACTCGACTTCCGGCCGCTAACCCCAGCCTTCGCGGCCTTTTGCAAAGCGTGCGTCGTCAGAACCAGGGGATGGGGTCACCCTCCGCACGAACGGGCCGGCAGGATCGCTCCGTAACCTGCCCTCCCGCTTGTCATTCCGACGCGCGAGCCAAGCGAGACAGGAGAGCCTGCCCTGAGCGAAGCCGAAGGGAACCTGCTTTTCCCGCAGCGGCCCACCCTTGCCCATCTAGTTCCAAGGGGCATCACGAATGAGGCTGCGCTTCCCGCCACCGCTGCTCCGAACCCAGCCCAACCGGTGTCGCGTCCGTCAGGACGCCCGACCTGGATCAGCCTAGTCGCGAATCCTTACCCGTTCTCCTTGGGCCCAGGCGATGACTTATCTTTCGAGAAGACTTTTTCTGCAACAGCCCCCAGAATGATGAGAAAATCTACGATCCCAATTGGCATCGTATAAAAGAGCGTCGGGCCCCTTCCTTGCGGCCATCGAACCATGAAAACCAATGGGACATGGAGCGCTAATATGAAAACGATCGTGGCCCAAAACCAGACGTGTCTCCTCAAATTCCAGCGGAGTTTGATAGCGAGCATAATCATTGCTAAGACAATGCAAGCCGCCAGCCCCACATCTGCATTGGCAAGGAAAGTAATGAGGAAAAACACGGGCGCCAATATAGCTACAATTTTGAGGCCCGTATAGTCTGCAGGCTCCTTCGCCTTGGGGGGATCATAATCGAACATGTTTACTCCTTCAATGATCGGTCATGCTACCGGTAAGAATATAGCTGGCTAACCAAGGAGCATTTACGGCGGGTGGCCCAGGTTTTTAACCTTGCCGGAACGACCAGCAAAGCGGGTGCCCCGTCCTTCGCGCACTTTGCGAAGGGCGGGTACCACAAACGCCCGCACTTGCGAACCTACGCCACCCGATTCCGGAACGAAATCTTCGTCCAGCCTTCATTCACGCGCACCGGCCCGGCTTCGTCTAAAAGATAGAAACGATAACTGCTCCACCGCCAGTCCTCCGCCGCTCCCGTAACCATCACTGCCCTTACCCCGGCCTTTTTCTCCTGCCCCGATGCACCACCGTTACCTGTCCACCACGCGCCCTTCGGCATACTCTTAACTCAACCACCCATGAACCCAATCGACTCCCCTCGACGTACCGAACGACGCGGCATCCGCTATCCTCTGCACCTGCCGGTCTCACTCAAATTCGCTCACAAAGAAATGCACGCCCGCTCCGAGAACATCAGCCTCCGCGGAATTTTGCTTTCCAGTGCCTTTCTGGTTCCCGAAGGTTCCACCGTGGAAGTCGCGGTGGGAGTCGCGCAGTTGCCCGGCTCCGGCTCTCAACTCAGCGCCCGCGGCCAGGTTCTGCGCGTGCATCCCAAACCCACGGGAGATTTCTCCGTGGCCATTGCCTTCGAACGCCCTTTTAGGTTCGGCGGAAAAGGTCTGGACTCGGCCGCGAACTCTCCCAAGGTCGAATCCGCCCTGCCGGCCGCGAAAAATAGAATCTCCGCCTGCCCCCGCCTCGCCTGGGCCTGGCACACCGAAACCTAGTCGCTAATCACGTCCTGCAACGCCACGCACGTCCCCCAGGGCGCGCGCCTAACTGCCCGGCTTTCGGTATACTGGAACAGTATGCCGGTCCTGAAAAATATCGCCGCCATCGCCAAGGGCATGAGCATCACCTTCATGGAGATGTTCCAGCCCACCACGGTAGAAAATTATCCCGATGGCAAAGGTCCGTTGAAGGGAGCGAAATTCGAAGCCCGCTTCCGCGGCGCTCACGTCCTGCAGCGCGACGAAAACGGCCTGGAAAAATGCGTAGCCTGCTTCCTCTGCGCCGCCAACTGTCCCTCCAATTGCATCTACATCGAAGCCGCCGACAACACCGCCCAACACCGCATAAGCGGCGCCGAACGCTACGCAAAGGTCTACACGATCGATTACAACCGATGTATCTTTTGCGGGTACTGCGTGGAGGCTTGCCCCACGGATGCGATTACGCATGGGCACGGATTTGAGCTGGCGACATTTAACGCGAGCAATCTGGTTTACCGCAAAGAGCAGATGCTGGCGCCCCGGCCAGCGCATATGGGGGACAACGTGGTGTTCAATCAGGCTGACGTGGATGGCGGGGCTCCGGCGCAGATGACAGCGGGGAGTTAGAGTTTCCGAGTTTCGTTTTGGATGACACGCCGGTCCTCGGGGGCCGGCGTTTGTGCATGTTAGAACCTAGTTGCCGGTACCCAGTACCTAGTGGAACAAATCAACATGGGTGATTTTTTACAAACCGTTAAGGAACGCGTTGTGGTTTATGACGGCGCTATGGGGACGAACATCCAGGCGCGGAATCCCACTCTGGACGATTACTGGGGCAAGGAGAATTGCAGTGAAGTGCTGGTGCTGAGCCGTCCTGACATTATTCGGGAGATTCATGCCGACTTCTTCCGGGTGGGCTGCGACATTGTGGAGACCAATACGTTTGGCGGGTCGCGGATTGTGCTCTCTGAGTTCGAACTTCCCGATAAAGTTCGCGAGATCAACCTAAAGGCGGCGCAACTGGCGCGGGAAGTGGCCGAGCAGTTCTCGACGAAAGAGCGGCCGCGTTTTGTGGCGGGATCGATGGGACCAACTACGAAGTTGCCTTCGCTGGGTCATATTGGATTTGAGGCGATGGCGGCGGCGTATGAGGAACAGGCTGCGGCGCTGATCGAGGGCGGAGTCGATGTGCTGCTGATCGAGACTTGCCAGGATTTGCTGCAGGCAAAGATTGCGACCATCGGCGTGCTGGAGGCGATGCGGAAGGCGGGCAAGCGGCTGCCCGTCGCGGTGCAGGTGACCTTGCAGGAATCGGGCACGATGCTGCTGGGCACCGAGATTGGCGCGGCGCTGACCGCTTTGGAGCCGTTTGATGTGGATATCCTCGGGCTGAACTGCGCGACTGGGCCGAAGGAGATGAATGATGCGGTCCGCTATCTGGCGTTGAATTCGACCAAGCAGGTTTCGGTTCTGCCAAATGCGGGGCTGCCCTTCAACGAGGGCGGACATGCGGTGTACAAGCTGACTCCCGATGAACTGGCGGAGTATCACAAACATTTCGTCGTAGATTACGGCGTGCGGATCGTGGGCGGGTGCTGCGGAACTACGCCGGCGCATTTGAAGGCGGTGGTGGATGCGGTTTCTGGAGTGGAGCCGGCCAGGCGCGAAGCGAAGCGCGTGGGAGCGGCTTCGAGCGCTTACACTTCGGTTCCGCTCGACCTGGAACCGAAGCCGTTGATCGTGGCCGAGGAAATGAATACGACTACGCGGGTCGAGCATTTCCGCAACCTGGTGCGGGGGAAGAAATACGACGACATTCTGGCTCTGGCGAAGAAGCTGGTGAACGACGGATCACACATGCTGGATTTGTGCTGCGCAATTGTGGGCGAGGATGAGAAGGGATACATCTCGACCATTCTAGAAAGGATTGCCACGCGAGTGCCGGCGCCGATTCTGGTGGATTCGACCGAGGCGGATGTGGTGGAAGAGGCGCTGAAGAGAATCCCGGGGCGGGCGATTATCAATTCGATCAACCTGGAGGATGGGGAGAAGCGGACTTCGCTGGTGCTGCCGATGGCGAAACGGTACGGGGCGGCGGTGATTGCGCTGACCATCGATGAAGATGGGATGGCGCTGACGGCGGAGAAAAAGGCGGCGATTGCGCACCGGATTTTCGATCTGGCTACGAAGAAATATGGGCTGGACGGGACGGATCTGATTTTTGATGCGCTGACTTTGCCGATTTCTACCGGGCAGGAAGAGTACCGGAGCGCGGGGATTGAGACGCTAAAGGCGGTGGAGCGGATCAAGAAAGAATTGCCCAACGTGAAGACGATTCTGGGGGTGAGCAATATTTCGTTTGGGCTGGATGCTTATCCGCGACGGGTTTTGAACTCGGTGTTCATGCACGAGGCCGTCGATCACGGGCTCGACATGGCCATTGTGAATTACACGAAGATTTATCCACTGTACAAGATTCCGCAGGAAGAAGTGGATCTGGCGCGGAAGCTGATTTTCCGGGACGAGTCCGCGGGCGATCCGCTGCAGGCTTACATGAATCACTTCGCCGGGCTGAAGGGCAAGCCGGCGGCTTCGACTACCGCGCATGTGGATACGCTTTCGGTTGAGGACAAGCTGAAGTTTGCCATCATCAACGGCGAGAAATCGGTGGGCGAAGGCGCGCGTAAGAAGTCGCTCGAGGACTTGCTGGAAGAAGCGCTGGGCTCTTATTCGGCGCTCGAGCTGATTAATACCGTGCTGCTGGACGGGATGAAGACGGTTGGCGATCTGTTTGGCGCGCGCAAGATGCAGCTGCCTTCGGTGCTCGATTCGGCAGGGGTGATGAAGCAAGCTGTGGCTTATCTTGAGCCGAAGATGGAGAAGAAGGAAGGCGGGTCGCAGAAGGGCACGATCGTGCTGGCGACGGTGAAGGGTGATGTCCACGATATTGGGAAGAATCTGGTGGACATTATTTTGTCGAATAACGGATTCAAGGTGGTGAATCTGGGGATCAAGCAGCCGGGGGACAAGATTATCAGCGCCGCGCAGGAGCATGGAGCGGATGCGATTGGGTTGAGCGGGTTGCTGGTGAAATCCACGCTGGAGATGAAATATGTGATTCAGGATTTGCAGCGGCAGAAGCTGGAGTTTCCCGTGATTTGCGGCGGGGCGGCGTTGACGCGCAAATACGTGGAGGACGATTTGCGGCGAGAGTATGCGAACGCGGTGTTTTACGCGGAGGACGCGTTCGCCGGGCTGCACGTGATGGAAGATTTGATTACCGAGGATGGAGCGCGGGAGACGCGACTGCGGGATGGGCGGACGGTGAAGGAGTACGCGAAAGCGGCAGCGGTGGATGAGGAGACTGGCCCGGTGTTTGCGGAGCGGAGCGCGGTGGTGACGGATGCTCCGAATATTCCCCAGCCTCCGTTTTGGGGCGTGCGGGTAAAGCACTACGATGTGCGGGATGTGTTTCCCTACATTAACGAGACGGCGCTGTTCAAGAATCAGTGGCAGTTGAAGACGGCGTCGCAGGCGGATTATGTGCGGCTGGTGGAGGAGAAGTTCCGGCCAATCAAGAAGAAACTGGAAGAGGAAGTGGCGGGGTCGGGGCTGTTTGAGGCTAAGGTGGTTTACGGGTATTTTCCCTGCTTGAGTGAGGGGAATGATGTCGTCATTTATGAAGTACCTGGTACCCAGTACCTGGTACCGAGTGGGGATGATGCCGGCAGAACAGCAGATTCCTCACTCTCGCTCGGAACGACAAAGGTCGACAGGGATTTGCGGGAGCTGTTGCGGTTTACTTTTCCTCGGCAGAGAGAGGGCAGGCGGCTTTGTATCTCTGATTTTTTTGCTTCGAAGGCTTCCGGGAAGATGGATGTGATTGGATTCTCGCTGGTGACGATTGGGGCCAAGGCTTCGGTCGAGACGCAGAAGTTGTTTGAGGGTGGGGAGTATACGAAGTATTTATATTTGCACGGGCTGAGCGTGGAAACGGCAGAGGCGCTGGCGGAGCTGCATCATAAAACGATGCGCGAGGAGCTGGGGATTGCGGGCGAGGATGCGCCGGCGATTCGGGACTTGTTTCATCAGAAGTATCGTGGGTCGAGGTATTCGTTTGGCTATCCCGCATGCCCGAACCTGGAGGATCAGACAAAATTGTTTGTGCTGCTCAAGCCGGAGGAGAATGTGGGAGTGCGGCTGACTTCGGGATTTTTGCTGGAGCCGGAGCAGAGCACATCGGCACTGGTGGTGCATCATCCGGGGGCGAAATATTTTGTGGTGTGAGGACGGGGAGCCGATCCCGGAGTGCCATTCCGCGCAAATCTAGAAAGTGGCGGCGAGGCGGAGTGCGTAGCTGCGGGGAGGACCGATGGCGTTGCCGGAGAAGAGGCCGCCGAAGTCGATGATGTTGAGACGATTGTTGAGGTTTTCGCCGTCGACTTGAAAGTTGAGCGCGAGTTTTTCCGTCTTGTAGAGCTGCGCGCCCAGGGAAGCGTCGACGGCGAGCGTGGGCTTGATGCGTCCGCTATTGATGTTGATGCGGTCGACGACCTTTTGTCCATACTCGGCGAGCGCCTGCTGCGCGGTGCCATCGAAATCGAAAGGCAGGCCACTGCCATACTCGCAGCCGCCGGCAATCCACAAACGCTTCATCAGCTGGTAGCGAATGCGCAGCCGGGCGGTGTTGCGCTGGTCCTGTGAATCGGGGAAGTGTCCGGTGAGCTGGGTGGTGGCGTCGACGGCGTCGGAGCCGGCGAAGAGCCCGCCGGTCACGGGGAACCAGGCGTTGCCGACGATGTAGGAATAACTGAGGAAGCTGGAGAAGCTCTTCCAGTGCGGCAGCTCGAGCTTGGCTTCGGCGCCGTAGAGGATGGCTTTGCGGAAAGCTATGGGGAAACTGATGCTGGTATTGAGGATCTGGTCGTCGTCGGCATAATTGTTGACGTAGCGGCGGAAGTAATTGGCGTCGAAGCGGAACTGGCTGAAGAAGCTTTTGGTGGCGCCGAATTCGAAGTAGTTGCCGTGTGAGGGTTGCACAGGCAGCCGGAGGACGGTGGGTTCGAAGGATTGCACCTGACTGGAACTGGAGAGCAGGATGTTTTCGAACGACGGGGTTTGAAAAACGCGGTCATAGGAGAAGTGGACGATCAAGTTGGCCGCGGGAAAATAACGGGACAGGGCGAGGCGCGGGCTGACGGCGTTCTGGTTGAGGAGGAGCTGGTAGTGGTCCCAGCGCAGGCCGGCGTTGACGGTCCAGTTGCCGAGGTGCATGAGATCCTGAACGAAGGCGGCCTGCTCGAGGTCGGGACGGGAGCCGGCGAACGCGAACGGGCTCTCCGTGCCGGGATCGAAGGGATAGTCCTGGTAATTGGGATTGGCGGTGATGAGGTCGCTGTAATTTTCGTGAAGGAAGAGGTTGTCGGATTCGATTCCGGCCTTCCATTCGTGATGGCCGTGGTGAATGGAGATGGAGCTGTTGAAATATCCTTCCTTGAAATCGTTGTGCTGGAAAACGATGATGGGCCAGGAGTAGGGGTCGGAATAGAAGTCGTTGGAGTTGTCGCGAACCATGCCGCGGACATCGAGCAGAACGTTGGGCGAGAAAATATGTTGATAGGAAGCGATACCCATGGTTTCGAAATTGTCGGCGGTCTGGAGTTGAGGCGGAGTGCCGGGCGGAGGCGCAGGCTGGCCGAGCTCGGCCAGGAGCTGCGGGTCCTGCTGCACTTGTTCATTCGGAATTTCGTAGCGGGCGAGTTCATGGCGAAGGCTGAGAGTGAGATGATCCTGGGGAGTGAAGTCGCGCTCATAGCTTAAAGAAAAGTCGCCGATGGTGCCGCGGTTGGTGAAGTTCTGGGGGACGACAGGGTTGAGATAACGGGCGGTCATGTCGCCGGAGGCGCTGAGGGCGAGGGTGTTCTTGCCGAAACTATCCTGCAGGCGGGTGAAGGCGCCGGCGGTATCGAAGCTGCCGCCGTAGAGAATGACATCGCCGTGAAGGGCACCGTTGGCCTGCTGGGTATCGCGCAGCGTGTTGACTTCGACCACGCCGCCCATTTTGCGTCCGTACTCGGCGGGGATGCCGGCGGTGTAGATGGTGAGCGAGTCGACGTCATCGGCTTCGATTTCGGGGCCGAAGCTGGGAGAACGATTGTCGGTGAGAGGGATGCCGTCGACCACGAATTGGGTTTGATATTCGGAGCCGCGGGGATGGAGGACGGCGTTGCCCTCGTAGAGCCACCCGGGCTGGGAGTTAACCAGGTCGGCCATGGTGCGGCCGGGGAGAGAAGCGGGCCGGTCGGCGATTTGCTGCTGATCGATGTGCGTGGAGGCGCCGGCGCGGTCGGGATCGAGCAGAGTGTTTTGCGCAGTGACCTGGACGGCGGTGCTGACGGAGGCGATGCTGAGCTTCACGGCGTATTCGGTGGGCAATTCGGAACGGATTTCGATGAGGCCGTCGAAGGGAGAGAAGGATTCGCGCTGAACGTGAAGACGGTAGCGGCCGAAGGGAAGATTGCGGGTGGTGAGCTGGCCGGAATCGTCGGTGGAGAAAGAACGGTGGAACTGGATGGCGTCGCTGGAAAGTTCGATGGAAGCGGAGACGGGGAGACCGTCGGGACCGGTAACTTTGAGGCGGAGTTCTCCGGCGTTGCTCTGCGCCAGCACGGGGAGCGAGAGCAACAGGAGAGTGGCGAGATGGCGGATGGCTTGTTGCATGAGTCGCCGTTTACGGCGATGGCACGCTGGCCCGGCCTGGCGCTTCTTCAGTTTGCGGCGAAGCGGCGTTTCTACCGAGGTTACGTTCGTACTCTGCCTTGTGTTTGTTCTTCTTTTGTGGTCTAGCGGAATGGGGAAAGGTCACTAACCAACATTCTTTCCGGGTGGGATTTGTTCAGGGATTATTTTTGCGCTCTGGTAACCGGCAAAGTGAGGATAGCAGCGAAGAGATGTGCTAAGCTCGGGGTCTCCCCGAATCCCTGAAGCGAAAGTGCCGGGCTTGCCGTTTTCTTCCGATTCCGCTCTCTCTTGGCCGCTCTCCCGGCCGGCTGACGCCGGCTCGCAGGCTTCTTCCGCTCTTGAAGTTGAGGTGGTGGAGTTATTCGGAGAGCTGCGCGAGCGACTGCTGCGCTATCTGCTGGCTTTGGGATTATCGGTGCACGACGGAGAAGAGATCGTTCAGGAATCGTTTCTTTTATTGTTTCAACATTTGCAGCGGGGGAAATCACGGCAGAATCTTCGCGGCTGGGTGTTTCGGGTGGCGCGCAATCTGGCTTTGAAACAGCGCGCGGCAAACCAAATGCGGTTGCGGCGGAACGTGGAATTTGACGAGACTTTGCCGGATCAATCGGCGGACCGGAATCCAAACCCGGAAGAACAATTGCAGAGCAAAGTAAGGCAGCGGCGATTGCTGGCCGTGGTGCGTGCACTGCCGGAGCAGGAGCAATCCTGTCTTTGCCTGCGGGCGGAGGGTTTGCGCTACCGTGAGATCGCCGAGGCGCTGGGGATTTCTCTGGGATCGGTGGCGGCGTCGCTGGCGCGGTCGCTGGCGAAACTGGGGCGGGCGGATGGAGGCTAGACCATGAGGGAACAACCTCTTCATGTGGCGGACGAACGGCTATTGCTGTATGCCGGCGGGGAAATTTCTGCGGCTTCGAGCCGCCAGATCCGGGATCATCTGGATGGCTGTGCGGCTTGCCGCATGCGATTGAAATATCTGGAGAGCAGGCTGGCCCAGTTTGGCGAAACGCAGCGCGAGACTTGGGCGGAGTTGCCGCCCGCAGCGGGACCACGCGCGCTGCTCAAAGCGCGGCTGGCAGAACTGGCGGAGCGCGAACGCTCGAAGGGATGGTTGCGGTCCGCACGGGGCGTTGTGTTCGGGCATCGCCAGACGGCTGTGCTGGCGGGGGCTGCGATGGCAGCGTGTGTTGCGCTCGCCATCGGGCTGCACCCCGGGCAGCGGTCACAACCCACGCCGGCAGCGCTGGCACATTGGGACGAACCCAATCTGCAGCTGACTCCGGGAGCGACCGTTCCGGTCACAGCCGACCAAGTCTGCCGAGCCGATGCGGAGAGAGCGGCTCCGGTGGTTCCGGTTTCACTGGAGCGCAAGGTGTTTGAGGAATATGGAGTCACTCCGCCCCGGCCCGATGCTTATGAAGTGGACTACCTGATTACTCCCGAGCTGGGGGGCGCAACCGATATTCGCAATCTCTGGCCTGAACCGTATCAGGACACGGTGTGGAACGCTCACGTAAAAGATCAACTCGAGCATCGGCTGCACCGCATGGTGTGCCGCGGGGATGTGGATCTGGCGACCGCGCAGCACGATATTTCGAGCGACTGGATCGCCGCCTACCGCAAATACTTCCACGCGGACCGGCCGATTGCGGACAGCTCTTCGTTTGACTTCTCCAGCCGCACGCGTTCCCTTCCCAGGACGTAAGCTACCAGACGTGGCAGGCGTTGGCCGGCATCATGGGCTGGCCGGTCTTGCACCCGAAGGCCTGGCCAAATTCCGGCATGTTTTGCACCACGCCGTTGACCCGGAATTGACGGGGGGAATGAGGATCGGTCTGCACCTGCAGGCGCACCTGTTGGGGACGCGTGCTGCCGCACCAGTTCTGCGCGTGGCCGAGGAAGAACTGCTGCAGCGGAGTGTAACCATCCTGCTTTTTGCTGAGGTCGATGCTCTTGCGCTTGGCATCGGCAAGGAACGCGATGTAGGCCAGGCGCAGCCCGCCGTTGTCGGCGGTGTTCTCACCGAGAGTGAGTCGGCCATTTACTTTTACATCGTCCACCGCGACAAAGTTGCCGTACTCCTTCACCTCGCAATCCGTCATCTCCTTAAACTTGCGGGCGTCCTCCGGAGTCCACCAATCGTCAAGATTGCCGTCGGCGTCAAACTGCCGGCCTTCGTCGTCAAAGCCGTGGGTCAGTTCATGTCCCACGATGCCGCCGATGTGGCCGTAGTTCTCGGCGTCGGTGGCTTGCGGGTCGTAGAACGGGGATTGGAGAATGCCGGCGGGGAAATTGATGTCGTTCATGCTGGGGTTGTAGTAGGCGTTGATGGTGGGCGGGCTCATGCCCCACTCTCCGCGATCGACCGGCTGTCCGATCTTGGCCAGCTCGCGGCGATTTTCAAACTCCACCGCGCGCTGCGCGTTGCCGAAAGCATCGCCGCGAACGATGATGAGCTTGGAATAATCGCGCCAGTGATCGGGATAGCCAATCTTGTCGGCCACGGCGTGCAGTTTCTGTTTAGCCCGGACTTTGGTGGCCGGGCTCATCCAGGTGAGCGAGTCGAGGTCCTGATCCATGGCGGCCTCGATGTCATGCACCATCTGAACCGTCGCCTGCTTGCTGGAGGGGGGAAATTCCTGGGCGACGTAGACCTGCCCGACGGCCTCGCCCAAGGCTCCGTCGGTGGCTTGCACGCAGCGCTTCCAGCGGGCGCGCTGTTCGGGTTGCCCGCCCAGCTTGTGGCGGTAGAAATCAAACTTTTCGTCGTCGAACGCCTGGGGCAGAACCAGGCCCTCGGTGGCGTGGATCAATTGCCAGCGCAGGTACGTCTTCAGGGTTTCCATGTCGGTGGAAACCAGCAGAGCATTCATGCCCTTGAAGAAATCCGGATTGGTGACGTTCAACTCGGAAACCGGCGGAACCCCGGTGGCTTTGAGAAAGCGGTTCCAATCGATTGCCGGAGCCAGGGCGGCAAGTTGCGAGACCGGCATGAGATGGTAGACGTTATTGGGATCGCGCTGCGAAGTGATATCCATGGAAACCTTGGCCAGAGCGGTTTCCAGTTGCATGATCTTGTGCGCATCGGAAGCCGCCGTGGCCTCAGGCTCGCCTATGAGTTTGAGCATGTTGGCGACGTGCTGCACATATTGCGCGCGCGTCTTCTCGGCGACTGCCCCGGTGCGGAAATAATAATCGCGCTCGGGCAGGCCCAGGCCGCCTTGATCGACGGCCGCGATCTGCTTGCGGGCGTCTTTGAAGTCCTGCTGTTCGCCGAAGTTGAACCACGCCCCGTCGTTGATCATCTGGTAGTGGGCGAGCAGTTCGGGCAATTCATCTTTGCTTTTCAAGGCCGCGATGCGGGCGAGTTCGGGTTGCAGCGGCGTCAAGCCGCGCTGGTCGATCGCATTGCTGGCGGTGCAGGCAGCGTAGAAGTCGCCAATTTTCTGTTCGTTGGGAGTGCGTTTGTCGCCCCCGGCAGCGGCAGTCTCGAGCAGGGTATGCAGCACGCCCTCGGTATACTCGGCGAGTATCGCGCCGCTGCCGTATGACGAGCGATCCTTGGGGATGGGATACAACTTGTTGAAGTTGCCGCAAGCGTATTGGAAGAAATCGACGCAGGGGTCGGCGCTGGGGTCGATCAGGTGCGTATCCAAGCCGGGCAGAAGCGCGGGAGTGGTGGAAGAAGAAGCGGCAGCCTGGCTTTGGGCCGGGAGCGGCGAGCATAACGCCGAGAGAAGCATGAGTACGATTGCGATGGAGATTGCGGTTCGCTCTGTCATCTTTTGCCTTTGTGTGTATTTGATGGCGCGGGAAATAGTGTACTCCTGCGCAGGGTCAGCGGCTCAAGCCGCGGTTAATTTTGCCGAGGTTCCTCGGCACGGCTGGGAGCCGCAACCTTCAAAACATAACGCTGGTCGAGTGTTTCCCAAGAGCTTGCTGCGGCTTTTGCTTCGCTCAGGGCAGGTTCACGAGGCGGCGATCCCTACGTGATTCGTGCTTCGCGCTTACTTTCGCAGCAGCAGGTCCGCGGCTACGAAGAGCGCGAAGACCACTGAGATGACGCCGTTCATGGTAAAAAAGGCGGCGTTGAGCTGGGAAAGATCGCCGGGCTTAACCAGGGAATGTTCGTACAGCAGCAGCAGCATGACGGCGCCGACGCCGAGCAGTGCGAGCGTCCCCAAAGCGAAGGCGGGGACCAGCGCGATCAGCAGCAGCAACATGATGGCGTGGAAGGCGCGGGCGATCCAGAGAGCGCGGCGGATGCCGAGGTGGCGAGGAATGGAATGAAGCCCAGCCTCGCGGTCGAACTGGAAATCCTGGCAGGCGTAAAGGATGTCGAAGCCGGCTACCCAGAAGGTTACGGCGGCCGTAAGAATAAGGATGCGAGGGTCGAGAGAGCCGCGAACCGCGATCCAGGCGGCGGCGGGCGCGATGCCGAGAGCGAACCCAAGCACCAGATGCGACCAGCGGGTGAAGCGTTTGGTGTAGGAGTAAAGCAGCAGGACGGCGAGGGCGACGGGTGAGAGCCACAGCGTGAGGCGATTCAGTTGGCCGGCGGCGAGAATGAAGATGGCGCAGGAAACGATCACGAAAGTGGCGACGAAGGCGCGGGAGAGATGGCCGGCAGGAAGCGCGCGGGCGCGAGTGCGGGGATTAGCGGCATCGATGGCGGCGTCGGCCAGGCGATTGAAGGCCATGGCGGCCGAGCGGGCGGCGAGCATGGCGACCACGATCCACAAAAGTTGGTGGGCGGTGGGAAGGCCGGAGGCGGCGAGCATGGCCCCGCAAAGTGCAAACGGGAGAGCGAAGATGGAGTGCTCCCACTTGATCATTTCGAGCGTGACGCGAAGATTGTGGAGCACGGGCACGAGGAGATTGTAAAGCAGTTGGCAGTGGGCAGTCGCTGGTTGGCGGTTCGGTGTTCCTTTTTGGTGTCGCGATTGTACCGCGGCAAGTCACGCGCCGGTGCGCCTGCATGGCGCCGTGTGTATATTTAAAAATGATTCGTGCTCGTGCTTCCAAACATTCCGCTGGCGCCGTTAACCACCATTAAAATTGGAGGCGCGGCGAAGTATTTCGCCGAGGTCGCGAATGCCGGCCAGGTGCAAGAGGCGGTTGCCTTCGCGCGCTCGCGCGATCTGCCTCTGTTCATTCTGGGCGGCGGCAGCAACCTGTTGATTGCCGACGCTGGCTGGCCGGGCCTGGCAGTAAAAATCACGATTCAAGGCATCGAGCAACGCGGCGCACCAGACGAACCCGGCAAAGTTCTTTTCGATGTGGGCGCGGGCGAATCCTGGGACAGATTCGTCTCCCACACCGTGATGGCGCGCTGCGCCGGGGTCGAGTGCCTGAGCGGCATTCCCGGCCGCGTAGGCGGCACGCCGGTGCAGAACGTTGGCGCCTATGGGCAGGAAGTATCCGAGACGATTCGCTCGGTGCAGGTTTTCGACCTGAAAGAGAATCAGGTCCGCGAGCTCTGCCCGGAAGCCTGCGGATTCGGCTACCGCTCCAGCATCTTCAACACCAGCGAGCGCGGGCGCTTCATCGTGCTCCGCGTCACCTACGGGCTTACACCCGAGGGCAGCCCGCGCCTCACCTACGCCGATCTCAAACGGCACTTCGAGGGCCGCGAAACCCCGCCCAATCTCGCCGAGACTCGCGAAGCCGTGCGCCACATCCGCGCCCGCAAGGGCATGCTCATAATTCCCGGCGATCCGGATTGCCAGAGCGCGGGTTCGTTTTTCAAGAATCCCGTGCTCTCCGAAGAGCAGCATGAGGATTTGAAAAGACGGGCTGCGGCGCGAGGATTAATCGTGCCCAGCTATCCCGCGCTCGCGACCCGCAAGAAAGTTTCCGCGGCCTGGCTGGTGGAGCGCTCCGGCTTCGCCAAAGGATTTGGTTTTGGGCGCGTCGGCATTTCCAGCCGGCACGCGCTGGCCATTGTCAATCGCGGCGGAGCCACGGCCGCCGACGTTCTCGCCCTGAAAGAACAGATCCAGCATCGCGTGGAAGAACTTTTTGGCATTCGCCTGGAGCCGGAACCGGTGATGGTGGGCTTCTAGAGCCTGTCAGAGGTAACGCGGCTTAGCATAAACTGTCATTCCCGGACTGCGCTTGCCGTTCCCGAAGGGACGCGCAAGTGGGAGTGGAGGAACCTGCGGTTCGGCGAAGGGTTACACTGACGCTCGAGAGTCGACGGACCTTGCAAGGTGCATCTCGACAAGCGTTCTCCCAAAGAAATACCTGAACAAACCGGACATTCCGGCGGTCTTCATGATTGAGGTCAAGCAATTGGTGGCGGGAGAGGCAGTGCTGAGCGAGGCAGTAACGGTGCCGCGCAGTCAAGACCGCGATCACGAGTGCGGCCGTGAGGATGTGCTCGAAGATCTTGTGCGGCGACATTCGGGGTTGGTTTACCGCATCGCGTATGCAGCACTCAGAAACCATCCCGATGCCGAGGATGCTGCGCAGGAAACGTTTCTCCGCGTGCTGCGCTACAGCCGCAAGCTGGGCGCAGTAGAAGATCCCAAGACCTGGCTGGCGCGGATCGCGTGGCGAGTGGCCGTCGACCGGAGCAAGCAACGCGGCCGCAAACGGGAGATTGCGCTCGAAGATGCGGAGCGGCGAGCCGCAGAAGCGCCATCCGCGGACGCTCCGGCGGATGAGGCGATGCATGGCCTGCAAGTGGGCGCGCGGCTGGAACGACTGATTGCGGCGCTGCCGGAAAAGCTGCGCCAGCCGTTGATCTTGTCGGCAATCGAAGAAATGTCGCCGCGGGAAGTGGCTGCGACCGTGGGCATCAGCGAAGCGGCGGTGCGCTCGCGAGTGTTTCGCGCGCGCCAGCTTTTGAAGGAGAAGCTGGCGGAACCGGGGGAAAGAAAACAGGGGCGGAAGAAATTATGAATCACGAAAACGAACAGCGGCTCGCAGACCGGCAAGCCTGGGATGGCGGCAAGCTCGAGCAGGAACTCGATGCTGCGCTGGCAAACTTTGCGGCAGGCGAGCCGAGAGCCGGAATCGAGGAGCGCATTCTGGCCAATCTGCGCGCCGAGCGGGAGCATGCTTCCGCCCGAGCCTGGTGGCGCCGGCCGGCTCTGGGCGTGGCTGCGGGCGTGGTGATTGTGGCAGCCATTTTGCTCGCTTCGAGATCGGGAAAACCAAACCTCGTCGTAACGGGGCAACGTCCGGCAACGTCTGCGCAAAGCGACGAACAGACGGCGACGCGCCTTGCGGCGAATGAAGTGAGCAGTCCGAGTCATCCTTCTGCGCTGCATCCTTCTGCGCCGTTGGCGATGAAGAAACCTGCGAGGCGCCGCATTCGGCGTTCTGAAATTGTCTTGGCTTCCGGGCCCAGGCTCGATCAGTTTCCCTCGCCACGGCCGTTGAGCGAACAGGAGAAACTGCTGGTTCGCTACGTTCAGCAGTTCCCGAAGGAAGCGATTTTGATCGCGAAGGCGCAGGCGGAATCCGAAAAGGAAATGGAAGACTTCGGCAAAGATCAACCCTCCGGAACGAACGCAACCGAGCAACGTCAACAGGAAAGATGAGGTGACATTTATGCGAAAAGCGATGGTGGTGTGGCTTTTGGCGGCGGTCATGACTTTGTGCTCCGGCTCGAAACCCTCGCAAGCGCAAGACACAGCCTCCAAGGCAGAGCCGGCTCCGAAACCGGTAGAAGCGTATCGCCTTGATTTTTCCTTCAACGAACTGGAGAACGGCAAAAAGGTCAACAGCAGGCGTTACTCGATCAACTTGAACGTTCCAGGGCAAAGCCGCGACGTCAAGATCAGCACGCGTGTACCCGTTTGCACCGGCTCGAACGGTCCTGACAATTCCAATCCATGCTCCCAATATCAGTACATAGACGTTGGGACTAACATCACGTCCGAGATGAACCAGCGTGGGGATGGACAACTCGAGCTCAGGGTCAACAGCGAGGTAAGCAACATCGATATCGAACGGGAACACGAACACAATGTCCCGAGGGCACCCGTGATTCGCGAGATCAAAATCGAAGGAAGCACGGTTGTGGTCCTGGGGAAACCGATTGTTATCGGCAGCGTCGACGATCCCAACTCCGAGAGCCAGTTCCAGCTTGAAGTGACGGTGACGAAGTTGAAGTAGGGCATGTGGTCGCGCTGCGGTGCGGTGCTTGCCCCCAAAATCCAGCCGGCGCGCTGAGCCCGTTGGCGACTGCATTTGGTTTCCATGACAAGGAGAAGCAACATGACACGATTCTTGCTGTTCTTGCTGACAGCCGCGGCGTTGCTGATCATTGCGGTCACGGCACAAACCAGTTCCAAGGAACAGGCGACTGGCTTCTGGGTGATAAAGATTGCGGCGGATTCCCCCGCAGATGAATCTGCCGTGCTCGACCTGCACAACCCCAGAACCGTGACGCTGTGCAACGACGCTTTCGCGACGTATCCCTTCCGGTACTCCATCGACGGGAAGCACTGGCACGGCCTGGCCAGTGGCGAAGGAGGTGGATGCTTCCAGTCTCCGCCGGTGCGGTTCGTCAAGCTCATACGCGTCCCACACAGCGTCGCGGCCGACGAAGGCAACTCGGCGGAAGTTTACGCAACTTACTGAGTGAGCAGCCGGTTGAATAGTCGCCGGGCTCGCAGCGCCCGGTTGATCCGCGCCCCCGGTCGCGTAAGCGAAGCAAACGGCGCCGCCCCGGCTCGTGACCCCGGTTTCGCGATTGTGACCCCAACGGATGGGGCAAGGTACAACGATCCGGCTCCGGCGGCGCCTCAACTTATTCATCGGCAAGTCTTGCCGCCTGCTTAAATATCTTCACAAACATTGCCCGCGTGAGCTTGCCGGTCTGGGTGTTCTGATTGGAAGGATGGTAGGAGGCCAGTAACACCTTACCATCGGGCAACCGGTAACTGGCGCCGTGTTTGAAGAGATACGGCTTCCGGCTCTGGAGCAGGCCGCGACGCTTGCGATAGTTGAGATAAGCGTCGAAGCCGATCTTGCCCAGGGCGACCACGACCTTCACGTTCTCTAATCCCGCGATCTCGCGATCGAGAAAATGCGAGCAGTTGGCCAGCTCCTGCGGCGTGGGCTTATTGGCGGGCGGAGCGCAGCGCACGGCGGCAGTGATGTAGAGACCTTTCAAGGTGAGGCCATCGTTGCGGTCCGTGGCGGTTGGCTGGCTGGCGAATCCGGTTTCATAGAGCACCGGGAACATGAACTTGCCCGAAGCATCGCCGGTGAAGGGCCGTCCAGTGCGGTTGGAGCCGTGCGCGCCGGGAGCGAGGCCCATGATGAGCACGCGCGCGGCGGGATCGCCGAAGCCGGGCACGGGCTTGCCCCAGTACACGCAGTCACGGTAAGCGCGGCGCTTCTCGCGAGCCACCTGCTCGCGGTAGGCCACGAGGCGCGGACAGCGAGTGCAGGCGACGACTTCGCGATTGAGGACGGTTAGCCAGTCGGGAGTATGAGTGTTCAAGTGTTTAGTTTGAGGAGCAGCGTGCTGTGGATTCCTGGTGCAAAATAAATCTCCGGAAGCTGGTTGGGCCTTGTATTCCTGGCATGGGCATCGAGGCTTCTTCTCGATACCCCCCTCCCCCCTGGGTCTAGTGGAATCATCGGGTTAGCAATAAAATCCCGGCAAAATCCGGAGCCTAAAGGACTTAGATACTAAAATCGGCAAAACAAAGGACTTAGGGGCGCGACCATCAAGGTTCACTTGACTGTCACGGCCTCGACTATGATTGCGCAATTTTACGGCGGGCACAAGGTCAGATGTCACACAGGGGCTGTGGAAATATTTGGGAGCGGGTGAACTTCCGAGCAGATCAAAGGCGTATGGCAGGTCTAAGCCGCCTAATGCCGAAGAGCCCCACTTCTCGCAAAGAAGCGAGAAATTGGCAAGGGCCACCACGTTCGGTTGATCTCAGACGTGAGGCGGCATCATCTCTAACGAGAAGCGGACAAAGCCGAACTCGGTCGGTGAGTGAACTCGGGATGTTGCAGCAGTTGATGTTGGATTACACTGCGACGTATTCATCTTCATTAACTTGGGGTGCTTTCAATCCAGTTCTTGGACTCGTTGCCCTAATCGGCTGCCTGAACATTCTTGCTTCCGAGGCGTACAATTCGGACGATTCCGGATCGCAAACAAGGAGGGCCCATGAGCGCATTGCAAGCGATACCAACTCCCGGCGAACCGCCGTCACCACATACCTACACAGCAAAAGCATATGCGGCGCAGAGTCCGACGTCAGACATCGCAGCGATCACCATTCCGCGGCGCACGCCGCAGCCTAAAGATGTTCAGATTGAGATTCTCTACTGTGGTGTCTGTCACACCGATGTGCATTTCGCCCATAACGATTTTGCCAATTCGATTCCAACTGCTTATCCCTGCGTGCCCGGCCACGAGATCGTCGGACGCGTGGTGGAAAAGGGCACCGCAGTCACCAAATTTAAAGAGGGCGATCTGGCGGGCGTCGGCTGCATGGTTGACTCGGACCGTACGTGCGAAAGCTGCCTCGAAGGTGAGGAACAGTATTGCGCGAGCATGCCTGTGCTCACCTACAACATGCCGGATAAGCATCTGGGAGGAGTCACGTATGGCGGCTATTCGCAAAGTGTTGTCGTGGATGAAGATTTCGTGCTGCACGTGCCGGGAAATTTAAACCTCGCCGGGGCTGCCCCGCTACTCTGTGCCGGGATTACGACGTATGCTCCGCTGCGTCGCGCCAAGATTCGAGCGGGACAGAAGGTCGGCATCGTGGGCCTGGGCGGACTCGGCCATATGGGCGTCAAACTGGCGGCGGCGTTCGGCGCGAATGTCGTTGTTTTCACCACTAGCGCCAATAAAACCGCCGACGCAATCCGGTTGGGAGCACACGAGGTTGTAAATTCCAAGAACGACGCCGAGATGCAGAAACATGCCGGCACGTTTCATTTCATCCTCGACACGGTTCCCGCCCAACACAATATCAACCCTTGCATCAACCTACTGAAGCGAGACGGAACGCTGGGGCTGGTAGGCGCTCCCGCAGAACCTTTGCCTCTTGACGTGTTCGGCTTACTTTTTGGCCGTAGAAACATCTCAGGCTCGATCATCGGCGGCATTCGTGAAACCCAGGAGATGCTTGACTTCTGTGGAGAGCACAACGTCACCGCTGACATCGAGATGATCGGGATGCAGCAGATCAATCAGGCCTATGATCGTTTGCTGAAGAACGATGTGAAATACCGTTTCGTAATCGATATGGCCTCGTTGCGGTGAGGAAGTCGGATGGTCCCGCCGGCGCTCGGCATAACTAGCGCTGGCGGCGGCCCGCCACATCCGCGACGGCAGCCCACTAGGATAACTATTGAGGACAGGCGATTTCGCTCATTAAGGGGTTTTGAGCGTACTCGGGATTTAACGACAACTGCCCCACCTACTCGCACTCTTGTAGGAGCCGCTCGGCGGCAGCAGTAACCAAACTTACCCGCAATATCGTGGCGCGTCAGGGATTCGGAAGTGCCCACGACATGGCTTCCCACCTGCTCCACTGAATTGCCGCGGCAACGAACGCCGCTGGCGCTCTGAATTCTGAATGGATTCCCCCAAGCGACCACTAGAGCAATGATTCCAGTCATCGGGCAGGATAACCGTTTGTGCTCTCAGTCATTTGGTGGCATTTTCGACTTGGGGGTGGGATTGTCCGAATCGAGCATTCACGAATTTCGGGCTGGCTATGGAATCAAGCCCGTGGATTCCTTCTTTAGCTTTGCAGTATCGATTGGCTCCGCCGGGCAGGCATTGCACCGGGTCCAGGAGCTTGCAATGCCAATCGACCGTGTTCGGGCAACTTTTAGGGAAATCTGGCGTAAGCAAAGCCAGGTCCACCACCGACGACTTAAATCTTTGCGCGAGTGTAATAAAACGCGGGCTCTGCCGTCTTTACCTACGAAACCGAAGTGAGGAGGCGTAACCTGCTCAGCGTACAAGAGGAAGCGACAATCGCGATTCCAGATGAACTCGAGCAAGTTTTCCGGGCCCACCACGGCCTGGTCTTCCGCACGGCCTACCGGATTACCGGAAATGCGGGGGACGCGGAAGACGTGCTGCAGACGGTGTTTCTGCGGATGCTGAGGCGGGGCGGAAACGCCGAGCGGCTTGAGAATCCGGACAGTTATCTGCGGCGCGCGGCGATCAACGCGGCGCTGGATGTGGTCCGGTCGCGGCAGGGCGGCCAGACGGTTCCGCTGCCGGAAGAATCTTCGGGATTGATGCCGACCGCCCCCATGCACGTGGATGTTTCCGGGCTCCGGGGAGCGTTGAGTCGAGCCATCGCGCGGTTGAAACCCATGCAGGCGGAAGTGTTCGCGCTGCGCTTCCTCGAAGGGCTCAGCAATCGGCAGATAGCGCAAGCACTGGGCATTTCGCAGGTCCGCGTCGCGGTGATCGTACATCGCACCCGCCTGCAGCTGCGCAAAGATCTTCGTCCATACTTAGGAGACAGATCATGAGCGATCATAAATTCGACCGGCTACTCTCTGAAATTCGCATCGAAGCGATCGACGACCGTGTGGTCGAGCAGGCCAGCGACCGCGTATGGAGTTCGATCTCTGCAACGCCGGCTGCCCAGTTCAGCGCGCAAAGGCTGCGGAGTTGCGAGGATTTCCAGACGCTTATTCCCGCGTATCTGGAGAAGAATCTGCCGGAGGCTCGCCGGCTGCTTTTTCAAGATCACGTGCACCAGTGTGTCGCGTGCCGCCATGCGGTGGAGCAGGCGCGCCTGGGTGAAACGCAGATCGAGCCTCGGCCGGCATGGCAAACGAAAAGGGCGGGCAATGGTTTCCCGGTGTGGCGCTGGGCGATGGGCGCGGCGGCGGTGCTGATTGCAGGGGTTGCGACGCTCGCTCTGTGGAACGGTTTTTGGGGGGGCCAGCACGTGGTCCGTGGCTCGGTGCAGAATGTGGATGGTTCGTTGTATGCCGTCATTGACGATCAGGTGCGTCTGATTCCGGCGGGTTATCAGATCAGGAACGGGGATGAGATCCGCACGGCGAAAGGTTCGGACGCGGTAGTTCGTCTGCTGGATGGATCACTGGTGGAAATGGGCGAGCGCTCCGATCTTTCGGTGTCCCGCGAATGGAAGGGGACGACGATCCGTCTGGATGGCGGCCACATCATCGTTCAGGCGGCGAAGCAGCGCAGGGGCCGGCTTTATGTGGCCACCGACGACTGCCTGGTTTCGGTAAAGGGGACAATTTTTTCGGTTAACCACGGGACCAAAGGTTCTCGCGTGGCGGTGATCGAAGGCGTGGTTCGCGTATCGACCGGCGATCGGACCACCGACCTGCGCGCGGGCGACGAACAGACTTCCAGTTCCAGCGTGTCAAAGGTTCCCATCCAGAATGAGATTGCATGGAGCCGCAATTCGGCGAAGTATCTGGCGCTGCTGGGAGACTTTGCCCTGCTGCAGAAACAGTTTGAGGCGATTCCGGGACCCGGGTTGCGCTACACCTCCGACCTGCTGCCCTACGTTCCCGACAACACGGCGGTCTATGCCGCGATTCCCAACCTGGCGGCGACGCTGGGCGAAGCCAGCCAACTTTTCCAGGACCGGCTGCAGCAAAGCCCGGCGCTGCGCAACTGGTGGAATGAACAGGAACGGGGAAAAGGTCCGAAACTTACCGACCTGATGGATCAGCTGAGAACTTTCAGCAGCTATCTGGGAGACGAAATCGTATTCGCAGTGCCGAAAGAGGGCACGACTTACAGCTCGCCCGTCATGCTTGCGCGGGTTCGGCAGCCGGGGCTGGAAGATTTTCTGCAAGGCGAGATGAACAGTTACAGCGGCACCGGGCCTGCGCCAGGCTCGTTGCAGATTGTCCACGATCTATCGGCGGTGCCGCAGTCGGCGAATCATCGGTTTCTGGTTTATGTGAATAACGGGGTGCTGGTGGCGAGTCCGGATGTCGCGGAACTGCGGCGCACCGTGGCGAGGATGCAGGAATCTGCCGCGAGCCATTTCACCGAGACCGCGCTCTACCAGCAGGTGCTGCAAGCCTATGAGCAGGGGGCGGGCTGGCTTTTCTGCGCGGACATGGAACAAATTGTCGCCCAACACGTACATGATGGAAGCAACCAGCAGCTGCCGCCGGGAATTGGGGACGTGCGCTATCTGACGTTGGAACGCCGCGAAGCCGGAGGCGAGACGGAAAATCAGGCGGTGCTGACGTTCGCCTCCGAGCGGCGAGGAGTTGCCTCGTGGCTGGCTGCACCGGCTTCCATGGGCGGTTTGGAGTTCGTTTCGCCCGACGCGAGCATGGTGAGTTCGGTGGTCATCAAGAATCCGAAGAGCATTGTGGAAGAGCTGTTCCAGATGATCGGCAGCCAAGACCAGAACTTCCAGCAGGAGCTGTCGCAGTTCGAAACCAAGACCGGTGTGAGCGTGCTCGATGACATCGCTGCGCCTCTCGGCGGCGAAGTGACTTTCGCGTTCGATGGTCCGGTGCTGCCGACTCCGCGATGGAAGATCATTCTTGAAGTGTACGATCCTGCGACTCTGCAATCGACCATCGGCAAGCTGGTCGACAATTTCAACCGGGAGGCGAACACGTCCCAAGGCTGGCTCCAGCTGGGAGAGCGGCAGGTCGGCTCGCAGCTCTACTACACGCTGCATAACTCGGAGCGGCCGAATATGGAAATCGATTACACCTACGTCGACAGTTACCTGATCGCGGGGCCGGATATCAGCACTCTGTCGCGTGCGATTCAAGACCGCCAGAATGACGATAGTCTGACTCATTCGCAAACCTTTCAGGCGCTTCTGCCCAGCGACGGGCACACGAATTTCTCGGGGATTTTCTATCACAACATCGGTCCGGTTGTGGGACCGCTGGTGGACGAGATCAAGGCCGTCGGCAGACTTACGCTGCAGCAGCAACAGTCGATCAGCACGCTGCAGGCCAACACCGCGCCCGGTTTGATCTATGCTTATGGCGAACCAGACCGGATCGTGGTGGCAAGCAACAGCGGCTTCATGGGCTTCGACCTCGGCACGCTGATGACGCTGGGGCAGGGCGGCCCGATCCCCACGCAAATGTTTCTAGGCGCGGTCACGGTGACGAAGCATCCGGCTTCGCCGCCAGGTTCGACCCAGTAGTTCGACATAATTCTCTCGACCCGGTCCTCTGATTCAGTAGTGAATGAGCACAGCCATCCAATCCGGAGCAGCAGACGCCACCAGCCAGCCGACCACTGCTGCTCCGCCAATGCCGGTCATCGAACTGCAGGGCCTCTCGGTGCGGTTTGGCAAGCGCGACATCCTGAAGGACTTGACCTGTTCGCTGCGTGGCCGCTCGATCGGATTACTCGGTCCGAACGGCGCCGGCAAGTCCACGCTGATCAATACGCTCCTGGGCTTCTACAAGCCGTCGGCCGGATCTGCGCGCGTGTTGGGATCGGACATCCGAACGGAGACGCGGCGCATTCGCAGCCTGGTCGGATACATGCCTGAGAACGATGCGTTCATCTCGAAGATGAGCGCAGTTTCATTCGTGCAGATGATGGCGGAACTGTGCGGCCTGCCTGCTTCCGCGGCGCTCGAACGCGCCCATGAAGCTTTGTTCTGGGTGGGGCTGGCCGAGGCCCGCTATCGCAAACTGGGCACTTATTCGCTGGGCATGAAGCAGTTGGCGAAACTGGCGCAGGCGATCGCCCACGGGCCCAAGCTGCTGATTCTCGACGAACCGACCAATGGCCTCGACCCCTCAGCCCGGCAGCGCATGATCCGCATGATCAGCGACATCCGCGACAGCCGGCAGTTACAGATCGTGCAGTGCTCGCACCTGCTGCGCGATGTCGAGGACACTTGCGACGAAGTGCTGATCCTGAACCGCGGGCGGGTGGCGCACTACTCGAACCTCGAGGAAGAGCGCAAGGCCAATAAGAGATTCCTGGAACTGGAAACCTACGGAGCCAACGGCGACTTCACCGAGGCGATCGAGAAGCTTGGCTGTGAGTGCGCCGTGACGGCCAACCGGCTGAAAATGATTCTGGCAGATGGAATCCAGATTCGCGACATTTATCGGATCGCCGCGGAACGAGAGGTTCGGATCCGGCGGCTTAATTTTCGCCGCGACACACTGGAAGACATTTTCCTGAAAGCGATGGGGAGCTGAGGATAGGGAGCTGAGATGGCCGTCTACAGACGCACCTATACGTCCTACTCCGGCCGGCTGACTCCCGCCTGGTCACGGAGCCTGGTACTGTTTCGCTATTCCCGGCGAAAACTTTTTCAGTCGAAGCTGCAGACTGCACTCTTCGTCCTTTGCTTTTTCTATCCCCTGGCGTGCCTGCTCATCATCTACGCGGCCAACAATTTGTCGTTCCTTGGGAGACTGGGCGGAGTGGGCAGTGCGTTGGTCAATATCGACAATAAGTTTTTCCTATCTTTCATCGAAGTGCAGGGAGTGCTGGGGTTTGTTCTCACCGCTTTCACCGGGCCGGGACTGATTTCGCCGGACCTCGCGAATGGTGCGTTGCCTCTCTATCTCTGCCGCCCGCTCTCCCGCGCGGAGTACATCCTCGGCAAGGCGTCAGTACTGGCGATCGTCCTCTCGGAGATTACCTGGATTCCCGGCCTCGTTTTGTTCGCGGTGCAGTCGAGCCTGGCTGGCGCGGGCTGGACCTGGAATCATCTGTGGATCGCGGGGAGCATGGTCCTCTCCTCGTTGATCTGGATTACGGTGCTATCGCTGCTCGCCATGGCGCTGTCGGCGTGGGTCAAATGGAGGGTCGTGGCTGGGGCGCTCCTGCTGGGCGTGATGTTCTTCGGAGCCGGCCTGGCTCAAGCCGTGAACGCCGTGCTGCGCACCCAGTCAGGACATTTCCTGAATATCGTTTATCTGATGGGAACGGTCTGGACTTCTCTATTTCGGGTCAACATGGAAGGTTCTATAACGCCGCCGGAAGCGTGGATCGCGCTGCTCATTTATTGTGCGATCTGCCTGGCGCTGCTGGTGCGGCGGGTGCGGGCGTATGAGGTGGTGAAGTGATCGACGGGACCAACAACGGCCGCATCGTCTTCGAGGATGTTTCGAAGTTTTACGGCGAAATCCTCGGGGTGAATCGCGTGAATCTTTCGATTCCCCGGGGAGTGACCAGCCTGGTGGGCCCCAACGGCTCGGGCAAAACTACTTTGATGAATCTTATGACCGGTCTGGTTCGGCCCACGCGTGGACAAATCCACGTCCTCGGGTGCGACCCGGGCGAGCCCGAAAAGCTTTTCAAGATCGTGGGCTACAGTTCGCAGTTCGATTCCTTCCCCAAGGGCCTGACGGGATTTCAATTTGTTTCTTCGTATCTTCGGCTTGCCGGGCTCGACTCGCAGACCGCGGAACAGCTGGCCTGCCGCGCCATTGAGCGCGTGAACCTCGCGGAAGCGGCGACCCGCAACGTTGCCGGCTACAGTAAGGGGATGCGGCAGCGCATCCGGCTGGCGCAGGCTTTATGTCACAATCCGCGCGTTCTGGTGCTCGATGAGCCCATGAACGGCCTCGATCCGCTGGCCCGCGCCGAGATGATCGCGCTGTTTCGCGAGGCCGCAGCTGAGGGTCGTTACGTAATTATTTCCAGCCACATTCTTCACGAAGTCGATGCACTTTCGGATCAAGTGATCCTGCTGAGCAACGGATATATTGTGGCGGAGGGTGCGATTCACAGCGTGCGCGACGAAATCCATGAGCATCCCGCGCAGATTCTCATCCGCTGTGACCGGCCGCGCGATCTGGCCTCGAAGATGATGGAGTCGGGGCACGCGATCGAAGTCCGCATTCACGACGACGAGCACGGGTTGTTGATCAAAACGAAAGACGCGGACCGGTTTTACCTCGCGCTGAACCACATTGCGCTCAACGGGGTTCAGATCGAATCCGTCGCGCCAGCCGACGACGACGTGAATTCCGTCTACGAATACCTGATCGGCAACGACGAGGCTCCGCGATGACGAAGCTCTGGTGGGCGCAGGTGAGGGCAGTCATCGGTCTTGAAATCAGGAAGACGTTCCTTGCCCGTCGCGGCCTTTGGATCTACGTTCTGGCGCTGTTACCGCTGGCGCTCTTCGTTGCGCAAGCCGTCATCTATTCGCGGGAGCAGGAGCAAAACCGGGAAATGGCAAGTCAGACCACGAAGCCATTGAGTTACAAGGATCTGAGCGCGGTGAAAACCGGCATGACGCGCGACGAAGTGATTGCGCTGCTGGGGAAGCCACCGGTGCGCTCCCACTGGAACCAGCGAGAGCCGATTCGCATCACGACGGCCGTTACTGGTCTTGGCGGCATGGGTACTCCGGTGAACCTGTCGGCGGCGTACAACCTGAACGGCATCTACACCGACGGGACGCCCAACAACGACGGTTTGGATGGCGGAGGTTTTGCGATTTCGTCGAATCTGCTGACCCCGAATCGGATTCTCGACGGTGTGCAGTTCAACTTCGGGCCGCCGAATCAACCGAATGCAACCTACGGCGATGGCCGGGCGATCAACCTGCCTGTCGGCCAATTCGCGACATTGCAATTGCTGGCTACTGGCGTCGAAGGGCCGATATTAAATCAGAACATCACCGTAACCTATACCGACGGCTCCAACAGCACGTTCACGCAGAACTTCAGTGACTGGTGCAGTTGCAGCGCGAATTCGGGCGAGCAACCCGGTGAGTCTCTGGCGGTGGTGATGCCTTATCGCAATACCAGCAGCGGCTCGCGAGACGACCGTCCGTTCTACCTTTACGGATACACTTTTACTCTCAACCCGGCCAAGACCGTGCAAAGCCTGACTCTCCCGGACAACCGGAACGTGGTGGTTCTCGCCGCTACGTTGACCAGGCAAGGCCAGGGGGCACGGGCCAGAACTCACGGGCGGGCTGCTTTCACGGAGGTTCCTCGCGAAAACTACCGATACTCCGATGGCACTGACATCCTGTCGGTGAATTTCGAGGATGGAAAAGCTGTCAGCATCAACATCAGCCACGGGTATAGCTTGCCCGAGGATTCCATCGTTTTCGCTGGTGTGTTCCAGTTCTTCTATCTTCGCCTCGCGATCTTCTTCGGCTGCCTGGGAATTTTCATGAATCTGTTTCGCGGGGAGATTCTCGACAAGAGTCTGCATTTTTATTTTCTCGCTCCGATTCGCCGCGACGTGCTGATGGTGGGGAAATTTCTCGCGGGATTGCTGGCCACCTGCACGATCTTCGTGACCAGCGAGTTGCTACAGATTGTCGTCTTTAACTGGCAATTCAGTCCGGCGGTACGGGAACTTTACTTTTATCACAATCACGGTCTCGCGCAGGGGGCCGCATATCTGGGAGTCACCGCGCTGGCCTGCCTGGGTTACGGCGCCTTCTTCCTGGCGGCGGGAATGCTATTCCGCAATCCGATTCTGCCGGCAGCGGCGATGCTGGTCTGGGAGGCGGCGAATCCGTTTCTGCCCGCGCTGCTGAAAAAATTCAGCGTGATCTACTATTTGAAATCTCTGTGCCCGGTGGCAATGCCGACCCCTCCGGGCGCGCCGCCGCTGATGGCCCTGCTGGTGTCCAACCCTGACCCAGTCTCAACGCCGGTCGCAATCCTGGGCATCGTGGCCGTAGCCTTGCTGGTCTTGTACGTTTCCAGCTTTCAGGTGCGACGGATGGAGATCAACTACACCAGCGAGTAGCTTGTGCAAGTCAAGGCGCCACGCCGGGGCGATCAACGATGGTTTCGCCGGCCCGCGTCCCAGTACACATTGTTGCCTGAGCAAACTGATGATGAGCGCAACCCTCGATTCAAACACGGAGCGTTCGCTCCCGGGTTCTTGACACAAACAGGCGCGAGCGCTCAAAACCCCCGGTTACTGGGCCAGGGAGTGAAAGGGGGATTTGCAACAGTGGGGCTGAGGCCTTGGTCGGGTGGGTGGTATCCTTTTTCGATCATGGAAGCCAAAAGTTTGACTCCGATATTGAACGTCTCCGACATCGGCAGCACGGTGGCGTGGTTTGAGAAGTGGGGATGGAAGAAGTTGTGGGAGTGGGGAATGCCTCCGACGTTTGGCGCGGTTGGGTCGGGTAAGGACGCTTGCATCTTCCTTTGTCAGGGGGCGCAGGGAGGGCGTGGACGCGGCGCCAACACCACCACGTTTCAGCAGGACGGAGACGAAAAGGGCGACAAGGGCGTCTGGATGTCGGTGTGGGTGGACGACGTGGACGAGATGCACAAGCATTGCGTCGCCGCCGGGCTGGAGGTCACATTTCCGCCGACCGATATGCCGTGGAACGTTCGCGAGATGCACCTTCGACATCCCGATGGCCACGTGTTCCGGGTTGGCCGCGGATTCGAGCCCAAAAAGTAGAAACCGGGCTGTCAGTGAGTGCCATGGCATGTTCCGGGGGCCGGCACGGCACTGACTGAGGACCTCGCCTGCGGGGTCATTCGTCACGTACCGCTGGCGATCTCAAGCGCAAGCGTTTTCCTTTAAGAGAGATGTAGGTCCGAGGTTCCCAAACCTGGCAGGGTGCGGAAATCTCGGTCGTGGTACCGTCAGGAAAAAACGTAAGGTGGGCCAGCCGCCCTCCCAAGCCCCCCACCTTCGGCCCAACGGGTTTGGCCCTCGGTAACTAGCTGCGAATCCCGATTTGAAACAAACTGTGCAATCGTCAGCGGAGCATTCCGCCGGCCGACGAATAAAGCCTCGGGCGAAAGAAAATCCAACTTTGGAGATTGACCATGACCAGAACCAAGATCAGAACCAGTTTGTTTGCGATTGCCACACTGCTGCTGGCAATGCCAGCGCTGGCGCAGAACGCGCCGGCGCCAGACTCAACGTTCCCGCCGGGGGGTGGTTTTGGCGCTAAGGTGACCATCACGGTGACGGTGGACGGTTTGAGTTGCACCACTGCAGCCGGGTCGGGTGCGTTTCCGGCGCAGATGTGGAGCTTCGGCGGAACCCAGGCGAGTAGCGGCACTGGTGCGGGCGCCGGCAAGGCAAGCCTCAGCAGTTTGAACATCACGAAGAACGCAGACGCGTGCAGTCCGGCTCTGTTCGGGGCTCTGGCTACTGGGAAAAGCTTCACCTCGGTTACCGTAGTCCAAAACACCAACAAGGAAGAAGTGTTTACGGTCACGCTGAGCGATGTGACTATTTCCAGTTATCAATTGGTGGGTGACGTAATGCATGATCTTCCAACCGAACAAGTGTCATTCACTTTTGCCAAGATCTCGTTCACGGACCCGCAGTCGGGGGCTAAGTTCTCGTGGAACACGACGACGAATTCAAGTTTCTGAGGGATGCAACGAGCAACGCCGTGTCATGCGCATGGTTCCGCTTCTATTTTCAGCTCGTCGAGGGTGAGGAATTCCTGGACGATGGGCTCGGTGGATTTTTCCATTTCGGCGTAGGTGCCGAAGAAAATGGCCTTGGCTTCGTAGAGGAAGACGACGCGGTCGGCCAGCTTCTGGGCCAGGCGCATGTCGTGGGTAACGACGATGCTGGTGAGGTTGAGTTGCAGCTTGAGGCGCTTGATGAGGTCGCCGAGCAACTGGGCCATTAAAGGGTCGACCATGGTGGTGGGCTCGTCGTAGAGAACGCATTCGGGGCGGGCGGCCAGGGCGCGGGCGATGGCGACGGAGCGCTTCATGCCGGTCGAGAGATCGGAAGGCAACAGGTCGCGCATTTCCTGCACGCCGACCATTTTGAGCAATCCGTCGACGATCTCGTAGATTTGTTCTTCGGAGAGTTCCGAGGTCTCGCGCAGAGGGAAGGCGACGTTCTCGCCGACGGTGAGGGAATCGAACAGCGCTCCATTTTGAAAGACCATGGTGACCTTCTTGCGGACGGCTTCGAGCTGGTCTTCGGAAAAGTCGGTGATGTCTTCGCCGGCAACGATAACGCGGCCGGAATCGGCCTTGAGAAAGCCCATGAGAAGCTGGAGGGAAACCGATTTGCCGACACCGCTGCGACCGAGGATGCAGACGGTTTCGCCGGGCATGACGTGGAAGCTGACGCGATCGAGCACAACGTTGTCACCGAAGGCCTTGGAGACCTCGCGGAACTCGATGTAGGGGTGCGCGGTATCGGGCATGGGTTGACCCTGGAAAATATTAAATCAACGGCGGTCAGACGTTGGGCGACACGGCCTCCAGTTCCTCGGGCGTATTCAGGTTGCGGAAGATGGCGGAGGAAAAGCCGGCGTCTTCCAGTTCGGCTTGCTCGATGATGCGAGCGCGAACCAGGTCGAACAGCCGGTCGATGCGGTTTTGTCCGGCGGGGAGAGCGGTCTCCGCGGCTTCGGCAAAATTCCGGCGGTAAACGGCACACAACGGTTGCCAACCGCCGGCACTGCGCGGAACCACCACGGCCGCCTGGGGTGCGGCCCGCGCCTGGCTGACCAAATATTGTAGAAACTCGGGCGACACGAATGGCGTGTCCACAGCCAGGATTAGATTGAGATCGGTGAGCGAGGACCGCAGGGCAGCATGAATTCCGCCCAGGGGTCCGCGGCCGTGGTAGATATCTTCGACCACCGGGGCAAATGCGGCAAACTTCGCGGGGCTTCCCACGATGCGCACCTGAGTAGTGATGGAGTGAGCCAGGCTGAGAGCGCGGGCCAGCAGGGTGCGGCCAGCAAAGCCGACAAAAGCCTTGTCCACGCCCATGCGCGTGCTCTGGCCACCGGCCAGGAGGAACGCGGTAAGGTCGGGTGGAGAGGGGTTTTGCATGCCGCGATCATACACTTTTAGACCCGCGTTTAGACCCACGTTTGAAGGCTGGTTTGGACGGGAGGGGGGTGCGAGTAACCGCGCCGGGCTGCGGCTGGAAAACTTTCCACAGCGTAAGTGCATGGAGCAATGCGATTTATTTCTGGTGCACGCGGTGCCCGACACGAAAGTAACCTACCCAAGAAACGCGCTGCGGGAGATGATGAGGTCCAAGGGCGCTGGGCACAGGTCCGGAAGTAACCATCATGCCGCAAAACATCATGGATGTTCTTATGCTGGGGCGCTGTTCGCATGAGTTCTCGTGGCCGCGGCGGCGCGCCGACGGAGACTACTATCAAGTTTGCCTGTTGTGTGCGGCCGAGTACAAGTATGACTGGGCGACCATGCGGCGGACGCAGCGGGTGGAGCATGCCAAGCCGGATAGCGTGGTACGGCGCAGTCATGCGCGGGAGAAGCGGCCCTCGTGGACGCCGCGGGCGCGCCGCCTGAAGCTCGACGTGGCGCTGCGCTATCGCGTAAATAGCACCAGCACGTGGCATGAGGGCACAATCGAAAACCTCAGCCAGACCGGACTGCTGTTTCGCGGGCCCCAGCAACTGCCGGCGAATGCGTTGATCGAGATGGTGTTTGAGATGCCGGAAGAAATCTCCGGGCAGAAGAACCGGAATGTGCTGTGCCAGGGCCGGGTGATCCGCTCGAGAAACAAACAGGGTAAAGAAACCCAGGATAAAGATACCCAAGATGGCAACGGCCTGCTGGCCGCCTCGATTGTCGACTACAAATTCATTCACTAGAAGCGTTGGTGGGGTGCATTTCGGCGCACTGCGCTCGCTCAGGGCAGACTGAGGATGGATGTCGTGCCTTAGTAGTCGTTGCCTTGGTAGTCGCGGCGGGGATAGGCTTCGTCGTACACTCTGGAAGCACGGTGAGCGTTCAGACCATGCCTCCAATCACGGCGCTGCTGCATACCATGAACGATGGGCTACGCCTGGCGCGGGCGCTCGAAATGCTGCTTCCCTGCGCCGAACTTCTGATTGTGGACCATGACTCCGGGGACGGAACGCGACGCATCGCGCGCGAATATGGGGCGCGCATGGTGGCGGCGGATGGCCGGGTCAGAGAGAATCATTATCTGGATCTGGCGCGGCATGAGTGGATTTTCTGTATGGAACCGCGGGAATCCATCAGCGAAAGTCTGCAGGCCAGTCTATTCGAGTGGAGTACGCATCCCAGTGAAAGCATGAGCGGCGGCGCCTTTTCCGTATTCCTGCGGGAGCAGATTGGGGAAAGCTGGGTGCGGACTCCCAGGCCTGAAACCCGCCTGATCCCCCGGAGCTGGAGTTTATGGGAGGGACGGATGCCGGCTTTCTCGGCTTCCGCGATCGCTCTGGAAGGGGATTTGTTGCGCTTTGCGCTGCCGTGAGCAGAATGCAGAGCAGCTGCCGCTAACGAGACGTGGCTGCTGGATTGACAACCCATTGGCCGGTCGGCCAGTGACTTCAGTACCTTAGTCCGGTGGGCTTGACCGCCTTATAATCCACTGAAGAACCAGGGATATCAGCGTTCTCGGGAAGATGTGCGCTTGGGAAACAAGCGCAGCTTCGGGAACAAGGGCGAGAGAATTCGTGGACCCATATTACGCAGCGGCGATTTTTTTTCTGGGGCTGGCCTTCGGCAGCTTTCTGAATGTGTGTATCTATCGCCTGCCGCTGGGTTTGTCGGTGGTGACGCCGCGCTCGGCGTGCCCGCGCTGCCAGCGGCCAATTGCTTTTTACGACAACTTGCCAGTGATCAGCTGGTTGCTGCTGGGCGGGCGCTGCCGCCACTGCAAAACCAGGATTTCGCCGCGCTACCTGTTTGTCGAGGCGCTGACCGGCTCCCTGTTTCTTGGCTGCTATGCGTATTCCGGACTCACCGTGGCTACCTTGAAATACTGCGTCTTCGGATTTCTTCTGCTCGGTCTGATCTTTACCGACGCGGAGACCAAGCTGCTGCCTGACAAGCTGACGCTTCCCGGGCTGGCGCTGGGCCTGCTGTTCAGCTTGCTGGTTCCGGTGCACGATCTGGCCTCGCAGTTTTTGCCGACGGTGCTGAACCTGCCGGCCAGCGCGGCGCTGGGCGCACGCCTGCTTTCTCCGCTTGATTCCCTGCTGGGCGCAGCCGTGGGGGCATCGTTCATCTACGGCGCGGGCGCGGTTTACCTGCGCTGGCGGGGGATGGAAGGCATGGGCTTTGGAGATGTGAAGCTGATGGCGATGGTGGGCGCATTTCTGGGCATCAAGCTCACCATCTTGACGATCTTCGCGGCTTCGCTGGCGGGCTCGCTGTTTGGCCTTACGACTGTGCTGGTGGTGTGGATGAAGCGTACGCACCGCTTCACGCGCCGGCTGGGCAACCGGCAGGCGGCGCGGCGGCGGGGATGGCAGTCGGCGCAGATGGTCTACCGCCACTATCAAATGCCGTTCGGGGTTTTCCTGGGAAGCATGGCTCTGCTGGCGTTGTTCGTGGGCAACCAGTTCTTGAGCTGGTATGGGAGGTTATGGTGGTAGGCCTGTTGGGCAATCCGCTGTTGGTGCGCGCAGCGCTGGTGCTGGTGGCGGCGGGCGGCGCCTTTGCATTGGCGCTGTGGCTGATGCGCAGCTTGCGGCGAAGCATTGCCGCCGAGACCGATTTCGATTCGACCAGCTCGCGCAAGTTGCAAGCGCTGCCCCTGCATGTTTACAACACCGTGATCCAGCAACTGAAGCAGCAGAAACACGAGTTACAGGTGCAGACGCTGGCGGAGCAGCGCCGGGCCCGGACCACAGAAAATTTCAGCCAGGCCGTGCTCTCGAATCTTTCCTCCGGGGTGCTGGTGTTTGACGGCAGCGGACTGGTGAAACAAGCCAATCCCGCGGCTAAGGAAATTCTGGGCTTCCGTTCTCCCTCGGGCATGAGCGCGGAGGAGGTTTTTCGCGAGGCCAGCATCTGCCTGCCGGAAGCTGCGGCCATTTATGGGGCTGGGCCTGGGGCAGCGGGACGGCTGAGCGACGAGATCCATGCCGTGCTGCGCGAGGGTAGCAAGCGCCGGCAAGTAGAGGCCGATTACGCCACGCCCGCGGGGCGGAAGTTTCGCATCGCGGTCACGGTGTCGCCGGTGCCGGCGGTCGATGGGGGCCTGCTGGGAGCAGCCTGCCTGATCAGCGACCGCAGCGAGTTCGACCGGATGCGCCACCAGGAGCAACTGCAGGGCGAAATTTCCGCGGAGATGGCGCTGGAGCTGCGCACCTCTCTAACCACAATCGCAGGATATGCGCAGCAGTTGGCGCGGAACCGCGATCCGGAACTGGCTCCGCAACTGGCCGCCGACATCGCCAACGAGGCGGCTCGTCTCGATCGGCATATTGGAGGATTTCTGGCGGCCAAACGCACCCCGGCAGCTACGGCGGCTCGTGTCGGCGCAGCTGGCCGCGAGGTTTGAAGGCAGATTCGAAGATCGCATTGCGAGTTCAAGGGGCTGGCCCGCACGATGGATCAGTTCCGATGCAGTGGTGAAATGCAAAGTAGAGGGTAAACTTATGAGGCGCATCACATATACCGGGTTGGCGTTAGCATTGTCTACGACTCTGGGTTCCTGGGCGGGAGCACAGACTCCGGCGCAGACGCAGGCGCAGACTCCGGCACAGAACCAAGCGCAAACGCCGGATCAATCGTCTCTGGGGGACTATGCGCGCAAGCTGCGCAAAGAGCCGGTCACCACGACTAAGACCAAGCCCAAAGTTTTCGACAATGACAACCTTCCCACGGATGACAAGATATCCGTGGTCGGGGAGCAGCCGGTGGCAAATGCCGGCAGCGCCCCAGCTGCGGCTGCCGCTTCCCCTGAAGACGACCAGGCCAAGAAGCAGGCCGCCTGGAAAGACTGGCAGGATAAGCTGAAAGGACAAAAGGATCAGATTGACCTGGCCAGCCGCGAACTGGACGTGCTGCAGCGCGAATACCAGCTTCGCGCGGCGGCCATGTACGGCGACGTGGGCAACCGGCTGCGCAACTCAGCCCAGTGGGACAAGGAAGACGCGGACTACAAGCAGAAGATCGCCGACAAGCAGAAAGCGGTTGACGACGCCAAACAAAAGCTCGAAGACCTGCAGGAAGAAGCCCGCAAGGCGGGGGTTCCGGCGGCCATGCGCGAGGATTAGAAACGCCGGTAGAGTCGACCCCGTCGCAACGACAGGAGCAAGCTGCCGGTTCATTCGCTGCGATGAGAATCAGCAGCGGCAGGCAGGAGCACTCGCAGGCGCGAAAGCTGTTGCTGGTGATGGCGCCCGTGGACCAGATGAAATTTTCTCCACTGGGTGGCGGTTAAGGGGCCTAGAACCGGGTGGTCGAGAAGCTTGGCGCCGCGGCCGAAGCGGGCTTCGCACTGCGCGAGGATGGCATCCATTGCTGCAATCTTCGCCCCGATCTCGTTGCGCACCTTTTCCGGCGGCAAGCCTTTGGGAAGAGTATTCGCAGGCGCCTTGCGCCCGGCGGGAAAATAGCCGAATTCCACCACCAGGAAAGTGCGCAAGCGCTGTGCGATTGACGCCGGCTTCGCCAGCGGCCGGCCCGCCTGCATTACCCTCTCGAATCCTTTGATGGTTCCGGTGTAGGTAAGATAGAGATGTTCGAGCACTTCCGCAGCGCACCACTTACCGGCGGGATGCCAGCTCAATTGGCTGGTCGAGAAACCTTGCATGGCGGAGTTCAGCGCCTGCCCCAACTCTTCGAGCCGGCGATCCATTGGCACGCTTCCCGCCTTTCCGCGCGCTTCAGGTAGAATGTTGCGCGTAATTAAAACACAGTTATAACAGGAAGGCCGCCATGAAGATGCGGGACTTCACTCCTACAGAGGCCGCTGAGCTTGCCGCCGCGGTTGAAGAAGCGGCGGAATTTACGAAGCGGAGAACGGTCCTTCGTGACCGGCACACCGCAACCATACGGATCTTCACCGGCGCCCTGCTGCTGATTCTTGCGCTGCTGGCGGGCTGTGAATCGAATAAAGAAAAACCGCCGGAAACCAAGCCGGGACCCAAGCCTCCGGAATTGCTGACGGGACGAGCTGCCTTTCAAAAGCTGTTTATCGCGGCGCGCAACTACGCTGCGGATGTAAAGCCATTCCGCATCGAATCCACACCGGCAAGCGACGGCAATGGACAGGGAGGCAAGTCGGCAATCTGGCAAGCCAGCTTTGCCTCGGCCATGCGGCGCGGGGTGAAGCCGTTCGTCTGGTCGGGCAGCAACTCCCCGGACGCTCCCTCGCGAGGTATCTCGCCCGGCACCGAAGACGTGTATAACCCCAACAACGCCTCGACGCAGGTCTTTGACGTGTCTTTCCTGAAGGTGGACTCCGACCAGGCCTTTGCCGAGGCGCAGAAACACGGCGGCGACAAGTTACTGGAAAAAGATCCGGCCACGCCCGTGATCTGCGTCTGCGAGTGGAGCCGCAGCGGAAATGAACTTGTCTGGTATGTCATCTACGGGCCTTCGCGCGCAACCGCGAAGCTGACGGTTGTCATCAACGCCACGACCGGCGCGTTCCTTCGCGTGGAGAAATAGGCTGGAAGACGCTGGGGAGGGTTGCGGCGCGAACAGCAGAACCCGCGGTGGGGTTCACTCTTGTTGTTCAGCCTGCCGGAGTTGGCTCTCGAGGGAGGAGAAGAAGCGGCACACGGCGCTGGCGGAGGCGATGGCGCCTTTCAGCATCGGGCGTTCCCCAAAGGAAATAATGTCCGCGGCGGAGTACTGCAGCCGGAGGCGGTCGGTGGCGCACTGCGCGCTGAGCAGTTCTATTTTTGCGGCGCGGAGGTCGGAGATTAAGCGGGCAATTCCCGCCGGTTTGCTGGATTCATCACTTAACATCTACAACTCCTCAATTTGGATTGTCGATCAGGTGCGCCTGCCGGAGCTTTTCTGACTGGGGAGGGCTGTGAACCGACAACCCTTAGCGGCGTCCGGCAGGGACGCGGCCCGCCGAGTAACACTGGTGACCCGGCGTAGTGGATGATTATACAATGTTAGTTGTACATGGTCAAAGTAATTAAACCGTCGCGATTGCGGCGTATGGAGGCGGGGCGTTGCCTAGACAAGCGGATCCTCAACTTGAACAACGCATTCTTGACGCCGCCTGCCGGCTGTGGACCCGGGGCGGCGAAAAAGCTCTCACGATGCGCGCCGTTGCCAGGGCGGCGGGCACTACCACCCCAACGCTTTACGAGCGTTACCAGGACCGCGACGACATTCTGCGCGCGCTGCGCATGCAGACTCGCAACGAACTGTACGCCGCGCTCAAGCCCACCCGAACGCTCACGCAAGCCTGCCAGCGTTATCTGGAGTTTGCGCTGGAGCATCGCCACGCATACGAAGTTCTGTTCGACGGTTTCGCCCATCCTCCGTCCCTGCACGAACCCTGGCCCTCCTTCAACCTTATGCGCGCGCGCTTGAAGCAGCGCCTGGGGGGATATCACGGCGAACCCACTCGTTTGATGCTCGCGCTGTGGTCGCTGCTGCATGGCACGGCCATGCTCCTGATCCGAGGGGGAGTGGCCGGGGCACTGCGCACCCAAATGTTCCACGCCTGTCTGGACGCGGTCGAAGCGATCGTTAAGCAAGCGGCCGGCTCGAGAGGCAAGGCTTACTCCGGGCCGAAATGGCCAACGAGCCTGATTCTGGGAGAAGCGATCCACAGCAAGGTGAGCCTTGGTGAACCTGATGCCAAGGTGAAATCGGCCGCTGCCAAGCGGGGACATCGCGCGTAGCAAAAATCCTCGGGTGTTCCTGGTGGCGTCCGCCGCAAACCATGATCCCGGCGGCCGAGCTACTGTGGCAGTTTCACACCCGTGGTCTCCGCTTTCAGCCGGGCAATCGCCTTCTCCGCTTCCTTGGCCTTTGGGCCGTGCGGCAGAATCTTCAAATAGCTCTCGAACTCGGCGCGGGCATCGTCGAAGATTCCCATCTTTTCCAGACACACGGCCAGCTTGATGGTGGCCGCGGCATCGTTGTTCTTATAGAGCAGCGCCTCGCGGTAGCGGTCCTCGGCGCCGCGGTAGTCCCCGCGCCTGTAATAGAAGTCGCCGACTTCGATGTCTTCCGCGGCCTTGTGCGGATTCCAGACGTGGACCTCGCTGATCCCACCGGCACCCAAGGCGGCGGCCTCCGCATCGGCCACGGCCGACGAACTCTGCGGGTGAGCTTTGGCATCGCCTGCCGGCGGACTCAAATCAATCTGCGTGTCCTTGCTGGAACTCTGACCAACGGCCGGGCCCAGATCGTCAACCTGCACACTATCGGAGCGCGGGGGCGCCATGTTGGGTGGGAGCGTCTGCTTGGGAGCGGCAGGACCCGAACTCCCGGAAGAAGCGCCTTGATTCGATCTCTGAGAAGAAGATGATGAGGGCGGCGGAGATTGGGCCGAATCCTGTTGCGCGCACAGCATTCCACTGCACCCCAACAACACACCCAACCACAACCAACGTCGCATAGCTTCTATTTTACCGAGGTCACCCGGATTTTTTCAAAGACAAGACGATTAGGATTGTGTGGGCTGTCAGCCCGGAGCTAAAAAGGCAGGCCGCTCAGGGGGAGGATTTGAGCGGCCTGTTTGGCGAAGTCCTCCGGGGAGGAGGGAAACTTGTCCGTTCCGGCTACAGTGACGACGGATTATTCTGACCGGCCGTGGTGGCTGGCTGGGTCGTGTCGCCGACGGTGTTGGTCATCAGGCGGACATCCACGCGGCGATTGTCGGCGCGGCCCGCTCTGGTCTTATTGGACTCGAGCGGCTTGTCCTTACCCAGCCCGATCACATAGATCTTATGTGCCGGTACGTTGTACTTGGACGCCAGATACTGGATCACCGAATCGGCACGCCGCTGGCTTAGATCGTAGTTGTAGCCTGCGGGACCGACAGAATCCGTGCTACCCTCCAACGCGATGATATAACCCTTGGTGCTCGCAATGCTCCCGGCTAACTGGTCAAGAGCCTCCTTGGCTTTGGGCGTGAGGTTGTCTTTGTTGAAGCCAAACTTCACCGAGGTTTCGGCCACTGGGCGATAGTTATCCAGGTTGGCCACCTCGTTGGTGAGCACGCCCACGCGGGTGTTGGCGGCGTCAGCTGTTTGTTGAGCCGAGGCCGCAGACTGGCCGGCGGCCTGAGCTTTCTGTTCGACATCCGCCGTCTTGGCATTCACGGCCTGGATGCCAGCCTGGGCGCGGGCATCGACGTCCTTGATGTCCTTGGTGTTCTTCGCCGTCATGTCATCCAGTTCATTGGTTTTGTTGATCAGCGGCGTGGTCTGGTCCTTCACGTAGTTCTTGCTGGCACAGCCGACCGACGCCACCATGCTGGCCGCCAGGAAGATTGTTAACGAAGTGCGGGTCATTGGAATAGGCTCCTTGGATTTCTTGTCTCAGCGCGATCGGGTTCTCCGCGCGCGGAATTCTAATGTCTTGCAGGCCCTGGGAAATTCTTAACGCTTGCAAATGCCACAGCTACCTGTGCACGGGACGTGCCAGTTTTTCATAGTGGCAGCTTTCCATATAAGTATATACGTTTTCAACTGTTTGCGGGTATAGCAGCAGGAATGGGCGGAAATTATGAGTCCCGGAGTAACGCAAAGCCCACATGGGTTATGGAAATTTTATACGGTGGAGGCTGGGAATCAGCGCAACAGGCAGGTGGCTTGAGGATATCGTCTTGACGCCGGTCGATGAGGCAACGGATCTCTTGTAGGGGCAGCGAAGGCTCTGAAGCTCACTATCGAATAAAATAAGAATAGATTGTCCGGCAATGGATCTTCTTGAGAAAATCCGCACCATCCCCACCGAACCCGGCGTGTATCTCTACAAGAACGCCGAGGGCGAAGTCATCTACGTGGGCAAAGCGAAGAACCTGCGCAGCCGCGTGGCCAGCTATTTTCACGAGGGCCGCTGGGAGGACTCGAAAACTGGGACGCTGGTACGGGAAGCCAGCGATGTCGATTACATTGTAGTCGGCAATAACAAAGAGGCCCTGGCGCTGGAGAATCATCTGATCAAGCAGCGCCAGCCGCGTTTCAACATCCTGCTGCGCGATGACAAGACTTATCCTTATGTGAAGCTCACGCTGGGCGAACGCTGGCCGCGGGTTTACGTGACGCGCCGCCTGCGCAAGGATGGAAGCGTTTACTACGGTCCCTACTTCCCTGCCAACCTGGCGTACCGCATAGTCGATCTGATTCACCGCAATTTCATGATTCCGTCGTGCAAAGTGGACCTGACGCGTTTTCATCCGCGCCCTTGCCTGCAGTATTACATCAAGCGCTGTCTGGGCCCGTGCGTAAAGGACTTGACCACACCTGACGCCTACCAGGAGGCGGTGCGCGACGTGAAGTTGTTTCTGGAAGGCCGGCCCACCGACCTGAGCCGTTCGCTGCATCAGCGCATGGAGCAGGCTGCAGCGGCCGAAGAGTACGAACGCGCAGCCCGATACCGCGACTTGATTTCGACCGTGGAGCAGTTGCAGGAACGGCAGCGCATTGCCGCAGCCGAGGGCGACGATGCCGACGTCTTCGGCTATCACTATGAAAATGGCATGCTGGCGGTGAATCTGTTTCACATGCGCGGCGGTCGCGTGCTCGACCGCCGTGAATTCTTCTGGGAAGATCTGCCGGAGTTTGGAGCGCCCGTCGATGCCGAGCTTGCCGCAGCTGATGTGGGAACAGAAAACGTGGGAAGAGTCTTACAGGATTTTTTGCCCGGCGAGTTCTTTTCCGCGTTGCTGAAGCAACTCTACATTGGCCAGCCCTACGTGCCGCGAAATTTATACGTTCCCGTGGATTTCGAAGATCGCGAAACCTTGGAGGACGTGCTTTCGGAGCAAATCGCGGGCGAGGGCGCCCGGGCGACAAGAGTCCACATTTTGGTTCCGCAACGCGGGGACAAGCGCGCACTCATCGACCTTGCCGGCACCAACGCCAAGCAATCCTACGATCAGCGGTTTCGGGTGCTGAAACCTAACGCCAAAGCGATTCAGGAAGAACTTCGGGAAGTTCTCAGCCTGCCAGAATTGCCCAAGCGCATCGAATGCTTCGACATCTCACACATTCAAGGGGCGGAGACCGTGGCCTCGATGGTGGTATGGGAAGACGGGAAGATGAAGAAATCGGATTACCGCAAGTTCATCATCCGCACGGTCGAAGGCGTGGACGATTTCGCTTCCATGCGCGAGGTAGTTACGCGGCGCTACAGGCGACTGCAACAAGAAGAGAAGACGATGCCGAGCCTGGTGCTGATCGATGGCGGACTCGGGCAACTGCACGCGGCAGCCGAGGCATTGGAGTCGCTGGAGATCATCAATCAGCCGCTCGCCGCGATTGCCAAGCGCGAGGAAATTCTGTATGTCTACGGGCAGGAAAGAGATCCGATTGCGCTCGATCATCATTCGCCGGTGCTGCACCTGATTCAGCTCATTCGCGATGAAGCGCACCGCTTCGCCGTGACCTTCCATCGCAAACGCCGGCAGATGCGGGATCGTTCGACCGAGTTGTTGGAGATCCCGGGTGTAGGCGAAAGCACGACTCGGCGTCTTCTCGAACACTTTGGCAGCGTGCAGGCGGTGAAGCAGGCGGACACCTCTGCGTTGTCGGCGGTCGTGACGCGGGTGCAGGCGGAAGCAATCAGCCATCACTTTCGAAAATAACGTGCTCCCGACAAATCGGGTTACGACGGAGGCATGGGCTACACGCGCGGCAACTGCGGGAGCACGTCGAAGTGCGCATCGCGGGCACAGAGGACAAGCGAATGCTGCAGGACGAGGGCCGCGATCCACATGTCGTTGGTTGGGATGGGAGTACCTTGTTTGCGCAGTTGCCGGTACACGGCACCGTAGTGGTGCGTAGTCTGCTCATCGGCATAGAGCACGGCGACGCCGGGCTTCATCAGAAAGCGCCGCAGGACAGCCTCGTTTCGTGGTCCTTGACTGCCCACAGCGAATCCAGCCCGCAATTCTCCCAGCACGATGAAGGGTAACCAGACTTCATCGGAGAGCTCGACCGTTTCGAGGACGGACGCGTTGCCCCGGCACAGGTCGGTATAGCGGTTCGTATCGAGCACCAGCCTCACCGCCACATCTCCTCGTCAATGGTGTCCTGCGCAGCCATGGCACTGTCGAAAGCGGGATCTTTGCGCCAGGTGCCTGCAATGTCGGCGAGATCGCGTTGCCGATCGGGTTGCCCGCTAACCCCGGCGCCCCGGGCCAGGGCTTCGATGGCCACCTCATTGAGGCTTTTGCCCCGCTCGCGGGCGGCCCTGCGAAGGGCTTCGTCCACACTACCGGGCACTTTGCGGATGGTGTATTGCATGCACTTAATTGTAGGCATTGCAGGCAGAAGATGCAAGCGTAGCTTCCGGCGCGAAAAATGCGAGGTTCATCCACGAACCGGGCCTCAAATCCCAAGTCTGGGCTCCGCGGGAGACGAGTGACCTTTATCGCCGAATGGAATCTCTGGAAAGAAACTGTTCGAATTTGGCCGTCTCTTCGTCTGGCGCTTGAAGCGGGCTTGAGCCTTTGCGACCGGGCTTTTGGCGTGCGAACCAAATTACTACGGCGATCATTCCGCACCAGCCAAGGAGGCGGACCGTCATCGCGATCTTCGTGTCGTAGTCCAAAACGCCGAGGCTTGAGAAGATGGCGTGGAAGTCGTGCTCGGCAAACTCGGAATCGCCGGTGGTAACCAGAGGCAGCACCATGGCTCGCGCGTCGGCCATGTAGGTCGCGGTATAGAGCCAGTTTTCGAAGAAGAAAAACAGGCAGAAGACGAAGCCCGCGGTCTGGCGTTGCGTGAAGAAGTACACGGCCAGAAGAAACGGGACCAGCCACTGCAACAGCGTGCCTCCCCAGAGGCAAAGCGTGGGCCCAAACCATCGAAACAGGTTGTGGCCGCCTTCGTGGACAACGAGGTTCGCACTGTCGATGAAAAGAAATCCTCCATGCGCGGAGAAGGCGTAGACCAGGAACGCGGCATAAAAGACGAGCCAGGCCCACAGCGCCGGTTGCGAAACCGGCTTCCAGGGTTTGTCGAACCCCAGCTCATCGAAGAGGGAGTGGAGGTATTCGCGCATGACTATTTGGAGATTCTAGGACAGGCGCCCAGGGGAAGCAGGTTACGAACGTCAGCAGTCCCACTGAACGGACTGGAGAAGAGGTTTTTGCTACATTGATCTCAGGGAAGGTTCGACTTTGTGAGACCGCAGACAAGCAACGGCACGGTCATTGTCACGGGTGGGAGCCGCGGTATTGGAGCGGCCGTGGCCAAGCTGGCCGGTGAGCGCGGATATTCGGTGGCGGTCAATTTTGCAACCGGGAAGGCCGAAGCCGGTGCGATTGCCGGCCAGATTGTTGCAGCCGGCGGGCGCGCTTGTCCGATTCAAGGCGATGTTGCCCGCGAAGAGGATATCATGCGGCTCTTTGAAACGGCCGAGCGCGAACTGGGGCCGATCAAGGCTCTGGTCAATAACGCCGCCATTACCGGCGGGTTTGCTCGAGTGGAATTGGTGAGCGCAAGCACGCTCGCGCGGGTAATGGCGGTGAACGTGATGGGAGCGATCCTTTGCGCGCGCGAAGCAGTGCGCCGCATGTCTACGCGCCACGGCGGAACCGGCGGTGCGATCGTGAATATTTCCTCGCGTGCGGCGCGGACCGGCTCCGCCGGAGAGTGGGTACACTACGCCGCTTCGAAGGGCGCGATTGATAGTTTCACGATTGGGCTGGCGCGCGAGGTCGCGACCGAGGGAATCCGCGTGAACGCCGTCGCTCCCGGACTGATCGAGACCGGGCTGCATGAGGCCAACGGCGCACCCGACCGGCTGGAGCGGCTGGCGGCGACCGTTCCCATGCAAAGAGCGGGCCTGCCTCTTGAGGCAGCCGAAGGAGTGCTGTGGCTCCTCTCGCCAGCCGCTTCTTACACTACCGGCGCGATTCTGGAGATTGGTGGAGGGCGCTGAATTCTTCCGACTCAGTGTGGGGACTGTCCTCGGCGTGCCATGTGCAGTGCGCCTTCGACGGGATCGACGATCTGCAGGAGCACTTCAGGTTGCGGCTCGAGCTTGTGAACCGCACTGCAGAAAGCTTCACGGACGCTTGGTGCATGACGAAAGACGCCGCCCGCCATAGCCAACTTGGCGGCCGGCAAGCTAGCAGCATCTTGGACGAAGAGCCGTTGAATGACGATTCCGGCAAGCTGGGCAAGCTCTCCACCCGCTTGCGCGAGCACGCGTTGCGCCACAGCGTCCCCGGCTTCGGCAGCAGCCGGGACCGCCGGAAACAATGCCGCAAAGTCTGGATTGGAGTTCGCCGTGCGAACCAACTCTTCGAGCGCGTGCAGGTTCCAGGCGGCTTTCAGTTGGTGGAAAAGTGGCGAGGCTTGAGCGGCCCGGTCGTCCTTGCTCTGCTCGATGCCTTGGCCGACCCCGCGGTCGACCGCCCGCAACAGAGCCGTAACCGCCGCGCGTCCGATCCAGTGGGCTGAGCCTTCATCGGAAATAGCGAAACCCCAACCTCCAGCACGGGCAGTTCTTCCCTGCGCGTCCCGGCCGTAAGCAATCGAGCCAGTCCCGGCGATCACGATCGCGCCCGGCCCTGCGCCGAAAGCAGCCGCTAAACCGATCTCCATATCGCCGACGACTTCGATTTCGCTGGGAATCATGTCGGCGACGATCTTGCCTATTGCTTCTGCAATCTCTTCACGCCCCGCACCCGCGACACCTACGCATGCGCGCTTTAGTTGCCGCGGCCCGATTTGTGCGGCACCGCAGGCCTTACGAATCGCCTCATGCAGCGATTCACGAGCGCGACCTTCGCCCACGCGCGTGATATTGCTGGGACCGGCGGTAACCGTGGCTATGCGCGACAACTCGTCGCCCACCGCGCACGTTGTCTTGCTGCCGCCACCGTCAATGCCCAAGTAGTAGGCCACGGGTTAGTTCTATCACAGGCGTTCCCAGTCCTCGATTCTCAATCGTCAGGTAGCCGCGCGTGCTTCACTCGCAACCGCCTCCGTCAGACCACGTCCCTAAAGACACACTCGCGCGGGCCGCAGATTGCCGCCATAATCGAAAGCGCAGCAGGATGAAGATTCGGAAGAGTCGTATAGCGAAGCGTGTTCCTGGAACGCATGGGCCTCGACAAATTCGATCTTGCGATTATCGCGCTGTATCTGGTGGGAATCACCCTGTTCGGGTTGCGCTTCCGCAAGCGCCAGCGCTCGCTGCGCGATTACTTTCTCGCGGGACGCGATATTCCCTGGTGGGCGATTGCGCTCTCGATTGTTGCCGCCGAGACCAGCACGCTCACCATCATCAGCATTCCGGGCCTTGCCTATGACACCAATTTTACCTTCCTGCAAGTGGTGATGGGCTACGTGGTGGGGCGGGTGGTGATCAGTTTTGTGCTGCTGCCACATTATTTTCGCGGCGATCTTTACACCGCCTACGAACTCATTGAACGGCGCTTTGGGCGCGGGTTGCGCTCGCTGACGGCGGGGCTGTTCCTGCTGACGCGCGCTGCGGCCGAGGGTGTGCGCGTCTATGCGGTTTCGATTGTGGTATCGATCGCGCTAGGAACGGGCGAAGTGGCTTCGATCGCCATCATCACTCTATTGACGCTCATCTATACGTTCGAAGGCGGACTGGCGGCCGTGATCTGGACCGACGTGGTGCAGACCGTGATCTATGTCGGCGGGACACTGGTGGGACTGTGGACGATTCTGCAACTTGTGCCCGGAGGATGGAGCGCCATTCATGCCGCCGCCGCGAGCGCGGGCAAACTGCAGGTGTTCGACTTCCGGCCCAACTTCTGGCTGCCTTACACATTCTGGGCGGGCCTGATCGGCGGAACCTTCCTGACGACGGCCAGCCACGGCACCGATCAACTCATCGTGCAGCGCCTGCTGGCGGCGCGCAACCAGAAGCAGTCGGTGACGGCTCTGCTGTCGAGCGGGGTGGCAATTCTGTTCCAGTTCGCGTTGTTCCTGATGGTCGGAGTCATGCTATGGGCATACTACCGCGTGCCCTCGGCGGCATTTCGGACGCCGGACCGAATCTACCCCACATTTATCGTCAGCCGCATGCCGCACGGAATTTCCGGCTTGCTGATCGCCGCGATTCTGGCGGCGGCAATGTCAAATCTGAGCGCTGCGCTGAATGCGCTGTCTTCGAGTTCCATCATGGACTTTTATGTGAGCTTCCGTCCGCAAGCCACCGAGCGCACACGCATGCGCCTCTCGCGTTTCTCGACGTTCGTGTGGGCGCTGCTGTTGTTCGCGCTGGCGCTCCTGTCTCTGCACAAGGGCGGACGAGTCATCGAGGTGGGACTGCAGATTGCCTCGGTGGCCTACGGCGCGCTGCTTGGGGTGTTCTTGCTGGGGGTGTTGACGCGAAGAGCCAATCAGGGCGGCGCAATGGTGGGTATGCTGTTCGGATTCAGCCTCGAATTGTATTTGTGGAGATGGACGGCCGTGCCGTGGACTTGGTGGGTGATGCTGGGGACGATAGTTGCATTCACGGTGGGATACTCGGCCAGCCTGCTCCTGCGCGAATAGCAGTAAATAAAGATGATTAGTGCCCGGCTGACGTATACTGGCACACCTCAACCATGCCGGAGCTGACGCAGCGAAGAACCGAACGTCCCGAGCTCGCCCGTGAACTCGGCGTCAGCCACGCCTCCGCGGTGGTTGTGGGAACGATTATCGGCAGCGGAATTTTTCTGGTTCCCGCCGAGATGATGCAGGCGGTCGGCTCGGCCAGGCTGGTGTATCTGGCGTGGCTGGTGGGTGGGCTGCTGTCCTTTTTTGGCGCGCTGACTTACGCCGAACTGGGCGCCATGAAGCCGCAAGCGGGCGGTGCGTATGTTTATGTTCGCGACGCCTATGGGCCGCTGGGAGGTTTTCTCTATGCCTGGACTTGGTTCATCATCGCCAAGCCCGCGTCCATCGCCACCATCGCCATCGGATTAGTGCGGATTTTGGGTACGTTCCCGATCTTTTCGTTCTTCCCTGCGACGGCAATCTCCGTTCCTTTCACGATCACTTGGGGCCAGCTTGTGGCAATCGCCGCGGCCGTTCTCATTTCTTTTCTGAACTATCTCGGAGTCAAGAAGGCGGGTGAATTTCAGCTCGTGTTCACGCTGCTGAAAGTGGCGATCATTCTTGGCATCGTGATCATCTGCTTCAGCGGGGCGGGGAGCGCAACCGGACGCGGCTGGAGCAATTTTGCCACCACGTTCACCGGTGCCAAGGGAGGGATTGCCGGCTTCATGGCGGCGCTGGTGGCGGCACTGTGGGCCTATGACGGATGGAACGATCTGAACATGGTGGCGGGCGAGGTGAAAAAACCGGGGAGGAATATTCCGATTGCGTTAATTGCCGGCGTGGCGACGGTCGGCGTGCTGTATGTGCTGGTGAACGCGGGCGTGCAGTACGTGTTGCCGGCGCGTGCAATTGCGGCGTCGCCGCGGCCGGCCTCCGATGCGGTCGCATGGGTTATGGGACGCATGGGCGCAAGCATTGTATCGGCGGGTATGGCGGTCTCGATGCTGGTCACGTTGAACGGCACGATTATGAGCGGCGCCCGCGTGCCCTTCGCCGTGGCCCGCGATGGATATTTCTTTTCGGCTCTAGCGGAAGTTCATCCGCGCTTTCACACACCGGCGGCGGCCATCGTTTTGCAGATGATCTTGTCCATCGTTCTCCTGCTGCTGGGAGGAAACTTCCGGCAGCTCTTCTCGCTCGCGATTTTCGCCGAATGGCTTTTCTACATGATCGCCAGCAGTACTGTCTTCGTATTCCGGCGGCGCGATCCGGATGCTGTCCGGCCTTATCGCGTAACTGGCTACCCTTTCGTTCCTGCTTTGTTCATTGCCGCGGCGGCGATTCTTCTTTACTACACCTTCCGGGAAAACTGGCCGAATTCCTTCTATGGATTGCTGGTCATTCTGGCGGGAGTGCCGGTTTTCGCCTGGTTTCGCAGGCGGCGTCAGACGCAGATGCCCTCTTAGGCAACGCTAAACCGCGCCGCAGGCCCATTCTGAACCGGGGTCCGGTAACCGCTCTGCACCGGTTACCTTAGGTCAAGAGCCGTGGACACATTTACCCCCTGAACTTTCTCCCGTATCGTGAAAACTCCAGTCGCGGCCCGTTCCCTCGGCCGAGATCCCCTCGGAGTGAATGCATGGTCATGTATCAACGCGGTTTTCAGCTCGGAATTCTCCCGGAGCGCAAGATTGACAAGCGTGCGCTGGCCACCGGCTATACGTTCATCGTGCTGATGGGTTTGCTTCTGATTAACCTGGGACTTTTATTTCCGGAGAGGATCCAACTTAAGCAGTACCGCGTGACCCAATTGATTCCGCTTCCCGCCCTGAAGCCGGAACCGGTGCCGGAGCCGATCAAAGTGAAGCCGTTGCTGAGGGCGAAGCTGCTTCCGCCGGCGCCGGTGTTTGAGCACCCGCGGCTGATCGTACCGCGTGAGGTTCGCCGGGCTCCGGTCCCTGAACCGGTGGAAGCGCCCAAGGTAGTGATGAACCAGTTCGCCCCGCCTCAGATAAAGATGACCGCGGGTGGGGCACGTCCGCGACTGTTGCACGTAGGAGACTTCGGCGGCAGCTCGGCCGTCCCAACGGTGAATGCAGCGGTCGAGAAAGTGCAAACCGGAGGCTTCGGCGACCCCAACGGTCTGAAAGGCACGGGCAAGCAAGACGCCAAGCTGTACGCGGCTCAGACCGGCTCGTTTGATATGCCCGTAGGTGCGGGACAAGGAAACGGATCAGGGGGAGCAAAGGGCATCAGGGGAACGGTCGCCAGCGCCGATTTTGGGAGCGGCATCGCAACCGGAGGCAAGGGCGACGGCCGCAGCAGCGGAGCCGGAATCGCGACCGGCGGATTTGGATCGGAGCAGGTGGTTCATGGCGGACCGAAGATCGCGCAAGCGGACTCGGGACCCGCGACCACGCCGGTAGAGATCACGTTCAAACCGCAGCCGGTATACACGGATGAGGCGCGCAGCCTAAAGCTGGAGGGCGAAGTACTGTTGCAGGTGACGTTCAACGCGAACGGGACGCTGCATGTGGATCGCGTGGTCCGAGGCCTGGGTCACGGTCTGGATGAGGCCGCCATCGCGGCCGCCGACAAGATGCGATTTAAGCCGGCATTGCGCATGGGACAGCCGATCGATTCGACGGCGATCGTACACGTGCTGTTTCAGATGGCGTACTGAAAAACAGTTGCCAGTCGTCGGCGGCCAGTCAACTCGACCAGGCGCTGGCAGACGGAAACTACCAACTGACGACTGACAACTGCTTTAGGGAGAGAAGAGTCATGCGTACTGGGAATTGGATATTGACCGCGGCACTGCTGGTTTCAATCAATTCTGCCGCGCAACAGCCTGCGGCTCCGTCGAACGCAGCCGCGGCCACTCTGACGGCGCCAACGCCAGTGTCTTACGCCGCGGCATCCGCTGCTCCAGCCGGGACCGCCGGACCGGCAACAGCAGCTTCCGCATCGGACACTCAGGCCTCAACCGCGCCCGCCCCAATCCCGTCGGTCCTGCCTCAACCCACCACGATGGATCAGGTGGTGGATCGCGTCATCGAGCGCGAGCACGCGCTCATCAAGGCACTCTCCAACCGCACGCCGGTGGTAGAAACCTACCTGCAGAACCTGACCGCCGATCCCCAGCTCGGCTCCGTGCCCAGCGGGGACCACTACTTTCTCGGCCGCATTGATATGGGCGAGACCGTCGATCGCCAGGACTATTTGAAGCAACAGGATAAGGGCATGGAGGCCCGCCTGCTCGGCGGCTTCCAAAAGCTGTTCAAGGTGCAGTATGAGCCCATGGGATTCTCCTGGATGGTCTATGCCGACCGCAATGGCTTTGACCGGGCGCACTATGAATTTCACTACATCCGCCGCGAATTTCTCGGTGGTATCCGCTGCCTGGTATTCGACGTTACGCCCAAACAAGGCTCCGGCAGAGGACGATTCCTGGGCCGCATCTGGGTGGAAGACCAGGACTTCAACATTGTGCGCCTCAACGGCACTTACGCCCCGGCGCCGCACAATTCCTACTTCTTCCATATGGATAGCTGGCGCCTCAACTTAATTCCCGGCTACTGGGTGCCCGCCTACATCTACAGCGAAGAAGGCGACTTTAGTGCCGGCGTGAAGAACAAGCTGGCCTTCAAGGCGCAGACCCGTATTTGGGGCTATGACCTGAAGAAAGACGGCCAGGACGACGAACTCACGCAGATTCGCGTGGACAGCGTGAAGGATGAAAGTGCCACGGCGCAGGACGCGTCTCCGCTGCAGGCCGAAAGGGATTGGCAGCAGCAGGCGGAAGACAACGTCGTCGAGCGCCTGACTAGCGCAGGATTGCTGGCGCCCGCAGGCGACGTCGACCGGGTTCTCGAGACCGTAGTCAACAACCTCCTTGTCACCAACAACATCGACCTGCCGCGTCCGGTACGCGCGCGGGTGCTGCTTACGGCGCCGCTCGAAACCTTCAGCGTGGGCAATACCATCGTGATCAGCCGGGGATTGATCGACGTGCTTCCCGACGAGGCCAGCCTGGCGGCTGTGATGGCACATGAACTGGCGCATATCGTCCTCGGCCACAATCTCGGCAGCAAGTATGCCTTCAGCGACCGCATGCTGTTTTCCGACGATGCCACCTACGGCAACCTCGGCTTCAAGCATATTCCGGAAGAAGAAGCCGCCGCCGACAAGAAAGCGATCGAATTGCTCAAGAATTCGCCCTACGCGCAAAAGCTTGGCAACGTTGGCTTGTTCCTGAGGGCGCTGCAAGCCCGCGCTCCTCAGCTCAGCGCTCTATTGACCACGCACCTGGGCAATCCCCTGGCCGAAAATGGAACCGTCACCCGCCTGGCGGCCCTCGAAACACTGGGTCCACCGCTCGACAACAACAAACTCGATCAGGTGGCTGCGCTGCCCCTCGGAGGACGGATCAAAATCAATCCCTGGGATGACACTGCCGAGATGGTAAAGACGGCCCCGGTCGCCATCACTTCGGCGCGCGACAAGATGCCGTTTGAAGTTACGCCTTTCTATCCGCGCTTGGTTCGCTACGGCGCATCGACTACGGCCGGCGGCGCGCCGACCACCGCTGCAAATTCAAACTCGAGCAACTAGCCAGCTCTAGTCCAAGTTGCACTAAGACGTAGGCCGGGATCCGGAATCACCTTCCGGGATACCCGGCCTTCGTTCTATGCGTCAGTCTCACGTTTGCGGATCACAGCGCCGCCCTCCGGTCCGCTAAAAGAGCAGGCCGATTAACCTGACGCCATTTCCTTCCCGGAGATTAGGCAGTACGTAATCGGTGCCGGCGCGCCAGTGGCGTTGTCCCAATGGGTTTCAGGCTAAGCATTAGGGTTGCTTGTACTGGCAGAGATTCTGGCAGACTGCTCCAAAAATGATTTGGCGCAGCGAACAACTATTCTGCCGTCGCCTTGTCGAGTTCCTTCAACGTCTTGCCGATTTCCGGGTCGACCTGAAGTTTTCACGCCAAGCCGGTACGGTCGTTCTCAATCATGACCACGATCAGTACACGTGACAAGCAAAAGCGCGTATCGCGACTGCACTTGCCACCGGAACCGGCCCTCTAAATGGTTCAGGTGCACTGCGAATTCGAGCAGGCACTGCGGAAAGGTGATATATCTGGAGGCTCTGTGGCGGTTGGCCAGGAGGACGCGCCGAAGCTTTTAGGCCGCTTCGCACCCTTGAGGAGCTTTGAACAATTCCGGGCATCCGGCGAAAATCGTGGGGTAAGCATCCCTAGTCGGATATTGCGGCTGACGGTTTCGCTTGCTGTCGCCGCCGGAATCGTTGCTGTGTGTCTCTCCTTGCCACACATCCGTGCTGCGGCCGTGGTACTGATCCTGCTCCTCGCCATCTTGATCATTGCCAATCGTTGGGGTTTTGCCGAAGCCGCCCTGGCGACGGTCGTGGGGGCATTGCTGCTCGATTACTTTTTCCTGCCGCCCAAAGGCTGGGACATGGACTCGGCTGAACACTGGCTGGTCTTTCTTGCGTTTATGGCCGTCGCACTTGCCACCAGCCATCTGGCGGCTCGAGCGAAGCGTCTGACAGAGGAGGCGGTTGCCAGCCACCGCGAACTGGAAAAGCTCGATGCCTTCGGGCGCGACTTGCCCATCGAGGGCAGCGCCGGGTCCATCGTCGCTTCCTGTCTCGAGTCTCTGGCTCGCATTTTTCAGGTTACGGACGTGGTTTTTTACGACCAGGTCACCGGCATGATCACGCGTGCGGGGTCAAAGAAGGGCGTACTTCCTGACGACCTGCTTCGCGAAGCGGCGGGTCGTCCCGATCTGTTTTTGGAAGAGACGACTGGCTGCCTGGTTTTCCCCGTACGCTTCGGACGGCAGCCCATCGGGAGCTTGGCGGTTTGCGGTTCGGACATTTCGGCGCTCACCTTCAGAACGATTGCCGAACGCATACAAGCCCGGCTGGAAGAAGTCGGCGCCCATGAAGAGCGAAGACAAGCGGAGGAAACCCGGAAGAGCCAGGAACTAAAGTCAGCGGTTCTGGATTCCCTGGTCCATGAAATTAAGACTCCGGTCAGCGTGCTCAAAACCGCCGTTACCTCTCTGATGTCCGGAGATTTGGATGCCTCGCTTCGGAGCGAACTCGTGAACATTATCGACGAAGAAACGGATTACCTGGACTCTTCCATCAACGACATGTTTTGGGCGGCGCGTGCGGACGCTGGATTGCTGCGGCCGGAAAAGAACCCGCACAATGTTCGTCGGTTGGTCGAAGCGGCCCTGGAAAAGCTCAATCCTCGTCTCGACCGCCGGCCTTTGCAGATTGAGATTCCGGATTCCCTTCCCGCGGCGGATTTCGATTTTTATATGATCAAGAGCGTGCTCAAGGAATTGCTGAATAATGCATTGAAGTATTCCCCACCCGGCTCGCCTCTGGTCATTTCGGCCCAGTTGGCGAACCACGAGATCCTGATCTCATTGCAGGACTCGGGGCCTGGCGTACCGCTAGAAGCGCAGTCGCGCATATTCGAAAGACATTATCGGGGTCGGGTAGGAGGTTCAGGGGCGGGTCTCGGGCTGGCGATCGCCAAAACCGCCGTCGAGGCCAACGGAGGACGGATTGGAGTTACGAGTCGGCCGGGGGCCGGTTCAGTGTTCCATTTCTCTCTGCCCGTATCCAGGGGAGATGCCGCATGAGCACTGCGAAGATACTGGTTGTGGATGATGAGCCGCAAATGCGGCGCGTTTTGCGGGCCAGCTTGAATGCCCAAGGGTATCAGGTGATCGAGGCCTGTTCTGGGGAGGAAGCGTTATCCAAACTAGACGCTGAACTTTGTGACTTTCTCCTTCTCGACATGAATCTTCCGGGCCGGGGTGGGATTGCTACGTGCCGTACGATACGCGCAAGCTCAGAGGTACCCATCATAATGGTTTCGGTCCGGACCTCCGAGCAGGATAAAGTCGACGCCCTGCAGGCCGGCGCGGATGATTACATTACCAAGCCGTTCGGTATGCAGGAGCTCTTGGCTCGGATTGCAGCAGTAGAGAGAAGGAACCCCGCAACCAGCCGGCGCTCAAAAGTGCTGGTCCTCGATGACGTAACCATCGATTTTGGGGCGCATCAGGTGACGAGGGAAGGCCGGAAGGAGCACCTGACTCCAAAGGAATTCGATCTGCTACGGTGCCTGGTTTCCCATGCTGGCCAGGTGATTCCACATCGTCGCTTGCTGCAGGCGGTGTGGGGTCCAGACTACGGCGAGGAACTCCAATACCTTCGAGTAGTTGTCAACCAGCTCAGACGAAAAATCGAACTCGATGCCCGTAACCCCAAGTATCTGCTGACCGAGCCATGGGTCGGGTACCGTTTCGCTCCTCCTCCGTACGACGCGCGTTGAAGCCATTTTTTCCTTCTTTATGACTTCTTTACATTGCGCCGCTAAGATTGTTGGTTACTTGTAGTCGCCTAGCAGGATGCTGAAAAACGACTCCCAATCCACAGGAAGACGTGTTAGTAGTGGCAGCATGCGTGGAGACGATCAGCGGCAAGACGGGATGTTCAGCTATATTTCACCCGACAAACGAGT
>JBARJF010000062.1:0-3339 GCA_049800135.1 Candidatus Sulfotelmatobacter sp.
GGATCCCGGCCTGCAGCAGGCGTTCCTCGACGCGCTGCGCTCGGCGGCCGCTCGCCCAACGGCCCGGTGAACAACATACAAGTTTACGATGTCCAAAAAGACTCCTGGAGCCAGGCCACGCCTTTCCCAGGCACGCCCGTCTTCGGGCTGGCTGGCGGCCTGGCCGACGGCAGCATCGTGATCGTAGATGGCGCCAGGCCAGGACCAGCGGGCGGCCCGCGTTACCTCGCCTCCGACCAGTGCTGGCTGGGCAGAATCGATAAGAAAGACCCACACAAGATTGTCTGGAGTAAGCTACCCCCACATCCCGGTCCGGCGCGCTTCGGAATCGCCGCCGGCGGCGCCGACAAAGAACGCAAGATTTTCTTTTCCGGCGGTACCGCCACTCCTCATGATTACAAAGGCATCGCCTATGACGGCCAGCCCGTGGCAGTCTCCGCCGTTACTTTTGCCTACGATCTGCATCATGGCCAGTGGGAGACCATCAACCCCGACACGCCCGATCCGCGTTTGGACGGCGCCGCGCTCCTCGAAACCCCGCTCGGCCCCGTGGTTCTGGGAGGGATGATGAACAACTTAAAGCCCACCGCCCGCGTAACTCTGCTGGTCAAAAGGTAAGCGCCTGCAAACCGCGCCCACCCGCCCGTAGCCACTATCACCGCTACGGCGGGGGGACCATGCTGCGGACCATCTATTAAACCGAAGCAACCCGGCCAGAGGCCGCGGAACTCCCGCAAGCCCGACATATATTCTGATTTTCTTTGCTCGGTCAGCCCCTAATCTTCCGTAGGCTTCTCGACATGATCGATGATGAGAACCTCCACCTGTCCCGTCTTCGGTACCAGTTTCAGCCCAAGCTGTTCCTGAACCGCCGTAAAGATCGACGTCCCGGAAGATCCGGGAGATGGCGTGCTGTCAGTCCCCGGCTGGCTTTCTTCTGTCCCCTCAGGCATCGCAGCCTGGCTCTTATCTGGCGTCCACTGCAGCGTGAAATCATACTTGCCCGTGAGCCCGGTCTCATCCAGAACGACGCGGCTCAGTTGCTGCGACAACTGCTTCACAAGAGCCCCCAGGAGAACCCCATGACCTGCTATCCGGCCCCCTCCCAACTGCATCATCATCATTCCAGGTGCTAGGGGGCGGCCGTCGGGGCCGTTCATTCTGTACTGCATCGACATCATGCCAGGTTCCAAGGGGCGACCGTCGGGGCCTTTGATTCCTTTGGAGGGAGTGTCTCCAGTTTTTGCCTCCTGAAGCTTGGGACCATTCTTCGCGATGACCAGCGCATATACTGGAAGTTCTTTAGCTTCGCGCTGCAGCGTCAGCTTGAAGCGGTCCACCAAAAGTGCCTGAAGCATCCTTTGAGTAGCGACGTTGCGCTGATCCTCGCTAAGCTTGCCCAGCTCATCGGCAGCAGATTGGTCCACTTTCGCCTCAATATCGTATTGTTCGGACTTGACCCAGTCCGGCGCCCCTGAGATCTGTTGGCCTCCGACTCCGTATGCTTCTTGAATGAGGTGCAGCGTGACGCCAGTCGCGCTGACCCCCTCGGGTGTGAAGAAAAACCCCGACCTGAACATGCCGCTGCCGGGTCTGCTGGGCTTGAGCCAAGCGACTTCGTAAACCGGCGCGATGTCGGCTTCGTTTTCGGCCTGCGCTTGCGCCCGCATTTGCGTTGCGTTCGCCAGGCCAAACCCAATCGGCGCTGCCAGCGCTGCCAACCCCGCCGCACTGAGCAATAGCTTTCTGCCCATATCCAGTTTCTGTGCCATACGCTCAGTCATGATGTACACCATCCTTTTCTTGAGATCGGCTCCCGTGACCCCGGCTACGCAAGCCAACGGCGATCCCACGCAGAATTCACACACTTTCAGAATGCTCTCGGCATAAACCCGCCGTTCGCTCCCTAGCTCCAACACCTCTTCGTCGCATGCCCGCTCCCGCTCTTCCACCAGCCGCGCTCCCATCCACCACACCAGGGGATGGAACCAGAAAGCTGCTTCCACCACCATGTGGATCGCCGCCGTCAGATTGTCGCCGCGGCGTACGTGCCAGACTTCGTGCACCAGAATGGCTTCTAGGTGCGCATCGTCCAGCCGCTCTGAGATTCCTTCCGGCCATAGCAATACCGGCCGGGCAATGCCGAAAATTCCCGGTTCCAGCGACGCCCGCGAGACTAACATTTTGATTCGCGTCCTTATCCCTCCCCTGCTCTCCAGCCGCCGCAGCGTTTCCACTTCGCGCCCAGCGCCTAATGGCGTCGCGTCCCGCACCGCGGCCGAAATTCGCCGCCAGCGCCCGCACCAGATAAAAAGGACCACCAGGAATCCACCCAGCCAAATCGCCGCCAGCCATGCCGGAAGCCAATGGGCCGCACTCGCCCAGACTGTCGACCCAGCCGGCCGGGAAATCGCCGGCATCATTACTGTCGGCTGAGTGAAGGGCTGGCTGACCTCTTCCATCGCAAAATACCATCCCGCGTTCGTGACCGCGGCACCGCGGGACCACGCCAGATGGCTCCCCACGCCCACCAGCAGGGAAAACGGAATCAGGAATTTCACCGACGCCGCCAGCCACAGCCAATAGCGGGCGCGCGCCCGATTCTTGCGCAAAACCAATGTCATTAATCCGGCTGCCGCGGCGAATAGCGTCGACTGCCACAGATGATCGCCCAGCCCCGGCCCAATCGCCGCCCACATCGCCGACAGGTGTGTCGCTGTCATTTCCCTTTCTCCTTTCTCGCCAGCTTCCGCAGAACTCTCTCCGCGTCCTTTACATCCTCCAGCGTGAGCTTGCCCGATTCGATCAGGTGGGCCATCACCGGTTGCGTGCGCCCGCCGAAAAGCGCCAGCAAGTCGTCGATCAATCGCCGCTGCGCCGCGCTGCGCGAGACCGCCGCTTCGAAAATGTGAAAGTTCCCCACCTTCCCGACCCGGCGCACCGCTTTTTTCCCTTCCATGCGGTACACCGTCGTCTGAATCGTGGTATAGGCCGGCCGCTCCCTCTCCGGAAAAGTTTCCTGGATCTCGCGGATCGAGGCCCTGCCCCGGGTCCACAGCGCCTCCATGATTCTCAGTTCGAGCCTGGTCAATTTCGGTTGGCGCATGATTGATCTACTACAGTCGTATGCAATGCTACTATTGTAGTAGTTAGAATGCAAGTCTTTTTTTACACCCAAAAACCCCGTTGCGGAGTCAATGAGCGTAAACGGGAGTGGGTGTTGAAAAAGTCACCGAGATGAGTGGATGAGATTTAGCGAAAGCATGTTAAAACCTCGACATGATCCACTGGATTTCGATCCTCGGAGGCCTGCTGATCATGATGGGGCAACACGACCGT
>JBARJF010000063.1:0-3704 GCA_049800135.1 Candidatus Sulfotelmatobacter sp.
TGTTCACACTGGCGGCGGCGACCTACAACTTAGTTCGCATGCGGACGCTGATGCCGAAGTGTGCCTGAAACTTTGCAAGAAGCGAGAGAACAGTCATTGCGAGATCAATCTGGCAAATCTACAAGCCCATAAAATCACGAACCAAGTGGACCGAATCGCATCAAAGCACGATTTTTCAGCGTCCTGCTAGGGTAAACTTGGTCGGATGACCATCGAGCAAAAGCTGCAGCAAATGTACGCCGCGCTTCGTGGAATGGCACTGACAGACAAGCTGCCTACGATCAAGCCACAAATTAAGCGTATCGGAAACCGAGACGTCAGGGTCTTTGACCTTAACCAAGCGGCAGATGGAACGACCGCAGCGAATCAGGTGTCCCTGTTGCTTAACAACGTCGCATGCCTGAAAGATCATTTGAAATCTTGGTGCAATAAGAATGGTAAGCCATTTACTGGGGAGGACCTGATAAACAACAACAGGGATGTCGCCATCATCCACGACTTGTGGAATCTGGACAAACATGCGGAGCCAAACCGTCGTTCCCGGTCGGGATTATCGCCAAGGTTCCAAAGCCCTCCTGTAGCGGCTATCGTCCCGAAAGGTTCTTCATTTGTGCTCAATTTCAAGATGGTTGACGGTCGTCTCCAGGGCCAAGCCAATCTACGCATCGCTGCAGTTGTGGTCGATGAGCATGGTAACTCTCTTGGTAGTCTTGAAGATATCGCCCTAAGAGCCGTAACTGCGTGGGAAGCGGAGCTAGTCAGAACCGGAGTGACGCTCAACCCAAGTTAAAGGAATATTGGGACAGACGGGACGTTCCCGATTTTCTCATCTCCCCGGTTTATCCGAGGTGTTGGCAGCCAAACGGCTACCACTACATACACCCACCCAAGATGCGGTCTCGATCTGGCGAAGATGGTTCAAGTCGTGGGCTGCCGGGTGCCCCATTTCTCGCGTCCTTTGCGAGAAGTGGGGCTTTTCGCTGGCTGTGTGCTGGGGTGCGGTGAGCCGGCCTTGCGTTTTCTTGCGACGGCGGCAGGCGATTTGCAGGCCTATTTTGTTTGTCATGCGGGGGGGCCTTCTTTGCAACAACGCCGCAGCGTCCGCATCCCATGCTCGCACGGGGCCTGCTGCTTGGGGCTAAAGGCCCCACTTCTCGCAAAGGACGCGAGAAATGGGGCACCCAAATCTAATTTTGATGCGTTCCTCAACTCTCAACCAGCGCTCCGTCGAATTTTCTCCTCCCACCAAGTCCAGTCGTTGATCCGAACCAATCCCGCTTCTCCGTATGCATAGGAGCGGTAGCTACTCCATCGCCGATCCTCCGGACTTGCCACCAGTCCGCGCACCACCGGATTGCGATGCATGTACTTCAGCTTCTCAACCTCCTTCTGCTGGCCCCACAGATTAAAATCGTAGAAACGACTCTGCCAGAACCTACCGGAGAATTCGCCCGCAATGGCCAGCCGCCGGGAGACGCTCAGCTTCACGGCCTGAATTATCTTCGAGGGATCGCCGATCAAAGGTTCGGAAATCAGCAGATGTACGTGTTCGGGCATGACCACGTATCCGATCACGGCAAAACGATAGCGAACGCGCATAAGCTCGAGGACATTGAGTAGCAGGTCGCGGCGCGCGGGATTGCCGAGCAGCGGCCTGCGCCGGTAGCAACTCCAGGTGATGAAATGGAGGCTTCCCGTGCCGTAATAACGCTTCAGGCCCCAGGGCATGAAGAAACCGTATCCACCAATGCGAGGTTATGTCTGTGACGGATGAACATTGGCTGGGCTTAGAGTGAGCTCAAGCCAAAAGCCCCACTTCTCGCAAAGGACGCGAGAAATGGGGCACCCGGCTTCGAACGTCTCCTCCATTGGAAACGCCTCCCGGTTTCCCTCCGAATTCTTATGCCGCTGAAACCGACGCTTTCCTCCGATTGAGTGCCGGTAGAAGAAGTTTCAGAAGCGCTTGATCAGAGAACGGGTTCTGGCCTGAGATCAGCTCGCGATCCTGAAGGACGTAACTCGACCACGGTGCGAGCACGCTTACATTACCGCCTGCGGTTTGCAGGGCGAAGTCTGGGTAGAAGAGAACCTTGCCACCAATCTCAAGCGGTTCCCGCTGCTGCTCTTCCGCCGTCGAAAAGATAGTCATCTTATAGCCAGCGTAGATCCAGCCTTGAGCCTTTGCGTGCGCTCCAGCGGCATCGCCCGCCGCCAGCGCGGCGACAAACTCCTTTGAATTCGGAAGAGCCGAGAGCAGTGAAATCGGGCCATGGCAGAGCACTGCCGTAGGCTTGGCTGTTTTATGAAAGTGTCTCATCACGGTGCCGGCGTCGGGATCATCGAGAAGATCGATCATCGGGCCGTGGCCGCCGGGGACGAAAACAGCGTCATATTGATCCAGGCCCGATGCGATGACATCCGCGATGCGCACTGGATCTCGGAGCCCAGTCAGGCCGTCGCGGAATAGCATATAGTCCTGAAGCCTGGCCGCGTCCCCGCCGAAGAAATCGGCGACCTCTGAATGCACATCCACTTGCGGCGTGTTGCCTTTGGGGTTGGCGAAAGTGATTTCGTAGCCCTCCTTCATCAGGGCGCGAACCGGAACCGTCAGTTCATTGAGGTAGTAGCCAGCGCCGGTATAAACCTTGCCGTCTTTCAAGGGCAAGCCGCGACCGCTCGAGACCAGTACCAGGACTTTTCCTTTTGCTGCCATTTTGTTCTCCTTTTTGAAATTAAGTCTGTTCTCCTGAGATCCTTCATCGGCGGAAGCGTCACTCAGCCAGTGGAACTTCTCGACCGTAGAGCGTGGGGTTTCTGCGCTCGTTCACGCAACTCCCGGCGCGACTGCCCTTCGTTTTCCTGGCAGAAGCGCTAACAGGACAACTCCGATCACAAGGAATATGATCACATCAGTAAAGTTCCTGTGGACGCCGTGATTCCAAGCTTCCACGGTTTGAATGGCCATCACAGAGCCATGGGAGATGTGCAACCAAGCTGCTAGAGCAATCATCGAGCGATACTCAGATGGTCTCCTTGCGGCTATGAGCAGAAAGACCCCGACCGGAATAAAAAAGCTCAGAAACATCGGGTGGATCTCGCTCTTCCGCTCCAAAAGCCAGCTGGAATGCCGCAGATCCGTATATAGAAAATAAATTTGGGCCAGATTGAACAGCCCCACGATCACCAGGACGATCTGTGTCAGGCGTTCTCTTTTCACGTTGACCTCATTTGAGCGACGGTTGATGTAGTTTATGGCTGCGGGAATCCGAACATCAACCACGACTGATTGGCTACCCAATGCGGGTACAGCTCCGTCATCTGATCGAACAGCTCCTGGTCGGACTTCGCGGTTTTCTGCAGCCGATCGAAGTCCTCGAGGTAACGCTTGGTGTCCTGGATCGTCGAGGGAGAGTCGGGCGCGCCAGGCTTCTTGTGACCGGCGACAACCGTCGTCGGATTGAGCGCCGCTAACCGGTCCAGCGCCGCGATCCAATTCTTTCGGCTCTCGGGAGTGGTGTCGCCGACGTACATGCGGCATTGGTTGTACACCACGTCGCCAGCGACGATCAGGCCGATCGACGGGACATACAAAGACGTCGAATCGGGACTATCGGTGCGGCCCTGCTCGATGATGCGCAATTCGTGGCCCTCGAGAGTGAACGTGTCGTTCTCATAAGGCTCAGGTGGAACCAACTTGGTGGCCA
>JBARJF010000064.1:0-66580 GCA_049800135.1 Candidatus Sulfotelmatobacter sp.
CAAGAAGCGAGAGAACAGTCATTGCGAGATCAATCTGGCAAATCTACAAGCTCCAGCCGCCCATAAAATCACGAACCAAGTGGACCGAATCGCATCAAAGCACGATTTTTCAGCGTCCTGCTAGGAGCCAGAGTACAATCGCTTTGCATGGGCGGCCTGATCCAGCCAACTCCGGTAGCGGAAGATCGCGATTCTAGCCGCCGCACCATCGCCATTGCCGTTGTGGCTGTCATGGCGATGGCGGTCATATTCGCGTTTCTTCTTCGCAGCCGGCCCAAGAGCGCCGGATCGACTGCCTACGCCGCGAAACTCAAACTTTCCGACTTCAAAATGAGCGCAGCGGAAAACTTTGTCGGGGCAACCATAAGCTATGTTGACGGAACTATAACCAACGCAGGCAACAAAACGGTTACGGATCTTGCCGTGGAGGTCACGTTCAAAGATGACATGGGGCAAGTCGCCCAGCAGGAGGAAGTCCCGATGCAAGCGCTGAAAACCACCGGTCCTTATCCAGAAGCCGTGGATTTCAGCGTCTCCCCGCTTGGCCCCGGCCAAAGCCAAACCTTCCGACTGACCTTCGAAAGCATTTCCGCGCAATGGAACCATCAGTATCCCGAGATCCAGATTACCGATGTCGCGGTGAGATAGCGCTCTGCCCTGTTTTCACGTCATTCGTCCGCAGTCGACTCGCAACTCGGTACCCGCAACTCGGTACAATGAGTCCATGGCCGATGCGAAGCCATTCCGCTTGACGGAGTCGGTAAAAGCCGCGGGTTGAGCGTCCAAGCTGAGTCCGGCGGCGCTGGACATGGTGCTTGGGAAATTAGCCCGGCAACACGACCCCAATGTTCTGGTCGGCTTCGACCACGCCGACGACGCGGGAGTGTATCAAATCGCACCCGACCAGGCTCTGGTGCAAACCGTCGACTTTTTCACGCCCATCGTCGACGACCCCTACGTGTTCGGCCAGATTGCCGCCACCAACGCCTTGAGCGATATCTACGCCATGGGCGGCCGTCCCCTGACCTCGCTCGCCTTAGTCTGCTTCCCCGAGAAGGCCGACCTTGAAATTCTCGAGCGCATCCTCGCCGGCGGCCTCTCGAAAATGATCGAAGCCAAATGCACGGTAATCGGCGGCCACAGCATTCGCGACGACGAAACCAAGTTCGGATACGCGGTAACCGGAATCATCGATCCCAGGAAGGTTCTCACCAACGCTGGAGCCATGCCGGGCGATGCTCTCGTCTTCACCAAACCGCTGGGCACGGGCGTGATTGCGACTGCGATCAAGAAGGGCAAAGCTGAACCAGCATGGATTGATGCCGCGGTTCAGTCGATGACCACGCTGAACAAGCCAGCCGCCGAAGTGATTCAGCAAGCAATGCAACATGAAAACCTCCACGTTCACGCCATGACCGATGTCACCGGCTTCGGCCTGATCGGGCATGCCCGCGAGCTGTCGCTGGCAAGCAATGTTGCATTGCGATTCTCTTCCAAAGACATACCGATTCTGCCTGGAGCTTTGGAGTGCATTCGTGCGGGCTACATCCCCGCGGGCCTCAACAACAACCGCGATTTTGCCGAGTGCGTGGTCGGCTACGAAGCGGGAATCAGCGCCGAACTCAAGGCTTTGCTTTTCGACCCGCAAACCGCCGGTGGACTTCTCATCTCGATCGCCGACGATGATTGCGAGAAGCTCGTCCTCGAATTGCAAACCGCCGGAATTCCCGCGCGGCATATCGGCGACGTTACTGAATCCCAGAAGCCGCTGGTGCGCATCTACTAACTAGCCCGGTCTTAACTTCAATGCCAATTCTTCGGGCCACAAAGGAAATCATCATGCAATTTCGCGAACTTGGACGCAGCGGTCTGAAAGTTTCCGCCCTCGGCCTCGGCTGCATGGGCATGTCGGAGTTTTACGGCCCACGGGATGACGGCGAATCCAACGCCACGATTCACCGTGCCCTCGAACTGGGCATCAACTTTCTCGATACCGCGGACGTGTACGGACCTTACATCAATGAAGAGTTGGTGGGCCGCGCGATCAAAGGCCAGCGCGACCGGATCGTGCTGGCCACGAAATTCGGAATCGTCCGCGATCCAGCGAACCCTTCAGTGCGCGCCGTCAGCGGCAAACCCGACTACGTTCGCCGCTCTTGCGACGCGAGTCTGCGCCGTTTGGGGGTTGAGACTATCGACCTTTATTACCAGCACCGCGTCGATCCCGCCACGCCCATCGAGGAAACCGTCGGGGCGATGGCACGGCTTGTGCACGAAGGAAAAATCCGCCACATCGGCCTATCCGAGGCCTCGCCGCAAACCCTCCGCCGCGCCGTGAAGATCCATCCCATCGCCGCGCTGCAAACTGAATACTCGCTCTGGAGCCGCGACCCCGAAGATGAACTCCTGGCCCTCTGCCGCGAACTTGGCATCGGTTTCGTCGCTTACAGTCCGCTGGGACGCGGCTTTCTCACCGGCCAGTTCAAGCGTTTCGAAGATTTTCCGGAAGACGACTACCGCCGGCTCTCGCCGCGCTTTCAGGGAGAAAACTTCCAGAGGAACCTTGACCTCGTGCGCCGGGTCGAGCAGATCGCCAAAGAGAAACGCTGCAGACCTTCTCAGCTCGCGTTGGCCTGGGTGCTCGCTCAGGACAAAAACATTGTTCCCATCCCCGGCACCAAGCACCGCAAATATCTGGAAGAGAATGTGGCCGCGCTCACCGTGACTCTCACCAAAAACGATCTGGAGCGCATCGAGGAAATCTTTCCCACCGGCGCAGCAGCCGGAGAGCGTTATCCCGAACACATGATGAAAATTGTGAACGGATAGGCCAAGCCGGCCAATTACCGCCAGTCAGTAGTTAGAGCAGGCGGCTTTGACAACCGATCATATTCGCCGCGTCGGCAAGCGGTTCAACGTCTCGCCTGCGATTTTTCTATAGTCGTCTGCCCGAAGCAAAAACAAGCGGGCCCGCCAGGCCCCCTGGAACCAGGCACTGCTTTTATGCTCTCGCGGGACTCTCTCCGCCCTTCACGATCCCGCGTCCCGGCTCCGGCTTCAAGACTTGCTGCACGCCATCATCCGGCTTGGTAGGAGATTTCATCGGAGGCAGTTCCTTGCCTTCCACCAGCAACATCACTTCGGACGCATCCAGCACTTCCCGCTCCAGTAAAGCCATCGCGATTTTCTGCAGCGTATCGCGGCTGCCTTCGAGGATATTCTTGGCCGTTTCGTATCCCTGGTTCACCAGCTTGCGCACCTCGCCATCGATCTTGATGGCAGTGTCTTCGCTGTAATCGCGGTGCTGGCTGATTTCGCGGCCCAGGAATATCTGCTCTTCCTTTTTGCCGAAGGTCAGCGGACCAAGATCGCTCATGCCCCACTCGCAAACCATCTTGCGCGCCATTTCCGTGGCCCGCTCAATGTCGTTTCCCGCGCCCGTGCTCATCTGGTTGAGGAACAGTTCCTCGGCCAACCGCCCGCCCATTAGAATCGCGAGATCGGTCTTCAAATATTCCCGGGTGTAGTTGTGCCGGTCATCCACCGGCAACTGCATGGTCACGCCCAATGCCATCCCGCGGGGAATAATCGTGACCTTGTGCACGGGATCCGAACCCGGCAGTTTCGCCGCGACCAGTGCGTGCCCCGCTTCGTGATATGCCGTAACTTTCTTTTCCTCGTCGGAAAGGATCAGCGACTTGCGCTCCACGCCCATCAGCACTTTGTCTTTGGCGACTTCGAAGTCGAACATCAGCACAGCCTTGCGATTCTGCCGCGCCGCAGCCAAGGCCGCCTCGTTCACCATGTTGGCCAGGTCTGCTCCGGAAAACCCCGGCGTGCCACGCGCCAGCACCGAAAGATCCACATCCTCGGCAAGAGGAATCTTGCGGGTATGCACGCGCAAAATCTCTTCCCGCCCGCGCACATCGGGACGGCTGACCACCACGCGCCGGTCAAAACGCCCCGGCCGCAGCAGCGCCGGATCCAGCACGTCGGGCCGGTTCGTCGCCGCCATGAGGATCACGCCCTCGTTCGATTCGAAACCGTCCATCTCGACAAGCAACTGATTCAGCGTCTGTTCGCGCTCGTCGTGACCACCGCCCAAGCCCGCGCCGCGATGCCGTCCCACGGCATCAATCTCGTCGATAAAAATGATGCAAGGCGCGTTTTTCTTACCCTGCTCAAACAGGTCGCGCACGCGGCTGGCGCCGACGCCTACAAACATCTCCACAAAATCCGAACCAGAGATCGAAAAAAAAGGAACGTTCGCTTCACCCGCAACCGCCCGAGCCAAAAGCGTCTTCCCGGTTCCCGGAGGCCCGACCAGCAGTACTCCCTTGGGAATCCTGCCGCCAAGTTTCTGGAACTTCTGCGCCTCGCGCAGGAACTCGATAATCTCGCGCAGTTCCTCCTTGGCCTCTTCAACTCCCGCCACGTCTTTGAACGTCACTTTTTTCTGCTGCATCGAGAGCAGACGCGCCCGGCTCTTGCCGAACGACAGCGCCTTATTGCCGCCGGTCTGCATCTGGCGGATCATGAAAAACCAAAGCGCGCCCAGCAGAATCAGCGGAGCCCAGGTCCCCAGCAATTGCAGCGACCAACTTCCGCTGTTCACATCCTTGATGTTCACCGACACGCCCTTGTCGTTAAGGGTCTTGAACATGTCGGGATAATTTGCCGGAACTGTGGTATGGAACGCGCCGTCGTGGGCTTTCCCATGCACTTGCTGGCCGTCGACAGTGACTTCCTGCACCACTCCCTGATTCACGTCACTCATGAACTGGGAAAAGCTGATTTCCTTTTCCTTCTGCCCACCGCGCCCCTGTTGAATCACGGTCCACAACAGAAGAGCGGACAAACCAATCACTACCCAGAACACCACGGTTTTTACGGTCGAATTCACCAGGAGCTCCCTGAAGAAAACCGGGGCCAACCTGCCAAGCGCGAGGCCCCGAACTTCCCACCACTAATTTAGATGCCGTTCAATCGATTTGGATAGGGAAATTCCCTAAGCCTCATATTCTACCTTTTCTTCGGGAAAAAGGCGCGTCGCTCTCGACATGACTTAAGTCATTTGCGGGAACGAGCTTGCGGCGAGGTAGGGTATGTTGCGGTTGGTCTGCTCCACCGCACCCAACCCGTAACCCACCAGAAAGACCTCATCCACCAGAAAGCCGAAGTAGTCCGGCTGTAACGCCACGCGCCGGGCCGATTGCCGATCCAGTAGCGTCACCAGCTTCACCGAAGCCGCCCCGCGCGCCCGCAAATCGCTCATCAGGAATTCGCTGGTCACGCCGGAATGCACGAGGCCCTCGACCAGCAAAATATGCTGGCCGCGAATATCTGGTTCATGGCTGAAGAAGATCTCCACAATTTCTCCCGCCTTGTCGTGCTGCTTGCTGTACTTCGGCTTGATGAACTGGCACACCACCGGAACCTCCAGCTCCCGCACCAGATCAGCCATGAACATGAACGCATTCTCCAGAACCGCCAGCGCTTGAATCGTCTGCCCCTGATAGTCGTCGGAGATGTGGCGCGCCAGTTCCTTCACCCGCTTTTGGATCTGCTCCGCCGCAATCACCTGGCGAAGTGGCTCGACTTTCGACGCGTTCATGAAGTGGCCTGCCTCCCGGTCGTCTGCTCCACGCTGCTGCGAGACCACACGCTAGATCTCGCGCTCCTCACCCGATGGCACCTCTCGGATCAGCACCGCTTCCTGCCCCGCCCTGGCCAGCAATCGAGCGGGAACAGGAAAGCCGCGCATCCACACGATCTCGTCTCCGCTCACCGCCACCGGCCAAAGCCTGCGCTCTTCCTGCCCAACGTGACGCGCCCCGTGCCGTTCCTGCAGCAGTTCTTTGATCTTCTTCGGCGCTTTCGTGTGGGCCGGCCAAAACCGGTCTCCCGGACGCCAGTTCCGCACGGTCAATCGTTCCGCCAACAGCTCGGTTCGAAGAAGTTCTTGCGGATTATACTCCGCAACCCGCGGCTCCGAAGCAATCTCCGTCGTAATGCGCAACGCCTCGATGAGCACCCCTAATTCCGGCACAAGCGCGCATCCCGGCACCGCCAGAGGGTATTCGTAGTCCGGAATCCGCTCTTGATGCCGCAAGTCGGGAGTGACAAAAATCATCGTCTGTGCCTCCCGGCGAATCCTCCACCCCAGAGGAAGCGAAATCTCTTTACCCGGTGGACCCTCCTCGGCGGCGAATCGCAGGATTTCTTCGATGTGCTTGAACTCCAGCGGAATCCCCGCCTGCTCGCCGATCGCCTTCAATACTCTCCTCTGCACCGCCCGCGGCTCGGTCAGCAGCCACGGCCGGCTCACCGTAGCATTCATCACCGCCGGACCGGGCTGCTCGAGCCGCGCGATCAATTCAGCAGAGAGCGCCTTGGCGTGGGAAGGCTGGATCTGCACCAACTGCTGCGAGCTACCGAAACCCGGAATTCCCCGCGTCCAATCCGGTTGCGACCACTGCACTACGGTTCCTTGCCAACCCGAAATTTCGTTCTCCCAGTAATCCTCTTCGTCGCGCGCAATCTTCGCCAGTTCGGCAAAACTCTCGACCACCGCGGGATTGAACTCCCGTTCCAGCAGTGGAAGCACCAGTCGGCGCACTCGATTGCGGGTGAACTTGGAACCCGCATTGCTCGAATCTTCGCGCCAAGTTTGTTTAAGATCGCCGAGATACCGCTCCAGCTCCCACCGCCGGATCCCCAGCAGTGGACGCACGATCTCGCCATGGCCCTCCCCATCCTCGTGCTCCACGAGGATGCGCGGATAAATTCCTCCAAGCCCGCGCAGTCCCGTCCCGCGAACCAGCCGCATGAGCACAGTCTCAGCCTGATCATCGAGCGTGTGGCCGGTGACGATCTTGTCGAGAGCTTTCTCCTGATTCTGTCTTTGAAAGGGCACGGGTTCAACCGTGCCGTTAGGCTTCCCAAGAGACTCGGGCTTTAGCCCCTGAGGGACGTCAGTTTCGATCTCGGCATCCTCCTCCGCTCCGAGCAGAGCCCGAAAAAATCCGTACCGCAATTCCCGCGCCGCCGCCTCCAACCCGGAGCGTTCTTCAGCCGCTAACTGCTCTACATCGCCGCTATCGCAATAAAACTCCAGCCCATGCTCCCGCGCCAGCTCGGCAACAAACCCCTGATCCGCCTCCGACTCCGCGCCGCGCAGCTTGTGGTTGAAATGAACAACTGAGAGAACAATACCCAGCTCGTGGCGCAATTCAATCAGCAGCCGCAGCAGCGCAACCGAATCAATCCCACCCGAAACCGCAGCACCCACGCGGTCGCCAGCCCGCAGCAGTTCCTCCCGCCGGACATGCCCCAACACGCGCTCCGCCAGTTCATGCACGGGAACATGTTACAACCCGCGGGCCAAAAACACTTATGGGGACAGTTGAACCCAACTGTCCCCATAACAAGAAACCCGAAAACAATTTCTCTGTGCCTCTTGTGTGAAAAGCTTCGAGCTAAAGGCTCGCACTCTTCTCCGCAATCAGCTTCCGAATCTTCTCCACAAACTCCGCTGCCGCCATGTCTTCAGTCTTCTCTTTCCCGCGACTGCGCACATTCACCTTCCCAGCCTCAGCTTCTTTATCTCCGACGACAAGCAGGAACGGCACCTTCTGCATGGCATGCTCGCGGATCTTGGCATTCATCTTCTCATTGCGCGCATCCACCACCACGCGCACCCCCATGGCCTTGAGCTGATCCGCTACCTTGTTTGCGTACTCCGCGTGCCGCTCACTGATCGGGATCATCGCCACCTGCACCGGCGATAGCCACACCGGAAACGCTCCGGCGTAGTGCTCGATCAGCACGCCGAAGAAGCGCTCGACCGACCCGTAAAGCGCGCGATGCACCATCACCGGCTGCTTGCGCGAACCATCCTCGGCGACGTACTCCAGACCAAAGCGCTGCGGCAGGTTGAAGTCGAACTGCACCGTCGAGAGCTGCCACAACCGTCCGATGGCGTCCACCAGCTTAATGTCGATCTTCGGTCCGTAAAACGCCGCCTCGCCGGGTATCGTCTTGTACTCAACGTTCTTGCGCTTCAGCACTTTCTCAAGCGATTGCGTCGCATGAACCCATTGCTCTTCGCTGCCCACAAAATTCTTGCGGTCGTCGGGATTCCAGGTTGAAAGCTCGGTCTGGAACTTGTCAAAACCAAAATCCTTCAGCACATCCAAGGCAAAATCAAGACAGCTGGCGATCTCATCTTCAATCTGCTCCGGCGTGCAGAAAATGTGCGCGTCATCCTGAGTAAACCCACGCACGCGCAGCAGCCCGTGCATCACTCCCGAACGCTCATAACGATAGACCGTTCCCAACTCACCCAGGCGCACCGGCAAATCGCGATACGACTTCAGCGAATCTTTGTAAATTAAAATGTGACCGGGACAATTCATCGGCTTCAGCCGGTATTCGGCATCGTCAAGTTCCATCGCGTCGAACATGTTCTGCGCGTAATAGCCCTCATGCCCCGAGGTAAAAAACAACTGCCGCCGCGCCACATGCGGCGTGTAGACCAGCGAGTAGCCGCGCTTCAGGTACTCTTCGCGCATCCAGTCTTCCATCTGTTTGCGGATGATCCCGCCCTTGGGATGCCAGAAAATCAGCCCCGGCCCGGCCAGCTCCTGAATCGAAAACAGATCGAGCTGCTGGCCCAGCACGCGATGGTCGCGCTTCTTCGCCTCTTCCACCTGCTGCAAGTGTGCGTCGAGATCCTTCTTTGAGAAAAAAGAAGTTCCGTAAATGCGCTGCAGTTGCGGATTCTTCTCATCGCCCAGCCAATACGCGCCCGCGATGTTCAGCAGCTTGAACGCCTTGATCCTGCCGGTCGAAGGAATGTGCGGCCCGCGGCAGAAATCGACGAACTTGCCGGTGCGGTAGATCGAAATCTTTTCATCGGGCTTGGTGAATTGCTCAATGAAATGGCACTTCATGAAGTCGCCTTCCTTCTTGAATTCCGCCAGCCCCTGATCGCGCGGCAGAAACTCGCGCGCGTAGGGAATATTCTGCTGCACCAGTTCCTGCATCTTCTTCTCGATTTTTTCCAGATCCTCCGGAGTGAAAGCGGTAGGCCGGTAAAAGTCGTAAAAGAATCCGCTCTCGGTCGCCGGCCCGTGCCCCAGCTTGGTCTCCGGAAAAAGTTCCAGCACGGCCGCCGCCAGCAGGTGCGCGGAGGAATGCCGGTAAACTTCCAGTGCCTCTGGATCCTTGTCGGTAAGCAGACGAAGGTCGGTGTCTTTTTCCAGCGGCTTGGTGAGATCGATAAGATCGCCGTTAGTTTTCGCAACCAGCGCCGCATCCGCCAGCCGCGGGCTGATCGACTTCGCTACTTCGAGCGCGGTCGTGCCCCTGGGAACATCCTTCACGCTCCCGTCGGGAAGCTTCACATGAATGCTGTCTGCCATAAAGGTGAGACCTGCGAGGTGTACTGAATCTTTCAGTTTATTGGAGGGATTCCGGAGGGTCAAACCGGCGGCGGGAATAAGAAGAAAGCAGAAGGCAGGAATGTGCACCCGCCCTCCGCCTCGCGTACGAACTCCTACATCGTCACGTCCTTGATGTGCGTCGCAATGTACCACTGATTGCCGAACGCGTCGTTCACCGCCGCCGTACGGTCTCCGTAAAACTGGTCCGCCGGCTCCTGAAGCGACTTCGCGCCTGCCGCGAGCGCCCGCCGATAAACCGCATCGCAGTCCGGCACATACATATAGAACATCGATTGCATCGGTTGGTAAGGCCCGTGAGCCTCGCCCATTTCGACTACCGCATCGCCGACGCGAATTTCGGCATGATGAATCACTCCGTCAGGCGATGCGTATTTCGCAATCTCCCGCGCGCCGAAAGCGCGCTTCAGGAAGCCGATCACCGGTTCTGCCCGCAGCGGATGCATGTACACATTCACGTTGTGCAGCCCCTTCGGCACGTAGCTCTCGCCCTTGTGCGTGGCGATATACCAGAGGTTGCCGAATGGATCCTTCACGCTCGCGCCGCGCTCGCCGTATTCGTGGTCCTGAGGTTCGCTGATCGAAGTCGCGCCCGCCTGCAAAGCTTTTTGGTACACCGCATCCGTGTCCTCGACGTAAATGTGCAAGGCCGTCGCGTTCGGTTTCCCACTAAAAGGCTTGCCCGGAATCCCGCCGCCCATCATCAGCGTGGTATCGCCGATACGGGTCTCGCCATGAATTCCGCCAGCTCCTCCAATCGCCCGGAACGTCTGTTCCGCACCAAACACGTTCTTCGCAAACGCGAGCATCGCGTCTCCATCGTCCGCGATCATGTAAGGCGTGACCGTATGGAACCCAGGCGGCACCGGCTCCACTTTCGACCCGTCCTTCGCGGAGATATTCCCGCCCTCGGGCCCGGTTGTCATCCCCTTCATGCGCCGGTGCATTTCTTCCACCGACATTTCTTCCTTCAGCGTGGAAATGTTCCAGGTGTAGCCAAAGGGATCGACAAAGCTCCCCTCACGCCGGCCGTAGAACTGATCTTTGATCGGCAGAATCGTTTTCAACCCGGCAGCCACGGCCCCTGCCGCGAAGGAATCTACATCTTGAACCTGAAGGCTCAACTGCACCGGCGACGCGCCCAGCGTCTCGGCGCTGAATCTTCCGCCCTCCGGCCACTCTTCCGAGAGCGTGATCGCCGACTCGCCGATCATGATCTCGGCATGCGGGATTGACCCTCCAGTTTCGAAGCGCATGATTTCCTTTGCGCCAAAGGCTTCTTTGTAGAACGCGATGGCCTTGGCCGCATCTTTGAAAGTTAATCTCGGTGTCGCGGACGCGTGAACGGCCGCAACCGGTTCAGCAACCGTGCTCATAATTTTTCTCCCTTCCAGTAATTCGGATTTAAGTCGTGCCTTAAATTCTTCCCGCGGCAGATCGCGCAGCTCTGCGGCCACGCGCACCAGCGGCCTGAGGCTGGCCTCGACCTTCGCCGGCCTGCCGTCGGCCCGAGTCAACAACACTTCCACAGCCCGGTTCAGCTCATCGACCTTCTTCGCGTCGCTGCCTCCCGGATTCAGAGAGCGCTTAGGCATCGGCACCCTCCATGCGCGCCCGCAGGCTGGTCAGCGCGCGGAACTGCAACTGCTTCACCGCGCCTTCAGTCTTGCGGATCTCCCGCGCCACTTCCCTAATGCTTTTCTGCTCCACAAACCGCAGCACCACCACGCGCTGCTGCTCGGCGGGCAGCATATCAACCAGCCGAAACAAAGTTGCCCGCCGCTCCACTTCTTCGAACTCCGAATTACTCGCCGGCGCGGATTCGATCAGTCCCGGCTCGTCCACAACCTGCTCCCGGCCGCGGCGCTGCCAGCGATCCGAAATCAGATTCGCGGCAATCCGGTAGAGCCACGCCGCAAACGGAATCCCCCGCCACTCAAACCGCTGCAAGTTGGCCAGCGCATGATGAAACACTTCGGAGGTCAGATCCTCGGTTTCCGCGCGATCTCCCACCCGCCGCACCACATACGCATACACCCGCTCGAAATTTTTCTCGTAAAGCTCCGCAAAGCGCGCAGGGTCCTTCTGCGCCGCCTCGACCAGAAGCCGCTCGTCCGCTTGGCGTTCTTTGTTCCGAGCCGTCAGAGCCTTCAAACAAATTCTCCGCGCGGAGTAGTCTTACACAGTGATAACGGCAGGGGATCAGAAAAGGTTACGGAGGGATTTTATCAACGAGATAGATGAGGTCGGTAATCCGGCAGACTTCGGTCTTGAAGATCGACCAACGCCCTGATGCGGATTTGGGTCCCGCATTGCCGCAAGCTGCCAGTTAAGAATTCCCGTGGGTACCGAAGTTATCTCCCGCCAATGGTCTGCCCGAGTTACAGATATATAGGAGTGAATAAACCGTTCCCGCGAAAATGAAAACGCACTCGGCGAAAATGATCTTCGGCCTTGGACTTGCGGGCCTATTGTCCGGGGCCCTTGCGCTTCTCTGTGCACCGCTCCTGGGACCGACCGCTCCGGGCCCAACCTTTGGGCTGGCGATCGCCCTATTCCTGTGCTTGTTCGGCCGTGAGCGGTCGGCAGTCAAAGCTCTGGTTTTTTGTGTGGCGTCTTCTGCTTCATATCTTGGAGCTCTTCTCGCCACCATCTACGCTAACGGAGCAATACCGCATGTTGCATCGAATTCCTTCGACCCTCCCGCCTACATCATGACCGTGGGCGGAGCCATCGGTGGGTTTTGCGTATGCGCCGTCGCTCTCTTTCTATACTCACCGGTAAGAAGGCACTTGCTGACACGAGCCTTGGGGTGTTCGCTGGTCTCGGGTGTGCTCGGGGCCGCCGCCTACGCGCTCGGTTTATTGTTCGAGGGGCCCGCCTCGACGATCCCAGACTCTGGCTTCACGTCTGGCACGGTCACCCTGTTCCTGGTGTGGCCAGCAGGGATGGGCGCAGTGCTGGGCCTTGCCTTGCGCTTGGAACCCGTCCCCCAAGACGAAGGGTACTGGCCAGGCAGTTATTCCTTCGAAAGCCAGCCAACCGTCTCGCATCCGACACGGCATTCACAGCCCTTTTATGTTTCTGCTGTAGGCTGCGCTCTCGTCGGCCTTCTTTGTGTCTCTTTTGTGTTCTTTTGGGGGCGAAGTTTATGGACCAGCCGCAATTTTGCGCGGCAGGGGCGTATTTATGCGGAATACCGCGGCGCCCGGCCATCGCTAACTGATCTCCCTCCTTTTCAAGCCATGGATCCAGAGGACGTTTTCATTGTCCAGTCAATCGGGGGCACCACGCCCAGCCCAATCGGTCGCAGCTTATCAAAAGCCCGCGCCGAGCAGCCTGAATTCGCGGACTTTCGAATGTGCTACATGGGTCTCTCGACACAGCGCTGCGGCGGAAATCCGCCCGCGATCGACCTTGAAATCGTTCAATACCCCACGCCCGGGTGGGCCGACTACGCCATGCGTGGTAAAGCCTTCGGTTCGGGAGCCGGTTACTTTCGGCGGCCAGAAAACCTGGTCAGAATCGGCCACCATATTCTTGCACTAGAGGACCCACATGAGCGGGGCCACGGAGAGTTCTACTGGACCAGCGGAAGTCTCCTCGTCACAGTAAGCAGCTATGTTTCCGATCCAACCCCGTTTGTCGATGCCTATCTACAAAAATTCCCCAGCGCCACGTAGTAGCGCGACCATCGAGAAGGGCGGTATTCCCACGCCGCCGTCGACTGATCTTAAAGATGTCCGTGAACCAACCCTAGCTGGGTACCCCATTTCTCGCGTACTTTGCGAAAAGTAGGCGGGCCCATCGACGCAACCCTTGCGCGCCAAAAATCCACAGGCCCCCTATGTGACATCCAACCTTGCGCCTAACCCGCAATCTGCGTCATCATTGACCCAAATAAGCACCTGTTCTTTGAAAATTCAATTGGGCAACCTAAATCCTTTGTCCGCAATATTTTGCGGATAAAATCTTTCGATTCAAGATTTTAGCTGGGTCTCAACCGGATCGAGGCTCCGTAACCTCCCTGAATCCAAGGATTTAGCCGGTTGATCTGGAAATTTTTTTTAATCTGGATTTCGGCACGAACGAAGAGCCAGGGCAGGTTTAGGTCGAGACCGTAGTTGGCGCGTAGTACAAATCTTCCATCGCCTTCTTCACCCTTGCCGAAACCGCTTCCATATCCCGCATCGTCATTCCCGCAGTCGAGATGGGATCGCCCACCCGCATCTCCAGCGGCCGGCACTTGATGTGGTAAGTATTCATCGGCAGCAGTTCGTAAGTTCCCACCAAAGCCACCGGAACAATATCCACCTCCGCCTTGATCGCGAGAAAAAAAGCCCCCGGCAGAAACGGTTTGATCTCGCCATCCGGCGTGCGCCCGCCCTCGGGATAAATCACCAGCGGCATCCCGGCCTTCAAACTCTTCACCGCCGACCGGATCGCCGCAATCGAATTGGTCGGCTTCTGCTGGTCGATGCACACCTGCCCGGAGCGCCTCAGTTGCCAGCCAACAATCGGATAGGCCAACAATTCCTTCTTGAAAACGATGCGGAATTGAAACGGGAGATGGACGTAGAGAACAGGAATATCCAGCGCCGAGCCATGATTCACTGCGTATACGTGGGCCTTCGACGTATCGATCTTCTCCAGGCCGGTAACCTTGACCGGCGAGAAAATCGTTTTCATAATGAGCCACGACCAGGCCCGCGAAAACCAGTGCAGACGGCGCCCGCTCCGGTCGAACAGTCCGCCGGGCAACGCCAGCACTCCCATCACCAGCGTATACAGCCAGATCAGCGGATCAAGAATCAAGAGGGACCGCAGTCGGCTCAACCAGCCATATTTTTCACCCGCGATTGCGTGCGGAGTTCGCCGCGGCGCAACCGCAGGCGTGGCCTGTGCACCGCTCTCCACATCCACCGATGAATTCACTTCCGGCACACGTCCATTCTAGGGGAAACCGCTCGCGGCCGCTGCATCAGACCTCCACTCCAATGCTGCCCATCACTTCACCCACCAGGTAAATCGACCCCGTGATCACAACCACCGTGTCCGCGCCAGCCAGTTCCCGGGCTCGCTCCAGGGCGCGCTGGACGTCCTCCACCGCTTCAATGGCAACGCCCGTTCGGGCCGCCGCCACCTGAATCTCTTCCGGCGCCGCCGCCCGCGGATTCTCCGGCCGGGTCGCGATCACTCTCTCCGCCAGAGAAAAAAGAATCTCCGCCATCTCTGAGATTGCCTTATCGCGCATTGCCCCGAAAACAAAAATCAGTGGACGGTCTTCGTACTGCTCTGAAAGGGCTGAACGCAGCGCCCATGCGCCCGCCGGATTGTGCGCCACATCGATGACCAGCTCAGGCCAACCCGGGCGGGGCGCGACCACCTGAAATCGTCCCGGCCACCGCGTCTCGCGGATGCCTCTCTCGATGCTCCTCGCCGTGATGCCGCTCAACCCCTGCCCGTTCAGCTCGATCGCCGCCGCAATCGCCAGCGCCACATTGCGCAACTGGTGCCGCCCCACCAGGGAAGTCTCCACCAGAACCTGTTCTCCCATAACCTGTAGCGGGTAGCGATAGATACTGGGATTTCCGGACTCTGTACTCGACACCAGGTACTCGCCACTCCCCGGTGAAACCGGTGGCACATATGGAACCGCGTTCACCGGCCGCGCTCCCAGTTCCAGGATTGTATTTCCTATCACGTCATTGGCCTCGGGCAGCTGTGGCAGCGTCACCACAACGCCGCCTGGACGAATGACCCCCACCTTTTCGCGCGTAATCTCGCCCACCGTATTGCCGAGATATTTCTGATGATCAAGCGAGATGTCAGTAATCACGCTCACCCGCGGCTCCACCACGTTGGTCGCATCGAGCCGGCCGCCCATTCCAACTTCAAGCACAGCCAGGTCGACTTTCTCGTGCGCGAGGTGTTTAAACGCAATCGCGGTCATCATCTCGAAAAAGCTGGGATGCCAGGGCAACTCCGCCTTTTCAACAAGCGTTTCCGCTATGCGATCGATCTTTCCGTACAGCTTGGCAAAATCGCCGTCGCTGATTGCTTTCCCGTTCACCCGGATCCGCTCGTTTATCCGCACCAGATGAGGAGAAGTGTACAAACCCGTTTTTAGTTCCGATGCCTGCAGGATCGAGGCCAGCGTCGCCGCCGTTGACCCCTTGCCGTTGCTACCCGCAATCAGCACACTCGGAAGGCGCCGCTCGGGGTGATCCAGCGCGGCCAGCAGCACCCGCATATGAGCCAGATCAAACTTGTGCGAAGGCGTCTGCGCCAGTTCGTGGCCCAGAGCAAACATGCGCGCTACCGCGGTTTGGTAGGAAGTGGACAAGGCTTCTTAAGCGTTTAGCTCTTGAGTTCTTAGCGTGAACTCCCGGCTTTCTGAGGATCTCAGATTATCAAACTGCCCAGAAGATTCAGGCTGATGGTAGCGTGTGAATGCGAAGAGCCGGCACCCGAGCCACCAGAAGATTGGCTGAAAGCTTGGAGCCAGAAGCTAAGAGCTAACAGCTTCCTGCCATAAAATCCAGCGCCCGCGCAATGTACGGTTTGAGTTCCTTGCGAGGCACGACGGCGTCTAGCATCCCGTGCTCCAGCAGAAACTCGCTGCGCTGAAATCCTGCTGGCAGTTTCTGGCGGATGGTTTGCTCGATCACTCGCGGCCCGGCAAACCCGATCAGCGCGCCCGGTTCGGCGATATTCAAATCGCCCAGCATGGCAAACGACGCGGTCACGCCACCCGTGGTCGGGTCGGTAAGAACGGAAATATACGGCACCTTCGCCTTATCCAGCCGGGCCAGCGCCGCCGAAATCTTGGCCAGTTGCATCAGGCTGACCAGGCCCTCCATCATGCGCGCTCCGCCCGAAGCCGACACAATAATCAGCGGGGTGCGCGAATCTGCCGCACGCTCCACCGCCCGGGTGATCATTTCGCCCACCACCGCGCCCATGCTACCGCCAATGAATGCATACTCCATCACACTGGCGATCACCGGCCGTCCCAGCAGCTTGCCCCGCGCGTTGATGACCGCATCTTTCAGTCCTGTATCGTGCTGTGCGCGCCGTAGCCGCGACGAGTATGGTTTCAAATCCACAAACTTCAGCGGATCCGTCGACGACAAATTCGCGTCAAACGTCTCGTATTGATTCTCATCGAGGAGCAGCGCAAGTCTGGCCCGGGCGTCGATGCGAAAGTGCTTTCCACATTTCGGACACACATTCAAGTTTTCTTCCAGATCTTTCTTCCAGATGATCTGCCGGCAGTTCTCACACTTCACCCACAAGCCTTCGGTGCGAACCGTCTTCTCGCCCGAAGTATTGAGTTCCCCGGATTCACGTTTGAACCAAGCCATAAGAGCGGTTGCCACTACAGAGCACCCGGCACTGAGAAAAAAGCCACGCCGGGTTGACTCGGTACCAGGTATTAGGTACTCAGTACTCAATCCCCCGCTGCGCCATCACGCCTTTCTCATAAGCGTGCTTCACCTGCCGCATCTCGGTCACGGTGTCGGCGGCCTCGACAATTGTGGGGTGTGCGTTCCTCCCCGTCAAGATGACATGTACCATCTCCGGTTTTCGTTTCAGGCTCTCCACAACTTTTGCCGGGTCGAGCATGCCATAGCTGATGGCATAGTTGATCTCATCCAGCACCACCAGATCCCACTCCCCCGACTGGATCGCCTTTTCACCCTCCGCCCAGGCCTCTTCGACCATCTTCACGTCTTCCGGATCAGGCTTCTCCGCGCCTATCTTCACAAATCCCCGTCCCATCTGTTTCATCACGAATTTGTCCCCGAAGGCCTTCACCGCGTCCAGTTCCCCGTAGTGCCATGAACCTTTCAGGAACTGCAGCATCAGCACCCGCATCCCCTGGCCTACCGCGCGCAAAGCTGTTCCCATCGCCGCGGTCGTCTTTCCTTTGCCCGGCCCGGTATTCACGATGATGAGACCGCAGCGTACATCATTCATGCAGGAGGTTTGATTCTACTAGAACGGCTTCGGTAAGGACTGGCAGAAGCCGCGGAAGGGCAGCGCAGGCAGAGACGAGCAGCCCTGCCGTGGTCGTGCCAGCCCCCGAGGAAGATGTCTTCGGCAGTGTGCGAACGGGCGGGAGCCTAGTCGCGAAGTTGGATTTCTCCCGTAATCACGTGTACATGCAGCCGGTACTTGCCCGGACCCTGCTGCTCGAATGACCGGAACAACCCACCCTTATTGACATCGAACGCAGAGGCCTCGATGCTGCCGGTCGTGACTGAAGCGTCGCGGTGACCGTACTGCTCCGGGTGAGGCACGTCAACCTGAAGGCGTCCGGCAAGAACCTGGAGATTCTTGTCGCCCTCGACACTCTCAACGATCAGTTCTCCTGCCGAAAGTCGGACCCACAGATCGGAACGGCGAGGAACCTCAATGGTGGCCTGGAAGTTGTTGTGGGGGGTGCCGGTAACATAAACGTCCGCGCTGCTAGGACCCCGTTTGATCTTCACTTTGACGCGATTAGACGGTTCCCCCGAATGATCGTGGCAGGTCACAACGATGTTCTGGGAATCGCGAGGAGTGATCGTGTAACCGCCCGCCTCCAGATGCAAGCGAATCATACCTCCAGAAACGAACGCTTGCCGGGTTGAAGCATCGGAAGCCTGCTGGGCGTGGAGCAAGCCAGGAACCACCAGGACAAGCCAGAGACTGAGACCCTTCATATCCACCTCTCTGTGGTCTCTATACGGGGATTGGCGAATAACGTTCCAGGAAAACGATGCGGCGAACCAGAAAAACTCGAACAAAACGTCCAGAAACCTGATCTTTAACCTATCGCCGTCCTTTCCCATAAACCAGTGGCATCCCTTCCGTCTGCTTCTATCTGGACAGGTCTACAAAGTTCAGAACTCCCCAGGGAACTCCTGCATCCAACTTTCCGTATCGGGTGCAAGCAGATCTCTGTCCGCTGGCAGACTGCGGAGGTCTCGTCGTGATCAACAAATGTGCTGTGTTATTGTTTTGCGCGCTCGCGGCGTTACCTGCATTTTCCGCGCAACGCGTTGCCCTTCACCCCAGGCCAGGCTTCGATTCCGGTGAACAGGAGGTCATTCGCCAGATCGTCGACATGGAGCGCCAGTCTAGAGAAGCCAGCCTGCGCCGCGACGCAGATTTCTCCCAGCGTGCCCTCGCCGACGACTACGTCGCCATCACCCCGCTCGGCCAGGTCACCACCAAGGAAGACGCCATTTCCGCACGTCGCAGCGGCCAGCTCCGCTACGAAGCCATGAACATCTCGGATATGGTCGTGCGCGTCTATGGCGATACCGCCGTGGTCACCGCCCGCGCCGACGTCAAAGGGCACCAACTGGGCGAAGACTTCAGCGGACTCTATCGCTACACCCGCGTCTGGATTCGCCGCAACGGCCAGTGGCAAACCGTCAGCTACCAGGCTACTGTCACCCAGTGAGCACGAGATTCATTTCCTCTGGTCTTGGCCGGTCTCCCGCGGTCTACAACGAATTGCCATAAATCGGCAAGACATTATGAAACTGAAAAGAGATTCATTCCCTGGTCCGCGCCGTCACTGCTGGATTCAAGTCGCCATTCTCGTCGCGCTCTGGGCGGCGATTCCCGCGCGGTGCGCCGCCCAGGATTCCAGACTCGCCACCGGCAAGCGCACTCAGATCGAAGCAGCCGTCTCCAAATTCATGGCGTCCACGCACGTTCCCGGACTCTCGGTCGCGGTCGTGGAAAACGGCGAATACGAGTGGGCGCAAGGCTTCGGCTTCGCTGATCTGGAAAATAATGTCCCTACGAGCGAGCACACGCTTTTCCGCCTCGCCTCCATCTCGAAATCGCTGACCGCTACCGCGGCCATGCAGCTCTGGGAGCGTGGCAAGCTCGATCTCGACGCGCCCGTGCAGAAATATTGCCCTGCATTTCCGCAAAAGCCGTGGCCCATTTCCACTCGCGAAGTGCTTGGCCACCTGGGCGGAATTCGACACTACAAATCCAGCTCGCAGGATGACCCTGAAGTCGGCAACACCAAACACTTTGACGATCCCATCCAGGCGGGCCTGAATTTTTTCAAGAACGACCCTCTCGTGGCCCAGCCCGGCGCGTCGTTCCACTACTCGACGCAGGGATACACGCTGGTGGGCTGCGTCATCGAAGGCGCTTCGGGCGAGAAGTATGTCGACTTCATGCGCCAGAATATTTTCGCCCCCGCCCAGATGGAGCAGACCCAGGCGGATAACCGCTTCGCAATCATCCCTTATCGCACTCGCTTCTACGCGAAAACCGCCTCCGGCACCGTGCAAAACGCCGATTTTCTCGACTCCAGCTACAAAATACCCGGCGGCGGCTGGTTGTCTTCCGCAGAAGACATGGCTCGATTCGAGGTCGCCATTTTGAATGACAAGTTGATCCGCCGCTCCACCCGCGATCTGATGTGGACGCCGCTAAAACCTTCCGACGGTTCCGCAGACATGTACGGCTTGGGCTGGGGCTGGAGAAAACATGACGAACACGAAGTCGCGGCCATCGGACACAACGGCGCCCAGCAGGGCACCAGCACCGCCTTCGTCATCGCACCCGGACAGCGCGCCGGCGTCGTCGTGCTCACAAATATGGAAGGTCAGCCGGCGGGGGCCCTCGCCCAGGAGATCTTGAACATCTTGGCCGGCCCGGAAAACAAACCCTGAAACCGGGTCAGGGGAATCAACCCAGTTTCCCTGTTCCCTTATTGGCCGATATTGCCGGAGGCACCAGCGGGTCTTCGTCGGCGCCCAGCAAGGGCAGCGCAATCCGCAGAGCCTCGACCTGCCGTTTCAACTTCGATAACTCTTGTTCTTTAGCCCGCAACAGTTCCATCGCGTCCTTCATCAATCCACACTCCGAAATCCACTCTCTGGTGATTGCGCCAGCGGAATCTCACGTTCTCGTACAGTTAAACTGTAGGAGCCGCGCGGCGGAAGCACAACTCACGAAGGTGCACAGCAATTCGCAGCGCCTTAGTGCCCGGAGTGATAAGGATGGCCTTTCAGAATCGTGAATGCCCGGTAGACCTGCTCCAGCAAAACCACGCGCGCCAGTTCATGAGCGAGCGTAATCCTGCCCAGTGAAATCGAATGCTGTGCCGCGCCGCGGGCGGTTTCACTGAATCCGTCCGCCGCTCCTACCGCGAAGACCAACGGCAGAGGATTGCGATCCTGATAGTCTCCCAGAAAACGCGCGAACTCCTCTGAGGAGAACTCCCCCCCGCGCGAATCCATCAGGACCAGCGTCGCTCTCCGGCCGCTCATCCCCTTGCCTGCCTTGCCCGCCGATGCCTGGCCGCACATGCGCAGCAGTGCCGCCTCATCGCGCAGCGCCAGCCCTTCCACCTGCGCATATTGCGAGATGCGCTTCAGATAGTCGCCGGTCAGCAACTGAATCGCCGGTTCTTTCGTTTTTCCGATCCACGCAATCTTGATTTTCACGGCGATGAGTGCGGAGGCGAATAACCCGCCGCCAGCGCAGCCAGACTATGCTTTCTTGCGGCGATGAGAGGCCGCGGCTGCGCGCGGGCGCGGCTTGATCTTTATTATTTTCCGCGCGGCCCTCGGTTTCGTCCTCGCCTTCAACTCCGAGGGTTCCAGCCGCTTGGCCGTCTTCCACAGGCGCTCCAGATCGTAGAACTTGCGCGCCTTCTCGGAAAAAACGTGCACCACGAAATCCAGGTAGTCCACTAGAATCCACTCGCCCGATTTATAACCCTCGACGTGCGCCGGCCGCACCCCCGCCGCTTTCAAGCGCAGCTCCACTTCATCGGCAATGGCTTGCACCTGCCGCGGGTTCGTGCCGCTGCACAGCACGAAGTAATCGGTGAATGCTCCCGATCCCTTCTCCATCTCCAGAATGGAAAGTTCTTCCGCTTTTTTGTCGAGGCAGGCCTGAATGGCTGCGGTTACCTGTCGCTTAAGATCGCTTTTTTTCATGCAAAGGATAAATCGTTAGTCGTTAGCTCAACTCGCGCAGAGTGTCCATTGTAAACGAGCCCGAGTCACCGTGCTTTCCGAGAGCGGGATGCGGCCGGCGGCGAAATGTCTCGGCGAACGGCCAACAACTAACGACCTTTGTACAGTCCCACCTTCTTAATGTAATCCGCGACCGCGGCATCCACGAACCGGGCAAGCGGCTTGCCCGCGGCCGCCATCTCGCGAATCGCCGTCGAGGAAATCGGCTGATAGACCTCATCGAGCAGATGAATGGCCACGCCCTTCAGCACCAAATCCCCGGTGGCAGCTTGCTTTTGAAAAGGCCGCGTCACTTCCGGCCGGGGGCGCAGGCTCGCCGGCAGCGCGTTGGCGACGTCAGCCAGAGAATAGCCCGGCCTGCTGGCAACCACGAACTCACACTCGCGAAACAGCGCCTCGGGCTGGTGCCACTTGGCGATCTCTTCGAAAGCATCGATGCCGATGAGCAGGAAAAGCCGGTCCGTTTTCTTGAATGACAGTTTGAGCCGTTTGACGGTCTCGATGGTGTAGTTCGGTTCCGCCGCTCGCTCTTTGCCTTTCTCTTTTTCTTTCCGGGATGGCGCAGAGTCCGCAGGCGCCTCCAGCAGCGATGGCACGAAGTCTTTCTCTTGCGCCGTGGCCAGCGAAAGCATGGCGTAGCGATGCGCAAACCCCGAAAGCGGCTGCCGCTGTTTGTGCGGCGGAACGTTGGCGGGAACAAACCAGATGCGGGCCAGATTGCAACGTTCCCGAGCAGCGCGCGCTAGCGCGAGATGCCCGCGGTGAATGGGGTCAAAGGTACCACCGAAAAGTCCAATATTCATGAGCCGCTAGTGTCTTCGTTTCGCGGCCCGCTTGGCAAGTGCAACCTTCCCGCGGGTGTTTGACTGCTCCTTTTGCGGCGAACCGGCAGGCCTCGGGGCAGTGGCCGATGGTTCACGGTTGCATCGTCTGTTCGGCCCCGACCGATGCGACGGGAAAACACGCACCCTGAGAATCTGGAATGCACTCTTGTAATCTCGCGCGCTTCGAGACTTGGGATTAGGATGGTTTACATGCGAGTAACCCTCCCCCTACTCCGCATCCAACCTGCCCGTGCGCCCATCCTACGCTACGGCGTGGCGGTACTCAGCACCACCCTCGCATTGATTCCGGCGCTGCTGCTTCCGAACATCACGGAAAGTCGCTTGGCCGTGTTCGCCGTGGCGGTAATGGTGAGCGCGTGGTATGGCGGCTGGAAGCCGGGCCTGGTGGCAACTTCGTTCGCGCTCACCGTGAGCGCGTATTTCTCGTTTTCCGGAGAACATACGCCGGCACAATACCGGTCGAGCATGTTCCGGCTGGCGCTGTTCGTGGTGCTGGCGCTTTTGATCTGCTGGTTTAATGCCGCTCTGCGCGCCGCCCAAGAGGGGTTGCGGCGCTCCGAGATAAATTTCCGGTCGCTGGTGACCAATGCTCCCTACGGGATCTGCCGATGCGATTCCGCCGGCCAACTCCTGGATGCCAATCCCGCTCTGCTGGCGATGCTGGGATATTCCGCCGGGGAGCTGCTGGGCAAACATCTCGGAGATCTCTACGCCGACACGCAACAGTGGTTCGAGCTAGCCGATCAACTGGGCTCGGCCGTGGCCTTCAACGGGCTGATGGCCGAGTGGAAGCGGAAGGACGGCATTAGCACCCTGGTTCGCGTTTCCGGCCGCGCGGTTTCCGATGGCGAGAAGGGAAAAACTTTCGAGCTGTTTGCCGAAGATGTCACGGAGCGTCGCACTCTGGAGCAGCAACTGCAACAATCACAGAAAATGGAGGCGGTGGGAAGACTCGCGGGCGGCATTGCGCACGATTTCAACAACTTGTTGATGGTGATTTCCGGCTACTCGGAATTTCTGCTCGATCGTCTGGGGCCGGATCCAGCGCTGCGCGGTCCGGCACAGGAAATCGCCAGCGCGTCGGGACGGGCGTCCACGCTCACGCGCCAGCTCCTCGCCTTCAGCCGCAAGCAAATGCTGGCGCCAAAGATTCTTGATCTGAATGACGTGGTCACGGAAAACCTGAAAATGCTCACCCGCATGATCGGCGAGGATATCGATCTGGTGATGGTTCCGGCAGCCAGTCTGGGCGCGGTGCGCGCCGATGCCGGCCAGATCGAGCAGGTCATCATGAATCTGGCCGTGAACGCCCGCGACGCGATGCCCTCAGGAGGCAAACTGACGATTGAAACTTCCAATGTGTCGCTCGACGAAGAATATGCGCGCTTCCACGCGCCACTGCAGCCAGGAAACTACGTCATGCTGGCCATCAGCGATACCGGAGCTGGCATGAGCGTTGAAACTCAATCTCACATCTTCGAGCCTTTTTTCACCACGAAAGGACCGAAGGGCACGGGCCTGGGGCTCTCCACGGTTTATGGGATCGTGAAGCAGAGTGGAGGCTACATTTGGGTTTACAGCGAGGCCGGCAAGGGCACCACGTTCAAGATTTATTTGCCGCGAGTCGCGGAAACAGCTGAGAGTCCCGCACAGGTTGCGGTGCCGGCGGAAACCGTCGCCGCTGAACCAGGAACAGAGACCATACTGCTCGTCGAGGACGAAGCCAACCTGCGCTATCTCGCCCGGCAATTTCTCGAGAAGCAGGGTTACCGCGTGATTGAAGCGGCGGATGGTGCGGTGGCGATGCAGATCGCGGTAGCGCACGAGGGCGTGATTCATCTGCTGCTAACCGACGTGATCATGCCCGGCATGAACGGCCGCGAGCTGGCGCAGCGCATTTCAGAGATTCGCCCCAATGTGAAAGTGCTCTACATGTCCGGTTACACCGAAAATGTGATCGGGCGCAATGGCACGCTGGACGCGGGTGTGCGCCTGCTCCAGAAGCCCTTTACCCTGCGCGACCTGAAAAGTAAAGTTCGCGAGGTGCTGGATTCGACTCCATTCCCCCGGGAGGTTACCATGTCCGTTCGAGCCGCTCACGCCACGGACGCGCAACAATTGCCGTTGTCACGCGCGCCGCGCTTTCAACTTCACCTGCCCTTGAAATACCGCCGTCTCAACGAAGCGACGTGGCACGACGGAGAAACCAGAAACATCAGCCGCTCCGGTTTGCTGTTTCAGGCCGAAGACATCTTGCAGCCAAATGTGATCCTCGAAATCAATCTCGTACTGCCGGCGGAGATTGCCGGGCTTTCCCCTACCGAGGTGGTTTGCCGCGGAGAAGTCGTGCGCACCGTAGAACCAAACGGAGACAAAATGCCCCCCGCCCTGGCTGCGAAGATTCTGCAATATCACTTCCAGCATGGATCGCAGTTGCCGCGTGCGTAAATCGAGCGATTGTGGACAAGCCTTTGAACGCAAGCTGCGACGTGGAAGAGCGGGGCCTCAGGTGGAAGTGTGGCGCTTCAGCGCAGCGTAAGGCTCAGAATTGAGCCGGGCTCCGGCGGCCGCATTTCATGTCCAGAGCGAGGGCCCTCGGCGGCTGGAAGACTCGAACCAGGAACGGAGGCTTCGATCAGGCGCTTTGGCTGTCTGCTTCGGCCCGCTCCAGCGCCTGTTCGCGCAAAGCATCCACTTCCTTCGCCATGGCGTACTTCAGTTCCTCGATGCCTTTGCCGGTCACCGCTGAAATTTCGTAGAGCTTCAACTTTTGCTTTCTGCAGTAACGCTTCAGCGCCGTAACTTTCTCTTTGTTGGCCACGTCGATCTTCGACGCGACCATGATCATGGGTTTTTCTTCCAAATGAGCGCCGAAGTTGGCGAGCTCGCCGAGAATCACCTCCACGTCCTTGACGATGCTAGGCCGCCCGCTCGCATCCGATACATCAACAAGGTGAACCAGCAACCGCGTGCGCTCGATGTGCCGCAAGAATTGCGTACCCAACCCAGAGCCTGCATGCGCGCCCTCGATCAATCCCGGAATATCCGCGACCACGAAACTGATTTCGTTTTTAGGATCGCCCACCGCAACCACGCCGAGATTTGGCTCCAGGGTCGTGAAAGGGTAGTCGGCAATTTTCGGCCGCGCCGCGGAAATGCGCGAGATCAGCGTGGACTTGCCCACATTCGGATATCCAACCAGGCCAACATCGGCCAGCAGCTTCAGTTCCAGCCGGTAGTTATGCTCTTCACCGGGGCGTCCCCCTTCGTGCTCGCGTGGAGCCTGGTGCACCGAAGTGGCGAAGCGCGCGTTGCCCCGTCCGCCGCGCCCGCCGCGGGCAATCACCATGCGTTGATCCGAGGCGGAAAAATCGAACACCTTCTCGCCCGTTTCCTCGTCGTAGACAATCGTTCCTACCGGAACCTTCAGCAGTATGTCTTCCCCTTCGCGTCCGCTCTTATTTGAGCCTTCGCCATGGCGGCCGCGCTCTGCCTTGTATTCGGGGTTGAAGCGGAAATGTACCAGCGTGTTATGCCGCTCGCTGGATTCCATGATCACGTCTCCGCCCTTGCCTCCATCGCCACCCGAAGGCCCGCCGCGCGGGACATATTTTTCGCGTCGAAAAGCCATACAACCGTTGCCGCCGTCGCCTGCCTTGACCCGAATTCTCGCCTCATCGATGAACATGTTTTAGAAAAACGTAGCCACAATCCGCCTAAAAACAAAAAGCCTCATCCCGAAGGCGAGGCTGAAGCCGGGTCGAGAAGCACGCGGCGCGAGAGCGCAATGTCGTTCGCGCAAACACGGACGCGAACTACTCGGTAATTTCCATCGGCTCGACCATCACAAACTTGCCCATCGAGCCCTTGTTCAGGAACTTGATGCGTCCGGTGATCTTGGCGAACAGAGTATCGTCTTTGCCGCGGCCGACGTTGAGCCCCGGTTTCACGCGCGTGCCGCGCTGCCGCACAATGATGGTTCCGCCGGGCACAATCTGCCCGCCGAACGCCTTGAATCCCAGCCGCTGCGCATTCGAGTCGCGCCCGTTTCGTGAAGTGCCTTGTCCCTTTTTATGTGCCATAGAAAACAGTTTCCGTTGGCCAGTTGCCAGTTAAATTGGGTGAAGACGGACGCCTCGCCCGTCGTTACCTTTATCTCCTACTTTTTCTTTTTCGAAGCCGATTTCTTGGCCGCGCTTTTCTTAGGTGCAGCCTTTTTCCTGGCGTGTGGCTTGGGCGACTTTGCTTCGGATGCCGCTTCATGCTCGTGCTCGCCCACCACTACAGCTTTCTTCGGCCTGGGCTGTTTCTTCTCCAACTCGGGAGCCTTGAAGCTCTGCCCACCAAACGCAATCTCGGTGATGCGCACCGCCGTAAAAGACTGCCGGTGCCCGCGCAGCTTCTTGTATTGCTTCTTCCGCTTGTAGTGAAAGACCAGGATCTTCGGACTGCGGCCTTCTTCCACCACGTGGCCGGTAACGCGCGCTTCCGCCTGCGGCTTCCCGATCTGCCCCTCACTGCCCGATACCGCCAATATATCGGGAAAATTCACCTGGCCATCGGTGCCCGTGGCCATTTTCTCCACTCGAATCACATCTCCGGGCGCCACCCGGTACTGCTTCCCGCCGGCGCGGATCACCGCGTACATACGTCTGCCTCCGTCAAAATATCGTGAAAGTCAGCTCACCAAGCGCAATCCATGCGCACGGGCGCAACCCAGGGGGTCCGCTCAAAACTGCCGCTGAACTTCCTGCGCTTGCTGTGTTTCCGCCTGGGCGCTTCAGCAGCCAAGGCAGGCGTCCCCAGAACGGGTCGGCGAGTACAGGCAAACTCGACTATTCTAGCGGACGCTGTGGAAATCGGTCAATGCGCGCTTTGCAGATCGTTCGTCTGTGTGCGAGAATTCCGCCGAATCCAAAGGAACCCAACCATGAAACGCGCTTTCAGCGTTCTGTCGTGTATCTGCGTACTCACAACATTTGCCCTCGCCGAGCCCCCAGCCAGGAAGTCTGCGTCCTCTCCCGCTCTCGACCAAGCCTACCTGCAGAAGATCTGGGATAGCTGGTCCACCCTGGACACCGCCAACGTAGCCAAGTTCTATGCCCCCGGCCCGCATACCTTCTTCGACATCGCTCCTCTGAAATACAACAGCTGGCAGGAATATGAACAGGGAGTGAAAGCGGAACTCGCCGGGTACAAGAGCGCGAGGTTTACCTTGAACGATGACGCTGCCATCCATCCCCACGGAGATTTGGTCTGGGCCACGGCCACAGTGAAGGAAACGATGACCACGAAAACCGGCAAGGTCGAGATGGGCAACTTCCGCTGGACTGTGATTTTTGAGAATCAGAATGGCAAATGGATGATCGTTCACGAACACGTCTCCGAACCTTTGCCCTAGAAAACGTCGATCGCGGCGCCTCTTCTTCCCAGACAATTACCTCCGTAATCGCCGGTAACTCCCGTTCTCTTGCAGAAACAACTCCGTTGCGACAGGGTTAATATCAAAGATTGTTGGAGAGTTAGCCATGCGTGATCGAATTGTCGTTCTGATTTTATTCTGCCTGTTTGCCCGCGTGACATGGGGCCAGCAGCCCGCCGCAAGCAGTGCTGCGCCGAGCGCCGAGCAAAATATGCCGGGTATGGACATGTCTGGCCACGACATGTCGACCATGCAGGATCAGAATCAAGCCGCGCCCATGGGTGACAAAGACAGCGACGCCGGCATGTCTGCCATGCATTCGATGGAAGGGCACATGCACATGGGTCCGCACATGAAGATGACGGCCCTTCGCCCGCCGAAGCCGGGCGATGCGGAACGCGCTCAGCAGGTGGTGGAGGCCGCCCGCAGGGCATCGGGAAAATACATCGACTATCATGTGGCGCTGGCCGACGGCTTCAAGATTTTCCATCCTGAGATTCCGCAGCCGATGTACCACTTCACGAACTCTCGATACGCTCTGGAAGCGGCCTTCCGCTTCAATCCCGAACACCCGACCTCGCTGCTTTATGAAAAGCATGGCGCTGACTACAAGCTGGTTGGCGTGATGTATACCGCGCCCAGGCGCTTCAGTGAAGATCAGCTCGACGCCCGCGTTCCTCTAAGTTTTGCCCGATGGCACCAGCACGTGAACTTTTGCCTGGCGCCGCTCGGCCACTGGGGTGAATACCGAAACCCACATCCGCAGTTCGGCATGCGCGGATCGATCACAACCCGCGAGGCCTGCGACGCCGCAGGTGGAACCTTCATCCCCGTAGTCTTCGGCTGGATGGTTCACGTCTACCCCTTCGAAAAAGATCAGGCCAGCATCTGGTCTGTCGACCGGCAACACGGCGACGGAGACTAGCCCGCGGGACGGGGAACATTACAGCAATTGTTTTGCCAATAAGTCGCAATCGCATTTGTGGGAGTTCCGAACAGCACCCTCGCTGACCTCTCAGCTCGCACAAAACATCACGGTCATGTTCCGCTGCGAAACCCAGCCTCCAAGAATTCTATTGGCCCAAAAAGAAATGTTGCCATCAGCTCCTGCTAACTGACCTATTGCTGCCGCGTCCAAGGAAGGTAGCGCAGAGTTCGTAAGCGTCAGGGAACTTTCACGCGGACGAGTACGTAGTTAAGCAAGAAGCGGAGCGGATAGAGAAGTTTCTACTCCACTTTCCTAACGACAGGATATTTTGCGGGGTTTAGGGGATTTTCTCACTCTCGGTTTGGCGGCCCAGGTGAGAAAATCCCCGTGCACAGCGCGACTGGCCTGGCGGCTTGTCCGCTGAACCCCAGGGGGTGAATTGTAGGCGATTCGCGGCAAAACTCAAGGGTTTTCTCGCGAAAGTCGTGGACCGGGCCGCCCTAACCGCTTCCCGACGTGATTTCGGGAAAGAAAAAGGAGCAGTCATGAAGTTCACGGCAGTTTCGAAGGGCCTGATCTTGAGTTTGGCGTTGCTGCTGGCATCGAGCGCTTTTGCGGCAACGAAAACCAGTTTGCAACTTAGCGGTCCGGTGTCGGTCAACGGAACGACGTTGAAGGCAGGAAGCTACAAGGTGAAATGGGAAGGCAGTGGTCCCGACGTGGAAGTGAGCTTCCTGCAAGGCAGGAACATAGTGGCAAAAGCGCCAGCCCACGTGGTTGAACTGCAGAGGCCCGCGCCCCAGGATGAGACCGTGGTCCGGACCAATAGCGACGGACCCGGCTCGCTGACTGGTCTCCGCTTCCAGGGAAAGAAAATCTCACTGGAGCTGGCGGAAGGCGGCGGCGGCGTGCAGGGCGGTTCGAGCAGATAACTGCGGCGTTGCGGAATCCTGACGGGAGCGCGCCTCGTGCTCCCGTTTTCTTTTAGTTGGGCGAAGCTAGCACGTCGTCGTAGTAGTTGATCAGGGCGCGGCGCGGCTTCGCTTTCAGACCCTTCAGCGGAACTTTCTGCTCAACCGAGGTGTTCCCCAGAAGTCTGGCGCGCCCCAGAAAGAACATGCGTCCATCCGCCAGTTCCAGGTAAATCGGCACCACCATGCGGAAATTGTCATTCACTTTGGACTGCGCGATCTTGAAGCTGAAGACCACATCACCATCCGCCCCGGTATCGAAGGAATAGTCAAACTTGTAGGTGGGCAGCTGCGTGCCATAGACGTACTCGTTGAAGAACCAGTCCATCTTCTGGTTACCGTCCAGGTCCATTTCGTGAGTCATGTGCTTCTCGACCATGGCCTTGAAATCTTCCGTAGTCGCCGAGCGGCCGCCGTAGGTGCTTACGAAGTCGTGCATCATGTCTTTAAATTCCTGATCCCCGGTGTGGCTGCTCCACATCATCATGCGGATCATGTGCAGAATGTAAGCGCCCTTGGGATAGATGAGACGCCGCGTCAACTCAAACCCGGTCCGCGAATTGCTCATGCGGTATCCCATGGTCAGAGGTCCGGCATCGATCGCGCGGAAGCCCTCCGCATCGCGCTCCAAGAGGAGTTCGCGCTCATCGTTCCAGAAGTCGATGACTTTCTGCGGGTCCTTCTCGATGACTGTGAGGTAAAGCGAAGCCGACATATCGGCAAAACCCTCGCTCATCCACTGATCGCGGTACGAGCCGAATCCTACGGTGTGGCCCCACCACTGGTGCGCGACCTCGTGCGGTGTGACCACCTTCCAGTACCCGCGATCGCCAAAATCCATGCCCAGTTGGTGGCGCACCGTGGTGTCGAAGTAATAGCAGAGAGGAATCCACACCAGTTCCGGCCAGGACTGGCCAAAACTACAGGCGGTTTGTTGCGTGACTTGCAAATGGTGGAACAAAGACGGCCCAAAGAAATTTGAGTAAACTTGCACTGCCAGTTCTGCCTCGGCCAGCGCCTTCTTATCGAGCAGAGTTGTGTTCATCGTGCCCAGGGCGACCTCGGCTCCCATGTGGGATCCCGCATTGGGAAGGTCGTTGTTGACCGCGTGTTGCAGGTCCTGCACCCAGTTTGGCGGATCCTGGTTGGCGAATGACTGTATCAAGTATTCCGGCTTGGTTAACTTTCCCTCTTCCTCCTTGAACCTGCCAAAGTTAAATCCGGCTACGGTCTGCGGAGCCTCACTCTTCCATACGGTCACGTTCTCTCCGCCATCGTTGCTCTCGCTGACCAGTGCGCCGGTGGCGGCAATCTTCATCCCCTTGGGGATGCGGAACGTCATGTCATAGGTCACAAATTCCCCGAAAGATGCGCCCGGATTGCTCGGATACCAGTTCGAGCGAGACACGGGAAAGTAGTTTCCACCACCTTCGTCGCTCACCGCGTCTTTGCCGCTGTAAGTGGTTGTGATGGTAAATTTGTCGTCCGCAGCCAGCGCCTTGGGAAGGATCACCCAGAAATCCGCATCGTCATTCTTGTCTTCCTGGATGAATGGCAAGGGCTGGCCGTTTGCGGTAACGCTCTCCACTCGCAGCGTGGGAAACAAATCGAAGGGGATCACCCGCGAACCGCTAGTCAGCGCCACAAACGTTGTGGCGGCCTTCCCCGTAAGTTTTGCATTCTTCTCAATGGTGGTATCGAGCAACTGATGTTCAATATGAATATGGCGACCGGTGTCTCGTTGCTGACCGCCCGAAAGAGGGAATGCCGCCCAAACGCCCTGCTTATTTTCGTCGTATGTCATCAATCCGACTTCCTCCTCCGAGACATACGGCGCGCCTTGCGGGTCGACCACGAAAAGCTCCTTGTCGTTGTAGTGTTTGCCGTGAACGAAAGCCACGAACAGTTGACCTGGCTCCGGGCTGAGCACGTCCTGCAGAATACGGGCGTCGAGGTTGTATTTCAGTATTTGATTATGACGCATCGCGTTCTGACTGTCCTTGAGCAGGCCGTTGTCGCAGCCACCGGAGGCCGGCGTCCCGGCCTTCTTGATTTCGTTATAAGTCGAGTCGGTAAAGCGGAGCACCAGGTGCTCGAAGTTTTCGCTGAATTCATTCTCTTTGGTCAACAGCTTCAGCATGCCTGCCTCGGAGGGCGGAGGCGAGATCACGAAGGTGCCGTCACCCACAAACACCGCTCCGGTCACCTTGCCCTCGACCGGAGCGGTAAAGCACACGGTACCAGAATGCAGGTGAAACGTTCCGGCATCGCGCTTGAGGTCAAGATTGTTGACGCTCACCGCTTCGCCCGACAGCGTGAGGTTGCGCAGAGCCTGATACGTGGGATCGGAGTTAGGGCCCGGTACGGGGCTCTGCGGCGTCGCGGGAACGACCGCAAGCCACAATGCAGGCACCGCGAAGAATAAGGATCGTGTGATGGATGCAAGTGGCCGGATAAGAGACACTCCTGCGGAACGCAGGGCAAGACGAAGTGACGGCATGAAACCTCCCGGGGGGAAGGAGACCCGCTATTATGCCGAGTTTGGGGGGAAATGCAAGTACTGGATCACGCACGGCTGCAATCAGCGCGACCCTTCAGTTTTTGACCGTCATTGCGTCGGAGTCCACGGCCTTTTTGCCCGTGATGCCTTCAAGTCCGGCCAGTAGTCCCCGGTAATCATTCTTATCGCATTGCATCGCAAAACCGCCCTTTTTGTCGCCATCGGCCCACGTCAAGCCAACAAAATGCTTCTTTGACTTGGTAAGAGCCATAAGAGCGCCAATCCCGAAGGAGACAATGGCAAGCCCGATCGCCGCCCCTACTCTCCGATGGACATCTTGGCCGTAGCTTATCTCTGTAACAGCCGAGGCAGGAATTGTCAGGACCTCAGCTTTGCCTCGTACGAGTCGAACCTGATTCGCGTCAATAAACAACTTCATATCGGTGCCCGCTTTTGTACCGGGTATCGACCCTCCGTCATATACGACCTTGTACGCGTTGTCACCAGCGAAGACCGCTAGCGGGAGTGAAAGGCAAAGAACGATCACGAGCAGCTTGTTCATACACCTCCTCTGTGGATCTCTTGCGAGAACTCACTAGACTGTGACTCCGACTGGATTTTTACTCAGGGCCTAGGAACAGCCATCCTCGGCAGGAGAAGAAACAACTTTCGAAGAGGCTACGGAGGCATTGTGTGTCCGGGGTGCTGTGTTGTCAAGTAATTCACTGTCAGGGTTCTCGGCACTCCTGTTTACACGCGCGGCCACAGGCACGAACGACGACTAAGCGACAGAAGAGCGCGCGCCTTCGCGTCGCGGACGGGCCCGCCTGACGATTCTCAACTGATTCCTGGGAGAGGGCTCGCTTTTTATCTGATCCTTTCAGCTTTCGTTTTTGTCCAATGTTCAATCCGTTTTGCGTGCTTCGCGTCTTTTCAAACTTTTAATGGTAGTGATCACCACCAACAACGGGCGCCAGCCCTGGGCTATCCAGGGTAGCCGATCTGAAGCGCCCTGATCAGATGTCCCTCTGTCCTCACTCGCATGGGGAGGCTGCGGGGGCCGTGAGTTTCATAGGAGTCGGCACGGCGTTACATCCGGCACCTGCATTCCCAGACTAGGAAGGAGCGGCTGTGAAGGAAAGGTTGGATGTCACAAACGTGAAAATTTTTCTGTGGAAAACGCATGAGAATGCCGCGGGGTATCGGCATCGCGCAGAGCCCGCCTAACCGGCTAAAGCCGCGCAGATCATTCTGCCGGACCACTCAAGTCGTGGCCTCCCAGGGCACTCGGAAGGGACACTGACCCGCGGCCACTGGTCCACTGACGTTCAATACTTCGGCACCCTCGGGTCCACGCGCTCTGACCACGCAGTAATTCCGCCCGCGAGGTTATGCACTTTCGTGAAACCTGCCTGCTGCAGGAACGCAACGGCCTTGGCGCTGCGTCCGCCCATCTTGCAGTGGACGACGATTTCGCGGCTGGAATCCAGCTCGTTCACGCGTTTGGGCAGATCGTTCAGCGGAATCAGATGGCCGCCAATGTTGCAGATCTGATATTCGTGAGGCTCACGCACATCGAGCACGAAAAGATCCTCTTTCGCATCCAGACGCCGTTTCAGTTCTTCCACTTGAATTTCCGGAACTCCAGCTCCCACCGGTTTTTCCTCCCCGCGAATGCCGCAGAATTGGTTGTAGTCTATCAGCTTGGTCACGGTGGGATGCGTGCCGCAGACGGGGCAATCGGGATTCTTGCGCAGCTTGAGTTCGCGGAACTTCATGCCCAGGGCGTCAATCAGCAGCAAGCGACCGATCAAAGGCTCACCCACGCCGAGAACTAATTTGATCACCTCGGTGGCCTGCATCACGCCGACCAGGCCCGGCAAAATGCCCAGCACTCCACCCTCGGCGCAGGATGGAACCAGCCCCGGCGGTGGCGGCTCGGGATACAGGCAGCGGTAGCAGGGCCCATCTTCCGTCGCGAAAACGCTGGCCTGGCCTTCAAACCGGAAAATCGAGCCGTAAACATTCGGCTTGCCAGTAAGCACGCAAGCATCATTCACCAGGTAACGCGTGGGAAAATTATCGGTGCCGTCGGCAATGATGTCGAAATCGCGAAAGAGTTCGAGCGCATTCTCGCTGCTTAGACGCGTATCGAACTTGCGAATATTCAGAAAGGGATTGATAGCGGTCAGCTTCTCCGCTGCGGAATCCAACTTCTTACGCCCCACGTCGGCGGTCGAGTGAATGATCTGGCGCTGCAAGTTGGTGTAATCCACCACATCGAAATCGACCAGGCCCAGCGTGCCGACACCTGCGGCCGCAAGGTATAACGCCAACGGCGAGCCCAGCCCTCCCGCGCCAATGCACAGCACGCGCGCCGCTTTCAGCTTCTGCTGACCCTCCACGCCGACCTCCGGCATGATCAGGTGGCGCGAGTAGCGGAGGATTTCGTCCTTGCTCAGGGTCACTGGAATTTCGGTGGTGACTGTCGCCATAAAGTCCTCATTGGAATTCTAAATTGCTGGATTTCTGAAGTGCCAGAATAAAGCCAGACAGGATGCTACCAACCGGAGGGACAACAGCAACGGTTTGTGGCGGAGAGTTTCATATCCTAAGCCTTAAATATCTTTGTAAGTACCTTTGCATCGTTGGCGAAATCCGCTCCCGCCGCGCCTCCCGCAATGGAAGGCACAATGGAAATGTTATCACCTTCCTTCAGCGCGGTCGCTTCTTTCTGCAGGTAACGGATGTCTTCGTCGTTCACATAAAGGTTGACGAAGGCGCGCAGCTTGCCCTCCTCCGTATAGAGATGCCGCCGCAGCTCGGGGTGTTGCGCAACCAGCGCGTTCATGGCCTCGGCCACGGTGGTGGCTTTAACGTCAACCGTGGATTGCTTGCCCACATACTGCCGCAGGGGCGTTGGGATGTGAATCTTGCTCATAGGTCTAAGCTTAAAAGATGCGGCGCGGAATGGGAAGATTCAGGACTGTGACGTTTCCAGTCACTGCTACCATGTGACTGTGCTTTCGCTTCTCGACGTCCGCCACCTGAATATCGACTTCCCGGCCAAAACACCAGGGCCGACGGGCCCGTCGCCAGCTTCCGCCGAACCATGCCGGTGGGTCCTTCCCGCCGTTCGCGACCTTAGCTTCTCCATCGCCGCAGGCGAAGTTCTCGGCTTGGTCGGCGAATCCGGCTCCGGCAAGTCGATCACTTCCCTGGCGATCATGCGCCTTCTGCCGCCTCAGGCGCAGGTCTCCGGCGACATCGTCTTCGCCGGGAACGGCTCGCCTCACAATCTCACCAGGCTGGCGGATGAGTCCATGCGTCAACTGCGCGGTTCACGCATCGCCATGATCTTCCAGGAGCCGATGACGGCGCTCAATCCGGTGATGCGGGTCGGCGACCAGATCGCCGAGGCGGTGCGGGCTCACGGCAGGCGTTCCAAAAGGGAAGCCGCGAAGCTCGCCGTGCAGGCCATGCGTGATGTCGCCATCCCCGAGCCCGACCGCCGTGCCCGTGACTATCCTCACCAGCTTTCCGGCGGCTTGCGCCAGCGCGTGATGATCGCCATGGCCATCGTGAACCGCCCGCAACTGCTGATTGCCGATGAGCCCACTACGGCGCTCGACGTCACCATCCAATCGCAAATTCTCGAGTTGCTCGCCGAACTTCGAAATAAAATCGGCCTGGCCATGCTCTTTATCTCACACGATCTCGCCGTGGTTTCGCAGGTCGCGGATCGCGTGGCCGTGATGTATGCCGGCAGCCTCGTCGAACTCGGCGCGCGGCAGGAAATCTTTCACGCCCCGGCGCATCCATATACTCGTGGCCTGCTGCATGCCGTACCCAACCTGAAGACGGAGCGCGGACGTCCACTCGAAACCATCGAAGGCATAGTACCGCCGCTGCATGCCATGCCCCCGGGCTGCGCGTTCGAGCCGCGTTGCGGATTCCGCCTGCCGGAGTGCTCGCGGGCACTGCCTCCGTTGGTGGAAATAACCGTCGGGCACTGGGCCCGCTGTCCTGTGGTCAATCGGAAATAGCAGCGTGGAATAAAGTCCGCGTATCGCTCGAGTTCCCGCTCGTTCTATAATCGCCACTTTGTCTGGTGCTCATTGCGAATACTGTTGCTTAGCGACATTCATGCCAACCTCGAAGCGCTGGAGGCCTGCCTGGCGGCAGCGCCCCCCTACGATTTCGTGGTAAACCTCGGCGACGTTGTAGGCTACGGCGCCAGCCCTAATGAAGTCGTCGATCGCTCCCGCAGTCTGGGAAAGATTTTCGTCCGCGGCAATCACGACAAGGCCGCCACTGGCCTGCTTACCCTGGATGATTTCAACCCCCTCGCCGCCCTCGCCGCCCTCTGGACCCGCGACCAGTTAACCCCCGAGCATCACGAATGGCTGCGCACCTTGCCGCAAGGCCCGCTTGCCCTCGATGGCTTTCCGCAAGTGCAGTTGGTTCACGGCTCGCCGGCCGACGAAGACGTCTATGTGGTTTCGCTGGGCGATGCGCTGGGGCAGCTGCTCGCGCTCACAACGCCGTTGACTTTCTTCGGCCACACCCACCTGCAAGGAGGATTCTTCGCCAATGGCGACAGTGCCGATAGTTTCCGTCCCGAATACCGCACAGTGGGCCAAGCCGAGTCAGTCTCGTTGCAACTCAAGCCGAACACGCGTTACATGATCAATCCCGGCTCGGTCGGCCAGCCCCGCGACTGGGACTGGCGCGCCGCCTTCGCCCTGTTCGATAGCGAAGCCCAGGTGCTGCATTTCCACCGAGCTCCGTACAATCTCAAAGCCGCGCAGGATCGCATCCTAGATGCTAACCTGCCTCCGCGCCTGGCTACGCGTCTGGCCGCAGGCCGCTAAAACGATGCGGCGTTGGCTCGTGTGGAGCGGGCACTTCTGCCCGCGACTCTTGCCGACCCTAAGCTCCCAAGCAAAACAATCAAACTAACCAGCCACTCATCTCCAGCTTGTCCCACTCGGCTCCCGTTGTAAACTCGAATCCATGCCTCCCCGCACTGCCGGAACGACGCCTCTTTTTCTTTACCGCAAAAACTCCGACCGCGAAAATCCTCCCGAGCGCTATCTGATCGCTCACAGCGACGGCGGCGCCCGCGGCAACCCCGGGCCAGCAGGCTACGGCGTGGTTATTCAGGACGAGTCCGGACGCAAGATCGCCCACCTCAGCGAGTACCTTGGCCACCAGACCAACAACTTTGCCGAGTATCAGGGCCTGATCGCGGCCCTGGAATACGCCGTCAAGCATGGTCCCAAAGCGCTCAAGCTGGTCAGTGATTCCGAATTGCTGGTGCGGCAGATCAAGGGCATCTACAAGGTGAAGAATGCGGTGCTCAAGGATCTTCACGGCCGGGCCAAAGAATTGATTGCCCAACTGGAGTGGTTCTCCATCGGCCATGCTCTCCGCGAACATAATCGCGACGCCGACCGGCTGGCCAACGAGGCCATGGATAGGGGCAAGGGCATGGGACGCTAGCAGCCGCCGGCGATCATTCCGCCGTCGAAGTGTGGTCGTGCACGATCTTCCATCCTTCGGGGAACTTGCGGAACACCAGCGTGAACAATCCATGCGGCGTCTTGCCACTGGACATCGTCAACTTCCACGAACCGCGCACAAAAGCCCCGTCCTGCCCCAGCACTTCCACCCGCAGGCCGGAGAATTCCAGCTTGCCCATCTCATGCCCGGGACTCGAATAAGTCGCGAGATAACGGTCCATCGTGGGCTGCCATCCATCCACCTCTTTCGCCCCGGAGAAGAACGTGAGCTGCGGAGAATTCCAGTAGCCCGCCATGAAGCCTTCCAGATCGTGCCGGTTCCAGGCTTCCTGCTGCTTGTGGAGCACGCGCTCGATCGCTCTGCCGTCGTCGCCGTAGGGGTTGTACGTGTCTTGGGCGAGGGCCTGATCGCGGGTTGCCAGGAACATGATCGGTAAACAGCAAGCGGAGAAAAAGAAGAAATAGAGGACAAACCGGCTGTGCATGCAAACCTCCGGATCGGGTTGACTGGAGCGCACCAGTTTCGCACGATAAAGAGCCAATTGCGGGAAGATTTTGAATGAGCCGCGCGATCCGCGACGCTTATGCCCGGCCCTTCTTTGCTGCGACCGCTCTGCCGGCAATTTCCCAGGGCCGCTTCGGGCGATCCACCGGAGCTTTGTCGTCGTCCTTAAGGCGGTCGTAATGGTAGGAGTCGCTTACCGTCCCCAGCGATTCGTTGTACAGGCTGGGCAGTCCCAGGGCCACTTTCAGCTCTTCCGCAAACGATTGCAGCGCCTTGAGATGGTCGGCCGTCGCGGGAACTTCCGTCTTCGAGTTCTTCAGGAACTGCTGGTAGCCGCGGTTGACCAGCTTCGAGATCTCGCTGCCGATCAGGTATCCGGGATAGGCAAAAATCTTCACACCATCCTCGGGCGTCTTTTGAATCGCGGCCGATACATTATATTTTCTAAGGAACACGCGGCCGTGGGTTCCCGGCGCTTCCAACACGTCAAAACCGTGCTCGCGGAGCCAGACCAGCGCTTCTTCGTAAGTTCGTGCTTCGATCGCTTTCGACATTTTTTCTACGCTTCCAATCTTTCCTCTTAGATGCAGGCTTTGCGTAAACTGTGCGCCGCCGGTTTCGCGCCGTGCATCGACTTGCAAATCCTAATCATCAAAGACAACATACTACATAGCCTGTTTCACTGGTTCTTGCATATTACGATAGTCACGAGGAAATGGTTCAGCGATGGGTCATATCTCAGCCCGCTTGGCGGCAACCTTCGCAGCGCAAGATGCTCCGGAACCGGAAATCCCGCGCCCCGGGCAGAGTCTGCTCGATCGCATCGGCAACACTCCATTGCTGCGCTTTGACCGGCTCACTACGCATCTGCCGGGCGTCACACTTTTGGGCAAGGCCGAATGGCACAACCCTGGCGGCTCCGTGAAGGACCGCGCCGCGGCGAACATCGTTGCCGAAGGCCGCCGCAGCGGCCGGCTCAGTCCCGGCAAAATCCTGCTCGACGCCACCAGCGGCAACACCGGCATCGCCTATGCCATGCTGGGCGCGGCTGAGGGATTTCCGGTCACCCTCTGTATGCCGCAGAATGTTTCCGCCGAACGCAAAAAGATTCTGGGGGCCTACGGCGCGAACATTATTTATACCGATCCCGGCGACGGCTCCGACGGCGCTATCCGCGCCGCCCGCGAACTTGCCGCCAGGCATCCCGATTTGTATTTCTACGCCGATCAGTACTCCAACGACGCTAACTCCCTCGCCCACTATCACGGCACCGCCAACGAGATCTGGCAGCAGACCGAAGGACGCATCACCCACTTCGTGGCCATGCTTGGCACCAGCGGCACCTTCATGGGCACGGCACGCCGCCTGAAAGAACTCAACCCCTCGGTCCGCTGCATCTCGCTGCAACCAGATTCCGCCTTCCACGGCATTGAAGGTGCGAAGCACATGGCCAGCGCCATCGTTCCCAAGATTTACGACCCCGCGCTGGCGGATGAAAATCTCGAGATCGCGACCGAAGACGCCTATGCCATGGCTCGCCGCATCGGCCGCGACTGCGGACTGTTGCTGGGGATCTCCGCCGCCGCCGGCATCTTTGCCAGCCTCAAAATCGCCGAGCGGCTCCAACTAAGGAAGGAACAGCAGGCTGCGATTGTCACCATCCTCTGTGACTCCGGCGAAAAGTACCTGAGCGAAAGATTCTGGACAGAGGGATAAATCATTTGCGTCTGACGTTGCGTAATTCTCAGGAGAGCTCATGAAGCAGCACCACTATGAGATTCAAGTTGCGTGGACCGGCAATCAAGGTCAAGGCACAAAAACCTACGCGAACTATAAGCGCGACTATACGATCACAGCTCCCGGGAAGCCTTCTATACTGGCGTCCTCCGATCCGGCGTTTCGCGGCGACCCGGCACGGTACAATCCAGAGGACCTTTTGGTGGCGAGTCTCTCGGCCTGTCACATGCTCTCCTACCTTTACCTCTGCGTCGTCAATAAGATCGTGGTCACCGAATATCAAGACGATGCCGCGGGCGTGATGAACGAGCGCCCCGATGGATCGGCGGCGTTTGCCGAGGTAACCCTGCATCCCCATGTAACGATTTCAGAGGATTCTGACGAGGCCAAGGCTCTATCGCTTCATCAACAAGCTCACCATCTTTGTTTCATCGCAAACTCAGTAAATTTTCCCGTGAAAAACGTCGCCCAAATAAGGGTTGCGACCCCTCGTTGAGAGGCGAAATCTGATTCCGGCTTGAACAAGATTCACCGATGTTGAAGATTACATCCAAAGACTACGAAGCTCTCCGCCGCCACGGGGAAGAAACGTATCCCTGCGAGTGCTGCGGCATATTACTCGGCCACACAGACGATGCTGGTGCTCGTGTCGTGACCTCGACGGCGCGCTGCGGCAACACCCGCACCGACTCACCGCAGAACCGCTACAACATCGATCCCCGCGACCTGATTCTCATCCAGCGCGAAGGCCGCGGGCGCGGCGAAGATATTGTCGGCTTCTATCACTCTCATCCCGATCACCCCGCGCGCTGGTCGCAAACCGATCTAGCCGAAGCCCACTGGATTGGCTGCTCCTACGTCATCACCAGCGTGGAGAAAGGTAAAGCAGCGGTCACCAACTCGTTCGAACTCGCCGGCTCCAGCGAGGCGGATAAGCAATTCGTCGACGAGAAGATCGAAATCGATTGACAGCCCGTTGGAAGTCAGTGCGCTGAACGCCTTGCCCAGCAACGATTCTGCCTGATTTTCACAAGCCGGGAAAGGCGTAGCTGGCAGCCACGGCGCGTGACCATCCTCAACTCAGGACTGCGAAAACCCTTGTCGAGCATGCCTTCGGCGCGAAATCGCTCCGTCTGCTTGCACTAATTCCGGTCACCCGCCTGTGGACACCCCGCACTCGCTTGAAAATACGCGGATTACAAATGCAAAGTTTTCATTGACGCCAGAAATAGAAAGAGTAAAACCGTAATCGTTCTTTGACAGCTTCTAAAGTTTTTCCGGTTGTGCCGCGTCCGGGACTCAAGCGTAGTCACCCTCTTCATGAAAATGACTAGGGAAGGCAGGCAAGGGTCTATAGCAAAGCGCTGGTCGAGGAGAACAAGAAGAAACGTTGAAGGCAAGATAGAGTTCCGAGGCGTTGGGTAGGTTTTTCCGGTTGGCGGTAAGCCCGGAGCCCGAGCTGATGATCGCATGCGGCACCCCGCAAGGGAAGCTGCCATAGCAGGTCAAGCAAGGGTCTAAAAGCGAGCTACTGGCCGAGACGAATGGACCCAACACCACCTCGGAACTCTTATTTTTTGCTGAACGCTTGGGCTGTACCTTCAGGAACCTTCAATCGTTGGTCCGCTTACAGCGGAATATTCCCGTGTTTCTTAGGCGGGTTTTTATCCCTCTTGTTCTCCAGCATGGCCAGCGCCTGGATCAGCTTCTTGCGCGTTTCGTGCGGCTGGATGATGGCGTCGACAAACCCGCGGTCGGCGGCCACGTAGGGGCTGGCGAAGCGGTCGCGAAATTCTTCGATTTTGCTCTGCCGCAATTCCTGCCGCTCCTGCGGATTCTTCGCGCCATCCAGTTCGCGCTTGTAGACAATATCCACTGCGCCCTCCGGCCCCATGACTGCGATCTCGGCCGTCGGCCACGCGTAGTTCACATCGGTGCGGATGTGTTTTGACGCCATCACGCAATAAGCCCCGCCATAGGCTTTGCGTGTGATTACGGTCACCTTTGGCACCGTCGCTTCGGCGAAGGCAAACAGCAACTTCGCGCCGTGCTTGATGATGCCGCCGTATTCCTGCGCGGTGCCCGGCAGAAATCCCGGGACATCTTCGAACGTGACCAGCGGAATGTTAAAGCAGTCGCAGAAGCGGACGAAGCGCGCGCCTTTCACCGACGCATTGATGTCGAGCGTCCCCGCCAGCATCGCCGGATTGTTCGCAACCATGCCGACCGGGCGCCCATCGAGGCGGGCGAATCCGACGACAATGTTCTTCGCGAAGTGCTCCTGCACTTCGAAGAAGTATCCGTCGTCGACGACAGCGTGGATCACATCCTTCATGTCATAAGGCAGATTCGATTGCGCAGGCACGATGCTGTCGAGCGCGGCATCGGCACGGGCATCCTTACGATCAGCGGGATCGGCGCACGGTTTGCGCGGCGGATCGTCGAGATTATTCGAAGGAATAAAGCTCAGCAGCTCGCGTACCATCGCCAGACACTCGGCATCGTCATGCGCCAGGAAGTGCGCCACGCCGGAAGTTTCGTTGTGCGTCATCGCGCCGCCGAGCTGCTCTTTGGTGACTTCCTCGTGCGTCACCGTCCTGATCACGTCAGGTCCTGTGATGAACATGTAAGAAGTTTTGTCGACCATGAATACAAAGTCGGTAATCGCAGGCGAATACACCGCGCCCCCGGCGCATGGTCCCATGATCGCGGAAATCTGCGGCACCACTCCGCTGTACAGCGTGTTGCGCAGAAAAATGTCGGCGTATCCGGCCAGAGACGCCACGCCTTCCTGAATGCGCGCCCCTCCGGAATCGTTCAGCCCGATCAGCGGCGCGCCCATCTTCGCGGCCAGATCCATGATCTTCACGATCTTCGCCGCGTTGGTTTCCGACAGTGACCCACCGAACACGGTGAAGTCCTGCGCGAAAACGTACACCAGCCGCCCTTCGATGCGGCCGTAGCCGGTGATGAAGCCGTCGCCGTAAAACTTTTGCTCTGCCATGCCGAAATCGTTGCAGCGGTGCGTCACCAGCTTGTCGGTCTCTTCGAAGCTGCCATCGTCGAGCAGGAACTCGATGCGCTCCCGCGCCGACATTTTGCCCCCTTTGTGCTGGCGCTCGCGCCGCTTCTCGCCTCCGCCTTTTTCGGCGAACTGGTTGCGCTTCTTCAGTTCCGCAATTTTTTCTTCAAGATTCATCCGCGGAAGGATTATAGCGGGTGAGTGGACGGCTAGGCGCGGGCTCTGGATCGAAGCCCGTCACGCACAATTCCAAATCACAGGGAGCCGGGACCGGACTGCGGGCTCGCTCTTTGGACAACCCAGAGCGAGCCCTGAGCCCGTCCAAGGGATGTGCACCACAAGAACCTACTCCAGGTCGGAGCCCAGTATCTGGTAACGGTATTTTTTTCCGTCCCAGAAGACGACCGACGATGTGCTCTCGCCTTCGCCTCTTTCTTCCATGTAGATGCCCAGCGTAATCCTCTTCTTCAACGCCAGCTTTTTCACGGTGAGCGTTTTGAAGGGCAGGTTGATCAGCACGAACTTGGGCTTCGGTTTGTCGGAACGCCAGGCCTCGGGCCCTACGCCATGAACGATCAGCAGACAAAGCCCTTTGCGCTCCGGCTCGTCCGAGGCAAAGGTCGAGGTAACTTTCACGTCGCCGAAGCCCATAAAGCTGTTGTACGGGTCGGTCACGCGAAAGCCGTATTCCACCTGGTCGGCCAGCGGATTTTTGCAGCGGGCAACCACTACAAGATCGTCCACGCCGTCATCGTCCAGATCGCCGGTAAACTGCGGAGGGCCCGCCAACAGCGAACAGTTCTGACCAAACTCCTTGTGTATGTACGCATCGGTCACCGCGGGCACAGGCGCCCTGGCATCCGCCGGCGGTGGCGGAGGCGGCTGTTTTTTTTTGGCGGCCAGCGGCGCGGAGGCACTCACAATCAACAGCGAGAGAATCAAAATGCGGAGGCAAACAACTCGGGAGAACGACATGCCCCTACTTTAGACCCGATTTTTCCGTGCGGGTATAGACATAGAAGATAACCGGTAACCAAAGTACCCGCTACCTGCGGAGGTGTTCCCAGCCCTGGGGCCGCAGTTCGTAACTCGCGCCGCCGCTGTTCGTCACGAAAACCTTCGGTCGGCGCGTGACCTGCCCGATGTTCGTGATGGAGATTCCCGCAAGGCATGCGGGAATCCGCTTTCTCCGGGGCGCGGTGAATAGGAGCTCGTAGTCTTCTCCGCCGTGCAGGGCAAATGCCAGATCAACCGGCCGCGCAGGCTTGCCAACACTGGCCCGAGGAATCACTTCCTCCCGCAGTTCCGCACCTACGCCGCTTTCTTTGCAAATGTGGGCCAGATCGGTCGAGAGTCCGTCGCTGATATCGATCATCGACGAGACCAAACCTTTTTCGCGCAGAACACGCCCCAGTTCGATGCGCGGCTCGGGAAAGAAGTGCCGCAGATACTCCCGCGGATTCAGCTTCCGCTTGCGCTTTCTCCGCATCCGTTCTCGCATCAGCCACACCGCAGCCGCAGACCCGCCCAGTTCCCCGCTTACATAGATCTGGTCGCCCGGCCGCGCCTGCGAACGGAGCACAGCCTTCCCATGGGGCACAGTCCCCACCACAACAACATCCGCCAGAAATCCATGGGGCGACTCCGCCGTGTCGCCGCCGGCCAGGTTCACGTTGTATCTCTCCGCCAGGCCGATCAGGCTGTCAGCGAATCGGTCCACCCAGCTCTGCGGCAAGTCGCGGGGCAGCGCCAGCGAAAGAAACGCCGCCACCGGCTCCCCGCCCATGGCCGCGATGTCGCTCAGCCCGCGCGCCAGGCAGCGGTGCCCCACCGATTCCGCCGAATGCCAGTCCCGCCGGAAGTGGATTCCTTCCAGGCTGAAGTCTGTCGTAACCAGCACGTCTTTCTTCTCCCGGCGCAGTTCCTTGCCTCGGGCCGCCGGAAGCCGCAGCACCGCGCAGTCGTCGCCAATTCCAGTCAGCACGGCGGCATTCGTCCTGGCCGACGCCATACGGCGAACCCGGGCAATCAGCGCTTTTTCGGCAAGGACCACGGCCACTACTATAAGCGAGGCCGCTTCTCGATGCCTTTCAGCCGTCTCGAGAATTCACGCGGCCTCCATAGCTAGGAAATTCACCTTCAGCCCCATTTGCACACTCGCATTCCTCCGAGCCTGTTCTCTCCGAGGCGGTCGCGCCTGGAACCTGTGTGGGCCCATTGGTCAATCTCGGCGGGTGCCCATGCGCTCCGGTAACCTTGCGCCGGTTACATTCGATTACCGCGCCTTAAGTAACACTTAATGCACCTGCGGCCCGTTGACAGGCGGAACCTAGTTTGCTACCTTTTACCAGTCATTCACAAAACTTTTGGCCCGAGCGCAATGCGATAGCCTTTGGACAAGCTTAAGTTCTGCATCCCGTAGGGATTGCAGACAAGGCAGACAAGAGAGTTTCCGGCTTGGTCCTGGGTTCCGGTAGAAAAAAGGGCGCGTTAACAGTCTCCAAATCCCAAAGGGGAAGCGTAGCCCGAAAAAGTCAGGTGTTCCGAACAGGCTTTCTGCAACCTCAGAACTTTGCCTGAGTTCCGGCCCTGATCATCTAAACGCGGAAGTTCATACAACGAGGTCATGCGAAGCGGAACGAACTACTAAGGAAGGCATTTTGCAAAAGCGCTTCTACATACTATTTGTGGCTCGCGGGGATGACGGCCAGTTGCGCAAGATATCCATTCCCGTCCATTACCTGTATGTGTTCGTGGTCGGGGCTGCCATCGGCTTCCTCAGCCTCACCGGCATCGCCAGTTCCTATGCCCGCATGCTGCTCAAAGTCTCGCACTACAACGAACTGCGCACTGAAAGAGAACAGCTCCGGGATCGTTACTCACGGCTCGAACAGGTTGCCAAGGAGCGCGACGTTCAGGTCGCTTCCCTGGGCTCGATCGCCAGCGAAGTGTCGGCTCTTTACGGATTGAAGGCGCAGCCTGCGCTCACCGCTTCCGAGCAGCAAATCCAGGACGCTGACGTCACTTCTTCGCTGGAGCAGCTGGTCGCGCTGCGCACCTCCGCCCTCACCGGCGCCACCACCGTTGGCATCAGCCTGGGCATGACCCGCGACGCCACCACCGCCGACTGGGTCCGGGCCAACTCCGCCCCCAACCTCTGGCCGGTTGATGGCCAGGTTACCGCCAGTTTCGGGGAGCGCATCGATCCTTTCAACGGGGAGGGCGCATTTCATAGCGGCGTGGATATTGGCAGCACCTACGGCCATCCCATCATCGCGCCCGCCGATGGCGTGGTCACCTTCGCGGATTTCATGGGGGGATACGGCAAACTACTCATCCTCGATCACGGACACGGCATCACCACCCGCTATGGCCATCTTTCCGGCTTCGCGGTCACTCCCGGGCAGCAGGTTCATCGCGGCGACACCATCGGCTACGTTGGCCTCAGCGGGCGCTCCACCGGGCCCCACCTCCACTACGAAGTTCGCATCAACGACACTCCCGTCAATCCCTACAAGTATCTGCGCATGACCGTCGCTCAAAGCGGCGGCTTCCAGACCGGCAGCTAGAAGATACCCGATAAATCGTTTTGTGGAGCGCATGGCTTCAACCCTGCCACTAGGAATTCATATGGGCGGGGTTTTATCCCTTGAGGCATGCGTCAGTTTGTTTCTTGTCCTTGCACTCTTTCCCTCGCTGGGCTAGGTTCATGAGGAAGAAGAAACAGAGTTTTTCATCTCCTGTTCTCAGTTCTCAGCGGGCACGCGAGCGTCCCTCCTGAGAGGCAGGCAGTGTGAGGGCTTCACTGAGGACCGGGAGCTGAGAGGACCGAGAACCGCCCCATGACCAGCTTCTTCCGCTCCCTGCGTGAGGACGTCGCCGCCGTCTTCGAGTCGGACCCCGCCGCTCGTTCCTACCTCGAAGTTCTTCTCTTGTACCCAGGCCTCCACGCCGTATGGGTGCATCACCTCAGCCACTGGCTCTGGCGTCATGGCGTGCGCTTCCCGGCAAGATTCACGTCGCAAATCGCGCGCCTGTTCACCGGCGTCGAGATTCATCCCGGCGCGGAGATAGGCCGCCGCCTCTTCATCGATCACGGCATGGGCACGGTGATCGGCGAAACCGCCATCGTTGGCGACGACGTCACGCTCTACCAGGGCGTTACGCTGGGCGGAACCGGCAAGGAGAAAGGCAAGCGCCATCCCACCCTTGGCAACCACGTTTCGATCGGCTCCGGCGCCAAGCTGCTGGGCAACATCACCATCGGCGACAACTGCCGAGTAGGCGCAGGTTCAGTCGTGCTGCGCAGCGTTCCCGCCAACTCCACCGTCGTCGGCGTACCCGGACACATTGTTCTGCGCGACGGGAAGCGCGTGGTCATCACCGATCCCAAAGACATTCGCGACCCGCTCTCCGACATAATCGTCAAGCTGGCCACGGAAATTCACGAGCTGCGGGAAAAATTTCAGCGCCATACCCACGAAGCCCTGGGTGCCGAACCCAATCTCGCCCCCGACGAAGGCACGCCGACGCCGAACCTCACTCCCCAGGAGTTGTTTCAGGATGACTACCTGGATTATCAGATTTGATTATCGGATCGGACGCGCTGCGCCCAGTTTCCGAATCCCGTATTTGACCTTACTGCCAACCGCCAACTGCTTTGAGGCTATTGCCTTAACCCCATCCAGCTCTCCGACACTACCAGAGAATTCCCGGGATTGTGCGGATCATACTTCACCGAGGTAGGCAGCCCCAGCCGGCAGGAATGCAGATTAATCCACTGGCGCAAATACGTCACATCCTGCGAGCACTCGTACGACACGCCCGCAACGTCATATTTATAAATGAGCAATACGGAGGCATGGTGGCCGTTGCCAGGCGGCAACTCCTGCACGTCGATGACGGTACCGTCCGTAATGCGTCCAATACCTTCGAGCCAGGTGCGGCGCTCCCGCTCCAGATCTTCCGGCCCCTTCGCCTTGCGCCGCAGAAGCGCGTAGGCTCCAAGCGCGGCCGCGCTCCCGCCCGCAACCACCGCCGAATACAGTCGAAATGAATCCATACCGAGGTAGAAAACGCCGCAGCCGCCTACCGCCAACTACGTTTTCGTTATCAGCATATGACGGAAGCCGTTCTCTGCGGAAGTGGATGCGGAGTTACCGAGGTGCCAGCCTGTGGAAATCCGGAATACCAAACTCTGTCATCCGCACCGAGGCGAACCTAGGGAGGGATTTGCTTATGCCAGCCGCGAAATTTCGATTGTCATCTTGAGGCGGCCACTTTTTGCCCGCCCATAGACCTGGCCGAGCCGCGAACCCACGGAGGCTGCCCGGAGAGAGCGCAACCAACCAAAAGGGCGGCCTGGCTCGATTCCTTGTTTCCTTTCGCCTTCTTATTTCTGCTTGCAAACAAACTGGCGCGCCATCTCGCCGAACCCACCTTCCGCCACTTGCCCAAATTGATCGTCGCGGCGGGCCTTCTTGCTGACCACCAGCCTCCCACCACGGTCGCGGGAGTAGAGCCATTCCGAATTGGCCATAACACTCGGTGCCGCCCGGCCGCTGCCGCAGTTGAAGCGAACCCGCGCCCGCAACTCAACAAACGGACCTCCCTGAGGCAACTTGGTAGGCGTTTTGTATTCAACACGGATCCAAGCCGTGCGTAGTCCGTTCTTCCGGGCTGTCACCGAGCTGACCAAAACCTGATCGCCTCCGGGCGTCGCCCCAATCTGCCGCCAGTCTCCCGCCCCGAGCGCCACCAATCCAGCGAGCAGAACTGGCGCCAGCACCACGGCACCCATAATGAGCAGGCCCTTCTTCATGGGGGATGGAGCCGAGGCCATAATCACGCCGCACACACTTTGGAGCAAGAACCGTTTCCTGTCAACTGTTCGAGCCGTCGCCTCAAGGTGTCCGAAGCCTACCGTTCGAGCCACGCTCGGGGCGTCATCCTTACTATGAAAACAGGCGCACCTGTCCCCAGGCATTTGGGCAGCCGGGGCCAGGAATTTCCTTGACTTCAATCTCTGCCAGCGCTCTAGTGATTCTCTAAAGCATTATCGCTTTGACATACAATAGCATGTGGCTAACTACCACGGAATCAGGGCTTTGCGTGCAACCCCCTTGGCCGTCAAGATTTTGGCTGGCGCGCAGACAGGTACCCCAGAAGCAGTCGCTGATTCCAAAGGACTTAGGAGACCCAGCCTATGCAAAAGCCCTTAAATGAAATTTAACCTGCAAGTCACATGGAATCAATATTTTGGCAAGATCTAGCTGGGGAACGACTCTGCAACTGTATGATTCCAAGTATTTAGCGCGTCGATCCGATATTTTTTGTTCTTGATCCGGGTCACCCGCCTGAAGCAAAACCCCTAGACCTGTAAGGCCCTTTTCAGCCGACTGGCTCGCTGGGAGCCCCGCCAGCTTCAGAACTGGCCTCAGGCTGCTCCTCCAGCAGACGCTGCAGTTCGGTGCGAGTCTGGGCGATCAAGGCTGCGGCGAATTGCTGGGCAGAGCGCTGCCGTTCCGCCGACAAATCCTTTACTCGCATGTTCAGCAACGGGATGTCTTCCTCAAACCAACGCAGAGTTTTCTGCACGCGGGTAATGCGGTAATCGATGGGCAGCATGGCAAAGGTTCTCCAATATCTCATCAGATTGCCACGTGTGAGGCCTAGCGCAAGTTGCAAAGTGAATACCTCGGGAAATCAAACCGGCGCGAAGAGAACCGTTATTGGATGGATTCGGAACCCGAGACGGCCGGCTTCTGCGTGGAGCCGGGAAACTGTTTTTCCATCTGCTCGTTGAGCCATTGTTCGAGCGGTTCCTGAGAACTTTTGGGCACATTGAGAAAGCGCAATCCAGCGTGTCCTCGCATGTCGGCCCAGGCTACTTCCGCTTCCACATCCAGGGTTAACCTGGTTTCGGGCAGCGTGAATTGCAAACGAGGGGTGGCATTCTTGGGAAGCGCCTGGTGCAGAATGAGCGCGATGCCGCCTTCGCTGAGATTGGTGCTCGTGCCTTTTAGTTCTTTGTCGCCCAGGACCACCCTGACCAGCATCTTAACCGGCTGGCGGTAATAGCGGCGCCGCTCCCGTTCCATGAAATTCAAAGCCGCGTGGAAGCAACGCAACGCATTCAGAGTACTGATGGGCTTTTGCAGAACGAAATTCACTCCCATGCCGAACGCTTCCTGCGTGGTCGTTTGTTTGCCGTTCAGAATGGCAAAGGTTACGGAACTCCGGTTGCTGGTCGTGGCGCGCAAGCCCTGCAGCACTTCCAGGCCGCCGAGCAGGTCGTCGCAGTCCACAATCACAGCGTCGAACTTTTCTGCGATGAGCATCTCGCTGGCTATCCTGGCTTCCTGGCAGACTTCGACCTCGATCGACAGTTTTTCCAGCGTAGGGCGAAGGATGCGAACCACTTCGGCATCCCGGCTCAGAAGAAGAGACTCCAACGTCATCCTACAATTTTAGGATTCGACCGGGCTCCTCGAAAAGTGACCAAGGTACCGGTCCGCACGCTGGTTTCTTGGGGCCACCGGAGCGGGCTTTGTGATTGGGAGGCAATCCCGGCTTACAATCGAATGTGGGCCAGTGGCGCAAGAGCTTCCGTTGGAAACCGGCCGAATAAAACCTGACTCGAGCTGCCGCACCATGCCCAGGCGCGTTTATCTTTCTCTCGGATCAAACGTTGGCGACCGCGAAGCTCAACTGCGGGACGCCCAGTCTCGGCTAGGCGCGGCCGGCCGCGTGGTTGCGGTGTCGGCGTTCTACGAAACCGAGCCCGTGGAGTTCACCCAGCAGCCATGGTTTCTGAATTGCGCTGTCGCGCTTGAAACCAGCTACACGCCGCAGCAATTAATGGCTGCAATTCTCCGCATCGAAGCGGAGATGGGACGGAGGCGGGTGCAGAAGAATGGTCCCCGGTCCATCGACATCGACATTCTGCTCTTCGATGACGTGCTCGTGAATTCAATGCATCTCACCATACCTCATCCCGCCATGCCCCGGCGCCGCTTCGTCCTCGAACCTCTGGCCGAGATTGCACCGGACCTGTTACACCCGGTGCTCAACAAGACAATCCGCGAACTGCGCGATGCGCTGCCCGCAGGACAGGCGGTACGAAAGCAGAAAGCCTGAGCCGGGGATTTCAAAGATCAGCGCGGATGAGGGATGAAAGATAAAGCGGAGCCACAGCGTGCCGGGAATGGCTTTTACTTTACTCTCGCGTTATCCCGGGTAGTCGATGAAGATCCTGTGGCTGAATTTGTCTCATTGTCGTCTCTATGGCACTATGATCCGGCTGCCGGCTTCGTGCGGCATGACCACGGGCGAGTGCTTCTCGGGAAATTGCGCGAAGAGAAAATCGATGAAGGCTCGCGACTTGGGCCGGCCTGAGGTGTGTCCGTGGCCCAGCCGCACGAGGAATACCAAAGCTTTGAGCACGTCGGAGTCGCGCAGGTTGGAATATCCCAGCTGCTTTTGTTCGGCCTCGCGATATTGCTTGACCATCTCTTCCACTTGCGCTGCGACCGCACGCTGCGCGCCACTGGTCAGTGGCTCCTCATAGTGCAGACCAGAGTTCACCAATCGCTCATAACTCGTAGTCATGGCCGACGGCGCCGCGATCAAGTCGTGGTCGTGCAGCGCGCGGTCGGCATGAGCCGCCTTGGACAGTGCATAGCTGAGCCCCATGAGCAGATGCTCGCGCTCGTAGGAGAATTGATCTGAAATCTCGATTTGGAGGAACAGCGACGCGCGCTCGAACTGTTCCGCCGGACGCGGCCTCTCGTGTTCCCGCGCCTGCTGCAGATACGGGCAGTCACTGGGACAATCGAGTGTGACCTCGCGTTGCTCGCCACAGCAATGCGGACAGATGCGGCCGTGTACCGCGGGACAGAATCGTTTTTTCTTGCGAATCTCGCAGATCGCGCAACTCAAATTGCACTCCTCCTCCTCAGCATTATGGCATTTGAGCGCGTGGAGTATGGGGTTTAGAGATTGCCAAATGGCGCTGGTGCGAACCATCCAGCTGGTTGCCTCTGCTGCCAGTACCCGCTCCGATGCGCGTGTTTGAGCCGTTTCGGCACCCTCATCTGCAAATGAGCAGGTAAAATGGCTGTTTTCGAGTGCTATCTGTGCGAAACCCGCGTAGAATAAGGCTGTTTTCCACAGGGTGGTGGTATAAGATCAAGCCCGCTGGAATCAAAATTCGAATCTTTCCGAGGAGGAAATATGGCATCAGGTTTGACCAAGACTCAACTCGTCCGTCATTTGGCCGAGAAGACTGAACTTCCCAACAAAACCGTGGCGGCGTTTCTTGAGCAGTTGGCTGACGTGGCGGTCAAGGAAACCAAGAAGAATGGCGTGTTCGTTGTGCCCGGCCTGGGCCGGCTGGTGAAGGCGCACCGCAAAGCCCGTATCGGGCGCAACCCGCAGACCGGCGAGCCCATCCAGATCAAGGCCAAGACCGTGGTCAAGTTCCGCGTGGCCAAGGCCGCCAAGGACGCGATCGCTCCCAAGAAGTAGTCTGTGTTTGAGCTTGATTCCGAAGGCCGGCCTAAGCCGGCCTTTGAGTTTCTACAACCTTCGCGTTCTCTCTCGCTATGCTGAACTGGATCGTAATTGGAATTGGCGATATCTCGGTTCGCCGTGTCATTCCCGCAATTCAGGGCGAGTCCAGAAGCCGCTTGTATGGCCTGGTCACGCGCGATCCGGCGAAAGCTGCGCCTTACAACACCCGGGCTTGGACGACCCTCGATGAAGCTCTTTCCGATCCGGAAGTTCACGCGGTTTACGTTGCGACTCCCGTTTTCCTTCATGGGCCACAGACTATCCAATCACTTCGTGCCGGCAAGCACGTGCTGTGCGAGAAACCCATGGCCATGAATGAGGCCGAGGCGCGCTCGATGGTCCAGACGGCGGAAGAGAAGGGACTCAAGTTTGGCGTGGCCTACTATCGCAGGGCTTATCCGAAAGTGCAGCGCGCGAAGCAACTGCTCGAAGCCGGCGCCATCGGCCAGCCCGTCCTCGCCGAACTCACCTGCCACGAGTGGCGCGATGAAAAGGGAAGCCATCGCAGTTGGCTGATCGACCCAGGCCTAGCCGGAGGAGGCCCGCTCTACGACATCGCCTCCCACCGTATCGACGTGCTCAACTTTTTATTCGGCCAGCCATTGCGGGCTACGGGTTACCTTTCGAACGCAGTCCATCACTATGCGGTGGAAGACAATGCGACCGTGATGATCGATTATACCGGCGGCATGCGCGGCATCGTGGATGTACGCTGGCACTCGAAGGTGCGACGGGACGAATGCCGCATCCGTGGCACGGAAGGCGAAATGGATTTAAGCCCGTTGAACGGCCCGGATCTGACTTATCCCGGCGGACACGAGAGCCTTCCAGTCCATGCTAACGTACACTGCCCGATCATCGAGAACTTTGTCGACGCCGTGACGAATGGAACGCCTCTGTCGGCCAGCGGAGCAACTTCGTTCTGGACGGACTGGATCACAGCGCGGGCGCGGAACTCGTCCTAGCCTCCCGGCCCATCATTGGAGACGTACTGCTCGAGCGACTCCAGTTCCCGGCTCAGGTCGTCTACACGCCACTCCAGCAGGTTGCGGATGGAAAGAATCCCCAGGAGCCTGCCGTTGTCGTCGGCAACCGGCAGATGGCGGAAATGGCGCTCCAGCATGGTGGCTAGCGCTTCACCCGGCCCGGTGCGTCGCGTTGCCATCTCCACCGGCGTGGTCATCAGTTCGCGAACCGATGTGGTTTGCGGGTCCGTGCGGGTGAGCGCCATCTTGCGGAGAACGTCGCGCTCGGTGAAGATTCCGGCAACCCGGTATTCGGAATCGACCACCGCCACTGCGCCCACGTGGTGGTCAAGCATCTTGTTGATGGCGTCGGCTACGCTGGCATCAAGCGGAACGGCTGCGATTTCGCGGTCACAAAGTTCCAGCACACTCATAGTCACCCCTCCAGCTTTGGCAAACCATTGAGCCGAGTCCCGATCCGAAACGGGAGCGGGATTGATGAATTATGCGCGCCCCGAAATCGTTGTCAAGTGAATTGAACCGATATTTGGAATCTTTAATTCACCTGGCCGGAAAAGGGACTAGGATAAGCCATGGGGTTGGACCTCTGGCGCATCTCATTTGCCCTCGAGATAAGCTTCGGCCTCAATTTCCACCAGAATCTCGGGCAGGATCAAAGCGCTCACCTCGACCATCGACGTGGCGGGGCGAATGTCGCGGAAGAACTCTCCGTGAGCCCTTCCGATCTTCTTCCACTCTGCGATGTTGATCACAAACATTCGCGTGCGCACCACATTCTTGCGGCTGGCGCCGGCTTTCTCTAAAGCGCTCTCGATGTTCTTCAGGGTTTGCATCGTCTGAACGTAGGCATCGCCCACGCCCACAATCTTGCCATCGGGTCCCGTAGCGGTCGTGCCCGACACGTAAATATGCGATCCGATCTTCACTGCACGCGAGTAACCCACGATGGGTTCCCAAGGTGTACCACTGGAGATGTTGGTTCGTTCCATTGTGCTTGGCTCCTGTCTTGTTTCTTGTAGGTTCATTCTAAGTGCCGCGTTGGCAGCCAACCGGTACGTGTGCCAACAAAAGTGGGGCGCATCCTGGCAACCGCCACGTCAATCAAACGATTAGGGAATTTGATAGGCGCGATAAACAAAAGTCACTTGCTTTTGCGTGCAAACTGGGATAACTAGTTATGCACGAGTATAGGAAAGCCTTGTGCGACACGGCTTTCAAGGAGCCCTTGAGGCATGATTCCAGAGTCTCATCCGCTGCGGCAGTTGTTCCAGGAATTGGTGGGCCGCCACTATGCCGAAGAGATTGGCATAAGAGATCCGCAGGTCGTCGCCTATGTTTCGCACCTGCTCACAGAATTCTGCGAGACCGATCAGTTATTCAAGATTCATGACATAGCGGATCGCCCTTTGACCGATCTGGGCGAGATGCTGCTTGAGTCCGATCCCGTCTATGGCCCCGCGCCTTCGTTTGACCGTGAGCGCCAGGTGCGTAAGCACATTGGAGACTATGCGCTGTTCTTCACCGGAATGTTTCCCGAAAGCATCAACCACTTCCGGCTGCGCCGTCACCGCCTGGAGAATTTTGTGGAATGGATGAAGGCCGGGAAAGAAAGCTATTACATCGTGTCGAAGTTCGAGCACTTCGAATACGCCAAGGTAGCGCCGCTGTTCGCCCACCTTTCCCGCGAGTTCGAGGGTTGCGTTTACGGCCTCAACATGGTGAAGAATGATCTGCACGAGATGCAGCACCCGATCGTACGCCGCGACCGCGAATTGCTCATGTAGGCCGGCGCAAATCGCTCCGCCGAACGCTTCGCTCGCCTCTATCGTTCAAGTCTGGTTGTCCTCCGATGCGATAAAAGCCAAGAGTCGTGTTTCCCTGAGTCAGTTTGCGGATCCTGCGCAGGGATTTGAATTCATCGCCCGGATCGAACTTCTTTTCATGCTCGGCAATCACCAGTGACATGGCCCACACCAGCGACGAATCGGCCAGCGCGGTGAGCGCCTCTTCATAGGCATGTTGCATGCGGTAGGGCGGATCGAGAAACACAACATCGGCGGCCACGTGCTCGCGCTGCAGGCGCCAGATGACTCCGGAAAGATCATCCCGCAGGATCCTGTATCCCTCGACGATTCCAAGGCTCTGCAGGTTTTGCTCGATCAACCTCACGGCCGGAGCCGAGGTTTCCACAAAATAGGCTTGCCTGGCTCCCCGGCTGAGCGCTTCAATCCCAACCGCGCCCGTGCCTGCGAACAGATCCAGCCAAATGGTGTCCGCGAGAGCCTCGGGATTTCCCGCGGTGAGCACGTTGAACAGGGTCTCGCGCAAGCGATCGGAGGTAGGCCGAATATCCGTCCCGCGCAATGAGCGCAGAGGACGTCCCCGGTATTTGCCGGCGATCACGCGCATGGTTCTGTACCTTCGATTCCCCGAGCCAATATATCGGACCATGTAAAATAACTGTAGTGGCCGAAACCTTATGAGAAGCTGGTCCATTCACGTCGGGCGGCTGTTCGGAGTCGAAGTTCGCCTTCACCTGACGTTCTTGATTCTTCCGTTGTTTGTTTTCTGGACGGAGTACACCGTACACGGTTCGGCAAATGGGCCACGGGACCTGGCGCTGGTTGGAATCGTGCTGGCCTGCGTTGCGGCCCACGAAGCCGGGCACATGTTCGTGGCCCGGCGCGCCGGATTGATCCCCAAGGCGGTGATTCTGCTGCCGCTCAGCGGGGTTACGGTGTTCGACGAATCGCGCGTGGAGAAGCCGGAGTCCGCGGCAGCGACGTGGCAGCGTGAAGTCCGCCTCGCCCTCGTCGGGCCGCTGGTGAATCTTGCGCTAGCGGCGATTGCGACCGGCGTGATCCTCGCCACTATTCCGGGGGCCAATTTATGGAAGTGGCCTTTTTTTCAGTCGGGTAACTTGCCCCGCAGCCTGGTCTGGGCCAATCTTTATCTGGCAGGTTTGAATCTTCTGCCAGCCTATCCTCTCGATGGAGGACGCATCCTGCGGGCCTTTTTTGCGCGCAGCATGGATCCGGCCGCGGCCACCCGCCGCGCCGTCTCGATCAGCCATGCTCTGGCAATGATTCTAATGGTCGCGGGCCTGTTCAGCGACACCTGGCTCACCATGGTGGGCGTGATTATCTTTTCGGCGGCGCAGCTCGAGGAGCGCGCCGTCATCTTCCAGTCGGTTTTGGACAATGTGCGGCTGGAAGAAGTGATGCTTACCGACTTCGCAACTCTCTCGCCGGCGGACACGCTTGAGGACGCGTTGGACAAGGCGGTGCATTCCCTGCAAGATGATTTTCCCGTGGTCCGCGGCAGCGATATGGTGGGCGTGATTTCGCGGCAGCGCATTCTGGAGACGCTGCGCATGGAAGGCAACGGCTATGTGCAGGCGGTGATGAACAAGCTCTTCGAGGTTTCCGCGCGGCAGGAATCGCTGGCTTCCGCTTTCCGCAAGCTCACCTCCCGCAACCTCAGCATTATTCCGGTGGTCGAGGATCAGCGACTGGTGGGCATTGTGACACTGCAGAATCTGATGCACTCGATGGCTCTGCTGGCGGAAAGCAGAAAATTGCGGCGGGACGAAGCGAACTCCTGAAGGCCCTCACTTCCGGCTTAAAACAGCCGCACTGCCTTGGCCTGCTGCACCGCTGGAATCTGCTCCAGCTTCTTCAGCACCTCGTCGGGTACACGGCCATCGACGTGGACTACCGCGATCGCCTCGCGCGGCTCCGCGGATGCTTCGGCGCTGCGCCGTCCCAGCGAGAAGTCGGCAATGTTGATCTCGGCTTCGCCCAGGATCGTGCCCACCTTACCGATCACGCCGGGCACGTCGCGGTTGCGCAGGTATATCAGGCTGCGTTCCAGCGGCGCTTCCACGTCAATGCCATCGATGTGCAACAGGCGGGGCACGGTCCCGTGCAGGACGGCGCCTTTTACCATGTGCTGTTCCGTGGAGCTCTTCAGAAATAGCGAAAGCACACTGCCGGCGCCGCCGGTTGAGGCCCTGGCCTTGTGCGATTCGTGAACGCGAAGTCCGCGAAGATCGGCCAGGGACGCCGCATTCACCAGGTTGGCTTTTTCCTCCAGCGCCTGATCGAGAATGCCCTTGATCGCCGCGTTGCGAATGAGTTCAGTCTTCCACTCCGCGATGTGGCCGCTGTAGCGCAGCGAGATTTCCTCGATCGGGCCTTCGGAAATCTGCGCCAGAAACGCTCCCATACGCTCCGCCAAGACGATGTAAGGTTGCATCTCGGCATATTCCTCGGCTGAGACCGAGGGTACATTCACCGCGTTCTGAATCACCCCATGCTTCAGGTATTCGCGGACCTGCTGCGCAATCTGCACCCCCACGGCTTCCTGCGCCTCACGCGTGGAACCGCCGATGTGGGGGGTTAGTATGACGTTCTCCATGGCCTGAAGCGGCGAATTCTTCAAAGGCTCTTCGGTGAAAACGTCGAGCGCGGCGGCGGCCACGTGACCTTGTTGCAGCGCCGCCACCAAATCGGCCTCGTGCACCAGTTCTCCACGGGCACAATTCACCAGCCGTACGCCTTTTTTCATCTTCTTGATGGCGGCCTCGTTAATCATACCTGCAGTCTGCGGAGTGAGGCCCACGTGCAAAGTGATGTAATCCGCGGCGCCGTAGAGTTCGTCCAGACTCACGAGGCGAATGCCTTGCTCCTTGGCCACGGCGACGGAAACGAAGGGATCATGCGCCACGATCTCCATGGCGAAGGCGCGCGCCCGGCGAGCCACCTCCATGCCGATGCGGCCGAGTCCGGCGATGCCTAGCGTCTTGCCCCGCAGTTCCGTGCCTTGCAGAGATTTCTTTTCCCAACGGCCGGTGTGCATGAGCGCATCGGCACGGCAAAGATTGCGAGCCATGGCCAGCATCATGCCCAGCGTTTGCTCGGCAACAGCCACGGCATTGGCGCCCGGCGTGTTCATCACGGCAATCCCCTGGCGCGTGGCCGCATCCAGATCGATGTTGTCGACGCCCACGCCAGCGCGGCCGATGACCCGCAGTTTCTTGGCATGCGCCAGCAGGGCCGCATCGCCTTGCACCGCAGAGCGAACAATCAGCGCATCGGCTGACTCCAGTTGCTCCGCCAGTTTGCCATCGAGCTGGTCAGCGGTAAGCACCGTCCAGCCTGGTTCCTTCAGCTGCTCGACCGCTGATGCTGAGATTTTTTCCGCAATGATGATTTTCATGAATGGAATAATTCCTGACTTATTTGGACTGAATACGCGTATCGGGAAAACCGCACCCGAACTCATCTTTAACTTACTTTTTTACTTTTTGTGATCGTGAAAGCGATTCGTGGAATTCGCGGCCCGCAGTTTCTTCGGTTCTATGTGGATGCCAGCGACGGTTCCCGCTCCGGAATTCCCCGCGCGTACACCTCCTGGGCGGCACGCACCGCGGCACCATACTCCACAGCGTTTCCGGTGCAGCGGGTGAGCACGTGCTCCAGAGCGCCCAAAATGCCGATGGTATCCAGGTAGTCGTAGTAACCGATGTGCGCAATGCGGAAAAGCTGACCTTTCATTTCGCCCTGCCCATTCGCCACTACGGCATCAAACGACTCGCGGAATTCTTTGATGATCTTGCCGGAATCGATCCCATTCGGCGAGCAGATGGCGGTCAACGCGGCTGCGGGCGACGATGCATAGAGCTTCAATCCCAAGGCTTGGGCGCCTGCCCGGGTCATCGCCGCGCACAGTTCGGCATTATCGACCAGCGCTTCGCGTCCCTTGGCCACATCGCCATTTCCCATTCCCCCGATGAACTCCAGGGCAGCTCCCAGCGCCGCAAACAGCGACGTTGCCGGCGTGTACGCCGATTCGCCCTTGGCTGCCGATTTACGCTCTTTGCGCAAGTCGAAGTAGTAGCGCGGAGAAGTGGTCGCCTCCATCCGCCGCCACGCCCGCTCACTGACCGCGCAATAGGCAAGGCCAGGAGGCATCATCAGCGCTTTTTGCGAGCCGCCGATGATTACATCCACGCCCCAGCCATCCACATCGAGATGCGTGGTGCCGAGGCCGGTGATGGCATCCACCACCAGCAGCGTCTCGTCGCCGTGGGCGCGGACGATCTTCGCAATGCTTGCCACGTCATGCCGCGCGCCGGTGGAGCTCTCGGTCGCCTGCACGAAGACCGCGCGCACCTCCGGAGTGAGCTTGGCGCGAATTTCGTTCGAGGAGAACGTCTCCCCGTAAGGCACACTCAACAGGTCGACGTTGCAGCCGAATGCTTTCGCCAGTCCCTTCCAGCGTTCGCCGAACTTGCCGGCCGTCAGCACCAAAACCTTGTCGCCGGGCGACGTCAAGTTTGATACCGAAGCCTCCATCACACCGGTGCCCGAGCAAGCCAGCACGAGCACGTCATTCTGCGTTCCGATGAATTCCTTCATGTCGGCGAGCACGCGCTGAAACAGAGCCCGAAAGTCGGCGGTGCGGTGATGTGCCGTGAATGCAGCCATGGCCGTCTGCGCCGCCGGCAGCAACGGCGTTGGCCCGGGAGTAAAAAGACGATTCTTGCGTAGCATTCCGATAGGATCCTGAAGGTTTGGGAATAAGCTCCTTCACTAGTCTATCGGAAGACTGGCATGTTCTGAAACCCGCCGCCAGATGCGTCACCGCACGCGATTGGCGGGCGGCGTCAGGCGCGATTGGACTTCACGGCGAGAATTTCCGGCTTGGCGACATCCGGCGGTTTAGAAAAAAGATCCTTGGCCTTGGCGAACAGCGCCTTGGCAATTTCGCCATTCAGGTGGGCGTTGCGTCCATTTTCGTCCGCAAATGTGTCGAAGATGTCGTACTTTCCCGGCCCCATCTTTATGGCATACCAACTGAGCGTGGCGGCTTCGCGTTCGGCTAGAGGCTGCGCGGACTTCAGAAATTCTTCCACCTCTTTTTCTTTTCCCGGCTTCGCTTCCAGTTGTGCCCAAATGGCGAGTCTGCTCATGGTTGCTGCCTCCTGAGTATCAGATGCCGCTTCATGAGGTTTGGTGACGAAATGATCGGAGAATATGCCGGGGCTGGCATGCTGGTTCCTCCGATATAATGGCAATCACCATGAGCCTCGTCGAACAGATACAGAAGGATATTACCGCTGCCATGAAGGCGCGCGAGGAGCAACGCCTCTCGACTTTGCGCATGGTCAAGGCCGCACTCAAGAACCGCGAGATCGAAAAAATGGCGGCGCTCGACGACAAAGAGTCGCAAGCCGTGCTCGCCACTCTGATCAAGCAGCGCAAGGAATCCGTCGAGCAATTCACCAAGGGCGGACGTCAGGAGATGGCCGACAAAGAAGCGGCCGAGATCGTTCTGATCGAAAGCTACCTTCCCCAGGCCGCCACTGAAGCGGAAGTACTGGCCGGAATAAAGGCGGTGATCGCTGATATGGACTCGCCCACGGTGAAAGACATGGGATCGGTGATGAAGAACGCCATGGCCCGCTTCTCCGGCGCAGGCATTCGCGTGGATGGAAAGATGGTCAGCGAGGCGGTGAAGCGGGAGCTTGCGGGGAGGTAAACTCCTAACCTGGACGTTACTTGCTCCTCTGTAGCTCCCGGTACGCCTCACTCTTCGAGATGCCCCGCTCTCTTGCTACTTTCTTGAGGGCAGCCTTTTCGTCGTCCTTCTCGTCGTGCATGATCTGCTCAACTCTCAGGCGAATGCTGAGGCGTGACTCCGCCGTAGATGTTGCTTCCGCTTCTTCCGCTTTGCCGATCAGCACCGTGATTTCACCCTTCACTGCATCTCGTGACCTCAACTTCTCCAGCAGGTCGCCCGCGCGACCGCGCAGAAACTCTTCGTGCAGCTTGGTTACTTCGCGCGCGACCACAACATGCCGAGCTTTTCCTAGAATCTCGACAACGTCTGCCAGCGCCTCCACGATGCGGTGCGGAGCTTCGTAGAAGACCTGGGTGCGCGGCGAAGTCCTGATCGCCTCCAGCGCAGCCCGGCGCTCGCCGCGCTTGGCGGGAAGAAATCCGCTGAAGCGGAATGAGTCCGTGGGCAAACCGCTCGCCACCAGCGCCGCCAGAAACGCCGACGCCCCGGGAATCGGCACCACCGGCAGGTGATGCCGGATGGCCAGTGAAATCAGGCGAAATCCCGGATCGGAAATCCCTGGCATCCCTGCATCCGTCACCAGCGCCACGCTGGCCCCTTCCTGCATCTCTTTCACGAGCTCCGCTGATCGCGTCATCTCGTTGTGCTCGTGATAGCTGATGGTGCGCGCCATGATGCCGTAGTGGTTGAGCAGCTTCTGCGTCTGCCGCGTGTCTTCGCAGGCGATGACGTCCACTTCCTTGAGCACGCGCACCGCGCGCAGGGTGATGTCTTCCAGGTTGCCGATAGGCGTGGCCACCAGATAAAGCGCTGGCCCCGGTGCAAGGGCAGACCCCACGGCGGCTGCCTCGACGGACTCGACATGTTTTTGGCCAGCCTGCTTCATGGCCGGAGTCTACCACCGCGGCAGCCGTAACTTCGCAGCCTTGGCCGGCGGGTGTGCTATGTATGGTACGCAGGTTCCAAACCGTGGAGATTTGCCGTGACTGCCGATGATTTCCGCCGCCTGGCTCTTGCTCTGCCTGAGACAGCAGAAAGCGCGCACATGGACCATCCCGATTTTCGTGTGCGCGGAAAGATCTTTGCCACCCTCGGATATCCCTCGAAAGGGTGGGGAATGGTCAAGCTCACACCGGAGCAGCAGCATTATTTCTCCCAAGCCGATCCAGCAGTATTTGTATCGGTCAAGGGCGCTTGGGGACGTCGAGGTGCGACCAGCGTTCACCTTAAGGCCGCCAGCAAGAAAATGCTGGCCCGAGTCATCGATGCGGCCTGGCGCAACACCGCTCCCAGTCGCCTTGCGAAACAATTCCCCGAGGGGTTTGAGCACAAGCACTGAACGCCTCGCCTCCACCCGCCTGCTGCGCCTGAATTGACGCCATCGAACCCGCGCCCTAGAATCAACATGAAAGCAGCGTTCCTGCAAGACCGTCTCAGAAACCATGCCTCTTTACGAATATCAGTGCGAGAAGTGCGGTCACCGCTTCGAGAAAATCCAAAAATTCTCCGACCGGATGGTTAAGAAATGTCCGGAATGCGGCGGCCGGGTGGAGCAGGTGATTTCCGCGCCCGCCGTGCAGTTCAAGGGCTCCGGCTGGTACGTGACCGACTACGCAAACAAGTCACACGCGCCCTCTTCCGACGGCGGCGGCAAAGACTCGAAGAAGGACGAGAAGTCCAAATCGGATGGTTCCGCCAAGGATGGCTCGTCGAAGGAAAGTTCAGCGAAAGACAGTTCTAAGGAGAGCTCCGGTCAGGAAAGCACCACGAAAGTAAGCTCATCCCGGAAACCCGACAAGCGTAAGTAGCGCGGCTGCAAGAACTGCCGAGCTAGTTTTGTAGGAAGCCTCGACCCCGCCTATTTCAGCTCCCGCTCGAAGTGATCTTCAATCATGTGAAACAACTGATCGCGTGCATCGCTCCCGGAGATGCCATGGGTTTTGTCGGGATAGATCATCAACCGGAATTGTTTTCCCGCATTGATCAGCGCGTTAATCATCTGAACGCTGTTTTGAAAATGTACGTTGTCGTCGCTGGTGCCGTGCGCCAGCATCAAGGCACCATGCAGTTTGCCGGCGGACTTGGTCACATCGGCGTTCTCATAACCCTGGGCGTTGTCGCGGAGCAGGCCCATGTAACGCTCGGTGTATATCGAATCGTAGTTCAGTTGAGAAGTCACAGGCGCCACCGCAACCCCGGCGCGGAACCGGTCTGAATGGGTCATCGCATAAAGCGTCATCGATCCCCCGTTCGACCATCCCCAGATCCCCACGCGGTCTTTATCGAGCTGCGGATACCGGGCAAGCAGTTGATCGAGCGCCGCCAACTGGTCCTTCAATTCAACCGCTCCGAACTCGTGCCGGATCGCGGTTTGGAACTTGCGATCGCGCCCTGGCGTGCCGCGATTGTCCACGGCAAAGATCGCGAAACCCTTGCGCGCCAGGATTTCGTCGAATGGACTCTCCGGTTGTTTCAGCACCATCTGAGCCGCGGGCCCTCCGTAAATGTTCACGATCAACGGAATTTTGCCGCTCGCCGGCGCTTCGGCGGGCAGCAACAAGCGTCCGTAAAGCGTAGTGCCGTCCTCCGCTTTGAACTCCAGGAACTTCGGAGAACGCAGTCCATATTCGGTGACTGCATCGCGCGCCATCCACAATGCGGTGCACGCGCCGCCCACCGCGCACAGCGACATCCGCGGCGCCGTCGAAGGTCCTGAAAAAGTCTGCTCGTAGTGTTTGCCATCCTCGGAGAAATTGCTGGAGTAAACTCCCTCGTCATGCGTGAGCGGCTGAAAATCCGTTCCATCCAGCTTGACCGAGAAGATATGCCGTTGCCTTGGGTCGCCCTGGTTGGAAGCGAAAAACACCGTGCCCGCGGCTTCATCCACTCCCTCGATGCCCAGCACTTCAAAGTCGCCCCGCGTGAGTTGGCGCTCCAGCCTGGCTTCGGCCGCCATCGGGCTCTGCCAATCAAAGCTGTAGAGGTAGAGCTGCATAGTCCCGTCGCGCCAGCTCGGCCACAGGAACCGGCCACTGGACTTGAAGAAGCGAACCTCCACCTGTTCGAAGTCGATCCAGGCGTTGGGGGTGGTCTCCCGCAGAACGACCCGCGACTTGCCCGATTTTGCATCGATGAAATACAAATCCATTTTGTCCTGGCTGCGGTTGAGCACTTCCGCCCAGAGCACACCGGCGCGCACCCAGCCAAACCGCGGAATGTAGGTGTCTTCGTCGTCGGTCAACTTGATCCATCGGATTTTTCCGTTGCTCGCATCCACCACGCCCAGCTTCACCACGGGATTGGGATCACCCACCTTGGGATACTTTTCGTAATCCACCGTGGGGTGCGCTGGCAGCCAGTCGGTGATGGGATAGGTCGGGACCTTGGTCTCGTCCATGTGAAGGAAAACGATGTCCTTACCATCCGGCGACCAAAAATAATTGCTGCGCACCCCCAGTTCCTCGGCATACACCCAATCAATGTCGCCATTGAGCAGGTTGTCGCTCCTATCTTTCGTAAGCTGTTTTTCGCTGGCGCCACTCACCGGCTGCACGTACAAATTGTGTTTGCGCACGTACGAAACTCGGTCACCGTCCGGAGAGAACTCGGGAGCTTCGCTTGGGTCGGGAGCGGACGTGAACTGCACGGCGGTCATGGTGTTCAAGTCATAAAGCCAGAGTTGCCCCTGCGAATCGAAAATCAGGTGCTTTGAATCCGGCGCCCACAGGTAGGCAGCCACGTGATAACGAGTCAGACGCTCTCTTTCGCGCGCGTCCTTCACACTGCTGTAGTCGGGCGCCAGCGAAGCCAGCTTGTCCGCGCTCACCAATACCTTCTTCTCGCCCGTGTTGGCGTCCACATACCATAGTTCGCCGTGTTCTCCATCGTCGTCGCGCTGCACGAACGAGAGCTTGGTGCCATCGGGACTCCACTCCAGGGTGTCCGGGGCGCGCCCAGTCAGTCCACCCGGGGCGAAGATCGCGTCAATGGTCAGCGGTTTGACCGGCGCGGCGGATTGCGCCAAAAGCGGCGCCAGCCCGCAAACGAGGGAAACGAAAACCACAGCAAGGGCGGAGAGCGAGATCGGCTTTTTCACCATGAGACCCCGGGGACAGCAGATTAAGGCAAAAAGACTGCAGAACGCGAACCGGAGAGTTTACACCCGCGAGAGCCTCCCCAGCGGGCGCGGGGTCGCCGGTTGAGAGGAAAAGCAGTGTTTCCGCGTGGTAGAATCAACGCTGAGCCTTCTTGGGATGCTTCCAGAAATAGAAAACTTGCTGCGCCTGCAAGGAGCGGACAAGGAAATCCGCCGCTTGCAGGATGAAATCGCCGAACTCCCCAAACGCGTCGCCACTATCGAACACCAGCTGGCCGACACCAAGGCGCAACTCGAAAAAGCTCAGGCTGCCGTCAAAGCGGACGAAGCCGCACGCCGCAAGCACGAAATCGCCATCGCCGATCTTCGCGGCAAGATTTCCAAATATCGCGACCAGTCTCTCGACGTAAAAACCAACGACCAGTACAAGGCGCTGCTGCACGAGATTCAGTTCGCCGAAAAGGAGATCGCCGCCACCGAAGATAAGATCCTTGAGCTGATGGTGAATGCCGACGCCCGCGACAAGGAAGTAAAAGCCGCCCAGGCCGAACTGAAGGCGGAGGCCGCCGAGATCGAGAAGGAAAAAGAAGAAGCCCGCCGGCGCACTGCCGAGGACGAAAAGCAGCTTGCCGATTGGTGCGGCAAACGCGAGCAGATGCGGGCCGGCGTCAACGAGGATCTGCTGCGTCACTACGAGCGCGTATCCAAGTTTCGCGGCAGCGGCATTTCCGAGGTGCTCGATCACAAATGCATGGCTTGCCAGGTCATGCTGCGGCCGCAGACTTACAACGAGGTGCGCACCGGCCAGCAAACCGTGGTTTGCGATTCCTGCCAGCGCATTCTTTACTTCAATCCCGCTAACGAAATGTTGGCGCTGGAGCCAGAACACAAGCGCGCCCGCCGTTATCATCCAAAAATCGATGCGCCCCAGGCCTGGTACTACCGTCAGGAATTTGCCGATGCGGGCGAAGTGCTTCTGTGCTTGACCAATGCCGGCGGCCAGGCCAGCCGCCGCGTCTTCGATATGCACACCGGCCGGCTGATTGGCGATATCCTGATTCGTGAAGGAGATTTCCGTCACGCCTTTCCCGAAGACATCCCGAACGCTATCCGCCTGAATGGAAGCTGGACAGAACGCGAAATGGAAACCTGGGGCGCTGAGATGCCCATGACTGCCCTTGATTCCCTTCACACCGATCTGGAGGCCGCACGCTTCGAAATGAGCTCGCGCCCTCCCGCCCAGCCCAAAAAGTCTGTACCCGTTCCTACCGAACAGGCCGCCAGCTAGTGTAGTGCGTCATGCAGATTGACGTTTATGCAGTGTGCGGCGAGCGCGCTTGACCTTTTCCAGGATATCGGAGGCGCGAGCCGTCCAGATGAAAGGTTTAGGGTCGTGGTTGTGGCGATCGAT
>JBARJF010000065.1:0-57762 GCA_049800135.1 Candidatus Sulfotelmatobacter sp.
GAGAGTGCGGATGGAAGGATGGCGTCAGTGGCAACTCGGCGGGAGAAAAAACCTTGTCCAACGAAAAAGTAAACGAACTCACTTGACTCCGACCGGCCTTCTCATGGAAGGCGTTTGCACTCATTGACCTTGACCTCCGACTTCAGCAACTGCAACAACCACGACTCCTAATCACGAAGCCTCCCAGCGTCTGCTCGACCACCTGAAAGCGTCAGACGCGAAACCGAAGTAAAAGAATCTCCACAGCCCCACTGTGACATCTGACCTTGTCCACAGGCCGTCACATGCGCAATCATGGTCGAGGCCGTGACGGTTGGCACAAGCTAGATCGACGCGCCTCGAAGTGCTTTGCTTTCTAGAGTTTAGTATCTAAGTTCTTTGACATCCGGATCTTGCGGGGAATTTAACGCTAACCTGATGATTCCAGAGATTTAGCAAAAAGGGGGGGAGGGGGGCCAAGCCTGATTTTCGGCGGAGGAGCAGGCCATCCAACGTTAGCCCCAACGACGCCGCAGCGAACCCCGAACTTTATTTTTGGGTCGAAATCCACAGCCATGAAAGCCGTAAGTCTCAAATCCGGCATGCCGACCGTCGACCAAGCCCTCCAGGGCCTCGACCGCGAACTTGCCCTCGCCCGCCAGGAAAAGCCAACGCTGTTGAAATTGATCCACGGCTACGGCTCGACCGGCGTCGGCGGCGATATTCGCATTGCCGTGCAAAAGCGTTTGCTTGAGATGGCGCAGAACGGTCAGATCCGCGGCTGCATCTTCGGCGAAAACTGGTCGCGGTCCGACGACGCGTCCTGGAAGCTTCTGCAATCGCACCCTGAACTCAAAAGCGACTCCGATCTCGGCCGCCGCAATCGGGGAATCACTATCGTTTTACTCTAGCCCCGCCCTTGCGCTTTCCCCCGTTTGCCGACGATACTGGGGTGTTGTCCGCACAACTGAATAACAACTATGAAAACTACGCTGTCTTTCTCCACGCCCGCTCAACTAGAAACCGAATCGCTGGTCGCCGTCGCACTGGATCACTCGGAAAACCTGCATCGTTCGGAGAACTTGGATCGTTCGGAAAACAAGGAGAAGCCGCAGCTCAAGCTTGCCACCGGCGACGCAGCCGTGCAATCGGTGGCCGCCGACCTGCTCGCCAGCGGCGAAGTGACCGGCAAGCCCTTTGAAACCAACTTGCTGCACAAGCCCGCCGGCCTGAAGGCCAAGCGCCTGCTGCTGATCAGCGGCGGCGCGGCGAAAAAGTTTTCCAGTTACGATCTGCGCCGCATCGCCGGCGCCGCCGTGCGCACGCTGAAGTCGCGTGGCATCCGCAGCTTCGCCTTCATCGCTCCGCCCGGCATTCCCGCCGAGGAAGCCGTGAGGGCGATCGTGGAAGGCGCTCTGGTCGGCAACTTCGATCCTGATTACTACCGCAGCGATCGCAAAGATCAGAAGATCGATACTCTTACCATCCTCGCCAGCGGCGACAAAGCCGCGCTGGAAAAAGCGGCCAGCGAAGCCCAAGTCATCGGCGAATCGCAGAACTTCACGCGCGATCTGGTGAACGAGCCCTCCAATCGCATGACGCCGACGACCCTGGCCGACCGTGCCGAGAAGATGTGTCAGGAAGTTGGTTTGAAATGTGAAGTCTACGGCGCCGACAAGATCAAAGAATTGAAGATGGGTGCATTCTGGGGCGTAGCCCAAGGCTCCGACGAGCCGCCCACGTTGATCGTGATGAAATACGAGCCCGCGGGTGCGCCGGAAAAGCCGGTCCTGGGCCTCGTGGGCAAAGGCATCACTTTCGACACCGGCGGCATCTCGATCAAGCCCGCCGACGGCATGGAGAAGATGAAATACGACATGGCCGGCGGCGCAACCATGATAGGCGCCATGCGCGCCATCGCGTTGCTGAAACCGAAAGTGAAGGTGATTGGCATTGTCTGCGCCACCGAGAACATGCCTTCCGGCAAAGCGCAAAAGCCGGGCGATGTGCAGATCGCAATGTCAGGCAAGTCGATCGAAATCATCAATACAGACGCCGAAGGCCGCCTGGTTCTGGCGGACGGTCTGTTTTACGCGCGCCAGCTGGGCTGCACTCATCTGGTGGATGCGGCAACACTTACTGGCGCGGTCGTGGTGGCGCTCGGCTACACCAACGCAGGCATCTTCGCCAACGATGATGCCTTGTACGAGCGCTTCCACCAAGCGAATGACGAAGCCGGCGAAAAAATGTGGCGGCTGCCGCTGGACGACGAATACAAAGAGCAAATCCGCTCCTCGATCGCCGACATCATGAACACCGGCGGACGCTGGGGAGGCGCGATCAACGCGGCCATGTTCCTTAAGGAATTCGCCGAAGACACGCCCTGGATTCATCTCGACATCGCGGGCACAGCCTGGATGGAAGATCAAAAGCCCTGGATCGCCAAAGGCCCGTCGGGAATCGCGCTTCGCAGCCTGGTCGAGTTCGTGAAGAGCTTCGCGAGCTGACCCGGTCGCGAAATGCTCGCGGATCAAGCGCGGAAGGTATCGGTTTGGAGAATCTTAGTCGACCGTGGTAATCCGCAGCCAGGCTTTGGATCTACTTTGCGGTTGCCTGATCGAATGCGTTTTCGAGATCCGTGACGAACGGAGCTTCGCTTGGCTGCAGGCCGCCGTGGCCCATCACGCGCCACAGGTACTCGTTGCCGGGCCAGCCGCGCGCGTCATAAATTGCGAGAACGTCTTCTGACGGGCGACTCATGACCATCAGCACAATATCGGCCTGGCGCGGGTTGAACACCAGGATAAACTTTCCCCACTTCTGGATTGCATCCTGCACCGTGCTGATGGCCTGCCGGTCTTCGGGAAACAGGTTGGGATTGAACTGATCGCCGTCATAGCTGGTAACGTAGACATAACGAGCGTTCACCAGCGTTCCGGGAAACGGCGCAATATTTTGCGGACCGGTTGTGGGCGGCTGAGGCGCACCCCAGGCAAAGCTGGCCGCCAGTAGAATCACTGCCGTTACTACCGCGTGAAAACTTATTCTGCTCCTCATAGATACAGTTCGCCGCTCCCTCTCGCCGTTGTGTCTAGTTAGATGATCACGTCCCGGTAGACGTTGCATACCCCGGAGAACAAGTCCGTTTCCGTTTGATGGTTGTCGCTGCAAGTTGGCGATTGGTTGTTCAAGGCTTGGGGCTTGCCGTAGCCTCGGCCGCGCGAGCCTCATCCACAACGCTGCGAACAGCGGCAATCACCAGATCGGGGCGATCCATCTGGATGTAATGCCCGCTATTGTTTGCGATCACGCGCGTGCCTCTGGTGGAGAGGTGTGCCAATTCCTCCTGCATCCGCTGCCAGGCCTGGTTGGCGGGCTTGACCAAATCATCAGGCAGGTCCGGTTGAGGATTATCGGGACCGCGCGAGAGCACGGCCAGAGGCAGATCGCCGAGCGAGCCGGTGGCGGCGGTTTGGGCTGCGCTGGCGGAAGATGCCTTCAGTTCCGCGACCGCTTCGCGCGCGCTGTGAAAGTTGCACTGAGTGGCGCGGACTTCGGCATCGGCGCCGCAAAATCCTAGAAGACGCGGCAAACCGAACGGCATGGTGAACTCCAGGAACTCCTGCTCACGCAGCCAGCCGGCGTCCAGATCGTTCACCGCCGGCGGAAGACGCTTCTGCTGTTCGGGATGCGACGCATCGACCAGGACCATACCGCTGACTTCATTGCGGTAAAGGTGGGCAAAGAGGCGCACGTCGTACCCTCCCATGGAGTGGCCGACGAGGACATAAGGCGAAGGGACCGCGGCGACTTGCAAAAGTTCGTGCAGTTCCCCGGCGATGACTTGGCTGGTGCGGGGACGAGGACTGGAGTCGCTGTAGCCGATTCCGGCGCGATCGTATGAACGGACGCGGGTGAACTTTGCGATTCCGGGCTGCACTTTGCGCCAGGAGACGAATGAATCGTCGAGGCCGGCTTCGAGGATGACGGCGGGCGATCCCTGGCCGATGCAGTAAATGTGCATGGCGAGCGGAGCGTGATCGGAGCCGGCAACGGAGATGTTCACGCGTCGTCCAGGCATGGGATGGAAGCGGCGGTCGCGGGTTTCAGAAATGTTTTGGTAAATGCCGCCGGCAATGAGGACCGCAACGAACAGAGTGAGGAGCAGGCGAATCATACGATTGAGCCAACTTTGGGAAATGGTGTGCGGATTCGCCGGATCGGGCATGTGCTTTTTTGTGGGTAAGGCTACGCGGGCGAGCGCCCCGCGCCACACTTTGCGGCATTCTACATGACCGGCGGCACGGCGATGCCCAGGATTTGCAATGTGCGAATCAGTTCGCGGCGAACCACGGCTACTGTGGCCAGCAGAAATTGCCTTCGCTTCTCATCGGCTTCGCCCAAGATGGGATGGCGATGATAGAACGTGTTGAACAGTTGCGCGAGCTGGAAAGCGTGCTTGGCAAGGTGGGCCGGCTCGGTGGTGGCGATGCATTGGCCCACGATGTAGGAAGTTTTCGCCGAGGCCAGCCAGAGTTCCCAGAATTCATCCGCATGATCGCCCGCGAGGAACTTCGCGAGATCCCCAGCAGACATCTTGCCGGCAACATCTTTGCAGAACGTATCGGGGTCGATCGCCGCTTTCCTGAAAATGCCGGTGGCGCGGACCACGGCGTACTGCGCGTAGGGCCCAGTTTCGCCTTCGAAGCTGAGAGCTTCCTTGAAGTCGAAAGCGATAACGGACTGCTTGGTGAACTTCAGCATGAAGTAACGCAGCGCGCCGATGGCGATTTGGGTTGCGATGGAAAGCCGTTCGGCGACGGTGAGCTCGGGATGGCGGGAGTCGACTTCGCTTTTGGCTGAGGCGATGAGCCGGTCTAGCAAATCGTCGGCTTTCACGCCGAAGCCTTTGCGTCCAGAGACCTCGACGTAGGAACGGGTCTTATCCTCGTCGCTGAGGATGTAGCCTAGCTCGGCGGCGCAGCGCGGGGTGAGCGCGACCATCTCATAAGAAAAGTGGGTGTAGTGGTCGGCGGCTTCATTGTGCCCGAGTCCGCGCAGGGCGTCGATGACTGTGTTCTGGGCTTCGGACTGGCGGGCGTCGATGACGTTGTAGATTTCTGCGACGTCGCCGAAGTGAGGATGATCTTTGTCGCCTTGCATGGCGGAGATCCAGCACTCGTGCTGATCGGGATAGCGGAAGAACTTGCGATAAGCGAAATCGCGTCCAAGCAAGCCGAACTTCCACATGTGATAAGCGATGTCTTTGCCGACGTAGCCGACGGTTCCGTTGGAGCGGACGATTACCTTCTGGTCTTCCTCGGGAATGTCTCCAGGGCCAGACTTTGTCCCGATCTGAGTGAGCAGAGTATCAAGTTCGACTTCCCTTGTTGGAGATGTTCCGGCGCGTCGCATGATCCAGCAGCCTTTGTTCTTGCCTTCGGTCTCGTAAAGGAGCACGCCGGCTTCTTTCAGCTTGACGAAGGCCGCGTCCCAGAAGTGCTGGTGGAGGATTTCACTTTCGCGGGGCAGAAAGTCGTATTCGATGTCGAGGCGGTCCATGGTTTCGAGGTGGCGGCGCAGGACCGCGGTCGAGATCAGCTCCGCGATGGCGGCGGTTTCGCTAGATACGTCTTCTATGGCGTGGAGGGTTTGCCGCCGGGCTTCCAGATTCTGCTGGTCTTGCGCGTACCATTGCGAAACGCGGGCGTAGAGATCCCAGCAGTAGTGGTCGAAGCGCGGCTTGCTGATAAGAGCTTCAATTTCGGCGCGGGACTTTTTCTCGATGTGAGTAAAACCTACAACCACATCCGCGACCTGCGCGCCGGTATTGTCGATGTAGTTCTGGACGTCGACCTCCCTTCCGGCGTAACGAAGCAGACGGACGAAAGTATCGCCGAGGATGGCGTTGCGCAGGTGGCCGATGTGGGCGGCCTTGTTGGGATTGATGCTGGTGTGCTCGACCAGAACTTTTCCCGCGGGAATTTCGACTAGCGGTTTCTGCTCGGCGGCGAGGGCGGCAGCCATCCAGGCGCGATCGATTCTGAGATTCAGATATCCTGGCGCGGCGACCTGCATTTCGGCGATGCCCTCGATGGGCCCGATGCCGGCACGAATGGCTTCGGCAATCCTCAGCGGAGCAGTACGCAGGGGCTTGGCGAAGGGAAACAGCGGGATGGCGAAATCGCCGAGTTCCACCTTCGGCGGTTGCTCGATGACCACATTCGGCAGATTTGCACCTGGGTAGGTGCGGCCAAGGAACTCCAGCAGCAGCGCGGCCAGACGATGTTCGAGATAACGATACAAGGCTTCCCTCGGAGCTATTTAAGAAGACAGTGATTCTAGCAGAGCGCGCGGCGGAGGCCGGTTTGACGCAAGATGCAGTGTTCCCTATGATGAAAAATCAACGCTACTTGTATGCGCATAGCCTACCTTGAATGTTTTTCCGGCATGAGCGGCGACATGTTTCTAGGCGCGCTGGTGGATGCCGGAGTTCCGGCCCGGGTGCTGGAAGAAACCGTGGCGGCACTTGGGGTGGGCGCGCGGCTGGAAATTTCCCGCGTGATGCGCAGCGGGATCTCGGCTGTTAAGGTAGACGTTTACGTCAATGGCGAAAAGGATTTGCCGCGCGAGGAACATTGGGAGAAGAGAGAGCATGAGCATGAGCATGAGCATGAGCATTCACACCAGCATCATGGGCATCCACATTCCCATCCTGGTGAGGGTTTGCGGGCGGGGGCGCCCGCGCCACATGAGCATTCCCATGGGCGGGGGCTGAGCGAGATTCGGCGGATTATTTCCGCGGCGTCGATTTCGGAGAACGCGAAGAAGACTGCCATCGCCATCTTTGAAGCATTGGGGCGGGCGGAGGCGAAGATCCACAACACGTCTGTCGAGAGCGTGCATTTTCACGAAGTGGGCGCGGTGGATGCGATGGTGGATATCGTCTGCGCGGCGGTGGGCGCTGAGGCGTTGGGAGTGGATGAGATTGTGTGTTCTGCTTTGAACGTCGGCGGCGGGACGGTGAAATGCGCGCACGGGACGTTTCCCGTGCCGGCTCCGGCGACGGTCGAGTTGTTGAAGGACGCGCCCGTGTATTCGTCGGGGTTGCAGGCGGAACTGGTCACGCCCACTGGCGCCGCGATCGTGAAGGCACTGTGCCGGCGCTTCGCCGCGTTTCCGGAGATGAAGATTGAGAGATCAGGCTACGGCGCGGGATCGCGGGATTTTCCGGGGCAGCCAAATGTGGTGCGGCTGACGATTGGAGAGATGGCCACGACTGCTCTGGCCGCAACCTCCACTCTCGAAACGATTACGGTGCTGGAAGCAAATCTCGACGATCTGAATCCACAGGTCTTTGGTTACGTAATGGACCGGCTGCTGGAAGAGGGTGGGTTGGATGTGTTCGGTATGCCGGCGCAGATGAAGAAGAGTCGTCCTGGAATGCTGATGACGGTTTTGTGCAGGCCCGAGGATGCGAGCAGACTTACGCAACTCATCTTTGCCGAGACGACGACGCTGGGGGTGCGCCGGCGCGACGAAACCAGGCAGATTCTGGCGCGACGATGGGAGAATGTGCAAACGCCGTGGGGCGGGGTGAGGATCAAGATTGCCAGCATGAATGGAACGGTAGCGAATTACGCTCCGGAGTATGAGGATTGCCGGCGCATCGCGGCCGAGCATCATGTGCCTCTGAAGCAGGTGATGGGCGAGGCGGTTGAGGCTTATTTGCAGCTCCGCGGTAAAGAGAAAGCAGGTTCCGCACCGGCTTAACGCCGGTGCGGAATGAGACAGGCAATGAGCCATAAGTTCTACATCACGACGCCGATTTACTACGTGAATGCGCATCCCCACATTGGGCATGCCTATACGACCATTGCCTGCGACACAATTGCGCGGCGGCAACGGTTGCTGGGCGCGGAAACATTTTTTCTGACGGGCACGGACGAGCACGGGCAGAAAATCGAGCGCGCGGCGCAGGCGGCGGGGAAGACACCGCAGCAGTATGCCGACGAGATTTCTTCGGAATTCCGGCAGTTGTGGAAGCGGATGGGCATTTCGAACGACGACTTCATCCGCACCACCGAAGACCGGCACAAGAAGCGGGTGCAGGAGTTGTACCGGCGCATACGCGACAACGGCTATATCTACAAAGGCGTTTTCACCGGCCAGTACTGCGTTTCCGACGAGCTGTACGTTGACGGCGCGCAACCGGGCGACCCCTGTCCGACGTGCGGGCGCATCACCGAGACGGTGAGCGAAGAGAATTATTTTTTCAAGCTTTTGGCGTTCCGGGAGAAGTTGCTGGAGCTGTATGCGAATCCGCAGTTCATTCGGCCGGAGGCGAGGCGCAACGAGGTGATCTCGTTTGTGCGCTCCGGGCTGCGCGATTTATCGATCAGCCGCTCGACGTTTACCTGGGGCATTCCGGTGCCGGACGATCCCAAGCATGTGATTTATGTGTGGCTGGATGCGCTGGCGAACTACATTACGGCGATTGGTTACGGCTCGTCGCACGCGGGCGCGCAAGAGGCGTTCAAGAAATTCTGGCCGGCCGATGTGCAGATGATTGGAAAGGAAATTGTGCGCTTCCACTGCGTTTACTGGCCGGCGTTTCTGATGGCGGCTGGGTTGCCGGTGCCGAAGGCGATTGTGGCGCATGGCTGGCTGCTGTTTGAGGAAAGCAAGATGTCGAAGTCGCGCGGCAACATCGTGCGTACGGAAACCATTCTCGACGTGCTGGGCGCGGACGCGCTGCGCTATTTTCTGCTGCGGGAAGTCGTATTCGGGCAGGATGGATCGTTTTCTTTCGATGCGCTGGTGCAGCGCTACAACTCTGACCTGGCAAATGGGTTGGGAAATTTGGCCAGCCGCACGCTGACCATGATCAACCGATATTTTAAAGGCGAGGTACCGTATCCCTCGCCGGGGGCGTCGAAAGCGCCGGCTGACGGCGCGATTGCCGAGACCGCGCGGAAAACGATTCGCGAGTTCGGAACTCTGTTTGATCAGTTCCAGTTTTCGCGTGCGCTGGAGGCGGCCTGGGCGTTGGTGGCGGCGGTGGACAAATACATCGTCGAGAATGAGCCGTGGGCGCTGGGCGAAAAGCAGGACGAGGACAGCCGCTCACGTTTGGCGACGGTGCTTTACACCGCGACGGAAGCGCTACGAATTGCGACGGCGCTGGCCTATCCCGTGATGCCGGAGGCGACGGCGAAAATTTGGGCACAGATGGGGTTGGGCGATATCAAGAAGCTTGCTCTCGGCGAATTGGCTTGGGGACAACTGCCGTTGGGCACGAAGCTGGGCGAAGTGCAGCCCGTGTTTCCACGCGCCGACAAGAGTGCGATTGAAAGGATGCAGAAGATGGAAGAGGAGCACAGAGGCACGCCGGTGGTGGAGACTCCGGCAACGCCGGCGCAACCGACTACGCCTCACACCGCAGCGGCAGTGGCAAGTGCGGCGGCGGTTCCCGCGCCGAGCGAAAAGATTTCGATCGACGACTTCGCCAAGATCGAACTGCGCGTGGGATTGGTGAAGGTCGCCGAGAGAGTGCCCAAGGCAGACAAGCTTCTGCGTTTGGAGATTGACATAGGGACCGAAGTGCGTCAGGTGCTGGCCGGAATCGCCGAGGCGTATGCGCCGGAAACTTTGATCGGGCGCAGGGTCGTAATTGTCGCGAATCTGGCGCCGCGCAAGCTGCGCGGCATGGAATCGAATGGCATGATCGTGGCGGCTTCGCTCGAAGGCGGGAAGCCGGTGCTGGCAGGCTTTTTGGAGGATGTGCCGGTGGGAGCGAGGTTGAAGTAGACCCGTCGTTGGTCATTGGCCAAGGCACATCCGATACGGCCAACGAACAGGTCGCCCCTCTATTCCCTTCGCGGAGAAGCCGCAGCTTGTCTTCGATTCTGGGTTCGATTCTGACTGGCGGATGGCCACGGACCAGGAACCAACGTCCATGTACGTAGATTCGCACGCACATCTCGATGGTAAGCAGTTCGACTCCGACCGCGAGCAGGTGATTGCGCGGGCGCGCGAGGCGGGAGTGCAAACCATGGTCGCCATTGGCAACGGCGATGGCCCTGAGCAAGTGGAGTGCGGAATTCGCCTGGCGGAGAAATACGATTTCATTTACGCGACCCTCGGCATTCACCCGCATGACGCCCGGCTCGCAGACCAAGCCGCTTATCAGAACATGGAGCGATTGGCGAAGCATCCTAAGATCATTGCCTGGGGTGAGATCGGGTTGGATTATTACTATGATCACTCGCCGCGCAAGGTGCAACTCGAAGTGTTCCGACAGCAGATGGAATTGGCGGCGGCGGCAAAGCTGCCCATTGTGATTCATTGTCGCCCGTCGGAAGGCAGCGAGAACGCGTGGGAGGATTGCTTCTCGCTGATGCGCGAGCATTGGGCGGCAAAGGGACTGGGCGGGATCTTCCACTGCTTCACGGGAAACCGCGCCCAGGCCAAACACGCACTCGACATGGGGTTCATGATTTCGTTCGCCGGTAACATAACCTTCGCAAAAGCCCAGCAAATTCGCGACGCGGCGCTGGAAGTTCCGCTGGAGCGCATTTTGATCGAAACCGATTCGCCGTATCTGGCGCCGGTGCCGCGTCGCGGCAAACGGAACGAGCCGGCATTCGTGATAGAGACAGCGCGGAAGCTGGGCGAATTGCGCGGGTTGCCGGCGGAAGAAGTCGGCCGGCAGACAACCCGGAATTTCTACAATGTTTTCAAATTGACTGAAACTGCTGAAAGCAGAGTTTGCTTTGAGTAACTCTGCTCCGGGAGGAGTTCTTCTGGTAACCTCAGAGTCAGATTCCCTTGTTTCAGAAAGAAGTGAAATCCGGTGCCCGACAACAGCTTCGACATCGTGAGCAAGATTGATTTGCAAGAGGTATCGAACGCCATCCAGCAGGCGTTGAAAGAAATCCACACGCGTTTCGACTTGAAGGATTCAAAATCGAATATCGAATTGGAGAAAGAGGCGATTGTGCTGCACTCGGCGGATGAGTACAAACTGAAGGCGGTGAACGACGTGTTGCAGCAGAAACTGGTGAAACGCGGCGTCTCGCTGAAGGGATTAACCTATGGCGCGGTCGAACCGGCGGCGGGGGGCACCGCCAAGCGCAGCATCTCGATGCAGCAGGGCATCGCCATCGAAAAGGCGCGGGAGATCGTAAAGGCAGTTAAGGATTCGAAGAAGAAGGCGCAGGCTTCGATCCAGGGAGATCTGGTGCGGATCAGCAGCAGGGACCGCGATACGCTGCAGGAAGTGATCGCCATGCTGCGGCAGCGTGATTTCGGGATCGACCTGCAGTTTACGAATTACAGGACGAACTGACTCCACCACGGAGGCGCCGAGACAGGGAGAAAACAGGGCTTCTTGATCGAAGGAACGCGACTTAGTTAGGTTTTGCTGCTCGACTCCGTGACTCCGTGGTGAAAAGGAAGTAATCGGACTCCACATTGAGCGCATCGGCCACCATTAGCGGGAAAGAAGTGTTCGATCTGCTGCGGGACGACCTTGCGGCTCTCGAAGGCGAGTTCGGGCAGGATACGGTCTCGGGAGTGCAGGCCATCACCGAGATTGGAGAATATCTGCGGGCCGGCGGAGGCAAGCGGATTCGTCCGGCGCTTCTTTTTCTTTCCTCCAAACTATTGCACTATCAGGGGCGCGGCGCGGTGCGACTGGGCGCAGTGGTGGAGATCATTCACACCGCCACGCTAGTGCATGACGACATTATTGATGAAGCCAAGACCCGCCGCGGCCGGCCTGCCGCCAACACCCAGTGGGGCAACTCGAAATGCGTGCTGGCGGGCGACTGGCTCTACATGCAGGCCTTCAAGGTCGCGGTGCAGGAGCGCAACTTCCGCATTCTTGACACGCTGATCGAACTGACGCAGCAGATGGTCGAGGGCGAACTGCTGCAGATGGAAAGGCTGGGCAAGCTGATCACGCTCGACGAGCATTTCGATCTGATCTACCGCAAAACCGCCTGCCTGTTTTCCGTTTGCATGAGGCTGGGAGCAATTCTGGGCGGGGCGACGGCCGCGCAGGAGGAGGCTTTAGGACGCTACGGCCACGACCTCGGCATGGCGTTTCAAATCGTGGACGATGTGCTCGACCTGACCGCGTCTGAAGACGTTTTGGGCAAACCGGTGGCCAGCGATTTGCGCGAGGGCAAGGTCACCATGGCGGTGATCCACGCATTGGAACGCTGCTCGGGGACGGAGCGGACCAAGATTGAGACGATTTTGCGCGACCGGGGTTTCAATGGCGTGACCCACGCCCAGATTATGGAGATCTTGCAGCGCCACGGCTCGCTGGCGGCGGCAACCGACCGCGCCGCGCAGTACGCCGAGTCCGCGCGGAAAGCGATCTGCACCTTCCCCGATTCCGAGATCAAACGCGCGCTGCTGTGGGCGCCGGAGTTCGTCATAGCCAGGGAGAAGTAAGAAACCAGTTTCTATACTGCACTCTCTATATACTGAACCCTTTCCCGGTTTTCCTGATCGAATTCTCTTTATGAATTTGTTCTCCCTGATGGCGCGTCACGGATACGCCTTGACGTTCGGCCTGTTGCTGGCGGAGGCGGTTGGGATGCCTTTCCCGGCCGCGCTCGTCCTGGTGGCGGCCGGGGCTGCGGTGGCGGCTCACGCGTTATGGGGTCCGTATGTGCTGCTCGCGGCGATCATGGCTTTGCTGCTGGGTGACACCGTACAGTTCTGGCTGGGACGATACATGGGCTGGTTACTGCTGGGATTCCTCTGCAGGGTATCGATCAATCCCGAGACCTGCATTTTGCGATCCGCGGAGTCCTTCTACAGACGCGGCAAGCTCACGCTGGTGATTGCGAAGTTTATTCCCGGAGTCAACACCATGGCGGCACCGCTGGCGGGCAGCATGAAGATGCGCTTCTGGCAGTTTCTGCGCCTGGACTTGGCAGGCGCCCTGGTGTATTCCACCACGTATTTTCTGGTCGGATATCTTTCGCGCGATTTTCTGGCTGCCGTCCTGCGCGGTTTTCAGGCCGCAGGCCGAGCGATGGAAGCGGTGGTGGTCGCTGCGCTGGTGGTGTACGCGATCTACCGCATAGCGCAATATCGCAAGAACAAGATGTATCGTGTGGTGCCGCGCGTCCAGGTGGAAGAGTTGGCGCGGCGGCTGGCGTCGGAGGACGCAAACCGGGTGCAGATTATCGACGTCCGCAGCCACGGCTACTACGATTCGGGCGCCGCGCGGATCAAGAACTCGATCCGCATCGAGCCTAATAATCTTGAGCAAGAGATCAAGAATCTTCCCAAGGATAAGGACATCTATCTTTACTGTACTTGAGCGCGCGAAGCGACCAGCGCCCGGGTGGCGCACCTGCTGCGGGAAAAAGGATTCAACGCGTTCGTAATTGTCGGCGGATTGACGGCATGGCGGAAGGCGGGCGAACCGCTGGAGTCGGTTCCGAAAAATGATTTGGTGAAGCTGCCGACCTTCAGCTAAGTGGTTGGCCGCCAAATTCAGGTCTGTGAAGAAGAACCGGAGGCGGAAATCCTAATCCGGGATTGCCACCTCCCTTGGCCCGTGCCGGCGGATTACCGGAATGAGGGCGGCAGGCCACCATTTCCGCCGTCACATGGCGGCTTTCACCGACTTCACCGCAATCGTGTCTCCGTTCGGCGTACCCGTGACTTTGGCCATTTCCCAAGCCAGCTTGTTCAGCGTGGCCAGTGTGGCTTGGTCCGAGGTGTCAAGGGTGTAGACCTTGTCGCCGACTACCAAAGCGTAGTTGGCACCTTTCCGGACGCAGGCACGAACACAGGTCGCAGGGTCAACCCCCGCGCTGTGCTTGGCGCCGCACATGGAGTCGCTGACTTTTCCGGTAAAGGTCTCGGTTCTGTCCGCAGCCATCGCGGGCAGAACGGCCAGTCCTGCGCTCAGCACCACCGCCGCCACCCAAACTTGCAACTTCCGCAAACGAGACATACGTCCTCCTTCTCTGGGTGCAATTCCGCACTCTTTATGTTGGATGCAGTTGCGCCGAAGTCCAGGCTTTTTTTTACGGCGTCGCACCCAGAGCGCGATGATGATCGTGGCGCGCCGAAGCCCTGCGTATAAATCCCGCGTAGAACTGGCGGGGATGGTGTAGCATTGTCGGACTTTGCCACGATGAGCGACACGAACAACCACGATGGGTCGCGTGCCAACGGGATGAACCGGGTAGTTTTTCTATTGGCGCTCTCGGTTTTCATCAACTATGTCGACCGCAGCAATCTCTCGATTGCGGCGCCGCTTTTGAAAAACGAACTGGGCATTTCCGCTTCACAGCTCGGCACTCTGCTCTCGGTATTTTTCTGGACCTACGGGTGCATGCAGATTCCCGCCGGCTGGTTGGTGGACCGCTTCGAGGTGAAATGGGTATTCGCCGCCGGCTTCTTCGTGTGGTCGGCGGCCACGGCGGTGACGGGGATATTGCACGGGTTCGCTGCCTGGATTGTCATCCGTGTGATTCTTGGAATCGGAGAATCGATATCTTTTCCCGCGTACTCGAAGATATTGGGCAGCAGCCATTTCACCGAGAGCCGGCGCGGCTTCGGCAATGCGGCCATCATGGCCGGGCTTTCTTTGGGTCCGGGACTGGGCATGCTGGTGGGAGGAGTTGTGGTGGGCCGCTTTGGGTGGCGACCCTTCTTCCTGGTTCTGGGCCTGGCAAGCCTGCTGTGGCTGGTCCCCTGGCTTCGGTGGATGCCGACCGGGACAACTTCTGCCGCTCCGGCCTCGGAATCCAACGTGCGGATTCTCGATATTTTCCGGGAGCGCTCGGCTTGGGGCACTTGCCTGGGACAAATCTGCATCAACTATGGCCTGTACTTCCTGGTAACCTGGTTGCCGTTTTATCTGGTCCGGGCCCGCAATCTCTCGATGAATCAGATGGCGAGGGTCGGAGGATTGATCTTCTTGTTGGCGGCGGCTTCAGCGCTCCTGACCGGGAAGCTTTCAGATCGCTGGATTGTCGTGGGAGCCTCTGCGACACGGGTGCGCAAGACTCTGCTCGGCGTCGGGATGACGGGGCTGGGAATTTCTTTGGCTGCGGCTGCGGTCGCCTCCGACAGGGTCTTCGTCTGGGCGCTGGCACCCGCGGGTGTCTGCCTGGGTGTGAATGGTTCCACCTGCTGGGCAGTCACTCAAACTCTCGCGGGAGCACGCGTCTCGGGGCGCTGGACCGGCGTGCAGAATTTCACCGGGAATCTTGCCGGCGCGGTCGCGCCGGCGCTTACGGGCTACCTGTTGGACCGGACAGGACATTTTTATTGGCCTTTTCTGATCACCGCGGTGATTTCCTGGATCGGGGCGCTGAGCTGGGTGTTTGCGGTGGGTCCGATTGAGCCTGTGGATTGGGAGAAGAAAATCCGCAGATCTCAACTCGGCACGAATGCCTCTCCCGCGACGGGTGCGGCGCAACCGTAATACACTCAAAACAGTGCAACGGGAAATCGAAATCAAGTTTCGGGTCGCCGGCTTGCGTACCCTGGCACGGCGGTTGCGAGCGGCTGGATTTCGTCTGGTGACGCCGCGAACGCACGAGTGGAATACGCTCTATGACCTGCCGGGAGAAGTGCTGCGTGGACGCAAAGAACTCCTGCGGCTGCGCCAATATGGTTTACGCTGGACTCTGACGCATAAAGCCAAAGGTAAGGTTGATCGGCACAGCAGCCGGATAGAGACAGAGACAGGCGTTGCTGACGGACGACAGATGGATGCAATCTTGCGTGCACTGGGATACGCTCCGTCGTTCCGCTACGAGAAGTTTCGCGCCGAGTGGACGGATGGCAAGGGGCAAGTCGTGGTGGACGAGACGCCGATCGGAAATTTCTGCGAGATCGAAGGAGCGTCCCGCTGGATTGATGCAACCGCGAAAAAGCTCGGCGTGAGCCGGACGGATTACATCACGAGGAATTACGCAGGGCTGTTTCTGGACTGGAAAGCTCGAACTAGAAGCCGGGCTGAGGAAATGACGTTCAAAGCGCTGGCAACTCGAAACCAGCCGCGCCTGGGTTCCAAGTAGACGGGCGCCTGGCCCGTCCGCACGCAATTTATTCCAAACACTCCCCGTGCCTTACGCCCCGTGACACTTTTTGAACTTCTTTCCCGAGCCGCAGGGGCAGGGATCGTTGCGGCCCACTTTTTCCTGGGAGCGGACAACCTGCTGCACGGGCTGCAAATCTCCGCCGCCAGCCATGCGTGCCTGTTCGAGTTCGCGGCGCTTGCGGCGCATGAAAGCTTCTTCGAGATCATCGGCGGAAGTTGCAACCAGGCGCGGCGGACGACGCCCATTTCCGCCATTGCCGTGTTGCCCCGGGATTCCGGCCTCCTGGCCCTCGGGTGTGCCGGCCTGCGGAGCGGCAGCCGCGTCCGGCGGCCTCTCAATAATCTGCATCAGGTAGAGATAGCGGGCTGTGTCTTCCTGAAAGCGCTTCAGCATGTCCTCGAACATCTCGAACGATTCCTTTTTGTACTCGACCAGGGGATCGTGCTGCCCGTAGCCGCGCAGGCCAATGCCCTCCTTGAGATGGTCCATGCTGAGGAGGTGATCCTTCCACTGCGAATCGAGAACGCTGAGCATGATCATGCGCTCGTGATGGCGCATGGCCTCGGGACCGATCAGCTTTTCTTTGGCGTCGTAGCGCTCTTTCAGCTTTTCGAAAATTGCGTCGCCGAGTTCCTGCCGGTTCAGCGTTTCTGCCTTCACGCCTTCCGCGATAAAATCCACGCCGAAGCGAGTGAAGACTGCGTCCTTCAAACCTTTGACGTTCCAATCGTCGACGTGGCCCTTGGCGGGACAGTACTCGTCCATCAGATCGCCGAGAATGGCGGAGACGTAGTCCTCGAGAATCAGATCCTTCTGATCCATGCCCTCGAGCAGGCGACGGCGCAGGCCGTACACGGCCTCGCGCTGCTTGTTCATCACGTCGTCGTATTCGAGCAGGTGTTTGCGCGATTCGAAGTGCTGGCCTTCGACCGCCATCTGCGCCGTCTCGATTCGGCGGCTCATCAGCTTGGACTCGATCGGAACCCCCTCCTCCATGCCGAGGCGCCCAAGCAGCTTCGAGACCCACTCCTTGGCGAAGATGCGCATGAGGTCGTCCTCTAGCGCGAGATAGAAGCGCGAGGAGCCGGGATCGCCCTGGCGGCCGGCGCGCCCACGAAGCTGGTTGTCGATGCGGCGCGACTCGTGGCGTTCGGTGCCGAGAATGTGCAGGCCGCCAACGGCGGTGACTTCGTCGTGCTCTTTATCGGTCTGCGTTTTGTAGCGGCTGAAGGCTTCATTCCATTTATCAGTGGGAACCGTGTATTCGTTGCCGTTGTAGTAGAAGACCGAAGTCGTGCCATCCTCCTGCGGACCTTCGATCTTGCCCTGAGCCACGCGCAACTGCTGCGCGATTCCTTTCTTCACCATCTCCTGCTTGGCCATGAATTCGGGGTTGCCCCCGAGCAAAATGTCGGTCCCGCGGCCGGCCATGTTGGTGGCGATTGTGACCATGCCTCTGCGTCCCGCCTGGGCCACAAACTCCGCCTCGCGCTCGTGGAATTTGGCGTTCAGCACTACGTGCTGTTTCAAACCTTTCTTCTTCAACAACTCAGAGAGTCGTTCGGATTTTTCCACCGACGTGGTGCCCACCAGAACCGGCTGCCCGGTCTCGGTCAGCTTTTGAATCTCGTCGGCAACCGCGAAGTATTTTTCTTTTTCCGTGCGAAAGATAACGTCGGGATTCTCCAGCCGAAGCATCGGTTTGTTGGTTGGAATGACGATAACCTCGAGCTTGTAAATGCTTTCGAATTCGGCGGCTTCCGTTTCCGCGGTGCCCGTCATGCCCGAGAGCTTCTTGAACATGCGGAAGTAATTCTGAAACGTGATGGTGGCCAGGGTTTGATTTTCGCGCTCGATCTTGACGCCTTCCTTGGCTTCGATCGCCTGGTGCAAGCCGTCGGACCAGCGGCGGCCGGGCATCATGCGTCCGGTAAATTCGTCGACGATGATCACTTCGCCTTCTTTGACCACGTACTCCACATCGCGGCGATACAGCGCGTGCGCCTTGATCGCAGTCTCGACGTGATGCTTGAGCGCCCAGTTCTCCGGGTCGGCGATGTTGCCGATACCGAGCAACTGCTCCACTTTCAACCAGCCTTCGTCGGTAACGGTAATATTGCGGTGCTTCTCGTCGACCACAAAGTCGCCGGTGAGCTCCGCGGCTTCGCCGGGAGGACCTTCGATTTCCTCGCCCTTTTCGAGCTTCGGAATGATGCGGTTCACGCGGTAATACTTGTCAGTCGATTCCTCGCTCGCGCCTGAAATAATAAGCGGTGTGCGGGCCTCGTCGATGAGGATGGAGTCCACCTCGTCCACGATGGCGAAGTTGTGGCCGCGCTGCACGCAATCCTTGAGATCGAACTTCATGTTGTCGCGCAGGTAGTCGAAACCGAACTCATTGTTGGTGCCGTAAGTGACGTCGGCGGCATAGGCGGCGCGGCGCTGCTCATCGTCGAGGTCGTGGACGATCACTCCGACGGTGAGGCCGAGAAAACGGTAGACCTTGCCCATCCATTCGGAGTCGCGCTTGGCCAGATAGTCATTGACGGTGACCACGTGCACGCCGCGTCCGCTGAGCGCGTTGAGATAAACCGGAAGCGTGGCGACCAGCGTTTTGCCTTCGCCGGTCTTCATTTCCGAGATCATGCCCTTGTGCTGCACCATGCCACCGATCAACTGCACGTCGAAATGGCGCATGTTGAGCACGCGGCGGGCGGCCTCGCGCACCACGGCGAAGGCCTCTTCCAGGATTTGGTCGAGCACTTCCTGCAGCGCTTCGTACTCTTCTTTCTCTATCTGCTTCAGCCGCTCGGGATCGTCTTCAGCTTCGGACGCAGGGTCCGAGGCGGCGACTTTGACGAGGCGATTCATCCGCTCCTGGATGCGCTGCCGGAACTCGTCGGTTTTAGCGCGCAGTTCATCATCCGTGAGCTTCTGCATCTGCGGTTCGAGGGCATTAATGGCCCGGACCCTGGGCATCATGCTCTTGACGACTCGCTCGTTGTTGGTCCCGAAGACCTTACCAATCAGCCTATTAATCAATCTGTGAAATCCCTCGGCGGGCGAGAACCACCCCAGCTTATCTCTTTTAGCCTAGCATATTTGGATGCGTTGGACAGGCGGAGGGAACAAGGGATTGGAAAGAGCCGCTTTCCAACGGAAGAAGAAGCAGAGGAACTGAAAGGAACATCGCTTCGGGTCGCAAGCCGGCCTCGGCGGCCAATATACTTTTCGTGTATATTCCCCACGAACCATGCCCACCTTCTACGACCGTTTTGTCGAATGTGCAGAACGCTGGCCGGATAACATCGCATTGGAAATCCAACGCCACGATCATATCGAGAGCTGTACCTACGCCGAGCTTCACCGCATGGCCGAATCCGTTGGTCGATGGCTTACCGAAAACGGATTCGCGCGCGGATCGCGGCTGGCGATCGTGGCGGATAACCATCCACGGTGGGTAGCGGCGTATCTGGGGATCATCGCCGCGGGCAGTACCGTGGTCCCGCTCGATACCGCGCTGCACGCCGACCAACTGACCAGGTTGTTGAAGGATAGCGGCACTTCTGCTGTGTTCTGCGACGCCCGGCACGCTCCCGCGGCTCGAGAGGCAGTTCGCTACATAAACGTAGGACTCGTGCTCATGGACCCCGACCGCATGGCACAGCATTCTGTCCAAGACCACTGGCTGGGAAACCTGCCAGCGATTTTCGATAATGGGCCGGGAAAGTTCCACCCCGCATCTTCAACACCGGATGATCTCGCGTCTCTGCTCTACACCTCCGGCACCACCGCCGACCCCAAGGGCGTGATGCTTACGCAGGCCAACTTTCTCGCTGAAGTGGAAGCCGTTTTTAATTGGGTCGATCTTGGTCCAACGGACGCCTTGCTGGGCGTGCTGCCAATGTTTCATGTGCTGGCGCAGATGGCCAATTTACTTCTGCCGCTGGTGAAAGGTTCGCGCGTGGTGTATCTGGAGACTCTCAACACCACCGAACTTCTGCGGGCCCTGCGCGAACGCGACATCACCGCTTTCGCTGTGGTGCCGCAGTTTTTTTACCTGATTCACCAGCGCATCTTTGAAGAAGTCAAGAAACGCGGAACGCTGACCCAAAGAGTGTTCAAGGCTCTTGTCGCTTTCAATCGCGGCCTGCGCAAGATCGGCGTCAATGCCGGTCCCATCCTTTTTAGCAAGGTCCACGAAACTCTGGGCAAGAAGATGCGCTACCTGGTCACGGGAGGGTCGCGCTTCGATCCGAAGATTGCGATGGATTTTCATGATCTCGGCATTGACGTGTTGCAAGCTTATGGTCTGACGGAAACAACCGCAGCTGTATTTGCGAATTCGCCTGCGAACAACGTCATTGGATCGGTGGGCCAAGCCTTGAAAGGTGTCGCAGCCAAGATCGTTGACCTACAACCGCAGGAGGATGGTGGGCCCGCCACGGGCGAAATCGCGTTGCGCGGCGCGGTGGTGATGAAAGGTTACTGGAACCGCCCGGACGCGACCACTGCGGTATTGCACGATGGATGGTTCTACACCGGCGATCTCGGCTACTTCGACGCTGACGGCAACTTGTTCCTCACTGGCCGCAAGAAAGAACTGATCGTGCTCAGCAATGGAAAGAATATCTATCCTGAGGAGGTCGAAGCGCACTATCTGAAATCGCCATACATCAAAGAACTGGCGGTGATGGCTCTGGAAGGCAAGCCGGGCGAAGGCGGCGACCGGTTGCACGCGGTGATCGTACCCAACTTCGAGGTGCTGCGGCACAAAAAAATCGTAAACGCGAAGGAGGTGATCCGGTACGACGTCGAAAGCCTGTCCCAGCAGATCGCTTCCACCAAGCGCATTGGCAGCTATGAGATCTGGCAGGAAGACTTGCCGCGCACCACCACGCGCAAGATCAAGCGCTTCGAAGTGGAGAAACGTGTGCAAGCGAATCAGGCTCGGAAGCTGGCGGAAGGGTCCGACCTACCAGCCGAACCGCCCCTCTCTTCCGGCGAGGCGGCGTGGCTCGATCAGGCCGGCGTACAGCGCGCGCTGAAGATCGTGCGCGCTGCCGCGCGAACGCCGCCGCCTACCTTGCGACCAAGTCACAATCTGGAACTCGACTTGGGCCTCGACTCCATGGAACGCGTCGAATTGCTCAGCCAGATCGAAGAACAACTGGGGGGGGACGTCGAAGAGTCGCAACTCGCTGCGATTTATACGGTGCGAGATTTGGTAGACGCCGTGCTGCAAAGTGCGGCCAGCGGCGCGGGAGGACCGGGCACGCGGACTACGTTCGCCGGCTGGAAAGCGATCCTCGCGGAAGAACCGAATGCAGAGGACGTAACTGCCCTGGTCCGGCCGCATCCAATTAGCAATGCGTTCTGGTATATGGTTTCACGGGTAATACAAGTAGTTGCGCTCGACCGCTTTCATTTGCGGGTGCGTGGAATGGAGAAGCTGCCCGGGAGTGGTGCGTATATCATTTCGTCCAATCACCAAAGCTACATCGATCCGATCATCCTGGCGAGCAATTTGCCGGCCCCGGTGTTTGACAGAGTGTTTGCGGTGGGGACAAGTGAAATCTTTGGCCAGGGCCTAATGCTGCGCCTGGCGCGTTCGTTGCGGGTTGTGGTCGTCGATCCGGACGCGAATCTGATTCCCGCCATGCGGGCCGGCGCGTTCGGTCTGCGCCAGGGACGCCCTCTCATTCTTTATCCCGAGGGCGAGCGGTCGATCGACGGCATCCCGCGAACCTTCAAAAAGGGCGCAGCCATATTGTCCATTCACCTGCAGGTGCCGATTGTGCCCGCCGCGATTGAAGGATTCTACCAAGCCTGGCCCAGAAACAAATCGTTCCAGGGATTCACGCCACTGAAAATTGTTTTTGGCGATCCGATCGTTCCGCCGCCGGAGAGCGAGGCCTCCGATGCGGCTTATGAAAAGCTGACTGCGGATCTAAGGGCACGGGTCGTCGGGATGTGGGAAGAACTGCGGAAGGAAGAGCATCCCCGGCCGCTCTAGCGAACTTCCTACTTCGCGCGTGGATGTGTCTGGTCGTACACCTGCAGCACATGTTTCATGGACAACTGCGTGTAGCGCTGCGTGGTAGCCAGTCGTTCATGGCCCAGCAACTCTTGAATGGCGCGCAGGTCGGCACCTTCTTCCAGCAGGTGCGTGCCGAAGGCGTGGCGCAGAGTGTGCGGGTGAACGTCCGGCGAAAGACCTTTGGCGACCGCAATTTTCTTGATGATGCGACCGACGCTGCGCGTGGTGAGCCGGCCACAGCGTCGGTTGATGAGCAACGCGATTGAGTGTTTACCGCCGGCGTCGAGAACTTTCTGGCGCTCGGGAAGATACGCCGTGAGCGCGGTCTTCACCGCATCTCCGAACGGAACATAGCGCTCTTTCTTTCCCTTACCACGAATCAGAATGGCCTCGGCACTCAAACGGATGTCGTCGAGGTTCATGCCGGTGAGTTCCGAATTGCGGATGCCGCATCCGTAGAGCAGTTCCAGCATGAGCCGGTCGCGGTCGGGGAAGGCTGCGACCTCGGGCATTGCGCCGTCGATCACGGAGTTCATCTCTTCGATCGTAGGCACGCGCGGAAGTTTCTGGGGAAGTTTCGGCGTGGCCACCAGCTTTGCCGGATTCTGCTCGACCACGCCTTCCTGCGCCAGCCACCGATAGAGCGAACGCACCGCAGCTAGAGCGCGCGCCACCGAAGGTTTTTCCAATCCCTGCTCGTAAAGCTGCGAGAGAAATCCGCGCACCGCGACATGGTCAATCTGCTTCCAACCGCGCGAACCGGCAGAGGCGGCAAAAAGCGAAAGATCACGGGTGTACGCCTTGATGGTGTGCGGCGAGGCGTTGCGCTCACGCAGGTGGCGGAGGAAGTTTGCAACCGCCTTTCCGACGACGGTTTTGACTTGCTTGGCTTCAGTCATAAAAGCTCGGGATTACAACCGAGGCATGGAGACCTTTCATTCCAGGTTTTTCTCCGTGCCTCTGCGCCTCCGTGGTGAATTTCATCTCGCCTTCGCCCTTGGGTGATGCTTCTGGTACACCGTCCTGAGGCGGTCGAGCGCCAAGTGCGTGTAAATCTGCGTGGTGGAGATGTCGGCATGACCGAGGATGGTTTGCACGGTGCGCAGGTCTGCGCCGTTCTCCACCATGTGCGTGGCGCAGGAATGGCGCAGCATGTGCGGCGAAGCGGAACGTCCGGAAACAGCCGAGGCAGCGCGCACCATCTGCCAAATGCGTTGGCGAGTCAGCTTGCGTCCCCCGCGCGCGATGAATAGCAACGGCGACTTTCCGGTCAGGCGGCCGAGTTCAGCGTTTCCGCTGCGCGTCCCCGCCGCCAGGACCGGACGCGACTGAGCCAGATACCCCGTAAGCGCGTGCTGCGCCGATTTACCCAGCGGCACCACACGCTCCTTGTCGCCCTTGCCGCGGACCAGCATATATCCAACCTCAAGCTTCAGATCATCGAGCTTGGCGTTGACCATCTCCGAGACTCGCAACGCGCCCGCGTAGAAAACTTCCAGCATGGCTTGATCGCGCGCAGCCCGCGCGGCTGAGTCCTTCCCGTCGCGCGTAGCGCTCGCGTGAAGCGTCAGTGGAGCGGCCAGTGTCGCTTCCATTTCGTCTCGAGCCAGCGCCTTCGGAAGAACCTTCCATTGGCGCGGCGACTCGATGTTCAGTGTGGGATCGTGTGCGAGTTTCTTATCGAGCAAAAGATAGCGGTAGAGATGACGCAGTGCCGAAAGCTTTCGTCCCACGCTCCGGCCGTCCACTTGATGGGAGAAAAGTTGTTGCAGGAAGTCGCGCACGTCAGTCCGTCGCGCCGTAAGCAACAAACGCTTGCGCTTCTCCAGAAATTCCGAGAACTGCAAAATGTCGGTGTTATAGGCACCGAGAGTGAGCGGCGCCAACCCCTTCTCGATTCTCAAATAGTCGAGAAAGTCAGAGACCACGCGTGGGTTAGCTTCCGTAACCATGACGACAGCGTGAACGCAGTATGCGCGTTATCGGACCCTGACAAAAGTGATTAGACGGATGCCCGGGAAAACGCGCTTGCCTTGCGGGGGCGTAGCCATGCTACGTCTGGCCTGCGTCACGCAGCAGATCCACCGCGTACAGCGCTCCCTCCGGGGTTTCCTCGTGCTTGAAATACGCGAAGACGTCGCGGCCGGCGGCCAGATGTTCGCCGATACGCGCAACCATGTTGCCACGCTCATCTCCCGTGTAACTCGGCTTGCGAAATCGGTAGTAGACAAACGCTGCGGTGACCACATCTGGCGTGGTCCGTTCTTCGGTCTCCGCCACGCACAGCGCGGCCCGGTGCGATTTCAGCACCTCCCACGTCGAGTCGGAAAACCACGACTCGTGGCGAAATTCAAACGCCGCCGGCAACGCGCGCGGCAGGAGTGCCAGAAAGTTTTTGAGCAGTTCCGCATCCGCTTTCAGATTGGGCGGCAACTGAAACAACACGGGGCCCAGCTTGCCGGCGCTGGCCAGCGGCTCAATCGTCGCCAGAAACCGCGGCACAAAATCCCCAGCCCCCTTCAAGCGCTTGATATGCGTGATTACCTGGTGAGCCTTGATGCCAAAGCGGAAGTTTGACGGCGTTTCCTGAATCCAGTTCTGAATCGTAGTTTCTTTCACCAGTTGCCGGAAAGTGAAATTCACTTCTACTGTATTGAGCTGCGCGGCGTAGTAGCTGAGAAATTGTTTCTGCGCGAGTTTCGCAGGATAGAAATTGGGCTTCCACGTCGGATAGGCCCATCCTGAAGTTCCCACAAAAAGTTGAGGCATGTCGCAAGCCCGGAAGCAAGGTGCAGCGGACGAAATTATAACTCAGGGTCTTGCCTTGTCCGTGCGCGGTCGCTTCCGGGTTTTTCTCACAGGGGAGCGGCGAGCAGCCACTGGTTCCTCTTCGACTTGAGCGGCAATCGAGGCCGTCGGCTGCGCTCCCACCGCCGCGGAGGCCGCAACTCCCTTGAGGTCCGGCAACCGCTGTTTGAGTTCCAGCACGGGAGCGAATAAGTCTCCCATCTTTTCCGCCCGCGCGACCACTTGCCGAGCTTCGAAGCTCAGCAGTTTCGCATCTTTTTTCTTCATCGCTCGCTCGGCCTCTTCCCACGTCACCGGCGTTGAAACCGTGGGATCCTCACGCGCCCGCAGCGAATACACGGCCACGGTAGTTTTGTGTTCGTCGTTCTGGCTCCAGTCCACGAAAACCCGTCCGGTTCGAACCTGCTTCTTCATATCCGACACAACCAGTTCGGGATGTTCGTGCTCTAATAGTTGCGCCAGGGCGTGAGAAAACGTCTTGGTCGACTCGTAGTTCGTCGGAGTATTGAGCGGAATGTAGATCTGCAATCCCTTCGACCCCGAAGTTTTCGGAAAACTCTGCAAGCCAAAATGCTCAAAGATTTCACGCAGCCACAGGCCGACCCGGCAGCATTGCACAATGTTCGCCGGCAGTCCAGGGTCGAGATCGAAGACCATCGTCGTGGGGCAAGTAATATCCTTCGCCAGGGAAAGTGACGGGTGCAGCTCAATCGCCGCGAGGTTCGCCAGCCAGACCAGCGTCGCCAGATCGTCGGCGAGAATGTAATGAATAGTGCGGCGGTTTCTCCCGCTCCAGATCGGCGCGGTTTTCACCCAGTCGGGCCGATGCTGCGGCGCGTTTTTTTCGTAGAAGAACTCCTCATCTACGCCGTTCGGATAGCGCTTGCGCGTGAGCGGACGTCCCGCCAAATGCGGCAGCATCACCGGCGCAATGCGGACGTAGTAGTCAATGACCTGCTGCTTGGTAAATCCGGTGGCGGGATACAGAACCTTTTCCAGATTCGACAGCTTGAGTTGTCTCCCCTGAATCTCAACTGTCGAATCCATCCGCAGGCACGCTCCAGCAGGCATTGTGCCTCAAACTGAGCCCAACGCAAAATGCGGGCCAGTTCTGCCGCGCCATCTTAACCACCAGCGAACCCGTATCACTGTACATGTTGCATGGCAAGCGCTGCCCTCTCCCGAAGCATTTTCCTTCTTGACAGCGGCCGTTTGAAGCTTTATGCTAGGCGAACATAAGGCGAATATGAACCGCCTCACCCAGCCCTTGTTTGCGCTTCCCGAGGAATCCCCATTGGTCGGCATCGCCCGGCTCGCCTCGCAAGGCGAATCCTTGCGCGAGGGGCACAATGTTGAATACTTCACTCTCCCGACAAAATCCCTGTTGAACCGCTGCGCCAGCCGCCGCGGCTTGCCGTTCAGCTGGACCATCAATCCTTACCGCGGCTGCGAATTCGGCTGCCGCTATTGCTATGCCCGCTACACTCACGAGTTTATGGAAATGCGCGACGGCATGGAGTTCGAGCAGAAGATCTACGTCAAGCAGCACACTGCGGAACTCCTGCGGCGCGAACTGCGGCGGGTCAAGCCGGGGGAAGCCATTGCGCTCGGCACGGCGACCGATCCCTACCAGCCTGCGGAACGCCGCTACGAAGTTACGCGCTGCATTCTCGAAGAGTTTGCCCGCCACCGCGGCTTCGAATTGGGCATCGTCACCAAATCGCACTTCATTGTGCGGGATCTGGACCTTCTCTGCGAGTTGTCTCGAAACAACGCATTGTCGATTCACATCACGATCACCACCTTAAACACCGAACTGGCCCGGATTCTTGAGCCGCGTGCGCCGCGTCCGGATTTGCGCCTCGATGCGCTTCGCCAGCTCTGCGCGGCGGGGTTAAACGTGGGCGTCAGTTGCTCGCCCGTTCTCCCCGGCATCACCGATTCACCCGCCGATCTTGAGGCCGTGGTGCGCGCAGCAGCTGCGGCGGGAGCGCGCCACATCTTCGCCGGTCCCTTATTTCTCAAGCCCTGTTCGGCCGCAGTCTTTCTTCCCTTTCTCGAACAACACTTCCCGCAGTTGGTGGAGAACTATCGTCAGCGTTATCAGGACCGCTCATTTCTGCCGCCTTCGTACGGCAAGCGCATAGCGCAACTCATCGCCCGCTTCCGTCAGAAATATGGCATCGCCCGCGATGACCCGCGGAGAGAGAACCGTGCCAACACCTGGCTGGTACAGACGTTTGCAGAGCAGTTGACGCTGTTCTGAAATTCGCTTCTTCCCTTCCTTTATAATCACTGCACCGCCCATGACCGCTTCCCCACCGGCCGAGCCGGCTGCCGCTCAACGCGTTCCACTGAGATTGCGCCTGCACAAATTCTGGCAGCGGGTCACCGAAGGGCTGGAGCTCACCCAGCTGTGGTCGCAGTTTGAAAGCGAAGCGCGCACCAGCTACCGCCTCTATTCCCGTGACGTGGCCGCAAAAACGCCGGAGGGTTTCATCAAGCGCCACCGTCTGCGCGTCGTCAAGGAATTCTTCTGGGCAGTTCTCGAAAAACTGTCGCCCGCGCGCCGCGTGCTCCTGCTCATGGCGCTGATTATGCTCGTGATTCCCCAGGGCAAACTCGACCTGCACTTCTGGGCCGGGCTGCTTCTCTTTTTGCTTCTCATGCTGGAGATTGCCGACCGCGTCGTAATGAAGCGCGATTTGCAGATCGCCCGCGAGATCCAGACCTGGCTGCTGCCCGGAGCCCCGCCGCAAATTCCAGGAATTTCCGTCGCTTACACCACCCGCCCCGCCAACACCGTTGCCGGAGATTATTACGATGTGTTTCCCCGCCCGGGTAAAGCCAACCAGGAAAATCGCGTGGTATTCGCCGTGGCCGATGTGGCCGGCAAAAGCATTCCCGCCGCCATGCTCATGGCTACTTTTCAGGCCAGCCTCAAAACCCTTTCCACCGTGCAGGTTTCCTTGGACGAGTTAGTGGCAAACATGAATAAGTACGCCTGTTCCAACAGCCAGGGAGGATTGCGCTTCACCACCGCGTTTCTCGCGGAGTACGATCCGGCGCGGAGAAATTTCGATTACATCAACGCCGGTCACAACGCGCCAATCCTGCGCCGCGGCAACGGAGCGATCGAGCGTCTCGAGGTGGGGGGATTGCCCCTCGGCATTCAGCCCGAGGCGAAGTATCAGTCGGCCAGCGCCACCCTCGCGCCCGGCGATTGGCTCATCATCTTTACCGACGGCTTGGTGGAAGCGGAAAACGCCAGCCAGGAAGAGTACGGCGAAGCCCGGCTTCTGAGTGCGGTCGGCGCAGCCGCCACAACCGCGCCCGGCGAAATGCTGAAGCGCCTGATGGCGGAGCTTGACCTGTTTGTCGGGTCGACGCCACAGCACGATGACATCACCTGCCTGCTGATCAAAGCGGAGTGAACAAGGCGGAGTGAACAAGAAGTGACCCTAGAGCCTGGCGGCGGATGCCGCCCCTAATCCTTTTTCATCGCTTCTACACAAATCCGTTGAAGGGCAGAGATGAAGCGCAGAGACGAAACGTAACAATGAGACGCGGATCGGCCGCAAAATAGTCGACCGCATTTTTCCCGGCCGGCAAACCCGGCAACCCGCCTCCATCCTATTTGGTCTTGATCCCGGCGGAAGCCAGCACCTCTGCGGCGGACTGCTGTGCTTGAGCGAAATCATGCGAAATACGGCGCGCCTGCGCTTCGGCGTCGTTCGCCTCCACGGTGCGACCCGCCCGGCGTAAAACCTGTCCCAGCAAAAGATAGCCCACGTCGGTCGGCGCAGCCTTCATGGCCTGAGAAATTTGGCCTATGGCCAACCCAAAATCTCCGTCCCGCTGCGCCAGCAACCCACTGCCCACCAGTGCGGCGCTGTTGTCCGGATCCTGCTGCAGCGCGTATTCATAGCTCATTTTCGCGCGGGTGATGTCACCTATCTCCGTGAAGGCCGAGCCCAGCCAGGTCAGCGCAACGGCCCGCGATTTCGCATCCGTTGCCGCATCCAAAGATCGCTTGTACTGCTCAATCGCGTCCTGCACGTGCCCATGGGTTTGCTCGAAAGTACCGATCTCGATCATGTCGGCGGGAGAATAGGCGTGCAAGGCCTCCGCTGCATTGTGCTCGGCAATGGCTTCTTCGACCCGGCCTTCTTTGGCCAGAGCGCGCGCCAGCGCGTCGTGTGCCGTGTAGTTATTCTCGGTGACGCTCAGGGCATGTTTCCACAGCGTTTCGCTGTCGTGCCAGTAACCGATTTGCCGCCGCGTCAGCATTCCAAAGGTTGCCAAGACTAAAATCGCGGGCACCGCGAACCATACTCCCGCGATCTTGCGCTCTCGCGCCATATCCGCAATCCCCCAAATCACGCACACAAACAGGCCAACGTACGGGATATAGGCATAGCGGTCAGCCATCGACTGCACTCCAACCTGCACGATCCCGATCACCGGGACCAGGGTTCCCAGAAACCAGAACCATCCCATCACCAGATAACGGCGTTTCCGCCAGCGCAGCACAACCGCGGTCACCGCGATCAGCACCGCGGCCGACGCATAGACCTCCCATGCCGGAAGAAAGCGGCCCAGGTGCGGATACTCCACCGCCAGCCGCGCCGGCCAAAACGCCTTCCCGATATAACGTACGTAGGCAACGATTGCGTTCCCGAACCTCACCCAGGCCGAGGCCGTCCGCATCGCGTGACCCGCTCTTTGAGCCACCACCGTAATCACGGCGCTGCCCGCCGAAAGCAACAGCAGCGGCGCCTTTTCCAGAACCAGGAACCAGAAAGACCGCGGAACCGGCACAGTCACAACTGGAGCGGGAACTGAGAATCGAGAATCGAGAACCGCAGCATCCCCAAACATTCGCTGCAACGGCCAGTAGTCCCACAACAGCAATACGAATGGCAGCGTGATAATCTCAGGCTTGGCCATCAGTCCCAGCGCGAACAGGGCGGCTACCACCAGGTACCTTCTCACGCTCTCACGACGCACATACCATCCATAGGCGCGCAGGGTCAGTAAGAAGAACAGCATGCTGAGCACGTTCTTCCGCTCCGCCGCCCAGGCCACCGACTCCACATTCACCGGGTGCAGTGCGAACAGCGCTGCCACCATGAAGCTCGGCCAGGTCATTCCCGTGGCGCTCTCCAGCAGCAGAAACAATAAGACCGCGTTGGTCGCGTGCAATAGGACGCTTACATAGTGGTGCCCCACCGGGTTCAGCCCGAACAACTGGCAGTCCAGAGCATGCGACAGCCAGGTAATCGGGTGCCAATTGGCGTCCTCACGGCTGGTGAACGCCCACTTCACCGTTTCCCAGGTCAGCCCCGCACGCACGTGAAGGTTATCCGTGACGTAGCCGTTGTCGTCGAAGTTCGTGAACCCGTTATGGACCACGGGATTATAAAAAGCCAGCGTCACCAGCACCAACAGAAGGCACAAAACCGTGCTTCGCTTCTCGCCGGAAATAAGCGAGGACGAAGGTGGGCGGGAAACCGTTACGGGCTTTATCGCGGTCGCGGTCGCGCTGGAAGACAATGTCAATCCTCAGGTTTCTTAAGCCGATTATATCCACGCCTGCATACCACGGAGAGCGCAGTCGAGCCCCCGTCCGTTACTTTTGTGTCGAGCCCGGCGCTCCGCATGCAAGATCCACCTTCTGCCACGTTCTTAGAGGGAGGCGGGGCGCACGTGGGCACGGACACAATTTGCGTGTGGTTCCGAACCGGCGCCTCTTCCCGCCGTAGGTCGTTACCCGGCGCGGAGTCTGGTCCAGCCGCACTCTGGTCCAGTCGCACCAGGTCCAGTCGTACCAGGGTCGGAGTTACACGAACCGTCAGTGTTATGACAGATTTTGGCAGCACGCTCGCTATGGAGGCGCGTTACAATGAGTCTGAAGTTTGCCTTTGCCATGAAAATAAAGCTCTTTCTCACTATCTCCTAGGAACCAAGGTAACTAGCTGATTTGGCCCGGGAAGTGCGAACATCAAGCCCGACTGCGTCATTCCATGACCAGCACGAAATAACCAAAAGTCTGAAACGAGGGAAAAAAGAGATGCGGAAACAACAGAAGGGTTTCTCACTGATCGAGCTGCTGATCGTGGTTGCCATCATCCTGATCATTGCAGCTATCGCTATTCCGAACCTGATGCGTGCCCGTATGGCCGCCAACGATTCGTCCGCGGCTGGTTCCGAGCACACCATCGTTGTGGGTGAAGTCGGCTACATCGGCGCGTATCCCACACTCGGCTACGCAGTTCTGTCCAACCTGGGCGGCTCGGCGACTCCGTGCATTCCGGGAACGGCCACTGGCTGCTTGATCGACAACAACCTGGCCACCAACGGCGCGGGCGCCGGTAAGAGCGGCTACACGTTTGTTTCGACGCCTGGCGGTTCGGCCGCAACTGGCTGGAACTTCTACACCACGGCGACCCCATTGTCCAGCGTAACTGGCACCAAGGCTCTGTGCGCCGCGGATGATGGTGTGATCCGCGTCAACTCGCCGGGCGTCATTACTACTGTCACAACCTACGCGAGTTGCTTGGCTTGGAGCCCCTTGAACAACTAGCACGGCTCGAATTGGCGAGTACCTGGGGGAGGGTACAAAGCCCGGGGGCAGCGGATGCAAATCCGCTGCCCTTTTTGTTTCTCTTGGGCTTGCAACATCTCTGGTCAAGTCATTGAAAGTACGGCTTATTACTGCGGTAACGGATCGCCAAACCTGGCCCTTCTTGGCCTTTTAAGTGCAACAGTTTTTGGGTGTTGCATCCCGCGGTCTCCTCGCTATTCAGCGAGGGCCCTGGGCGGGGGGAATCAACTCCATGCCAAAACAAAAGGGTTTCTCACTGATCGAACTCCTGATCGTGGTTGCCATCATCCTGGTGATCGCCGCGATCGCCATCCCGAATCTCATGCGGGCTCGCATGGCCGCCAACGATTCGTCGGCGGCGGGTTCCATTCATGCCATCAATGCGGCCGAAGTCGGCTATTTCGGCGCCTACGAAAACATCGGCTTTCCACTCACGTTGGAGCCTCTGGGTGGGCCAACTCCCTGTGTTCCAAGCTCAGCCACCGGTTGCCTCATCGATGACAGTTTGTCCAGCAATGGGGGCGGTAGCGGCAAGAGCGGTTACTCCTTCGCCGCCACCGGATCCGCCAGTGCGGGAAGTACCAACAACAACCAGTTCTATGCCACTGCAACTCCCCTCAGCGACCTGACCGGCACTCGCGCTTACTGCTCAGTGGACGATATGGTGGTCCGCCTTCAGGCGGCAGGCAACGTCACTCTGGTTCCCAGCTATGCGTCCTGCGCAACGATGACGCCTATGAATAATTAGGCCCCAGCCACAGAACTCCGGCTCGGCATCGAGGTTGCCAGCAGTGCCGGCCGCGCCTTTTACTTTCGTAATATCCGCGACCCTGCACGGCTACTTTACTCGCAATTGAAATTGCATATAATTTTCTTAGGGAAAACGAATGATTTCCGCGTGACCACCACGCACCTGCCATGCCTGCAATAGAGATTTTAGGATTGGAAAAAACCTACAGCGTGGGCTTTTGGCGTAAACGCCCCAAGCGCGCGCTGCATCCGCTGCAACTCACCGTCGAGGACGGAGAAATCTTCGGCTTCCTCGGCCCCAACGGCGCCGGCAAAACCACGACGCTGAAACTGCTCATGGGATTGGTGTTCCCCACCTCCGGCTCGGCGCGCATCCTGGGTCGTGAATGGACCGACCCTGAAGTCAAAGCCCAGATCGGCTTCCTTCCCGAGCAGCCTTATTTCTACGACTATCTGACGGCTCACGAACTGTTGCACTATTACGGGCAACTTTCCGGCGTTCCCGCCAGACAGCGCCGGCAGCGCGTCGAGCAGGTGCTCGAGCAGGTAGGGCTGCGCGATGTGCAGGGCGTGCAATTGCGCAAGTTTTCCAAGGGCATGCTGCAGCGCGTGGGCATCGGCCAGGCCATCCTGCACGACCCCAAGCTCGTGTTTCTCGACGAACCCATGTCCGGACTCGACCCCATGGGCCGCCGCGAAGTGCGCGACCTGATGGAGCAGCTGAAGCACGCAGGCAAGACCGTATTCTTCTCCACCCACATTCTGTCCGACGCGGAAGCGCTCTGCGATCGCGTTGCCATCATTCACAAGGGGGAACTCCGCGGCGTCGGCGCGGTCGAAGATCTAACCTCCACCGTTCAAGGCAAGGTGGAGGTCATCTGGCAAGGCACGCAGATACCCGCCTCGATCAAGGCTTTGGGCGCGGAGTGCCATGTGACCGGAGACCGGGTGCGCGCCGTCATCGGCGAAAGCCAGCAGGACGCGGTCATCGATGCGCTGCGCCGCGACCGCCAGCGTTTGATTGCCATCATTCCGGTGCGCACTTCGCTCGAGGCTTATTTCGTCGAGAAGCTGCGGCGTGCCGAGACCACCGCGGGTACAACTGCATGAACACCAGGCGCACGAAGAGGACCCCATGAGAACGCGCATCGCCTACATTGCCTCCAACACCTTCCGCGAAGCGGTGCGGGACCGCGTGCTCTACAACCTGATCGCTTTCGCTCTGCTGCTCTCCGGAGCCGCCATCCTGGTGGGCCAGATTTCCATTGAGATCGAGAAGCTGGTCGTCATCAATCTGGGGCTCACCGCGGTTTCTCTGTTCGGCGTGGTCATCGCGATTTTCATCGGCATCGGCCTGGTCTCCAAGGAAATCGACAAACGAACCCTTTACACCGTGCTTTCGCGTCCTGTGCGCCGCTGGGAGTTCATTGTCGGCAAGTTCTTCGGGCTCGCCGGAACCCTGGTGGTGAATACCTTCTTCATGGCGATCGGCGTGTTCACCGCCTTGCTCTACGTTTCCCACAGGTTCGTGCGCGCCGACGGGCTGATCCTGATTGCCTTGTACTTCATCGTTCTCGAGTTCTTGATCATCTGCTCGCTGGCGTTGCTGTTCTCCTCGTTCTCTTCGCCGTTGCTTTCCGCCGTCTTCGCCTTTTCGCTGTTCGTCATCGGGAGCTTTGCCGAAGACTTGCGCAATTTCGCGGCCATGGCTCATGGAGTCTCGCGCTGGCTGGCGACGGGCGCCGCATATCTGGTGCCAAACTTTTCCGCGTTCAACGTGATCTCCTCCATCGCGCATGAACAGCCGGTCGCCGGGCAGCTCATCCTGCAGAACACTCTTTATGCCCTTTTCTACACCGTCATGGCTCTCAGCGGAGCGGTGCTGATCTTCGAGCACCGCGATCTGAAGTGATAATGAAAATGAAGAAGAAGACCTGAAATGAAGCCGCGCAATAAAATCTCGATCATCGCCGGTGCCTGCATCGTCTTGTCGCTGGCGGCGAGTTCATTTGTGCTGCATCGCGGCGACCAGCTTCGGCCACAAGCCACGCTCGATGAAGTCCTGTTTCTCAATTCGCCGAAGGTGATCGAGCGCGTCAGCCTCGGTTATAACGGGCTGATGGCCTGCATTTACTGGACTCGGGCGGTGCAATACTTCGGGTACCGCCATCACTACGACGCCCGCAACTACAATCTGCTGGCTCCGCTTCTGGAAATCACGACTCACCTGGATCCGCATCTTGTGGTGGCTTACGAGTTTGGCAGCACCTTCCTCGCGCCCGAGCCGCCCTACGGTGCCGGTCAACCCGAGCGTGCCGTTGATTTGATGCAATACGGCATTCAAAACAATCCCGACAACTGGAGGCTCTACTACGATCTCGGATTTCTCTATTACATGGAGCTTAAGGATTACAAGAAGGCCGCCGAAACCTTCGAACGCGGATCGCTGGTTCCCCACGCTCATCCTTTTCTGAAGGTTCTGGCGGCGCAGATGGCGCAGCATGCCGGGGAGTACGACACGGCGCGGATGCTGTGGTCGGCGACTTACCAGACCACCCAGGACAAACAGATTCGGGAGAACGCCATTGAACATCTGCGTGCGTTGCAAGTGGATGAAGACGTCGAGCGCCTGCAACAAGCCGTCACCCGTTTCGGAAAGCGCACGGGACGACTGCCCAGCAGCATGGCCGAACTTGTGGCCGGGGAGGGGCTGACCGGAATTCCAGCCGATCCCGACGGCCAGCCTTACAAATTGACGCCTGAAGGCCGGATTGAGGTTCGCGTGCCGGATGATTTTCCGTTCGTCACCGAGGGGCTTCCTCCGGGATACACGCCGCAGCCGAAATTCCACGCTATGCCGTAGTCTCGCCATCACAACCCTCACTGCCGCTATGGCTTATGATGGCGGGGAATGCGCGGCAAAGATCGCTCCGCTTCGTCCCGAATCCGCCTATCGCGCTCGGCGTGGCAATGGTGGAATGACGTTGCCGAACGCGCAGGCCATCTTGCGGCCACTCGCCAACTGCTGGCCGCGCTGTGGGAGTTCGTTCGCGACTCCACTCCGGAGCGCCGGCGTCAGCGTTACGGCGATGCCGAATATGATTGGGAGCATCGCGTCAACACCACTAGCGCGGCTGTAGGTTGGCGTGACCGATTGCTGGGAGGGTTTCACTCGCCTTATCAGCCGACTGAATCTTCTCTGTTTCACGAAATGCTCGACTCCTTGCCGCAGCAGAGCCACGCTGACTTTCACGACTTCCTCTTCCTCGACTTGGGATCGGGCAAAGGGCGCACGCTGCTCATGGCTTCGGACTATCCCTTTCGCCGCATTGTGGGAGTGGAACTTCTGCCTGCGTTGCATCAGGCTGCTCAGGAGAATCTGAGCCAGTACCGCAGCGAATCGCAAGCGTGCTTTGCGCTGGAATCGATCTGCGCGGATGCGACCGAGTTCCCTTTTCCTGGCGAGCCAACGGTGCTCTATCTCTTCAATCCATTTCCAGAATCAGGGCTGAGGCGGACGATGGCGAATCTGGAGCAGAGTCTGCGGGCGCATCCACGGAAGGTGTATGTGGTTTATCACAATCCGCTGCTGGAGCATGTGTTGAGCGAGAGCGCCGGATTGCGGAAGCTGCACGCGACGCACCAGTTTGCTCTGTACGGAACAACGGGTGATCCAGATTTAAAAATTTCGGATCAAGTCATCTAAATTATTGAATCGCAATGACTTAGATCTGGCATATCCGGCTCCAATCTAGCTAAAATATTGCTTCTAAAGGACTTATCCGCAAAATATTCAATCTGAACGACTTAGATCGGTTCAGATTCGGATAAGCAATCTGCATTCGAATGTCAAAGAACCTGGGGGAGGGCGCCGCACTCACAATGCTAGCCGAAAATTCACGGGAGCGATGTGACGGATGACCCAGGAGGGGCTGTGGAAATCTTTGCAATTGGCCCGCGTCGGCCTTCTCGCTCTTTCTATAGCGAACCTTGCATAGCATACGCTAAGAGCGTATAGTCTGAAAACATACTCTGATAGCGTACCAACGTCTGTATGGAGTTCATCGAAGCGCCGGCATTTACGCGTCACCTGCCAGACTATCTGAACGATGACGGCTACAGGGGGCTGCAGGCCAAGTTAGCGGCAAATCCTGATCTCGGGGATTTGATGCCCGGCACAGGCGGGTTCCGAAAGCTACGCTGGGCGGACGCGCGGCGTGGCAAGGGCCGCAGAGGCGGGTTGCGCGTGATCTATTTTCACTTCAAGTCCGATTGTCAGATATGGCTGGTGACTCTCTACAACAAGAACGAAGCTTCAGATTTAACAGCGGGGGAGAAGAAGGCGCTCAGAGCCGCGATCGAGAATGAAGTGGAACTGCGCGCCGGTCGGAGAAGAGCACCCTACAGACAACGGAGGACACAGTGATGGCGAAGCGGGACATTTTCGGCGAGATGATGGAGGGAGTTGCCGCGATGAAAGGTCATCGGAAGGGCAAGCTCACTTTGCGCAGCTACAAAGTCGATGTGGTGCCGCTCCCCAAGGTGGATTCGAAGCTGCTTCGCGATACGCGGAAGAAGCTGCGCTGCTCGCGAGCGGTGTTCGCACGCAAATTGCGGATAAACGAACGAACACTGGAAAAATGGGAACAGGGGCGAGCGAAACCGAATCCTCAGGCGGCCGCGCTGGTGCTGCTTGTGCGGAAGTATCCGGATACGCTGGAGCGGCTGGACGCGCTGGCGGCACAGTAGGATGAGGACAGTTACGCTGGGCCTCGAACTGCAGGAGGTAGCAATTACAATTGCGATACTATCTTTCTTCGGCGTAGTCATTGGCGCGTCCCTCCAGTATGTTTTTACGCGCTATCTCGACAACCAACGGCATCACAGGGATCTGAGGACTCAGGCCTACTTGGATCACCTGAACTCCGTAAGTGGATTGGCCCACCTCAGTGAACCACAGGGTTCGCAGGAGCGCGATCTCCTCGCAAAGGCGGCTGACGCAAAGGGGCGGATCTGCCTTAATGGCTCGAGGGAGGTAGTCCATGCATTCGCCGTCTTCGAGAAGCTTGGTGCCGTCGTGTCGTCTGTTCAGCAGCGAGCGGCGTTTGTCGCGATGGTGATCGCGATGCGGAATGACTCCGGGAACAGGACTGAGCTGGGAACTGGAGACGTGGGGTTGGTTTTGTTAGGGAGCCGAGATTAGCCCGATCGGCCTGTAGGGAACAGCAGGTTCCTCACCGGGCTTGGCGCCCGGTTCGGAATGACAAACATTTGGGAGGGATCGTCGGGGGACCCGATGTAGCATGCGTGCTTTCCCCGGGGGACTCCTGCTAGAGCTTGGGGCCGTTACGGCGGGTATGGGGCGCTTCGACTGCGTGGGATTGTCCTTTGGACGACCCCACCTCGCTCGGCATGACAGCCGATGAAAGGCGTTGCCGCAGTACACTTAGAGTATGACCACGACCACTCTCAACGCCCTCGCCCGCGCTTCTTCTGCATATTTGCGTTCCGCCATGCACCAGCCAATTCAGTGGCATGAGTGGGGTGAGGAGGCGTTCGCGGCGGCGCAGCGCGAGAACAAGCCGATGCTGCTGGATATTGGCGCCGTGTGGTGCCACTGGTGCCACGTGATGGACCGCGAATCTTATGACGACCCGGAGGTTGCCGCCATCGTGAACGAGCATTTCATCGCGATGAAAGTGGATCGCGACGAGCGTCCTGACATTGACAGCCGGTACCAGGCGGCGGTGAACGCGGTGAGCGGACAGGGAGGATGGCCGCTGACGGCTTTTCTTACGCCCGATGGGAAGCCGTTTTACGGCGGGACTTATTTTCCTCCGAACGATGGCTATGGGCGGCCGAGTTTTAAGCGCGTGTTAACGAGCATCGCAAACGCCTACAAAGAGAAGAATGCCGACGTGGTGGAACAGGCGAAAATGGTGCAAAGCGCGATCGCCCAGGCGGATTCGTTTGCTGGGCGCGATGGGCGAGTTTCGGCTAGCGTCATTGCCGCGATTGAGAAGTCTGCCTTCAGCATGTTCGACGCACAGCATGGCGGATTTGGGCAGGCTCCGAAGTTTCCCCATCCTTCAGCGCTGGATCTGTTGATTGAACGGTATGGGCGCGGCGTTCAACTTGACAAGTCAAAATCCCCACCCTTTCGCGAAGAACGCGAAAAGGATGGGGCACCCGACCTTCCAACTTTAATCATCACCACGCTCAAGCACATGGCGAAGGGCGGGGTTTACGACCAGTTGGCGGGAGGGTTTCATCGCTATTCCGTGGATGAGCGCTGGGTGGTGCCGCATTTCGAGAAGATGTGTTACGACAACTCGGAGCTGCTGAAAAATTATGTACACGGCTACCAGGCAACGGGCACGGAATTCTTTGCCCATGTGGCGCGCGACATTATTCGCTGGATGGATGAGTGGTTGAGCGACCGCGAGCGCGGGGGATTTTACGCCTCGCAGGACGCCGACATTTCCATGGATGACGACGGCGATTACTTCACCTGGACGCTTGATGAAACACTTGCCGTGCTCACCGAAGAAGAGGCGCAGGTGGCGGCATTGCGCTATGACATCAACGAAGTGGGCGAGATGCATCATAATCCGGCGAAGAACGTGCTCTACGTGCGGGCGCCGATTGATGAGATAGGGCGGCGCATGAGTCTTAGCGAGGAGCGGGTCCGCGAGTTGCTCGATTCGGCCAAGAAGAAAATGTATGCGGCGCGGCTGGAACGACCTACGCCTTACATCGATAAGACGGTGTACGTGGGATGGAATTCGATGTGCGTATCGGCCTATCTGGAAGCGGCGAAGGCGCTGGGGTTGGAGGGTGCGCGGCGGTTTGCTCTGAAATCTCTGGATCGAATTTTGGCGGAAGCGTGGAAGCCGGGGAATGCCGGCACCTGGCACGACGACGCGGACAAGAGTGTCCGCGCCACACCAACCAGAAACGCGGCTGGGAGCGGCACTGCCACACAGGCAGAGTCCGGACGGCTATTGCATGTGGTCGCTTATTCCGATCCAAAGGCGGAGCACCGCGAGGTTTCCGGCCTGCTTGACGACTATGCCGCGACCACGCTGGCCTGCCTCGACGCCTATGAGGCAACGGCCGACCTCAGCTACTTCAAGTTCGCGCGGGCGATCGGCGACGCTATGATTGCGCGCTTCGGTGATGCGGTTGCGGGAGGGTTTTTTGATGCGGAACCGGAAGCGGAAGGAAAGAGTCTGGGCGTGCTCTCGACGCGGCGCAAGCCGTTGCAGGATTCGCCGACGCCGGCGGGAAATCCCATGGCCGCGATTGCACTGCTGCGCCTGCATGCTTACACGGGCACGGCTGCATATCGGGATACGGCGGAGCAAACGTTGGAAGCTTTTGCCGCCGTGGCCGAGCAATTTGGAATATTTGCGGCGACCTACGGGATCGCGGTCATCCATTTACTGCAGCATCCCGTGCAGGTGGTTGTGGTGAGCCCGGGGTTGGAAGAAACGGCCGCCAGTCTCGCGGCTGCGGCGGCCGCGGATTTCGCCTTCAACAAGAGCGTGCTGCGGCTCACGGCGAACCAGGCAGTTGCTGAGAACCTTCCTCCCGCGCTGGCGGCCAGCATCCCGAACCTGCCCCAGTTGAGCTCGGGCAAGTCGTTCGCGGTTCTGTGTTCCGGCCTCGCCTGCCAACCCCCCGTCACGGACCCGGCCGAGTTGCGGCGGGCGCTGCAATCCGAGTTCATGCAGCAGGCCTAGCGGGACAAACCAGAGTGGACAAGGCAAAAAACGGGGCCGACGGTTTATTTATGAGATCCGTCAGCCCTAAGATTGCGAGCCCAAGTGTTCGGCCCAAGTTACTAGCAGGTTACTTTAGTGACCTTGCGGCCACCGGTGATATCCGATTAACTGTTATTTCACTATCCCTAGTGAAATGGGTTTGCATAGTCGGTTTGTACAGATTGGACCTCCGTCCGGGGCGGGAACCTGCGGAACGGCGGCCAATACGTACGTACCCACCAAGCCAAACATCAGGATCGCAATCCTGATTGCGTGCTTCATGGTTTTCTCCTTACCGCGCCGGTAGCTTTCCCAAAAGAAGCCTGTCTGACGCGGAGGAGAATTATAAGGCACGAGTCAAGCCTCTCTGCAACAATACCCGCATGCAGATAGCGCCCGTCCCTTTAGGGCAGCTTTTGCGCTCCCTCCCGCATGCTTTGCCAAGCCTGTAATGACGCGGGGAAAACGCAGTCTTCTAAGGTGTCTGCCCTATAGCCGCCGGGCAAGAATGCGGGTGGCGACCGCAGGCAGATTCAGCGGCGAAAAATTTACGAAACGCGGAATCGCACCGCTTAGACAGTTTGAAAAGGCGATGAACGCGCGAGGCGCGCGCGGCAGAATCGGGTTCTCACCGCCGGGACAACATACGCTCCACCATCCCAGACACACTCATCTCGCCCACCGGAACCTCGGAGGAGAGCGGAGACGCGCCGCCGCTTTCTGGTGTGACTTGGGGCGGCGCCTGAGTCCGCGACAAAGCCCGGTCCACCATCCCTTCAAACATCGGGATCAAGGAATCAGCGGGCAGTGGATGCTGAAGGTCCGTCAGGCTCTGCTCCCAGCGCTGGGGCCGCAGCAGGGTGGAGGCCGCTTCGCGGGCAGGACTCTTCACCAGCATGTAACCCAACCAAATGAGCAACGCGCCGTTGTAGGCAACCATATTAACCAGGTTCATGGAAACGCCATCCAGGTGAGCGCCCGCCCACGACGCGATCAAAGTCAGTTCCACCACGGCGAAGGTGCCAAAACCCAAGGCGATGCCAAAGCTATGCTGCCGCCGGCTTACTCCCAGGTAGCGGGCAAACGACAACAGGAACAGCACCATCCCGACTTGAATGATGCGTACGCAACGCTGGGCCGTAAGGATGGCCTGCACCCATGGCGCAGTATTCGACGGACTCGCGGAAACCGATACCACGCCGGCCACCAAAAGCATGACCAGACCAGCCCACTTGAACAGCACGGTGCCCAGATCGCGCAACGTGTGGAAAGGTCGGAACACATCGAGAAAAGCTTCATGAATTACCTTGAACCCCAAAGCTACGCTGACCGCGGTGGTGAACCAGGAAAGGTAAAAGCAGGCGGAGGGATTGTAGCGATAGGCCGGAAAGACCACGGCGAAGGTCAGAACCTGAGCGATGATGTAAGCAAAGAAATATTTGAATACGCGGTACAGGCCGCGCCGGAGCATAACTATGGCAATCACCGTTTGCAGAACGGGATGCGTGACCCAGAGAGCGTAGTACAGAATCTTGATTTTCTCGCTCATCGGAATAATTCTATTTGGCCCTTGACGCTTGAAACAAACCTGGTGCGCTCCTTACCCAAGCTTCGAGCACACTGCATTAAAAAGGATGGTACTGGTAATAAAGGAAAGTTAAACCTTTTACACCATACGTTCAATGTACTCAGGTAACCCAAAGTAACGTTACCTTCGGGCCACTTCTCTGGCACCAAGGTGGGGGGTTGACGGAAGGAACAGCCCGGCCGGAAAACCACCGACCGGAACCGGCATATATTTTCGAGGGACGCGTGGGAAGAACCAAAACGTGAGAAATGAGGAAGGGTCTGGCCGGTAGAATCATTACGGCAAACGCAGTCGCAGTCGGAATCAGGCCCGTTTTTGCCCGCCAGAGTCCTCGCCTACTCCTTCTTCACACTCGCAACCTCGTCCCCGAGGAATACGAAATATGAAGAGTTCCACCACGCCGTAGGCAAACTTCCTCGCGGCCGGGCCGTGAAAACAATGTTGCATTCGTCCGTGCTCCCCAGGTCGATTTCCCGCAGCACATCCTGTCGCGGATCGTTTCGCAGGTCATCGCGCGGCTCGACCACCGCCAGCTGCGCCAGGAACTGGTGCAGATCGTCGCTGCGGCCCTGCCCCGCAATCACAAACGAGACCTCCGCATCCTGCGAAGAGAACTGCCAAGCCAGCGACGCCGCCAGATTCACCCCTCGTTCATACGCTGGCCCGGAGATCAGCCCGGCCGCGGGATTGTCGAACACAATGCACAGCTTGCGCTCATCTTCGCGGCTGAACTCACGCACCTTCAACGATCCAGACTTGGCGGTTGCCTTCCAGTCCACGTGGCGTGCCGAATCCTCCGGCAGATACTCCCGGATGCGGTACAAGTCGGAGCCCCGTCCGCGCACAAAGCTTTCCCACTCTCCACGCACCAGCGGCAGAATTTCAAACAGTTCGTCCGGCGGCTCAACCGCGGGATACACCAGAACCTCGCGCTCCAGCGCCACATCTCGCGTCTTGGTGAGGAAGGCAAACGGAAATCTGGTGGCCACGCCAAAACTCGATTCGCAATACCGCCCGCGACGCTCAAAACGCAACTGCAGATCCGCCGCCAACTCGGCTTGCGCTGGCAAATACGGGAAGTAAACCATCCCTTCGAAGATTCCCGGGGCGACCGGCGACGCGTCCACCCGCCGCACCCGCCAGTCGCGCAGCCGCACCCACTGATTCTCAGGAGTGCGGTTCAGGGGAAAGACAAAGGTCGTTCGTTCCCACTTCCACTGCTTGCGAATCTTTGTTTCCCGGCGTGCCGGCACCACACGAATCGAAAACGAAGGCAGGAAGCGCCGCGAGTTGCGCAACACGATCCGCCCTGAAACCAATCGTCCGGCGAAAACATGCTGGGGCAGGCGAACCTCCAGTTCCAGGCCGCGCAGCACCAGCGCAGAAACCACTCCCGACACCAGAATGGCCGCCAGCATTGCCGCCACCACGATGTACAGCAGATTGTTTCCCGTGTTCAAAGCCGCTATGCCGATCACCAGCGTGACCAGCACATACCCCACGCCCGCCTTCGTGACCTCGTAGTGAAACGTTTCGCGCAACCGTTCCAGGGCCACGCGCCGCGCCAGGTAAGGCACGGTAACCAGCCCCACGAACGCCGCCATTAACAGCGCAACCGAGGCCAGAATCACTGACGCCCACACATTGCCAGCCTCGCCCGAAGCCGTGGAAAGCAGCGCCGCCGCGAACGCCAGCCCCAATCCCAGCAGCGCCAGCAGGAACTTTACCCACACTTCCACCGATGCCGATTGCAGCCACGCCGAGCCACCGTTCCCGGCCTCTGGCGGATTCACCAAACTGTAAGCGGAGTCCACTCTTAGCAACCCTAGCATCGCCTTCGCGAACCGGCAATCCCGATCGCCTTGCGGGAAAAGCCTTCGTAACCTGGCCTTCCGAGCCCATCCCGCGGCAGCCAATTTCGCTTCTTTCCAACCCGGTGAACGCAGCGGCTCGCGGGCGGGGAAATGACAATTGGGTGACTCCCGTCAAAACCATTTAAGATATAGGACGTCTTCGACGCACATGACCGACGAATTGCAAACACGCTTCTTACGTGAACTTGGCCGCTGGGCTGGATGGCTGGCTGCCTCCGTGGTCGTCATCAGCCTCACCACGCCCCTGCACGGTCAAGCCCTGCCCATGGCTCCTGACGCCGAGGTTTTTTCCCTGACCCCAACGCCAGGCTCTTTCACGGAACCTTCCATCGCGATTAATCCCAGGAATCCGCAGCAGGTGGTCGCGGTTTTTCAGGACAACGCTCATGCATCCTATTCCGAAGATGCGGGCCGCACCTGGCACGCAGCCGAAGGCGTTGCGCCGCGGAATTACCGCGTGTCCGGCGATGTATCCACCACCTACGACAACCAGGGCCACGCCTTCATCTGCTACATCGCCTTCGATAAGCTGGGGACGTTCAACTACTGGGGGCATGGCGCTTCGCGCAACGGCATATTTGTGCGGCGCTCGCTCGACGGCGGCAAGACTTGGGAGGCGAAGCACGTCCCCGTCAGCGAATTCGCCAGCGATCCCGGGATTCCGTTTGAAGACAAGCCATACCTCGTGTCGGATATAAGTCAAGGCCGCTATGCCGGAAATCTCTACGTGGGTTGGACGCGCTGGACTCTGACCGGCTCGGAAATATTGTTGTCGCGCTCCACCGATGATGGACAAAGCTGGTCGCAGCCCATCGAAATCGACCGCCATCCCGGCCTGCCGCGCGACGACAACGGCGCTGCCGAAGGATTTGCGGGTGCGGTGGGGCTGGATGGCCGTCTCTATGCAATCTGGAGCCAGGACAACGAGATTTGGCTCGCCACTTCGCGCGATGGAGGGAAAACCTTCTCCCGCGCTCGCTCCATCCTTCACACCGCTCCCATCATGTTTGCCGTGGAAACGCTGGAGCGGGCAAACGGCTTTCCGCAGATTGCCATCGACCCGCGAAGCCGCCGCCTCTACGTAACCTGGACCGATTATCGTAACGGGGATATCGACGTTTTCTGTTCGACCTCCGCCGATGGAGGAAAAAAATGGAGTGCGCCCACGCGAGTGAATAACGATCCTCTCCACGACGGCGCGGACCAGTTTTTTCAATGGCTGGCGGTCGATCCCATCGACGGCTCGGCCAACGTGGTTTTTTATGACCGGCGCGGAGATCCGCGGAATCGAATGCAGACGGTTACCTTGGCACGCTCAACCGACGGCGGCAGTAGCTTTCAGAATTATGCCTGGACCACCCGGCTGTTCGACGCGGGCGGAGTCTTCTTTGGCGACTACTCCGGCATTGCCGCATCCGGCGGCCGCGTCTACGGAGTTTGGACTGAGGAGCCGGCAGTTGTTCCCGAAGCCGGCAATCAGCTTGCGCCTAAGCCTGGGACAGCCCCACCCAAGCCGCGCGGCACCGTGGTGAAGGTCGGCGTCGCTGATTTCGAACCTTCCGCGGCCCGGTAGCAATCACGCGCTGAAAACCCGCGCCGCAAAACCGCAACGGTTTACCACATCCAAATCCCGTCCCTAACCCATAACTCGACCACGCTCAGGCGACGATCCTGCCGGAATACAACGCCATCCCAACCACGGCGTCCATCCCCAGCGCGTCGAGCCGGTCGATTTCTGCCTGCGTGCTGATGCCTCCGGCGACCACCAGCCGCCGCGAAGTCGCTTTCCGGATTGCGCTCACCGTCTCCATCGGGATTCCGCCCATCAAGCCTTCCGTGTCGATATGGGTGTAGAGAAAAGTATCGCAGAATGGTTCAAGCGCCCGAATCATATCGAACGCGGTGACGGATGTCTGCTTGCGCCAGCCATCCACCGCAACCCGGCCACCTCGGGAATCGAGGGCAAACACCAGCGCAGCGGTGCCCAGTGCGCCGGCCAGCGCGGCAGCAAACTTGGCGTTGATGGCGCCGGCATCGAACAGCGCCGATCCAACGATCACCCTGCGTGCGCCAGCCTGCAAAACTTCCCGCGCGGCACCAAGGCTGCGAATCCCGCCGCCCACCTGGCAGTTGAGCCGCTGCGCAATTTGATTCACCATCGCCCGGTTGTTTCCATTACCCCGGGCCGCGTCGAGGTCGATCACCTGCACCAGCGGATGCCGGGCGAAGCGCTCGATCCAATCGTCGAAGTTGTCAAACTCCAGCGCTTTCTTTTCACCCTGCACCAACTGCACGATCTTGCCGCCCATCAGGTCGATCGATGGAATCAGCATGGCCATCTCACCGGAATGCCGTCTCGCTGCAGTTCGCGCTTCAGCTCCGCCACACTCTCAATGCCGAAGTGAAAAATGGATGCGGCCAGCGCCGCGTCCGCGCGGCCCTCGCGGAACACTTCGATAAAATCGCGCGCCGATCCAGCGCCTCCCGATGCAATAACCGGAATCGAAACAGCCTCGGCTACGGCGCGCACCAGCCCGCAATCGAATCCAGACTGAGTTCCGTCGCGGTCCATCGAAGTCAACAGAATCTCTCCCGCCCCGCCGTCCGCCGCTTCCCGCGACCATTGAATCGCGTCGCGTCCCGTGGCCACGCGTCCTCCGGCGACGAACACTTCAAAACGTCGGTCAATCTTTCTGGCGTCGATGGCCACCACAACGGCTTGCGAACCAAAACGTCCGGCGATTTGTCCGATCAACGCGGGGTCGCGCACCGCAGCCGAATTGACGGCGATTTTATCCGCGCCCGCGTCGAAAACCGCTGCTGCATCTTCGACCCGGCGAATTCCTCCACCCACCGTAAAGGGAACGAACAGCGAGCGCGCGGTGTTGAAAACCGCGTCCAGCATGGTGTTTCGGTCCCCGCTGGTCGCCGTGATATCGAGCAGCACGATTTCGTCAGCGCCATTGCGGGCGTGCGCCGTGGCACACTCCGCCGGATCGCCGGCGTCGCGCAAATTCCTGAACTGCACGCCTTTCACGACGCGTCCCCCGTCCATGTCCAGGCAGGCGATGATGCGCTTGGTCAACACCTCAAACCTCGCAGAAGGTCTTTAAGATCGCGAGTCCCACGTCTCCCGATTTCTCGGGATGGAACTGCACTCCGAAAACGTTGCCGCGCTCCACCGCGCCCGCAAATCGCAGTCCGTATTCGCTGGCCGCCGAGGTTTCGGCTACCACTGGCGCATGAAAGGAGTGCGTGTAATAAACGAATGAATCCTGCGCAATCCCTCGCAGTAAACGCGACCCTTGCTGAATGCGCAGCGAATTCCATCCCACGTGCGGCGACTTCACGGAAGGCGGAAACTCCAGGCACTTGCCGGCGAACAGGCAAGCGCCTGCAATCCCGTCGCACTCTTCGCTGCCTTCAAAGAGCCACTGCATTCCCAAACAAATTCCAAGAAACGGCTTGCCAGCGCCGGCGGCTTGCAGCAATGTCTCCCGCAAGCCCGTGCGCTCGAGCGCTCGCAGCGAAGAAAAATGGCCCACCCCGGGCAATACAATTTTGTCCGCGGCGGCCACGATTTCAGCCTGGTCGGTCACCACAACCTCGGAGCCGAGATAGTCAAACGCCTTCTTCACCGAATGCAGATTGCCCGCGCCGTAGTCCACAATGGCGATCATAAGAGTCCCTTGGTGCTGGGCAGCATGCGCGCCAGCCGGCGGTCGCGCGAACACGCCACGCGCAGGGCCCGCGCGAACGCTTTGAACAATGCTTCGATCTTGTGATGGCTGGAGCGTCCGTAAAGCACGCGCGCGTGAACATTGGCGCGCGCGCCGCGCGCGAAGCCTTCGAAGAAATCGCAAACCAATTCCGCCTGCAGATCTCCCACCCGCGCCGCGCGAACCTTGGTATCGACCACCGCCGCCGCGCGCCCCCCGAAGTCGACGGCCGCCAGCCCCAGCGTTTCATCCATCGGCATCACAAAATAACCCGCCCGCAGAATGCCGCGGCGGTCTCCCAGCGCCCGGTCGAAGACCTCACCCAGAGCGATCCCTAGGTCTTCCACCGTGTGGTGCTGATCCACATCCAGGTCGCCCGCCGCCGCCAGTTTCAGATCGAATCCGCCATGCCGCGCAAACAGCTCCAGCATGTGGTCGAGAAAGCGGATTCCAGTCGACACCTCATACTTCCCCCGGCCCTCAATCGTCAGCGCAATCCGAATTTCAGTTTCCGCCGTTTTGCGATGCAGCCTGGCTTTTCTCACGCTCTCACCTCGCGATGCTGCCGGAGTTTCTCCACCACCTCGCGCAGCGCGCCCATCAGAGTCCTTGTATGTTCGAGAGATCCCACCGTCAGGCGCACACAGCCTTCGCATCCTGGGTCGGAGCTCCGGTCGCGCACCAGGATTCCCCGCGCCCGCAAGGCCTGAACGAATTCCGCGTGCCCGCGGCCGACCCGTACCAGCACAAAGTTGGCGCGGCTCGGCCAGTAGTGCAGGCCAAGACTCTCAATTTCTTTTTCCAATAAACTGCGCCCGCGCCGCACCTCCGCGGCGTACTGTTCCGCGTATTCCCGGTCTCGCAGAGCCTCCGGCAATACCGCCAGCGCGGCCGCATTCACGTTGTAGGGCGAAGCCACCCGGCGCACCATCGCCATCTGCCCCGCATCTCCCGCCAGAATGCCTATGCGAAGGCCGGCCAGCCCATACGCTTTCGAAAACGTTCGCGCCACGAAAAGATTCTCTGGGCGCGCGCCGTGGCCGAGCATCGTGCTTCCGTGAAACTCGAAATAAGCTTCGTCCACCAGAACCGGCGCCCGGGGCGCCGCGCGCGCCACTTGCAGCAGCAGCTCGCCTTCAACCGCCGCTCCCGTCGGATTATTCGGATTCGCCACCGCGACCAGGCGCGTGCGTTCCCCGATCCGCGCCAGCACGCCCTCTAAGGGAAACGCGAAGTTTTCGCCCCCCAGCACCGGAACCACGCCCGCGCCTTCCGCCTGAGCGAAGATGGCATACATCGCAAACGTTGGCACCACGATGATCGCTTCGTCCCCAGGCTCGAGGTAAGTCGAGCACAGCAGATGAATCGCCTCATCCACTCCGTTTGTCAGCAAAACCTGCGCCGCATCGAGTCCGAGAAACTCAGCCGCCACGCCCTCCACCGGCTCGCGCTCGGGATAGCGCGCCAGTGCCTCGGCATCGAGCGAGCGCAGCCGCGCCAGCACACGCGGCGAGCAGCCCGCCGTGCTCTCGTTGAAATCCAGGCGCAAGCCTTGCCGCCCCGCCAGCGGCGGCCGGTAAATCTGCAAACTTTTCACCACCGCGCGCGCCTCAAGCATCGCACCGCCTCACCCGCAGCGATTCTGCGTGCCCGCGCAAGCCCTCGGCTTCAGCCAGCACAATGCCGGCGGGCGCGATGCCGCCAATTCCGTGGCGGGAAATTTCCTGGCAGGAAATGATCCGCAGAAAATCCAGCACGCTCAGTCCGCCACGCACTCGCGCCATCCCTCCCGTGGGCAACACGTGATTCGGACCGGAAATGTAATCCCCGGCGGATTGCGGCGAAAACTCGTTCAGGAAAATCGAGCCCGCGTTTTGCGCCGCCGGCGCCAGCGCCGCCGGCAGCGTAAGATGCTCGGGTGCAATGCGGTTCGCAATCTCCACCGCATCCTCAAGCGAATCAACCAAAATAATGGCTCCGCGGCGCGCCAGCGATTCCGCGGCAATTTTGTTCGCCCGCACCCGCCGCTGCACTTCCATCTGCACCGCCTTCGCCAGCCCGCGCGAATTCGTAATCAAAATGCAAAGCGCCTCCGGATCGTGCTCCGCCTGCGCCACCAGATCGCACGCCAACAAAACCGGCTCGCCATTCTGGCTGATGAAAACGGCCTCCGTGGGGCCGGCCAGAAATTCAATCGCGCAATCGAACGCCACCAGTTTCTTCGCCGCTGTCACGTACCGGTTGCCGGGCCCAACAATCTTGCTCACCCGCGCAATGCTCTTGGTTCCGTAGGCCAGCGCGGCGATCGCCTGCGCTCCGCCCACGCGGTAGAATTCGCCGACCCCAAGAAACCCTGCTGCCGCCAAAGTTGCCGGGGCCGGGTGCGGCGACGCCACGCAAATCCGCCGCACCCCCGCAACCTGCGCCGGAATCACCGTCATCAGCAGCGTCGAGGGCAACGGATATCGTCCTCCCGGAACGTAACAGCCCACCGATTCCACCGGCCGCACCATCTGCCCCACGCAAACTCCGGGATGGATTTCGCGCCGCCACTCCTCCGGCTTCTGCCACTCGCAGTAACGGCGAATGTTATGCGCGGCCTGCTTAATCGCGTCTTGCGGCGCCCCGGAAGTTTTTCTCCACGCCTCCTGCAACTCAGCCTCCGGCACCCGCACCAGTTCGTTCCCCTTCAATCCATCCCAGCGCTCCGCATAACACCGCAACGCCCGGTCGCCGTTGCGCCGCACCTCGTTCACAATTCGCTTCACCACCGGCTCAACCTCCGAGAGCTGGTTCGCTCCCCGCCGCTCCAGCGCCCGCACCAGCCGGTCTCTCTTGCTGCCTTCCACAATGCGGAAGACCCGCATCACATCACCACCTTGTTCAGCGGATACTCCACAATCCCCTGCGCATTCGCCTGCTTCAGCTTCGGAATCAGCGACCAGGCCGTGTGCTCTTCGATCACCGTATTCACCGCCACCCATTCGCCATCCGCCAGCGGCGCCACCGTAGGATTTTTCAGCGCGGGCAGTAGCCCCAGCACCGCCGCCAAATCCGGTTTACGCACGTTGAGCATCAGCCCCACCCGGCCCAGCGCGGCCATCGCCCCGCACAGCATCACCGCCAGGTTCTCGATCTTCCGCCGGCGCTCGCCATCGCCCCACGCCGCCTTGTTCGCGATCAGTTGCGTGTTCGATTCCAGCACGGTTTCCAGAATCCTCAGATGATTGGCGCGCAGCGAACTTCCCGTCTCCGTAACTTCGACAATCGCATCCGCCAGCAGCGGCGGCTTCACTTCCGTCGCGCCCCAGGAAAACTCAACCTTCACCGGCACCTTCCGTTCCACAAAATAATTCCGCGTGAAGTTAACCAGCTCCGTGGCCACAATTCTTCCCGCAAGATCTTCCACCTTCTGAAAACCCGAATCCTCCGGCGCCGCCAGCACCCATTTCACTTTTCCCATGCTCTGCTTGGCATAGATCAAGTCGGTCACGCTCACCACCTCGAGCCCGCTTTCAAGCACCCAGTCCAGGCCGGTCAACCCCGCATCCAGCGCGCCGTGTTCCACATAGCGCGCCATTTCCTGCGCCCGAATCAGCAGGCATTCAATCTCCGGATCGTCGGTCGCCGCGAAATACGATCGCGCATGGGTATAAACCCGCAGCCCGGCGCGCGCAAACAGGCTGAGCGTCGCTTCCTGCAAGCTTCCCTTCGGAATCCCCAGACGAAGTTTCATCGCCGCGCCTCCAGTTCCCCATCCTGCGCCGCCGCGCCCACAGCAAGTTCCTGCGTGAAGCACGTTCTGGACCCGGTATGGCAGACCACGCCCGCGCCCAGCACGCGTACCCGCAGCAGCACCGTGTCGCGGTCGCAGTCCGCCCACGCCGTCATCACCTCCAGCCGGTTTCCTGAGGTTTCGCCTTTGGTCCACAGCGTCTTTCGCGTGCGGCTGTAAAACGTCACCAGGCCCGTCCGCAAAGTCTTCTCCAGCGCTTCGCGATTCATGAAGCCCAGCATCAGCAACTCTCCGCTGTCGGCGTCCTGAATCACCGCCGGCGCCAGCCCTAGCATTTTGTCGAAGTCAATCTCCATCGCAACCTTCCCTTTCCATCCCTCCCCGAAGCTTCGAAACCCGCGGCGCAAACAAAAAGCCCGCGGCGCGGTTCGCGTCAGCGGGCTTGGATTTCCTATCAGTGCTTTTAGGCTTTTATCCGCATTCCTCCGCCGGCACGCTCATCGCATGGTGATGGTGATGATGATGGTGACGGAAGTAGGTCAGCGAATTCATACCTGCCATGTTAGGACGGCAAGCCTTCTCCGTCAATCGCCTTCGGCACGGTCGCCGCCGCAGCCATCCCCACGCTCCGCATCCCATCGACCAAGCGCCCTCCAGCCCAGACGCCGGAACGAACAAGCAACTCGCAGAAGAAAAATGACTTACCCGCTTCCTGCGCAATCGCCCCGCACCCGCCTATATCGCAATTTTGAATTGTCTCGATCACTTCTTTGCATGCCGCGGCCGAATGCACCCGATGTACACTCTGCCCCGCCGCTGCCCAGCCGTTGATTTTGGGTGGCGCAGGGCTTTCAGCGCTGCGATAAACGCCTCCACGAGAAGTTGGGCTTCAGCCCCGGCGCTCCTTGACACCAGCGACTTCAATAGCCTACGCTGCCAACCGAACCGGGCAAACCGACAACCAAACCACGGCGAACACAATGGAGAAAGTCATATCCGCTCGGCCAATCCATCTGCAAAGCGTCAGTGCCCCACGGCTGCTGGCTCATGCTCTGGTCACCCTCACTCTTTTTTCTTTCGCCGCGCCTGCTCTCCACGCGGCAGCGAGTTACCGGGTGATCCTCGAGCGCGGCGTACCTGTAAAGATGCGCGACGGCGTCACCCTGCGCGCCGATATTTGCCGCCCCCAGGCGGACGGAAAATTCCCCGTGCTCTTGACTCGCACCCCTTATGACAAAAATCAGGAGTTGGATTTTTGCCTGAAGGCCGCCGCCCGTGGCTACATCGACATCACCCAGGACGTTCGCGGACGATATACCTCGGAGGGCGACTGGTATCCCTTCAAATATGAATCGCAGGATGGCTATGACACGGTCGAGTGGGCCGCCGCTCTTCCCTATTCCGACGGCAAGGTCGGCATGTATGGATCTTCCTACGTCGGCGCGACTCAGGTTCTCGCCGCTATTGCCCACCCCCCTCACCTCGCCGGAATCTGTCCCAACTACACCCCCTCCAACTATCACGATGACTGGGTCTATCAGGCTGGAGCGTTCGAGCAATGGTTCGACGAGTCCTGGACCACCATCCTCGCGGAAAATACCCTGAACCGCCGCGTAGACTCGAGCGACCACTCGCTTCGCTGGTCGCAAATCCTACCGCTCCAGTCCTATCCCGTGCTCGAAGCGCCCTCGGCTGCGGGACTGGCGCCCTATTTCACCGACTGGCTCGCGCACCCCAGCTACGATGACTATTGGAAACCGTGGTCGATCGAAGACCACTACTCCCAGATCCAGGTTCCCGTGTTTAGCGTGGGCGCGTGGTATGACATTTTTCTGGGCGGCACGCTCAGAAACTATGAGCGCTTGCAGCGCCAGGGTGGCACCGAGGCCGCGCGCCGCGGCCAGCGCCTCACCATTTCAGTTGCCGGCCACGCCGGCGATGACAATTCGCCAAAAGTTGGCGCTGTGGATTTTGGAAGCAAGTTACCCTTCGACCCTAATGAAGACATGCTGCGCTGGTACGACGATCTGCTGAAAGGTATCGACAACGGAGTCGCGCGCGAGAAACCCGTACGCATCTTCGTCATGGGTGCCAACATTTGGCGTGAAGAAGATTCCTGGCCGCTGGCCCGCGCCCGCACCACCCGCTATTATCTGCACTCAACCAAGCCGGCCAACGGTCTCGCAGGCGGAGGCACGCTCACCACGCTCACTCCAGCCGAGGAGAAGCCCGACCAATACGTCTACGATCCCCACGACCCCGTCCCCACCATCGGCGGCCCGCTTTGTTGCGATGACCTGCCCACCGGAGTCGGCCCCGAGGATCAGCGCCCCGCCGAAGCCCGCCCCGACGTGCTCGTCTTCTCCACGCCCGCATTTACCCAGAGCACTGAAGTCACCGGTCCGGTTTCGCTCGACCTCTATGTCAGCAGTTCCGCCGTTGACACCGACTTTACCGGAAAACTGGTTGACGTGTGGCCCAACGGATTTGCGCAAAACTTAACCGAAGGCATTCTGCGCATGCGCTACCGCAATTCACAGGAGAAGCCGGAACCGGAAAATCCCGGCGAGGTCTATCGCATCAGTCTCGATCTCTGGGCAACCAGCAACGTTTTCCTGCCCGGACACAAACTGCGCCTCGAAATCTCCAGCAGCAACTTCCCCCGCTTCGATCGCAACCTGAACACCGGTGAGGATCAGGCCCGTGCTACCCGTATGGTCAAAGCCACCAACCTCATCTACCACGACAAATCTCACCCCTCCGCTCTGCTTCTCCCCATCGTGGAGTAATCAAAGTCCAGTGATCAACGTCCAGTAATCGAAGTCCAGTATGCGGCGCAAATGATTTGCATTTGACGATCGTGAAGAATCGTGGCGGAACCTCAAGAAAGAACATTAGAAAGGAACGTCGTAGTCTCGAGAAAAGAACGTCGTAGCCTTGCGGAGTCAATGCGGTTGGAAACGAAATGGCTCCTCAGGTAGGAAAGTCGGCCAGCGAACCGCCTGCCTGACATTCCTGCGTGTACTCCACAGCCCGAGCCTGTACTTCCCTGCACACCCTTCGCGATAAAAAGTTCACCCTGCGTGGTGGTTTTCGACTCGGAATCCGTCAAAGGCCGTTAAAGAAAACCCGCCCAGCATTTCCCGCGTGTCAAGTTCCTCCCGGCTGGCACAAGATTCTCCTGCTCCGAAGGAGCCAACTCGAACCATAGGAGAACACCAGTGAAAAAGCAACCAGCCGATGCGAAGAAGGCCGCTGCCAACGATAAGGAGAACGGCAACGGTAAGGCCACGACCAAACGATCCAAGCCAACCGAGGACGCCAAGTATGTGGTCGGCTCCATCGAAACTGTACGTAGGGGATTTCTGAAACTGTTTGTCGAGTTCATCCAGAAGAAAGGATCGGTTAGCGCGGAGCAACTGGTCGCAGAATTTCAAGGCCGCTCCGTGGAAGGCAAAAAGATCACGGCTGAAAGGTGCCATCGCTACCTGAACTATTGCCGCGTGAACGGCATCGTGAAGGTCGCGAAATGAGCGGCCCACTTTTCCCGCTCGGTCAGGTCGTCATGACACCGGGAGCACTGGCAGCATTCGAAGCGAGCGGCGATGACCCGCTCGCTTTCGTCATTAAGCACGTCTGCCTCGATCCCGGTGATTTGGACGCGCACGACATCCGTGAGAACCAGTTGAGTCTGGAGCAGGGCTTCTGCATTCTCTCGGCCTACCGACTCAGCGATGGAACCCGAATCTGGATCATTACCGAATCGGATCGCAGTTCAACCTGTCTGCTTTTGCCGGAGGAATATTGACTGGCGTGCACAACCCGGCAGATGCTACAAAGAGCGTAGGCCAAATGTCGGTTCTCCTGAACAGTCTTGAAGAACGTCGCGTGCAGGCTGCGAGTCGCCCACGTTCGGAGAAGGCGCAGCTTGGGCAGTTCCTAACACCAGTGGAGGTCGCTGGGTTAGTGGCGTCCTTGTTCCGGCCATTGTCCTCTTCCTCTCCCATTCGGCTGCTCGATCCGGGAGCGGGAATCGGGTCACTCACTGTGGCCTTCGTCAACTGGATGGTCCAACAAGAGCATCGACCCGACTCAGTTGAAGTTGTCGCTGTTGAGTTGGACGACGACCTAATACCTCTGCTGACCGAAACGCTCGAATCCTGCGAGACCCTTGCATCGAATATCGGCCTTCGGTTCACAGCCCACGTGGTCCACGCGGATTTCCTCAAACTGTGTAATCAAGAAGCCGATCTGTTCACAGCCACGGGCGTGCTCAAGGAGTTTACGCACGCCATCTTGAACCCACCCTACCACAAGATCCAGTCCGATTCCGACGAGCGGGAACTGTTGAGCAAGCGCGGCATCGAGGTCTCGAACATCTACGCGGGGTTTGTCGCCCTCGTGACCAGCCTGCTGAGGGAAGGTGGAGAACTTTCCGCAATCACACCGCGCAGTTTTTGCAACGGGACGTACTTCAAAGACTTTCGCCGCCAGTTCTTTTCGTCGATGGCTCTACAGGCGGCACACGTGTTCGTGTCCCGCCAGAAAGCCTTCTCGCAGGATGCGGTCCTGCAAGAGAACGTGATCTTCGCTGCCCGCAGAACCAAAGATCATCCCGACGTTGTGTCGATTCGCAGCAGTGACGGGCCGGATTCAACTCGAACCGAGCATTTCGTGCCGTACACGACTGTGCTTCCACCGAAGGACCACGACATGGTCATTCACTTGCCAGCGGAAGATGCTGGCGTACAGGCGATGGCGTTTGTGAGTGCACGGGTTGTTCACGTTGACATCAATCCCGACCGAGACGGCTTGGAGTTCGATCTCTTTGCGGGTCTTCTGACGGAGCGCGTCCGACATCGACTGGCACCGCTGCCATTTCGGCCTGTGGCCTTCTTCCCAGCGGATGTACCAAATCCCGGCATCAGTCGCAACCTTCAACCGCTGTCCTTTATAAAGGACCATCTCCGTGCTGACTGAACCCTTGGGTGTGATCACGGGAGCCACGAAAGTGGGCTTCCCGTTGAGTTTCACGTTCCGCACCAACCGCACACGTCTGTTCGCCATCGCTATGATCTCCTTGAGCCTGTGGAACTTAGGCGGAGAGGAATCTTGCCTTAGTCCCAGTGCGAAGACACGTCAAACTTCCGTCAAAGCGTCTTTTGGGGATTGCGGAAGTTGCAGGCTCTAAAGAGAGATACTGAAAGAATGGCTCCTCAGGTAGGACTCGAATCCACCTGAAAACGTCCATACAAGGACTTACAGAGCACGGACGGCGCTATAAGGACGTGGAAATACCCGGTAGTTCACGTTAAGTGATTGCGAAGTGATTGCAGATTCTCGACGGCCTTCAGCACTGGGGAGACCCCGCGCGCCTCTTGCCACGTGTGTACGATTTCTAGCGGAGTGCGCTCAAAGCGGTTGCCACCGTCGGATGGAACCGGCTTCGATCATGACCCCGGCAGTCTCGGTCTGGTTAGTGGCCCTTGAAGTCTCGCCCAGAGCCACACTTGCACATCCCCCACATGGCGGAGGAATGGGCCGGGGGAAAGGCTTGTGTCAAGGCCGCGCATTGTGCGCCGCGAAGCGGTCGTGAGCCTTAACACGGGCCGCGCCCCGGCCATGCTGCTCCGATGTGGGAGTCTGATCGGATAGACGTAGGTTCAAAACTCGTACAGAGAATTGCGGTTATCCCCTCATTTCCGAGTCCAAGGTAAGTAGGTGGCTGCGTTCGGGCTGGGCTCGAAATATTTTCGACATATTTCTCCTGCCGCAGGTTCCTTTTATACATAGAGGGGAAAGTCTCGCGCGGATCGAATGGAACCGTCTCGCTAAAGAGGTGGCGGTTCAGCGCGGGGCGATTGCTCTCTTTCGTGGCTTGCCTAAACGTCCCTAGAAGCACTTCTAGGCGCTTCAGGCGCTTCAGGCGCTTCAGGCGCTTCGGGCGCTTTAGGCACTTTAAGCACTTCTTGAGAAGTTGTTTCGAAGTCGGTAAGAGAAAGATTCTTTGAGAGAGCAACAAATGCGTCTTGTACGGTTTCTATTCGAGTAATGTTCTCGTCCGCCCATGACGCGAAGACTAACGCCAGCCGAGTAGTGAATGGACTTGAAATCTGTCGAACGAAGTCGGACGCCACAGCCGGCCCTCAGACGACGCTGTGATTTCAGCCCGGTCTCGACTCTCGCTGCAGGAGGTTTTATGAGCGAGATGCACGAAGCAACTCCAGTCAGCCAGCTTTTCCCTCATTTCGAGAGATTCCTCAATTCGCGCGAGGCGGCAGCCTTGCTGCAGATCCACCCGAAAACACTTCAACGGCTCGCCCGCAAGGGCGAGATACGCGCTATGCGGATCGGAAGATTATGGCGTTTCCGCGCATCCGATCTCGACGCGTCGGTACATTTGCGGGTAAAGTTGGCCAGCTATCCGTATCGTCCCTAACCACGGAGAATTCCATAACTCGAATCCAAGTAAATCCCGCGACTAAAACTGGACGACCGACAAGCCAGGAATCATCTGGAAGTGGCGGAGATTGCCCGTGGCTACGCTGTAGCCGAGTTCTAAGGCCGTTACCCCGATCAACAGATCGGAGAGCGGTAGACGAATGCCCTTCGCTTGGTTCTCGCCATCGATCTGACCGACACGAAGAGCAAGAGACACCGTTACCGGATGCATGGGCAGGGCCGTGAGAAGCTCCTGAATGAACTGCTGCCGCTTCTCCTTTCGCTGCGATGTATTGGCACGGGACGCCCCGTGGGCCAACTCGATCAGAGTAACCACAGAGACGGCGACATCGGTATTCCCTG
>JBARJF010000066.1:0-25564 GCA_049800135.1 Candidatus Sulfotelmatobacter sp.
ATCCACAAATCTTCTTGCTTCTCCCGCTGCTTGCGCGTCCCCATCGCCATGCGCCGATTCTACAAACCAAGCCTGTGGATACCTCAACTCTTTCTGCTCACGAATCCGAACTTGCACCACGGGCTGCTAAGAGTGTATGGTCGGGCTCGGATGGCTGGGATATTACTGAAGTAATTGCGGCAGATGCCCTGGACGTGCTATCCGGCGGAGCCGGTCGCGGCCGCGAACCGTCGCACAAAACGGCCCTGAAAGCGGAGTCATCTTCGGGCTAGCTTGCAGACCTATGGCGCTCTTGCAGGTAGCGTTGTAGCGCATCGCGCCACGTGGGCATCTGAATTCGCAGAGAGTATAGGCAAGCGGGCGACAAGACGGAATACGCGGGTCGCGGCGCAGGCCGCGCCATCTGCTGGCTGGTCGCCGGATGCACGGGTGTGGCAAGCCCCGCGCCGCGAACAATCTCTTCCGCAAACTCGAACCAGGAGCAATCACCCGCGTTAGTCGCGTGCACGATCCCGCTCGCGTTCTTGCGGCACAATTGAACGATCGTCTGCGCCAGATCCACGGCATACGTTGGGCAACCTCGCTGATCGTTCACTACATCGAGCGCCGGACGGCTAGCGGCCAGTTTCAAGATCGTATTCGGAAAGCATTCTCCACCAGTTCCAAACAACCAAGACGTTCTGACGATGCAACACTCCGGCATACGTTCCAGCAGTTGGATCTCCGCTTCCGCTTTAGTTCGTCCATACACGCCCTGCGGATTCCGCTCATCTCCGGTCTCATAGGGAGCGGTCTTCTTTCCGTCGAAGACGTAATCGGAGCTGAGGAAGACCAGCCGTGCTGCAACTTCCTTCGCTGCTGTGGCCACATTCACCGCCCCATCGCGGTTTACCGCGAAGGCCAGATCCGAATTGCTCTCACATCCGTCAACATTCGTGTAAGCTGCGGCCAACACAATCCACTGGGGACTTGTTTGCCGCACCATCTGCCGCACGCGTTCGGCATCGCGGAGATCCGCGTCGCGTGAACTGAGCCCGGTTACAGCGTCTCCGCTCCACTCGCGCATGAGCGCTTTACCCAGCAAACCGGAAGCGCCAAAAATTGTGACTCGCATCGGAATTTAGTTGTAGCTCTCGGCATCGCGGAAAGCTGCGCCCCGCTGGTCTTTCGCGGATACGATCGGTTCTCCGTCCAATTCCCAATTGATTTTGAGTTGGGAATCGTTCCAGGCGAGGGTGCGTTCGTGTTCGGGTGCGTAGAAGTCAGTCGCCTTGTAAAGCACATGAGCCTTTTCCGAAAGCACGCGAAATCCGTGGGCGAACCCTGCGGGGATCCACAACATGCGCTTGTTGTCCCCCGACAACCGCACCGCTTCCCAGCGGCCAAAGGTAGGAGAACTCCGGCGCATATCCACGGCGACATCCAGAACCTCTCCATCGACAACGCGCACAAGCTTCCCCTGCGGATGTTTCACCTGATAGTGCAAGCCCCGGAGAACGTTGCGGGATGAGCAAGAGTGATTATCTTGCACAAATCTCTCAACAATTCCCATCTCTGCCATAAGTTGCTGGTTGTAGCTTTCGAAGAAGAATCCACGCTCGTCGCCGAATACTCGCGGTTCGAGCGCGAATACCCCGGGCAGCGAGGTTGGGATTTTCTTGAGTGCTTCCATCGCGGGGCCAATCGTTTGAACTGCATCCATCAGAATACCTTCTCGCGCAAAAGTTGCAGCAGGTAGGCGCCGTAACTGTTATTTCTCATCGAGTTCCCGATTCTCTCGACTTGAGCTGCCGTGATGTAGCCGGAGCGGAGGGCAATTTCTTCCGGACAAGCCACCATCAGCCCTTGCCTCTTTTCGATGGCTTGAATGTATAGCGACGCATCCATCAAGGATTCATGGGTGCCCGTATCCAACCAAGCCATGCCCCGTCCCATGACCACGACCTCCAACTGGCCGCGTTCCAGATATGCCTTGTTCACATCGGTGATCTCCAACTCGCCGCGCGGACTGGGCCTCAACGCCTTCGCAATCTTCACCACCTGATCATCGTAAAAGTAAAGGCCAGTTACCGCGTAACGCGATTTCGGCTGCCTGGGCTTTTCCTCGATGCAAAGAGCGCGACCGGCGCCATCGAATTCCACAACTCCATACCGTTCGGGATCGTGCACCGGATAGGCAAATACCCGAGCGCCTTGCGTCTTAGCCGCAGCTTCCCGCAAGTCCTTGCCCAGGTCGTGCCCATAGAAAATATTGTCGCCCAGCACGAGAGCGCAAGGGCTGGTTTCAAGAAACGCCTCAGCCAGCAGAAAAGCCTGCGCGATTCCTTCGGGCTTGGGTTGTACTTTGTATTGCAACTGGATTCCAAACTGACTGCCATCCCCCAGCAGCGCTTGAAACTTGAGCACGTCTTCCGGAGTGGTAATGAGAAGGATGTCGCGAATCCCGGCCATCATCAGGGTGCAGAGCGGGTAATAGATCATGGGTTTGTTGTAAACCGGAAGCAGGCTCTTGCCCATGGCGTTGGTCACGGGGTACAAACGGGTTCCCGACCCTCCCGCAAGAATGATTCCCTTGTAACTTGTGTTCGAAGTTTGCATCATAGGAGGTTTTTCTGCCGGGTGCGGCCGCAAATTCGAAAGCTCCAAATCAAGCGGAGTAGTGGGTCTCAATCCACTGGCGGTAGCTTCCGCTGGTCACATCGCGAACCCACTCTTCATTCTCCAGGTACCAGCGTACCGTCTTGCGAACTCCAGTCTCAAATGTTTCCAAGGGGCGCCAGCCGAGTTCCCGCTCAATCTTAGTTGCGTCCATGGCGTAACGCCGGTCGTGTCCGGGACGGTCCCTCACAAATGTAATCAGGCTGCGACGTGAAGGCCCCCTGCTCCCGGCCAGCTCATCCACAATGTCGCAGATTGTCTCGACGATGTCGATGTTTCGTTTCTCGTTCCAGCCGCCGATGTTATAGGTCTGGCCCACCCTCCCTCGGGTGAGCACCGTTGCGATGGCTTCGCAGTGATCCTCGACATAAAGCCAATCGCGAACGTTCTGTCCGTCCCCGTAAACCGGCAGCGGCTTGCCGTCACGCGCGTTCAGGATGACCAGCGGCATCAGTTTCTCCGGGAATTGAAATCGCCCATAGTTATTCGAGCAGTTCGTGGTCAGCGTGGGCAACCCGTAGGTGTGGTGATAGGCGCGCACAAAATGGTCGGAGGCGGCCTTCGATGCGGCATACGGACTATTCGGCGCATAAGGAGTTGTCTCAGAAAAAGCGGGATCTTCGGGTCCCAGTGAGCCAAACACTTCGTCCGTCGAAACGTGCAGAAAGCGGAAATCCGCTCGCTCGCGCTCAGCCAGACCTCCCCAATATGTTCGCACCTCCTCCAGTAGTGCGAAAGTCCCATCCACGTTGGTGCGGATGAAATCATCCGGTCCCCGGATCGAGCGGTCCACGTGGCTTTCGGCTGCGAAATGCACAATGGCCCGCGGCTTGCGGCGTTCCAGCAGGCCGTGCACCAGGCCACGATCCGCAATGTCGCCGTGCACGAACTCATACCTGGAATGGTTTGCGATGGCCTCCAGGTTATGCAGATTCCCAGCATAGGTGAGTTTGTCCAGGTTCACGACCCAGGCCGGGTCCCGTTGCAACCGCTGCAAAATGAAGTTGGATCCGATAAAACCCGCCCCACCGGTGACCAGGATTGTGTTTTCCATATTGTGGAACTTGCCCCGGATGCAATCGCACGCAACGCTTGCCACTTCTGCATGAACGAACGTCCAATTGTAAACAAAAAGGACGGGGTTCACCCCGTCCTCTTGTTGGTGCGGTTCGATCTGTGCGAGCTATTGTACGAACTGTAAGGTGTCGCAGAGTTACGCCGCCGGTTGTTTTATCCCGCTCTTCGCTGTGCCGCCGGGGCAGGGATGGCTGCGCGTCCGCTCGGTTTTCTGGCCGGAGTCCCCGCCAAACTCCAGCCCATCATCTCGAAATACTCTCGTTCAATCTCCGCCGCGATCCTCGGCCACTGATAATATTCGCGAATGCGGCGCTTCGCGGCCTGTCCGGCGGCTTCCCGCACGGCCGGATTTGCGATTAGAAACCGCAGCCGGTCGGCCAAATCCGCCACGTCCCCGTGCCGGAACGTGAACCCTGCGTCCTCGACGGCTTCCCGGTTTTCCGCAACGTCACTGCTGAGCACACACAGCCCGGCGCCCATCGCATCCAACAGCGCCAGGGACAAGCCCTCCAGATCGGAGGGCAAGACGAATAGCATGGCATTGGTCAGCAACTCGTCGAGAGCTTTGCCTGAAACCCAGTCGAGCATCTTGATCCGCTCACCCGCGTGGGTCCGCAACTGGCGTGAGTAATCGTCGCAATAACTCGACGCTCCCACCATTACGAGCTTTATGTCGGTGTCCAACCTCTCGTAGGCTTCGACCAGCAGATGACAGCCCTTTTCCGGAGAGAACCTTCCGAGAAACAAAATGTATCTTTCTGGCTGAAGATCCCAGTCGAAGATTCTGTCCGGCAACCGCCGCTCGCGCAGCACGCCGCCATTCGGCACGTAAGCCGTCTCTGCTCCATGAATCTCGCGATAATGCTGCTGCAAGGTCCGGGACACGACCATGGTGCGGGTGGGTAAACTCACGGCCGCCCGCTCTCCAAGGCGCAGGACGGCCGAGGCCACGCCCCCCCATTTTTTTCGTTGCCAGTCCAAACCCTGCACCGTGACCACGGTTTTCTTTCCGGCGAGACGCGGTATAAACGAGAACAAGGCCGGCCCCAGGGCGTGATAGTGCACCACATCACAAGACTGGCCTAGAACATGGAGTGTGCTGAGGAACGTATGCACCAGCGTCTCCAGGTGTTTGGAACGAATTGTTGGCAGCCGCACGACTTGTATGCCGTTGTGTTCTTTCCCGGCTGGAGTGAAATACGAGCGGCAGTATGCCGTGACCTGATGTCCCTTGCCCGCCAGCTGTTTACCAACCTCTTCGTAGTAGGCCTCAATGCCGCTGTACTTCGACACCACGCCGCGGCCTCCAATGAATGCGACTCGCAGCATCGGCTTCTGAAGGCCTGCCGGCGAAACATAGACGTCCGGCGAAGCTGGAGCCAAGGCAAGACGCTGTAACGGAAGAAAGTTGCGTTTATCCTGCGGCTGCACGCCGGATTGCGCGGGGCTAACCGCAGCGGCCGACCGTCGATGTTTTTCCGGCCTTGGTGCGCCTGAGGATTGCGTCTTTCTGTCAGTCAAGCGCTCATATAAATCAACCAACGCCTCGTAGTGTGCCTCGGGCGCGTGCCTTAGCCGCACCAACTCCTGGCCTGCCCGCCCCATTTTTTCGGCCAGGTCTGGCTCTGAACTGAGAAACCGGATAGCCGATGCCAACTGAGCCACGTCGCCCGTCTGGTACAGAAGCCCGGTCTCGCCTTGGCGCACCAGTTCCCGTCGCGACCCGAGGTCTGTGGCCACGACGGCTCGCGCTGCCGCGTAGGACTCAAGAATTGTCTTGCCCAACGTTTCATACGCATGCGACGGCAGCACCGTGAAGCGGGAGTCAGCGATGGTGCGCTCCAGTTCCGCTCCGCGAAGGTGGCCGGCAAACTCCACGTTGGCTAATCCCAACTCGGCGGCCAACTGCTCCAACCGGCCGCGCTCAGGTCCCTCCCCGGCAACGATCAGCCGAAGATTTGGCAGGCGCTGCATGGCGTGCAGCAAATCGGCTACGCCTTTTTCAGGTGACAACCGGCCGAAGTAAAGCAGCGGAGCATTCTCTGCTTTGCGCTCCGCCACGGCCTTGACTGGCTGGAAGTGAGGAAGAACTTCGAACCGGGCGGGATCCCATCCGTGTTCGATGAACTTGTCGCGCACGAATTGGCTGGGCGCAAGAAAGCAGTCCACACATTTCCGGTACGTGCCCAGCCCTTTGTGGAAGTAAGCCTCCGCCACCAGCGTCGTCCGCGCGCCCCATCCTGGATAGCACTTCTCTTTCAGCGCATGCCAGAATTCGCCACCCTTGCAGGCCTCGCAAGCCTCTCCGCGCAGCACCAGGTTGTAGCTGGCACACAGCACTTTGAAATCGTTCAGGTGATAGACGACTGGAACTTTCTGCGCCTTCAGCTCCCATAATATGGACGGCGATAAATGGTGATAGATATTCCGCACATGAGCCACATCCGGCCGGAAGTCTGCGATCATGGCCCGAATCCGCCGCCGCGCCTCCCATGAATAGACGGCGCGGCCTGCCAGTCCCATCTTGTGAAACCATCCACCCTGCTGCTTGAAATTAATGTGCGGTATGAAATAGCGATCATACGGAGTAGGTGCGCCGCGCGGATCGGCCATGGAAAACAGTGCCGCCTCATGCCCTTTGGATCGCAAGAGCTCCATGGCTTCGAACAGGTAGACCTCGGTACCGCTGAAGGCGTAGTTATACTTGTTGCAAAACAGTATCCTCATGGGGAAGGCTCCAGTTCTGGGCTCGGAGATCCTGGGTTGTGAGATCCTGGGTTGTGAGATCCCGGCTTGCGAAATTCCGGTTTGCGAAATCTTGGGTTGACAAGCCTTGGGTTGCGATCAGTTGCAGGAAACGATCGGCAAATTGACTGAGGTTTGTGCTGCGACGGAAGTTGTGAAGTATTTGCACCCTGGCAGCGTGCCGGATCCAATCCAGTTCGCTCACCGCAAGGCGATCCTCACTGCGCATCAGTTTCTCGAAAGAGGCAATCTGCGCCACAAAATCCTGCAACGATCCGGGCGCATAGAGAAAGCCCGTCTTCCCGGGAATTACGATCTCCGGGATTCCGGTGATCGCGGGCGCGAGGACGATTCTGCCCCGCGCCATTGCCTCCATCAGTACGAGCGGAATTCCTTCACTGCGGCTGGTAAGCACGACCACATCCGCGCGCTGGTAAAGTAAACCCATCTGCGGCCGCGGAACGTGGCCGAGCAGCGTGAGACGGTCCTGCAACCGGTTTTGCCGGATCAGCCACTCAAGATGTTGGCGCTCCGGCCCTTCACCGGCAATCACACAATCAAAATCGAGTCCGGAATCGCTCAAGCGGGCGCAGGCGCGAACCAGGAATGCGTAGTCTTTCACCGCATGCAGGCGTCCCACGGCCAGCAGAGTGAAAGTGCGTCGCGCTCGGCGAGTGGCCCCCTGGGAGCATTTCGCGTCTGCGGGCGCGTCTACTCCCAGGCGCGATACGACAATCTTTCGCGGGTCGAGAGCCGGAAAATGTTCCAGAACATAGCGGCGGTTGTACTCGGAAATGGTTATGCAGAAGCTGCAATTCTTCAGTTTCGTGCCGAGGTAGGCGCCGTCGAGTAACAGGTCCGAGCCGTGCAGGGTGAGGCTGAAGCTCACATCCAACAAACGGGACGCCACCATCGCGATCCACGAGCCGAAATAGCCGTGATGCGCATGGATATGATCCACGTCCCTTTCTCGAAGCAGCACGGCGTAATACGCCCCCAACCAGGTGTGCAGCAGGGCTTTCAGCCGGAGTTTGGGCGATTCCTTTCCTCGCAGCAGAATCCGCGCCGCCAGGCGCGCAACGCATTTCCAGCGCCGCAGGATGAGCCCGAGAGCTCGCAGGAGTGTCAGCACTCGAAGCGGCTGAAGGCATAGCATCTCCGGGTCAGAAAGTGCGTTGGTTGATTCGAGGTGCGCTGTGTCCGGCCTTCGCACACTGCCTGGAAGGACCCGAACTCCCCGTCGCCGCAGTTCCTGGATCTCCTCGCCCACGTAGGGCTCGACGGCTGCGGTAAATTGATTAGCAAGATAGGCGATGGTGAACACGGAATCGGAGAGTTGCAGAGTTAAAAGCGATGAAAGTCAGGCAGCGGAGCCGCGAAACACGCGGAGAGATGGACTTGTGTTGTGTTCCAAATCCTTAGCGCCACGCCGCTGCTGCGCCGCCAGCATTCCCGCCATGGTGTATAGAAGCCCATTCACGAACTGGTAATTCATCACCACCACCGCGGCATTCACCCAATAGATACAGAGCAGCACCGGCCACATGGCATGGAACTGCTGATTCAGCAGCCCATCGCGTTCGGCTCGTGGAACCTGGCCGCGCCCCAGGCGGAAAATTTCCCACATTAGCCAGGCGTAGAGCGCGAGGCCGAAGATGCCGTGCTCCACCAATATTTCGAGATAGCTATTGTGCGGATACAGCTCTCTTTCCTCGTAGCCGCTGACGTGCCGGGCCAACTCCGCGGGCATCTGGTTTACCCCCCATCCCGTCAACGGCTTCTCCAGGAACATCTGCCAGCCGCCGGCGTAGACCGCCTGCCGGAAATCGAGCGGTCCGGATTCGTGCAGGCGGTCTGCAAGCGCGCGCCGCTGGTCATCAAAACTCATCGTGATGAGCAAGCCCAGAATTCCCACGATCGTTATGGCGACACAGAGGTTTCGCAGCTTCCGGTCGTGCGAGCGAAAAATCAGGAACCCCATACTGACCGCGAAGGAAAGCCAGACGGCGCGGGTCATGGTCGCCAGAATTGCGAGGGGTACCGAGGCGAGCAACACGGCAGCCTTCAACCCGCGTATTCTTCCGCGCAGCAGAGCGTGCAGCGCCAGCACGCCGAGCAGATTCAGAGAAACTCCGTTGGCCACTGCCTGCAGCAACGGTCCGCGCGCCCGGTCGGCGTGGTAACCCAGGCTTTCATCCAGAATAAAACGCGGAAAAATCAAAGACTTCGCTCCCACCAGGAAGGCGATCGACGTGAAGCCGAGATAGGCGAGCACGACTAAGGCGAAAAGCTCGAACTGCCGCAACTCCCGTTCTCTTCGGAACACCAGCACCGCCAGGTGAAATAGCGCGAATGGCACGATGAATTTCGCCGCCAGCAGACACCAGGTTTGGTTATCAAAAGGCTGCGCGATCACGCTCGCGACCGCCAGGCAGGCAAGCCCGAGCATTGGCCAGGTCGCACGCTCCACCACCAGCAGCCGCTGCCGCCTCACGACCGCCCGTCCCATCACCCCGACGAGCAACAATACGAACGCAACCCGATCAATTTCGTAGAAGGGCACATCAGGAGGACGTAGCAGCATGGCTGCCAAAGCTGCGAGAAACAGCGCCGCCGGTGCCATCATCATCGCCTGCAGCGGACACAGCCCCAGGCAAAGGCCTTGCCAGACTGCCTCGCGTGCCCATGAAGCCCGCGGCTCCATCCTTACCGAAGCCGATGACATCAGTCTCCACTTCCCCGCAACACCGCGCCCGCCGTTTTCAGCAGAATTCTCAGGTCCATCCCCAGGCTCCAGTGGCGGATGTACTCAACATCCAGGCTGACTCCGGTTTGAAAGGACGGATTGCGCCGCGCCGTTACCTGCCAAAGTCCCGTAATTCCCGGCATCACGTCCAGGCGCGGCAAGTGCTCGATGGCGTAGGCGGAGAAGTCATCCAGCGGATGCGGACGCGGCCCTACCAGGCTCATCTCACCTTTCAGAACGTTCCATAGCTGTGGAAGTTCGTCCAGGCTGTAGCGACGTAGAACTCGCCCGACGCCTGTGATTCGGGGATCGTCCGTAATTTTGAAAAACGGACCCTGCCTCTGGTTCTGCTCCCGCAGCCCGTCCTTCAGTGCGTCCGCATTCCTGACCATGGTGCGAAACTTGTAACAGTAAAACGGTCTGCCCTTGCGTCCCGCGCGCGGCGCCGAATAGAGCGCGGGCCCTGGCGAATCCAGTCTGATAAGAATTGCCATCAGGGTCAGTGCTGGCGCTATCACGGTCAGCACAGTTCCCGCAACCACCACGTCCAGGGCGCGTTTCAGAAGTAATCCCGTGACCGGCAATTGTTCTTCATGCAGGGAAATGAGAGGAATGCCCCCAATCCGTTCCGGTTCCCGGGTGGGTTCACAACCAAACAGATCGGGAGCCATCTTTACGTCGAGCCGCAGAAGCTGAGCAGTGCGCAGCATGCGCAACGTCAGGTTCCGATCATGCGGCACAGCAAGAATCACCTCGTCCACGAACCCCGTGCGTGCCAGGTGTGCCAAGTCGCTGCTTCGCCCGACTACGCCGTTTCCTAGCGGCTTGCGGTCATCCAGAAAGCCGCAAACGGTCCGCTCCATCTCCGGATGCGTTTCGAGGGAACTGGCTATTCGCCGCCCAAGTCCTCCCGCTCCGACGATCAGAACATTCCGAATGCCACGACCGGCGCGAGTGCCACGCTGATTCCCCTCTCGCCTCCACCATCGCCACGCCAACGAAGCGCCCAAGCATAGGACGCTGGTGGCCCAGGAGAGCGGCCACCGTGCCCAATTTCTGCTGACTCCGCTCTGTGACCGCCCCGGCGCACGGACAGAAATAACGCTCGCGCTACCCTTCGCACCTGAATTCGCAAATCGACTCGCACCCGGGGGCGAGAATGCCGCATACCCGCCTGCCGCGCGCGGAGGCTTCTTCCGGAGGCTGGCGGAGGCTGCCCCTGGGATTAACCGCGCGGCCCACTCGGTTCCCTGAGGTTTCTGCTGTCTTGGATGTAGGAAAGGAGAAGACACTTCAGACCAGTTCCAACTCGTACCCCTGGACCTCAATCGCCAGCGAGCGCTGGATCGATTCAATTGAGATCACCAGCTTTCCCTTTTCATGTCGCACCAGCACTCCTTCTAAACCATGCAGACAACCGCCCCGAATCCGCACGCGTTGTCCGGTGTGTACGAATGGGTGCAGGGAAAATAGTCCCTTCTTTTGCAGTAGCAGCCGCAGATCTTCAATCTGCTTCGCCGGCACCACTGCCAGAATCCCTCCAAAGCTCACGAAGCCGATGAGCCCTGCGGTTTGCAACACTGTCTGCCGCGCATCGCGGGACTGATCGATATGGACGAACGCGTACCCGGGAAACAGGGGAATTGTCACCCTCTTCTGCCGATCGCTCCACCTGTGATCTTCGGTCCGCAAGGGCAGGTAGACTTCGCAGCTTTTCTGGTTCAGTTGTGCGACAACCGTTTTCTCGAACCGGTACCGCGTCTGCACCGCGAACCACTGCGGCAGGACGGCCTCTACTACTTGCTGCGGCCGTGCTTCTGTCAAGGGGATAACGCCTGCCGCCGGGAGCCCATAGCTACCGCTCATTGAGTCCCACCGCCATTTCCAGTTTCTTTTGCACCGCGTTTTCAGTTCCTGCCGCAGCACAACATTTGCGGCAAGAAGCAACTACTTGTTAGAATAGTCCTCGGAGCGCCCATCGGGCTCAACCGCGCTTCATCCGGCATGCGTCCATCTACAAGCGCCGATAAATCTGCTCTGGGACAGGAAACGTTCTATCGCTCAGCACCGTTCCCAGGATTCGCGACTGCGCGGCTTCCAGCGTTTGCTTGATCTTGCGTGCAGTCGCCTTGCGAGTGCTGCGGGCCCCCACCACAAGAATGATTCCATCTGCCAACTGTCCCAGCAACGCAGCCTCGCTCGAAATCCCCGCCGCAGGTCCGTGAATTACGGCATATCCAAACTCATTCCTCAGCTCTGCAAGGCAGGAAAGCCAATAGCGTCCTGTCCCTGATTCCTCGCCGCATTCACGCAAGGCGAGTTCCGGTACGCGCCACAGGTTGATCGCGATCTGGGTCGACCAGGATTTAATCGCGGCACTCCCCTTATAGCCAGTGTGAGCGCGTACCGTCTCTGCCATCCGTTGTTTGCAGTCGACGATGGCGATATGCGCACTCGTCTCCAGCGCCAAAGCCCACCCCACCTGATCGCAGATGTCGGCGACGCTCGTGTGTGGTTCGGCCGCGCTGAAGACGACCTGTTTCACTGGACGGTCTCCGCCGGCAAAGAACACCCGGTGTACCAGGCCGCGAATCTGTTCGCGCGCGAAGTCTTCCGGATTCCAATCGTTCGTCGCGCAAAAAATCTCAACCTGCGGCGGAATTGTTTCCTGCGCTGGTGCCCTCATCCGTTCGGGGCTGCGCAGCACGTCCACGTTCGCGCTCATCTCATCTCCTTCAGGCGGATAACCGCCTGTCCGTTCCTTCCAGTATCGAAGCTAATACGGGGATTTCCAGGCACGCCATCACTTCTTCTGGTGTGCGCAACGCGGGGTCCAGATGATCTGCCGCGAACGCCGCTCCAGCGCCCGAAGTCAAGGCCGCGACGAAACCCACCAGCACGACCGTTCCGGCGGGCCACAACGGCAGTGCCGGCACGACCGCTTGCTCGGCGATTGCTACATTGACGATGCCGCCCTGGTCCAACGCATCGCCCATCCGCGCTTCCTCCCGCTTCTTTACGTAGAGCAGGTAGTTTTCCCGTGCCGCTTTCTCGCTGCTCGTCAGATCGTCCTGGGTAATGGCGTCCACGCCAAGCTGGCGGGCCAGAGTGCGATACTCCACCAAGTGCGCGCTGGTTGTGGCTTCCCGGGCCTGCAATCCCTGCATATCAACCTGCGCCTTCTGCAGTTCGGCTTTTGCCCATTCATAGTTCGCATCCTGGTCCGTGGTTTCGTCGCGCAGAGGGTTCGCTATCGCAGCGGCAATCGCAGCCTTCGCCTGAAGGATCTGCTGCTCGACCTCCTGCACCAGCGGGTGTTTGGGCTCAAACTTGGTCAATAGCTGTGTCTTCTTCAACTCCAAATCCAGCAGGCTCGCCTTCAGCGTCTGCAACAGCTGCGGATTATCCGCTGTGCGAACCTGGGTAACGGCCCGCGCAGGCAACTTCGCTAATTGGGTATCAAGTTCATGGACTCGACGTTCTGCCTCCGACATCTCCACCTGAGTCTGCCCATAACGCGCCTCTGCGTCGTCGAGTCGTTGCAGCATCAGGTCGCGTTGCTGTGCCGCCACCACAACGTTATGGCTCGTCGTGAAGTCCACCAGCTTCTCCTGGGCGTTTTCCAGTTGCCGGCGCGACACCGCAGTCTGCTGATCGAAGAAATGAAGTTGTCCGCCCGGCCGGTGGACTTCTATGTGCTTTTCCAGGTAGACGGTGGCTAAAGACTGCAGCACGTGTGCCGCAAGCTGCGGATTGGGTGCGTCATAGCTCACTGCGATCAGGTTGGTCTTCTTGATCGCCTCCACGTTTAGCCGCTCTGCCAGGCGCCTGGCAGCTCGCTCCACGCGCTCCGCTTGGTCTTCGTGGGGCCGAAGCCATCGCAGCCAGTCGTGTGCGGCCAAACCGTTCTCCTCGACCACGCGGCGCAACACGTCGTCGTCCTTCATCAGTTCCACTTCGGAATTCAGTTCTTCTTCAGTTACTTGCACCCGCGAAAAATCGAGAGGAGCATTCTCCTCCGCTGCTACAGGAGGGTCAGCCCTTCCACGACGGACCAGCACGCGGATCTGGGCACGGTACGTGGCCCCGGCGAACGCATAAACCACCGCCAAAACGAAGACCAAGCCCGAAACGCCGACAAAAAGTTTCCGTTGCCGGAACAGGACCATCACCAGTTCCCGCATCGTCGGCGCTGCCGCCTCGTCTTTTTTGCGAACTAGATCTAGGTCGGGCATACGGATTGATTTGTGTCGCTCGCTAAAACTGCGTGGAACTCACATACATGCTTAAGTCGGGCTTGCTGAGAAACCGCGCGATCTTCGAGATGGAATTTTGCGGAACAAACACCAGATCGCCCGGACGCAGCTGGGAGATCTCGCCCAGGTTTTTCCCCTTCAACATCCTCTTCACGTTGAAAATGTGCGTTTCCACCAGATCGTTGTTCACGTGCCGGAATAGAAGCACCTGGGAATGCTTCGCTTCGTGGGTAAATCCGCCGGCGATCTCTACTGCCTCGATCACGGTGGTCTCCGAACGCAACTCATACTTCCCGGGTCGTCCAACCTCTCCGCCCACCATGAACTAGGGATGCTCAAAGTCCTTCAGCGCCACCGCCACCTCGGGATTGTGGAGATATCCCGAGTAAGCCTGCCGCACGGCCGCGCGGAACTCCTCCAGCGTGAGTCCCTGGGCGAACACCGGGCTTGCGTCCTTCAAGCCAACGTACCCGTCCGGTTGTATGGTGAGTGTCTGGTCGAACTCCGGCGACAGGGTGAAGCTTAATGCCACGACGTCGCTGCGCTGCAGCCGGTAAAGCGGACGGTATCTCCCTCCGAGCTGGAGGTTTCCCATGCCGTCCGCTTGCCCGGGTTTTGCAGCCGTCATTCCCGTGCTCCCCAATCCAGCCCCGGTTTGGCCGGATTGAGAAGACTGTATGCTTGTTCCCAGGTCTTGCTTCCTCGTTTCCTCCTGGGCGAATACGGCTACGCAAAGCTGCAAAAGCAACACGCCCATCACCGCAACTATTGTCCAGCCAACGAAGGGCTTCATTGCGTGATGGGCTCTATTTTCCTGGATTCCGAGGGCTGCTCAGCTTCCGCAGCCCTCTGTTGCGCAAGGTACCTCGATGCGGATTTCGCAACAAGACATGGGAAGTACTGTCTACTAACGGGGGCATGTCGCATTCGGAGGTGGAACTCTGCCGAAACCCGGAGCGCCGCGGGTCTTCATTCGTACCGGACTTCTTCGATGGAGCCGCAAGACTGTTCCCCTGCGGGTTACCCACGAAAGTAGACTTGCATGTTCGCCAGATCACATCCGCTCATGGGCGGAAGAGCAAACAGGGTGCGCGAAGGCCCACCACTTTTGATATTCCGCCTGAACTCCTTACGATCCCGGATGTGGATTCCCATATCCCCAGGCCTACTCTTCACTTTTCCACAGCATCCCAACCGGCTTTCCCGATTTGAAAGCTCCAACCGAATTATGTGACATGTTTCCTTGAGTACCTCTCCGCGCGCCCCTAAGATCATCACTCAGTGCCGTTTCATTCGGAGCCTTGCTTTATGAGTCCGCCCTTCGCCGCCACTTCGGCCGCAATCACCGTCCTCATTGCGGACTCCAACCGGATGCAGGCGCAGCTGCTAACCGGCGCCTTGCGCCGCCGTTCCGAGTTTCACATCGCCACCTGCCCGGTCGACATGTCATCGATCCTTCAAGCGGTCGCCTCCTCCTCCGCCAAAGTGGTGGTTCTTTCGCTGAATCATTCGGTCAGCGTCGCCAGCCAGATGGCGGCGATGCGCCGCGTTCATCTGTCTCACCCCACCATCGCCAAAGTTCTTTTGGTCGAATCCTACGACCGCGAACTTGTGGTAAGCGCTTTCCGCTCTGGCGCCCGCGGCATCTTTTGCATCTCGGACACGCATTTCCGGCTGCTCTGCCGGTGCATCCAGCGCGTCGCAGCAGGTCAGATCTGGGCCAACACCGAGCAGCTGACTTTCCTGCTCGACCTGATCTCCGAAGTGCCTTCGCTGCGCGTGCTCAACTCCCGCGGCCACCAACTACTCACGCCGCGTGAGGAGCAAGTTGTCGCCCTCGTTGCCGAAGGCCTCAGCAACCGTGATACCGCCCGCGAACTCGACCTCAGCGAGCACACCATTAAGAAGTACTTGTTCCGCATCTTCGACAAGCTGGGTATCTCATCGCGGGTCGAGCTCGTCCTCTACGCCGTCAATCACGGCGATCCTCTCCACGCCGAATGGCTCACCGGCAGTCGTTTGACAACGGGAACCTGAAGGAATTCTGCTACCGGCGGCGCGCCCGATTTGAAAACCTGACTCAAGGCCTGTATAAATCTGGGGACCCTATCCATGCCTGACGAGTCCTCCAACCCCGGTTCCAAGGCTCAGCCGCGCGGCGCGACCCTCATCGCCGCTGCCCTGCTGCTTGCCGCTCTGGCGCTGGTGGTGCTCTATACCAGCCGGCGAGCGTTCCTGAGTCCGGTGTCGTTGGTGGTGGTGGCGGCCATCGGTGCGGCCGCATTGCTCCTGCAACTTCGCCTGCGTCCCGATCTTTCTTCTTCCGCGTCCACCTCTTCCGCTCGCGCTTCCTCGGTTCGTGGTCCACTTTGGCTCAACGCACTTGGAGTTGTCTTCTCCGTCGGAGCCGTATTCGCCGACGTCCTTCACCTCAGCGGAGGGTTAAGACTGATCGCCGCGCTCGCCGCCATTGTGTCCTTTGCAGTCAGCGGCATAGTCATCCTCAGCGCCCTGCGCAAGCGCCGCGGGTGAATGCACGTGCCTGTCGCCAAGCTTCGTTTTTGATGGAGAACGATGTGTAAAATTAAAGGCTAAGGCTTGAACTCCACCGCGACCTCTGTCTCCACCACCACGGGCTTACCCTCGACGCGGTAGGGTTCGAACCGCCACCAGCGCAGGGCATCCATTGCGGCTTGCGCCAACACGTCCGGTCCGTTCAGCGCGCGCACGTCCACCACAGAACCGTCGCTCCCCACTACTACATCCAGCACGATCACTCCCTGCAGCTTTGCTGGCCGCGCGGCCGCGGGATAATCGGGATCCACGCGGTGGATCAGCAGCTTCTCCATCACGTCAGCGGGAACATGAGCCTGAGGCTGCGGCGGGGCCACGCTCTCCCCATTGTTCCGCAGGCTCGATTCCAGATCCTCCCATCCACGATTCCAGCGTGACCATAAAACTGCCAACAGGATTGCAGCCGTCACCACGAGGAACATCCATGCCAGGCCGCGGCGTTTTCGAGCAGGAGGCTGCACGCCGCCCCATCCTCCAGTCTCGGAACCCTTACTCGCAGCGGCTTCCGTCGGAATCGTCGCGCGCACTTCGGGTTCCGCTTCCGCTTCGGCTTTCGTCTCTCCCGCCCATTCCAGAATTGCCGCGCGCTGCTCCGCCGTCAGTCCGACAAACTCCAGCCCCAGGCGCAGCTTGTTGTGATGCCGCACCAGCGCCCGCGCGCGCAGCGGGTCCGCCACCAGCGGCAAGCGGATCTCCACTCCCACCGCCTCGCCCGGCAGCAATTCTCCGGCCAGCACCGCGGCCACTCCCCCTTCGCCCAGGTCGATCGACCGTCCCGGTAAAGTATCCGGAATCCCCGAACGCAGCACGGTCACATCCAGCAGCGCCTGCACGCGGTATCGCAGCCAACGCCGCCGCGACGAGTGATCCGGACTCTGCTGTGCTCCCGCTGCCATCTCAATGCCTCGGTCCGCTTAAGGATCGTGCAACAGCTAATCCACCAGGGACACGCGGAGTTGCGGAGAAGGACAACCCAAAAGTCCTCTTCGTAACTCCGCGCCTCCGTGGCAAGAGGTTCTTACCTCTTGCGAGCCCGCAGCTCGACAACCTCGTTCTCGCTGGCCACTAGGGCCACGCTGGCCATGCCGATAAATAACCCGTGCTCCACTACTCCCGGCATATCGCTAAGCCGCTGGGCCAGCCCATCCGCATCCCGAATCCGTCCGAACCGGCAATCCAGAATGTGATTATTTTCGTCAGTCAAGTACGGCTTGCCGTCCGCCTTCAGCCGTAGCGTCACGTCCGCACCCAGGGCCTCGATCTTTTTCGCTACCAACGCCTGCGCGAACTTGATCACTTCAACCGGCAGCGGGAACCTTCCCAGAACCAGCACTCGCTTCGTCGCATCCGCCACAATCACGAACTGCTTGGTCGCCGAAGCCACAATCTTTTCCCGCAACAGCGCTCCGCCGCCGCCCTTGATCAACCGCAATTGCGGATCAACTTCGTCGGCTCCGTCCACGGTCACGTCGATCTCCTGACACTCATCCAGCGTGGTCAGCGGAATTCCCAGGCTCGCTGCCTGCTTGCCCGACCGCACCGAGCTTGGAATACCTCGAATGCACAGCCCCTTCTTCACCTGCTCGGCCAGCAGCTGAATGAAATAAGCCGCCGTCGAACCCGTGCCCAGCCCTACAACTTGACCATCCTTGACGAACCGCAAGCTTGCCCGTGCTGCCGCTTTTTTCTCCGGATCGTTCGCCATAGGTTTTCGACGTTGAGAACTGTTCCCCGCAATGCATCGCTGACAGCGCGATGTCTAGCCCAGGCTTTTTTCCACGTAGATCAGGTACCCTGCCAGCGCCAGCCCAAACAACACCGTCAAAATCGTCACCAAGTCGACAATAAATCCCGCTGGCTCGAACTTTCCCTCGTCCAACTGCGCCCGCGTTTTTCGATAGCGGGCAAGTCCGGCGACGACCATCACCACGCCCGCCAGCATCGAACCCATCCCCATCCACACCGAAAGCCCAGTCGTTTTCGAGGCGCGGCCCTCGAACTCCGTCAACTGCCGCATCGCAATGGCAAATCGTCCAACCGCAAACCCAAACACCACAATCGCGACGCTGGTCCGCACCCACGCTAAGAAGGTGCGTTCATTGGCTAAATGATCGCGCGCCCGATTGGAATCCTCAATCAAACTGTCTTCCTTGGGTCGGCAGCATTATTCCACAGCCTTCGCCACCAGCGCGCCCGCAACCGCAATATTCCTCATCAAGTCCTCGGGCACGCCGTGCCGCTGCTGCAAATATTCCGGGCTATTGTAAGCAATCCAGACCTTGCCGTTTTGGTCTTCCCAAACCAGAGCCTTCAGCGGCAGATCAATCGCCAGCGTAGGCGCGGCCACCATGAGCGGCGTCCCACCCTTCGGATTTCCGAAGATCACCAGCTTCGTCGGCCGCATCTTCATCCCGGCCTTCTCCGCCTCGCCGCTGTGGTCGATCAATGCGAACTCCCGCACCCCACGCTCGGCAAGAACCGATTCCAGCCGCTTCACGGTTTCGTCCACGGTATATGGGCTCGCGACCTGTAAGAGACCATTGTCTTGCATAACCTCGCTCCCTTTCCCGAAACCTTCCTCAGACCGAAGGTCCCAGTTTATTGCTCCGCAATCATCTTACCCAGAATCTCCTTCAGAATCTTTGCCGCCACCACAGCCGTTATCCCGGAAATATCCTGCGCCGGATTGTATTCCACGATATCCGCCCCAACAATGCTCCCTTCGATGGCATGCAGATGAGCAATCGCCTCCCGCACCGTCATTCCTCCCGGCTCGCGATGCGAAACTCCCGGGGCAAACGCCGGATCAAGCACATCCACATCAAACGAAACATAAACCGGCCCATGAACTTCGAGCCGCCGGTAGGCAGGAAGCGCACCCATCCCCACCACTTCGACGCCGAATCGCGCCGCCTGCTCGCGCTGGTGTCGAACCATCGTCCGAATCCCCACCTGTATCAGCCGCTTCTATCAGCCGCTTCGCCAACCCCTCTTCCATGATGCGTGCAAACGGACATGCGTGCGACATGCTGCTGCCTTCAAACTCGTCATACAGATCCGGATGCGCATCGAAATGGACGATCGTCAATTCGGGATAATGCCGCGCAAAGGCCTTCAGAATTGGATACGTGACCGAGTGGTCTCCGCCTAGCGATACCGGACACTCGTTTTTCCCCAGCAACCCGTCCACCCCGCGCTCAATCTCTGCAAAGTCATCGCTAACCTTCTCCTGCGAATCGTTCAACCGCAAGTCGCCCGCATCCGCGAAGGCGCCTGTCGCTCCCAAATCTACGCCCAGTTCCGTCCATTTGTTGGAAGCGTCGCAGCGCATCGCTTCTCGGATTTTCGCCGGCGCGCCCGCAGCTCCGCGCAAATAAGACGAGTTTACGTCCAAGGGAATTCCGAGAAGAGTTGGCATGCGCTTTTTTGGCTCCGCAATCCGGGGTTCATGCAGTCTACATTGCTTTCGCTTTCCGCCGTTCCCTCTTGGAGCTGGCCGGAGACAGCCGGTCAGTCTGTGGAAATTTCTTAACCTGAACTTTACATTTGTCCTCGGAGACGCGAATCCCCGGCGTTTAGACGCATTTTCGCCTTAAGCATTCACACGATTGTCGATTTCTTTTCTTCGGGAATTCATCTCCGCTTTACCTTTCCGTAAACGTTGCCCGACTACTCTTGCCCTCGATGGCGATTCAAGTTTCAGGAGGGACCCCACATCTTCACGTCGTATCGGATGGCATCCCGGGCCCGAACCGTTCATTGCCGGCGCGGTATAGCGCGCTAGAGACCAGGCATTGATCTGATTACGAATCTTGGGAACCAGCTGATGTCGAAGAACCTCCTCATGGCCGTGTTCTTATTCCTGGGCTTGACTCAGTGGCATCGGGTTCTCGCGCAGGAGGCGGCGGAACTTTGCCCGCGCCCCTTACCCGGCAGCGTGGTTACCGAGCCGGAAGATCTGCGCAGCCACGACGGTGTGCTGAAACTTGAACTAACGGCCTATGACACAAAGCAGAGCGACGGCTCCACCCGCTACTGCTACGTCGATGAAAACGGCGCGGAATCACCCACCCTTCGGGTGAATCCCGGCGATCTTGTCATCCTGAGTCTGAAAAACGATATGACGGATTCCCATCCAGAGGCAGCCCCGGCCGGCCACCATGCCATGCATATGGATGCCGAAACGAATGGGAACTCATGCACCAGCGGCCTGATGACGCCGGTATCCACCAATCTTCATTTCCACGGTTTGACCATCCCTCCGGTTTGCCATCAGGACGATGTGCTTAAGACCTCGATTCAGCCGGACGATCCGCCATTCGAGTATCGATTCCGCATCCCGGAAAACGAACCCCCCGGATTGTATTGGTACCACCCGCATATTCATGGTTTCGCCAAGGAGCAGGTGCTCGGCGGCGCGTCGGGCGCCATCGTCGTCGAAGGAATCGAGCGGGCGGATAAAGCGGTGGCTGGCTTGCCGGAAAGAGTTTTCGTTATTCGCGATCAGGATCTGCTGCATCCCAACGCGCCGCCCTCGAAATGGGAACCAGTCGTACCCAAGATGCTGTTCGATCGCGATGGCGACGCCGCCAATACCGGCACGGGATACGGCAAGCCGGCCAAGGATATCTCCATCAATTTTGTGCCCGTGCCCTATCCCGACTATCGGCCCGCAATGATCGAGATGAAACCGGAGGAGCGGCAACTGTGGCGCGTGGTGAATGCGTCGGCAATTACCTACCTCAACCTGGAAGTTCTATTCGGTCACACACCGCAAGCATTAGGCCTTGTGGCCCTGGACGGAGTGCCCCTGAACCAGAACGGCCTGCCGGCAGATTTCGTCGACTGGCAAACCCACCTCGGCGTGCCCCCCGGGGCGCGGGTGGAATTCATCGTCACTGGGCCTCCCGAACACGCTCCGGGACTTCTCGTCACCAAAACCGTGGATACAGGCCCCGCCGGCGAGAACGATCCCAACCGCGCGCTCGCGATCATTACCGCCTCCAAAGACGCACCGGAACCACGTTCCGAGCTCGCCACTTCGCCCCAACCGCTTCCTCCCCCCCAGTTGCCGTGGCTGGGAAGCGTCGCTCCCGTGCGAGTTCGAAGGCTCTACTTTTCCGAGAAGCTTCTCGACCCCAACAACCCGAACAGCGCGACCGAATTTTACATCACGGTAGAGGGCCAAAAGCCTGCTCCCTTCGATCCCAAGTCGGGAGTCCCGAACATCGTCGCCAAACTGGGAACGGTTGAAGACTGGATCATCGAAAACCGGTCAAGCGAACTCCATGCGTTCCATATTCATCAGCTGCACTTCATGCTGCTTGATTACCGCGGGAGGCCCGTCAATGAGCCCTTTCTTCGCGATACCGTCAACGTGCCTTACTACGACGGCAAAGCTCTCGCTTATCCCAGCGTCAGATTGCGGATGGATTTTCGCGACCCAAATATTGTGGGCGACTTTGTATACCATTGCCACCTTTTGGAACATGAAGACAAAGGAATGATGGGGATGATTCGCGTCGAACCATGAACCGGTGAGATCAGGTTCCAGAGAACTGGTCACACTCAAAACCAATCAACCGAGCTCGACTCGAAAACCAGTGACTCAAGAGGCTTGAGCTTTCCCGAAAAAAGTGTCCTGACATTCTGTCTCGACTTCAACCAGCAACTTAAACCTAACTGCAGCTTAAAACCTAAGTGAAGAGGAGAAGAGGAAATGACTTTCACATCCATCGCATCAAAAGGCGTGCATTATTTGCGCATTGGACTGGCGGGCCTTGCGATGTTCCAGTTCACAATCTGCACTCCCTTTGCCAGCGCGGCCTCCCAACCACGACCATCCCGCGATTGGGAAACCGCTTCGCCTATCAAACACGTCATCGTGATCATCGGAGAAAATCGCAGTTTCGATCACGTGTTCGCCACCTACGTGCCGAAAAATGGAGAAAGAATCGACAACCTCCTTTCGGAAGGTATCATCAAGTTGGACGCCAACAAGAACGCAATCCCCGGTCCCAACTTCGCCAAGGCCCAACAGCTGTCGGCAACGGATACCGATACCTTTCTGCTCAACCCGCCAAAGCAGGAATTTCCCAACAACACCTTGCCTGCACCGCTGGTCGGCGGTCCCGGCGGCCCGGGCGGCTATTTTTCTGGTACCAACCCCTGCGGAACCTCACCGGCGATTTCGGCAGTGAAGTGTGCGCAGCTCTCGGAAAGCGGACTGCCGGGCTCTCAGTATTATGAGGATCTCGTTAGCGGGGGCACCGGACTAAAGAGCTATACGCCCGATACCCGCATCACCGACGTCGAGACCTTGCCCGCCGGACCATTCCAGATAACCAACGGAAGCACCTTCACCTACAACGACTACGCGGCCAGCCCTGTCCATCGTTTCTATCAGATGTGGCAGCAGTTGAATTGCAGCCTGGAGCACGCAACCCTGGACAACCCTTCCGGTTGCAACGCGAAGTTGTTCTCCTGGGTTGAGGCGACTGTCGGTGCAGGCACGAACGGGACCACTCAGCCGCCACTCTGCTCTTCTAACGACGATGCGCTTCCCTGCTTCACCACCAATTATTTGCCCACCGTTCCCGATGCGCAAACCACCGGTGAAGGCTCGACCTCCCTTGCCTTTTACAACGTACAGCAAGGCGATGCTCCCTACTTCAAGAGCCTAGCCGATACCTACACCATGAGCGACAACTTCCATCAATCCGTAAACGGAGGCACCGGCGCCAATCACATCATGTTCGGCCACGCCGACATGATCTGGTTCAGTGATGCGCGAGGCAATCCCGCCGAACCACCGAACAACAAGGTGGTCTACACCGCTCCTTATAACGGTCAGCCCAACCCGGATAAGGGAACCGTCGCTGAAGTCGAAAACCCAAATCCGGCTCCCGGCACCAACAACTGGTACAGCCAGGATGGCTATGGTTCCAGCTACAACGCCGGCTATCCACCGCCCTACACCGTTTCCCCGGTTTTTGGCGGCGGCTCCTACAGTGATTGCTCCGATCCCACGCAGCCCGGCGTCGGACCCATCCTGGCCTACCTTAAATCCGTCCACGTGAACCCTAATTGTGAAAAGGGCCACTACTATCTGCTGAACAATTACAACCCGGGCTGGTTCGGCAACGGCAAGAACGCCTATACCGACCAGAATCCATCCAATACCCCGTTCACGGTCCCGCCTTCTTCCACGCCCAGCATCGGCGACGACCTCAACGCCAACAACATTTCGTGGAAGTACTACGGCGATCAGTGGAACAACTACGTCAACGACCCGTACCAGCTGAATTACGGAACCAATGGACCCAACGCCGATGAATATTGCAACATCTGCAACCCGTTCCAGTACGACACGTCCATCATGTCGCACCCCGATCAGGTGAAGGCGCACATGAAGGATTCGGTCGACCTGTACTCGGATATTTCCCAGGGAACGTTGCCGGCAGTTTCCATCGTCAAGCCCAGCGGATATGTCGATGGCCATCCGGCATCATCGAAGCTCAATCTTTTCGAGGGCTTCACGAAAAAGATCGTGGACGAAGTTGAGAACTCTCCCTATTGGGACGACACCGCGATCTTTATCACCTTCGATGAAGGCGGCGGATACTACGATTCCGGTTACGTTCAGCCGCTCGACTTCTTTGGCGATGGTACGCGCATCCCATTGCTCATAGTTTCGCGATATTCCATGGGTGGCCATATCTCCCACGGGTATGCGGACCACGTTTCCATCATCAAATTCATCGAGAGGAACTGGCACATCGGCACGATTAGTTTCCGGAGCCGGGATAATTTCCCGAACCCGGTAACCAGACCCGGCAACCCGTACGTTCCCGTGAACGGACCGGCGATTAGTGACTTGTTTGAGGCCTTCGATTTCTCCAGATAAGTCCAGACTAATTGTTGGTCTACCACCGGCCAGGGAAACATTCCTGGCCGGATTTGTTTGTCAGAAGGCTTCCGGAATCCCTCACACCCCCCGAACATCCGTTATTCTAGTAACGAATTCATATGGCTACCCTGAAATCCCAAATTCCCAACGGCACGGCTGGCGCTGCTGTCGAAACCTCTGCCCACAACAGCATCACCCCCGAGCGCGAAGAGGTCTTCAGTGCTTTCCGCCAATGGGGATACCTTGAAGGTGACCTCGACCCCCTCGGCTTTCTCCGCCCGCGCCCCACGGTTGAGTTGCAGATCGGCAGCGACTACGCCCGCCAGGCCCGCGCCATCTACTCCTCGACCATCGGCATCGAGATCAATCACATCTACGTTCCTGAGCGCCGCCGCTGGATTTTTGAGCGCATGGAATCGCCCGCGCAGGGTTTCGAGGTTACGGAAAAAGATCAGCGGCGCATTCTCGACCTGCTCATCCGCGCCGACGTTTTCGAGCAGGTCATGCAGCAGCGTTACCTTGGCAGCAAGCGTTTCTCGCTCGAAGGTGTCACCGCTCTGATTCCGCTGGTCGATGAAATTCTCGATACCGGTTCGCGTCTCGGCGCCGCCGAACTCGTGATGGGCATGAGCCATCGCGGACGCCTCAACGTGATCGCCCACGTGGCCAGGCGGCCGCTCGAGGAAATCTTCGCCGGTTTTGAAGACGTCGACCCGCGCAGCGTTCTCGGCTCCGGCGATGTGAAATACCACATGGGCGCCACCGGCGAATACCTCACGCGCAGCGGCAACAAGGTTCACATCCATCTGGTTTCAAATCCCAGTCACCTCGAAGCCGTCGATCCCGTAACCGTCGGCCGCACTCGCGCCAAGCAAGACCGCACCGGCGAAGCCGGATGCGAAAAATATCTCCCGCTTCTCGTTCACGGCGATGCCGCTTTCGCCGGACAAGGCATCCTCGCCGAAACCATGAACTACGCCAGCCTTCCCGGCTACACGGTCGGCGGCACCGTTCATGTAATCGTCAACAACCTGCTGGGATTTACCACCAGCTATCTCGAAGAGCACTCCACCCATTTTGCCGCTTGCATCGCGCGCCGCCAGTCGATTCCCATCTTCCATGTCAACGGTGAAGATGTGGACGCCGTCGTCCGCGTCGCCCGCCTCGCCACCGAATACCGCTACCGCTTCGGCACCGACGTGGTCATCGACCTCATCGGCTACCGCCGCCACGGACACAGCGAGGTCGACGACCCCACCATCACCCAGCCCCTGCTCTACAAGAGAATCAAAGACCATCCCCCACTGTGGGAAATCTACGCCGACGATATCGGCGCAAGCGACGCCCCCGCGCAAGCCGCCGCCGTTCGCGCCGAATTCGAATCCGCACAGAGAAAAGCCGGCAAAGTCACCAAGAAGCCCTTGATGCGCGACTTGCCCAAATATTGGGACCAATACTACGGCGGCCTGCACAAGCCGGAATTCGAAGTGGAAACCGGACTCTCCGCCGAACAACTATCCGAACTCACCAAACCCCTCACCAGCTATCCCGAAGGCTTCCATATTCATCCCAAAGTAAAGAAGCTGCTCGAGCAGCGCG